>NZ_JBWKSC010000016.1:0-174400 GCF_059419585.1 Ensifer sp. GW821-FHT05G01 | reverse complement strand
AGAACTCGCCCGCCGAGTTCTTCGACAATCCGCAGCACGAGCGCACCAAGCTCTTCCTCAGCCAGATCCTGCACTAGGGATTGCGAAAGACTTCAAACAGAAAGCCCGCCTTTTCGGCGGGCTTTTTACTATCCGGCCTGTCGCAGAAACGATCATTCGACGTGATAGCGTAGCGTGCCGACCGACCAGCGGATACCACGTCTCTCCAGGTCGTCAGTCCAGGCCTGCTGCAGCCGCGAGACAATTTCGCTAAGCGTTTCTCGCGCACTGAGCTCGACCTTCAATCCCCTGGTTTTCGGCGCAACGTCTGCCAGATCGACGGCATCGCTGATCACGAGGGCAACAAAGGCGCTGTCGCCTTCTCCCGAGGCTTCGAAGTCGAAGCCGTAATACTCGTCCGGTAATGTCAACGGAACGTCGGCGGCGAGCGGCGTAATCTTCTGCGCGAACTCGTTGGGAAAGATCTGGCTTGCAGTGCCGTTCGCATTGACGTCGATGAGGATGAGGCTTCCGGCAGCTTTGCTTGCGACCGTCAACTTGAACACGTCACCGGCCTTCATCGTGGTTGGCCGGTTGATGCTGATACGCACGTCGCCAGCATCGGCCTTGCCGACGATATCGCCGACCGCATCGACTGCATCTGCATCCTGATAACTTGCCGGGGCGGCACCGTCGCCGGCAACGGGCTGATACCGTGCCGTCACTTCAGTCCCTGCCTGAACAGGAACGACTGCACTGGCGCCGAGGTTCAGCGCCTTCGTCTCAAGTTGCGGGTCGAGGGTCTCGCATTTCTCCTGCGATGCGCAGTAAGCAGCAGATTGCGCGGTGACATATTCGAAAAGTTCGGCGTTGCTGGTCAGCCCGTTGGCGTTGGCGTCCGCCGCCGCCCCCGTCTGTCCAGCGACATAGGCCTCCGTGAAAACGCCGTGGCGGCTTTCGATCGGCAGCCTCACATCGTCCCATGCCACCTGATAGGGTGCGCTTGCACTCCAGGCGACGATACCGCTCTCTTTGACGCGGCTGGGCTTGTCGACGACACCAAGGTCGATGCGAAGCCCACGTGTCAGCGCCTGCTCCACCGGCTTCGCCTCCGGCCGCGCCAGGAAACGGGCGCCGTCGATGCCAGCGGATACCTCGCCCGACAGCGACCGCGAAATCGTGCTTGAGTAACCGGCGTCGATCACCAGGGTCACCGCCCTGCCCTTCAAACGGTCGAGGATGGCATCGAGCTCGTCATCGGTGACGGCACCGTCCCAATCCTTGATCCCGGCGACCACATCGAACGGCGCCAGCGCCTCATCCAAACCATCCTCCTCGTCGCCATCGATATCGGCGACCTGGAGACCATGACCTGAATAATAGAGATAGGCTCGGTCGCCGGGCTGCGTGCCCGCGATCAACCACTCCTCGATCGACGACAGGATGGTCGCGCGCGTCGCCTGCTCGTCCTTCAGGATGCGAATAGCAGAACGATCGAAGCCGAGAGTGCCGGTCAGCAACCCCTCCATGGCAAGAAGGTCGTTTTTCGGCCCGTGCAGAAACAGCTTTGGCTGCAGGTTCTGGTAGCTTCCGATCCCGATCAGCAAGGCCCGGTCCGCAGCCAATGCAGGCGAACACATCCCCCAGCCGACAAGCGGCAGCAGGAGAGACCAGACCCTGATGTCGACGCTCATTGCCCGCGCTCCCGCGTATAGAGCGGCTGGATCGCGACGGCACTGTCGGTTCCATCAAGCCGTTCTTCCAGGAGACGTAAAAACCTCGATGCATCGACGCCCGGGCCTGCGAGGGCAGCAGCGACCGCGTCGATCGAAGCATTCGTCGAGATGACCACCAGATGATCGGCGCCGAAGGGTTTCACCACTTCCAGGTCCGTCAGCTTGAATACATGGCTGCCGGAGCCTGCTATCTGGGCGTCGAGAAGCTGGACTTCCCCGGTATTGGCGAGATTGACGACCAACATGTTCGCGTATCCGGATTGCGGCGCATCGAAGTTCAGGCGATCCCCTGATGCATAAATGTCCTTGGCCGGCGTCAGCGAGACTTTGCCGGGGTTCTGCGCGGCGAGAGCCTTCAGGAAATCGAGGACGATGAATTTGTCCACCACCCCCTGCACCATATCGGGGGCAACGTGTTCGCCGGCAACATCGCCGTTTGGCGTGTAGAATGTGCCGCTGGTAGCATCCCATCGATAGGGGACGCCGCTGCCACCGATATTCTCAAGCGTCGGCGCCACGCCGTCGACGCTGAGCGCCAGCTTGCCCGTCCACCCCATGTCCCGGGCCGGTTTCAGCTTTGCCGACCGGCCGGTCGCGGCAGCACTGTTGCCTATTGCCAGCGTCGCGCTTCTGGGCAGGGACAGGACGATTTCCCTATCTGATCGCGGAACCTGCGGCGTAAAGTTCGGCACCTGCAGCGCCTCGGACTGGAGCTTGACGTTGGAAAAGACGTAGTCCTCAAGCTCGACCCTTGAGATCAGGCCATCGCCATCACGATCGGCTGCCCCCTCAAGCGCACGGGCGAAACTCCAGCTGAGCGCGCCCCTTGGCTCACCTTCGATCACAACCTCCGGCGTTGGCTGGCTCTCAAGCGATGCGGCAAGGATCGTCACCTGCGCCAGATCCTCGTCCTTGACCGCCGCGCCGGAAACCGCCTCTTGCGACGGCGGCGGCAACTGCGCCCGCACCGTCGGCGCAAGCCGCGTCTTGCCGGAGATCGACCGGTTCATGCCGCCCGAGTAGCAACTGTCGGAAACGAACAACACCTGAACGCCCTTGGCCTCTGCTTCGGCGAACCAGGCATTGAGCTCGTTATCGACGATGACCTCCCTTGCCGTCTCCGCAGCCCGGCTGCGATCGAAGCCCGGAAGCTCCAAAAACTCGTCCAGCCCATCCGGCTCGCTGCCGGCAACAAGCTCCGGCATCTGAGCGCCATGCCCGGCATAGGTGAAGATGATCGTGTCGCCGGTTGTTGCGGCCTCGACAAGCTCCAGCCAGGCGGTGCGGATCGCGTCCTTGGTCGCCTGTTCGTTGATGAATTCGCGGATAGGGCCGACATCTGCCGCCTTCAATGCCTGCGCCACGTCACGTGCGTCCTTGACGGCGCCGTCGAGGCTCACTTCATGTGGATAGGTATCGACGCCGACGACAAGCGCTGACGTGGCGGCCATGGCGGGCAGCGCCGATAGCCCAAAGATCACGCTCCAAATCAGAGCTTCGCGCAGCACCGTCTATTTCTCCACATCAACTTCAACGCGGCGATCCAATTGGTGCAGCATCGCTTCGTCATAGGCGCTCGGGTCATCCGGCTTGAACGGCTCTTCCTCACCCTTGCCGACCGTGGTCCAGGTGCCCTTGTAGCCAGCGTCCACGAGATAGTGCGCGAGAGCTTCGGCACGCGCCAACGACAGCGTCTTGTTCGCCTCTGTGCCGCCCACCGGATCCGTGTGGCCAATCAGGGTGATCGACACGGGTTTTGCCGATTTCAGGCACTCGAACAGATCCTTTGCTGACTGCAGCCCTTCCGGTGTGAACTCGGTAGTCCCGAAGACATAGCGAACCGGCGTCGCCTTCTTCCGGATCGATACGCCGCGATAGGAAAATTTGCAGGCGCCGCGCATCGCGAACTTCACCGGCCTGGCCGCCGCAAGCCGCATCTCGGAAGCAAGCCGATCGAGGCGCAGAATGTAGGCGTTGTCCGGCGCCATCCACTCCGGGGTCAGTTGCTCGTTGGCCGCATCCTCCAACGCCTGCTGGTAATAGGTCGCCGCGCTTTCATATTTCTTTCGCGCCCGGTCGATATCGCCAAGCGCGTCGAGGATCTGCCATGGTCCACCGACATCGTCGCGCGCCGCTTCAAGCTCGCCTTGGAACGTTTCAAGGGAGGCGCCACCCCCGACCGCGTTTGCGATGCGGTTGAAAGTCGCAAGCGCCGCCACGCGCCGGGTAAGCGCTGCCTCCGTATCAGAACAAGCTTTCGTGCGTTCCAGCGCGGCAGCCGATCGCGCCCCCGCCTCGTCGCCCCTGTTGAGGGCTTCAGAGGCTTCGACCAACGCGTCACAGGCGCTGGCCGGGTTGGCGAGCGGCAACAACACGGCGGCAGCGACGATCGTCATTTTCACCAGCTTGCCCATTGCTTTAGCGCTATTCCTTGATCTCGAAAGTTACCATCTGCACGCTGCTCGCACCGTTGTCCGCCCGCGCCTTCTTGGCGAGGTTGACCGCCAGTCCGCGGGTCGGCGGCAACTTCGATTGGGCAACGTATTGGCGTGCTTTCTCCAGCGTGAGCTTCTGCTCCGCCAGTCCACCAACCCGGCAGAAGGCAAGCATGGTTTCGGCGGGCGCTGCCGTATCGAAGGTCAGCGTGCCGGTCCCGGGCTGCGGGATCAGTCTGTGTTCGCCGGGCTGCAGCGTCGTGTTGCCGATCATCTCGTCCGGGATGACTTCGACATTGCCGTTTTCCTCGACATAGAGGATCTGCAATTCGCAGGCCTGATTGGCGCTGAGCTCGAACGACAGTTGGTCGCCGACCTTGGCCGTCGTCGTCGGCACCTTCAACGCGAGTTCCAGCTTGCTGCCGTCTGTCGTCTCCTGTTTGCGGTAGTCCGGAACCGCCGCGGCCACGGACTGCGGCATTGCCTCCGGCTGCAGTCCATCGCCGGCGACCACGATCAAGCCGGTATCGAGGGCGCGACGCTGGGTGAGCGGCTCCAGCAACAGGGCATATTGCTGCTCGACCTCGTTGCGCGGAACGGTTCCGCCGGCCTCCAGCGTCGTTACCCAATCCAGCCCGAGGCGCAGCACATTCACATCCGTCACGCGCTTGACCGCTTCGGAAAACTGCTGCGGTGTCATGTCGAATTCAGCCGCCAGACCGTCCAAGTCGAGTTCGTCTTCATACTTGTCGGCGAAATAGGTGACGATCTCCGCGTCGCCGGGCGCGTGCTTGCTCTGCAGTCCGCCGTCCGGTGTCGGTTCGGTTACTTCCAATTTCTGCAGAGCCCCGACGAAGCGCTCGCGATCCTTGCGATAGGCCTCGTCCAGCTCCTCCTGCTTCACATACATCGCCAGCAGCACATCCTGTTGGTCCTTGCTGAACAGCGTCGACGTGGCGATGTGGTCGCGCAACTGATCACGCTTCGACAGAATGCCATCGGCATGACAATCGAAGCAGGAGCGGGCATTGACGATCTCGACCCCCTTGCCTATCGGCCGCTCGCGGAACGAAACGATGGTGGTGGGCCCGACATCGAGCTGTTTTCCTGCCGCGGTCGACAGGTAATAGCCCTGCAAGCCGTTGGGCAGCGAAAAGATCATTTCCCCGCCATCGTGCTCAAACGGCACCAGACCGGCATCGAGCGTGCCCAGTTCCTTGGGCCCATGCGGGAAACGCTTCAGCACCTGTTTGCCGAGATCACCAGCGAAGTCGTAGGATTTCCAATAGTATCCGCCAAACGGCATATCGTGCCGCTCAAGCATGCGGTTGTGGTCCGAAACACCAGAGGAGCCATCCGCAAATCCGGCCCGCAGAACATTGCGCCGCCTGATGTTGTCGTCCACATCGATCTTGAAGCGCGTTTCCAGTTCTCGGACATGCGTCGGCAACTTCATCAGCCTGTTGTAAATCTCCGGCCGGGCGCCATTGCTCATGAACCAGTCGATGCGCATGATCGGCAGTTGCGTCTGCGTCTCGGCGGACAGCGCCTGAAGCGAGGCATCGCTCTTCGGATCGACGCCATAGAAGTAGCGCTTGACCAGGAAATCATAGTCGGCGGCATCCCACTGCATGTCTCGCAGATCGACCCGCACGAGCAGGCCATTGGTGCCGTCCACCTCCGCCGGCACCACCAGCTTCGGACCATAAGACAAGGAGTTCAGCAACTTCTTGAAGCCACCCGCCAGCACATCCATCCGCTTCATGAACGTGGCGTCGTCTTCGCAACCCATCATGCCGTTATATTGGTCGCGGTAGGAGAAGTAGCGCACGTTCCGACGATCGAGTGCGCTGACCTTGGAGATATCCTTGAGCGCCGCTTCGACGAACTGGTCGTAGGACAGCATCGGGCGCGATCGATCCGGCTTGGCGGCCGCCGTCTGCGGCAGGTTCTTTTCACTGAGCGAATTGATCCAGTCTTCGAGCACCTTGACCTCTTCATCCGTTGGTCGCTTGCCAAGCGGCATGCGGCCGCTCGTGACCGAGGTGAAGAGGCGTGATTTCGCGGCATTGCCCGGCGTGACGAAATTGGCATCGGCGGCGATCGACGTCAGTTCGCCTGCGGGGTAGCTGCCCTGCGAACTCTCGCCCGGACCATGGCAGTTGCGGCAATACTTGCCGATGAATGCATCCGCCTGTTGGGCGACTGCCGCATTGTCGCCAGAGAACGCCGTCGAGGCCGTGGTCTCCTTGCAGACTGCCGTGACAGATTGCGCCACCGGCGCCGGCGCCTTGACCTCGCGATCGGACAGGAACGCGTAGATCGCGCGACGATCATCGTCGCTGAGCGCCGAAAGTCCCTTGGCGATGCGCCGCATGACGGGATCGCTGATCGGTGCACCGGACAGCTTCTTGCCTTCGCCGATCAGGCCCGTGGTAAAGACTTCGGGCGCGGCCAGACCCGCCATCTTCGCCTTGCCGATATCGGGCGCGACCGCACCCGTCAGCCCCTTCTCGCCCTGATAGGCGCGTTCCAGATCGAGCCCGTAGGTAGTCGTGCGCGGCGTATGACAGTCGCCGCAGCCGCCGACATTTTCAACGAGATAGCGCCCGCGCTCCATCTGTGTCTCTTCGCGCGACTGATAAGCCGGAACGTTGAAATTGCTGCGTTTCCATAGGGTTATCGTCGTTTGTCGACTAAAGGGAAAAGCGATCTCATGTTCCTTGGAGGCCGCATCCGACGGCGGCAAGGTCTCCACATAGGCTTTGATATCAAGCACGTCCTCCGGCTTCATCCCGCCATAGGACGTATAGGGCATGACCGGATAGAGATTGTTGCCGTCGCGGTCGAGCCCGACCATCACCGCGTTGAGAAACTGAGCATTGCTCCAGCCGCCGATACCGTTGGCATGGTTCGAGATGTTCGGCGCGTAGAAGGTTCCGATCGCCGTGTTCATCTCCATGCCGCCGGACAAAAGCTCGGTTTCGTCGCCCGATCCGTGGCAGGCGCCGCAGCCGGCTGCGTTGAATATGTATTTGCCGTTCTCGACATTCGCCTTGTAGGTCGAGAAGGCGTCCTCGGCAAAAGCGTCGCGCGCCGATGCGGCGCCGGGACAGAGCGTGGCGGTGAGCAGACCGGCAATCAATACCAATCCGTTCCTCGTGCGGATGCCGGCACTTGACGAGACGCTTGCTCGCATTTCACGCAGACCGCGCATGGCCGTACTCCCTCAATCGAAAAATCTTCAATTAAACTGCTATCGAAACTGAAACTGTTCGAACTCCACGCGGAGCGGCTTCTTTCCAAGCTCTTTCAAGCCCTTGACGATCGCCTCCCTCAGCGGTGCCGGACCGCAGAACCAAAGGTCGGCCTCGCCCGGATCGATGAGACTGCCCGCCGCCAGTTTGGCCGCATCAAGCCGCCCGTCCGTGGCCGAATCGTGCAGCACGAAGCTGAAGTTGCCGAGCTTTTCCGCCTGCGCCTCGAAGGTTTCAAGGCCGATCGCTTCCTTTCGGTCGCGTACGCAATAGACCATGTGGATGTCCTGCCCCTCGCCGCCGGTCAAATGGCGGGCCATGGCGAGGAACGGCGTGACCCCGATGCCTCCGGCAAGCCAGATCTGCTTCCTGGCGCCGCGTCGATGATTGAAATGACCGTATCCGCCTTCGAGCTTCAGCCGGTCGCCAACGGCAACGCTATCCCGCAGGGCCTGCGTATAATCGCCGAGCGGCTTGATGGCGAAGCGCACCGTGCCGTCGCCGTCGATGCCGGCAATGGTGAAGGGATGCGGCTCGCGCAGGCCAGTCTTCAACACACGCAGGAAACCGAACTGCCCGGGTTTGGCCCGCAGCGCCCGACCTTTTGGCCGCGCCGAAATGATCGTCGCTCCATCGTGCCTCACCACCTCGGAAACGTCGTATCGACGGGTCCTCAGCCAGGGCAGAAGCTGCGTATAGGCATAACTCAGGATCCCGAGTGCTGCGAACACATTGAGATACACCGCAAGTAGAGCGGTGCTGTCATAGGGACGCTTGATGAACATCTGGTGGAACGCGACAAGGACGAACAGCAGGCCGATGAAGCGATGGGCATAGCGCCAGAGGTGGTAGGGAATCTTGATCTTCGTCTTTGGGATGATTTTGACGAGGCTGAGAACAAGCAGAATGACAAGCCCGTAGAACGCATACTTCCCGGCGGAGGCGGCAAGCTGGTTCAGTCCACTGGTGAATGACAGCCCCTTGAAATCTGGCGTCAGGAAATAGTGGACAAGGATAAGCACCAGCACACTGATGCCGATCTTGCGGTGAAGGTGATAAATGCGGTCAAGCCCGCCGAACAACGGCTCGATGACCGGCGGGCGTGCCGCCATGAACTGCGCGATGCCCATACCGACGAAAGCCATCGAGGAGGCCATCAGCGAGAACGTCGTCTGCGCGTTCGTATGGCTGACTGCCGGGACGGCAAGCAGACCCGCAAAAACAATCAGCGACCAGACCAGAAACGCACCCACCTTTAGCCAAGCCCCTCAACGCCGATGTCTGACGCTCTTTTTAGAGAAGACTGACAAGCAGCTTCCTCTTCGTCAACACCATTCAACCCTCGAACGGGCGGCAAGCCAAATTTATTCAGGCCGTTGAAATCTGAGGCTTTTACCGTTCCATGGCTACCACTTCGATCAGTGTAATCATTCCTGATTAGCAGCCATGAGTTCGTTTGCCATTAAACTGAAAACATGACACGCTCTGATATATCAGAAACTGCGGGATGCACATGTCAGTTCACTCCCAGGCCCACCTCGCCTATCTCGCTCTCGAGCGGCTGATCGTTACGCTCAAGCTTGAGCCCGGCATGTTGCTGACGGAAAGACAACTGATCGAACTTGCCGGGCATGGCCGCACGCCGGTGCGCGAGGCCATCCAGAAGCTTGCCTGGCAGGAACTGATGGAAGTCCGTCCGCGCATCGGCCTACAGATAACGACGATCGGGCCGGACGATCGCGCGCATGTGGTGCAAACTCGCCAGAAGCTGGAGCCGCTTGCAGCCGCCTTGGTCGCGGAACACGCCACCACGGATGCACGGCGCGCAATGAAGGAATGCGCCGCGGAAATGAGCCGATGCGCAGACGCTGCCGACATGGAAGGCTTCCTGGTTGCCGACAAGGTCTTCGACGAACTGATGGAGGAAGTCTGCCCCAACAGGTTCCTGACGGCGGCTCTTGCGCCACTGCAGACGCATGCCCGGCGCATCTGGTTTGCCGCAGCGTCCGTCGAGCGAATGCGCGGATCGGTCGAGCGCCACATCAGGGTGATCGACGCGATCGCGTCTGCCGACGCCGAGGGTGCGGCGGCGGCGATGTCAGCCCTGATGACCTACCTGGCGCAGGAGTAGGCGGTCAGGCACCCGGCAGCATGCTGCCCGTCTTCAGTCGGCGCACGTGCCAGTCGAAGGCTTCCTCCAGGATATGCGGCGTCTGCCCTGCCCGTGTTGCCACGGCGCGCTTGAAATAATCCGCCAGCAACTCGCGATAGGCCGGGTGGCAACAATTGCGGATGATCAACGGCGCGCGCTCGCGCGGCGCAAGGCCGCGCAGATCGGCGAGCCCATGCTCGGTGACCAGGATATCGACATCGTGTTCGGTGTGATCCACATGGGAAACCATCGGCACCACGGACGAGATCGCGCCGCCCTTGGCAACCGATTTCGCAACAAAGATCGACAGGTACGCATTGCGGGCAAAGTCACCGGAGCCGCCGATGCCGTTCATCATGTCGGTACCGCCGACATGGGTCGAGTTGACGTTGCCGTAGATATCGAACTCGAGCGCGGTGTTGATGCCTATAACACCGAGGCGGCGGATGATCTCCGGATGGTTGCTCACCTCCTGTGGCCGCAGGATCACCTTGTCCTTATAGGCGCGGATATTGCGGAAGACCCGATCGGCCCAGGCGCTGCTGAGCGTCATCGACGCCGCCGAGGCGAAGCTCAGCTTGCCGGCCTCGAAAAGCTCGAAGGTGCTGTCCTGCAGCACTTCGCTGTACATGCGCAGATCGTGGAACGGGCTGTCGACGAGGCCACTCAAGACCGAATTCGCTATAACGCCGATACCGGCCTGCAATGGGTTCAACGTCATGTCGAGCCGACCCTTGCGCACTTCGTCCTGAAGAAAGCCGATGAGGTGCCCGGCGATCGAGATGGTCTCGGCATCCGGTGGCGAGATGCGCGCGGCGCTGTCCTGCTTTTCGGTAATGACGATCGCTGCAATCTTGTCCGGATCAATCGGGATATAGGGTGAGCCGACGCGGCTGTCGCAGGCGACGACCGGGATCGGCGTGCGCGACGGTCGCTTGGCCGGAATGTAGATGTCATGCAGCCCCTCGAGCTCCGGGCTGTGGCTGAGATTGAGCTCGACGATCACTTTCCTAGCGAGGATCGCAAAGCTTGCGGAGTTGCCGACCGACGTCGAAGGCACGATGCCACCGTCCTCGGTAATCGCCACCGCCTCGACGACGGCATAGTCGATCGGGCTGATCTGGCCGGAGCGGAGCTGCTCGACCGTTTCAGAGAGGTGCTGGTCGATGAACATGACTTCGCCGCGATTGATGGCAGCGCGCAGCACGGGATCGGATTGGAACGGCAGGCGGCGCGCAAGAACGCCCGCCTCCGTCAGCATCTTGTCGATGTCGTGCCCGAGCGACGCTCCGGTCATCAGGGTGATGCGGAACTTCTCCTTAGCCGCCCGCTGCGCCATGGCCAGCGGCACGGCTTTCGCATCGCCAGCCTTGGTAAAGCCGCTCATGCCGATCGTCATGCCGTCCTTGATCAGGGCCGCCGCCGCCTCAGGCGTGACGATCCGGTCATGCAACGACTTGCGGCGAATTCTGGATTCAAGGCTCATCAGCCACTCCCTGCAAGGTCCGCCATCGCCGGAACATCTCCGGCACGGACGCTTTTATTGGTGCGCTCGTTCCGACTGGTTACGGTCGCGCACCATGTCAAAATGCTAGGGGAACGATAGTGCCTGATGCCAGCCGCCGGTACGCTGATTGATCAGAGCGGAGCTTCCGGAAACGCATAGCTCGTCCTCCGGTCGCGACTGTGGCACAGATGCGAAAAAGGCGCATCCGGTGATGCGCCCTTCAAGATGTTGCGATGATGTTTCGTCTCTTGTCGCCCGTTAGCCGACGAAAGCCCGTTCGATGACGAACTCGGCCGGCTTGTTGTTGGCGCCCTCGGTCAGGCCTGCCGCCTCGAGAATCTCCTTGGTGTCCTTCAACATCGCCGTCGAGCCGCAGATCATGCCGCGGTCGATCGCCGGATCGAGCGGCGGAAGACCGAGATCGGCGAAGAACTTGCCGTTGACCATCAGGTCGGTCACCCGGCCCTTGAACGGGTAGTCCTCGCGCGTCACCGTCGCATAGTGGCGAAGCTTGTCACCGACAATCTCGTTCAGGAATTCGTGGTTGCGAATCTCGTCCACGAGATCGAAGCCGTATTTCAGCTCGGCCACGTCGCGGCAGGTGTGCGTGAGGATGACCTCCTCAAACTTCTCATAGGTCTCGGGGTCGCGGATCAGGCTGGCAAAAGGCGCAATGCCGGTGCCGGTCGAGAACATGTAGAGCCGGCGGCCGGGAACAAGCGCATCCAGAACCAGCGTACCGGTCGGTTTCTTGCGCATCAGCACCTTGTCGCCCGGCTTGATCGCCTGCAGATGCGACGTCAGCGGGCCATCGGGAACCTTGATCGAGAAGAATTCGAGTTCCTCGTCCCAGGCCGGACTTGCGATCGAGTAGGCGCGATAGACGGGTTTGTCCCCGACCATCAAACCAATCATCGCGAATTCGCCGGAGCGGAAGCGGAACTCCGCAGGACGGGTCATTCGGAAGCGGAAGAGCCGATCCGTATAGTGAGTGACGCTCGTCACCGTCTCGACGAAGACACCTGCTGGTGCCTGGATCGCGAAATCTTCCGTTTTTGCCGGAGCATTCATCGTGGCTACAGTCCTGTAAATGATGACCCTGTCTATCAACAATAAGCGGATATTCCAAGCCGCGCTCAACGGGAAGGAAATCCCTTCCAAATATAGTCGCTTTCGCGCAATTCGGCGTGCTTCACACTGTCGCGGTCAGCACAACATTCAAGAAACACGCCGCCAGCTATAGGATCTGGCGTCTGCAGAGGGTCGCGCCGTCGGCTGATAATGATTGGCGATACCCGGCAACCGGCCCTCCGTCAGACGCTTCAGGGCCGTTCCATTGGTTACCGCGAAACTATCGATACCGCAACGCAGCATCAACGGGATCTGATCGATCAGGACGTCTCCGACTGCCCTTACCTCACCGGCAAAACCAAGCCGCGCGCGCAACAGCGACGCATGGCTGAATGCCCGCCCGTCATTGAAAGCCGGGAATGCGACGGCGACCAGCGCGATGCGATCGAGATGAGGCTGCAGTTTGGTCACGTCATCCGCCGGAGCAACGACAACCCCCAAGCCAACCTCGTCCGTCTCGGCCACCTTGGCGAGAAACGCGTCGAGAGCGAGGATCGCCTTTTCGTTCGAACCGGCCTTGGTTTCCTCGTTTTCGATGATCCAGGGATCATCACTCACAAAGCCGGTTTCTTTCCAGATTTTTGTCATGTCCGTTCCTTAGCCCCTCAAGCGGCTTCCTGTGCGCTGCCGCCATAGAGCGCGTCTTTAAAGGGTTGCGGACCGACCCGACGGTACGCTTCGAGGAACGTCTCCGACTTGTCGTTGCGCAGCCCGAGATAGGTATCGACGATCGTCTCGATCGCGTCGGTCACCTTCTCCGGTTCAAAACCGCGACCGATGATCTCGCCGATCGAAGTGTTCTCATCGCCGGAGCCGCCAAGCGTGATCTGATAGAGTTCCGAACCCTTCTTCTCAACGCCGAGCAGGCCGATATGGCCAACATGGTGGTGGCCGCAGGCGTTGATGCAGCCGGAGATCTTGATCTTCAACTCACCGATTTCGGCCTGCCGCTCTGGCGCGCCGAAGCGGGTCGAGATTTCCTGCGCGACCGGAATGGAGCGAGCGTTTGCAAGCGCGCAGTAGTCTAGCCCGGGACAGGCAATGATATCGGTGATCAGGCCGGCATTGGCCGTCGCCAGACCGGCAACGACGAGCGCCCGGTAAATCGGCTCCAGATCCGCCAGCGCCACATGCGGCAGGATTAGGTTCTGCTCGTGGCTGACGCGGATTTCGTCGAAGGCATATTCCTCGGCGATGTCGGCAACGGCGTCCATCTGGGCGTCGGTCGCATCCCCCGGAATGCCGCCGATCGGCTTCAGCGAGATCGTGACCATTCCGTAGTCAGGATGCTTGTGCGGCTGAACGTTCTGGTGAACCCAGCGCGAGAACTCCGCATCGGTCTTCTTCCAGCGTGCAAGGCTTTCCCAGCCTTCCGCGCGCGGCTCCAGCGCCGGAGGTGCGAAATAGGTGGAGATGGCCTGGATATCGGCTTCCGGCAGCTTCAGCTCCGTATCCTTCAGCGCTGTGAATTCCACCTCGACCTGACGGGAGAGTTCTTCCGCCCCGGTCTCGTGCACGAGGATCTTGATGCGTGCCTTGTACTTGTTGTCGCGACGGCCATGCAGGTTGTAAACGCGCATGATCGCCGTCGTGTAGGACAGAAGGTCCTCTTCCGGCAGGAAATCGCGGATCTTCTTGGCGATCATTGGCGTGCGGCCCTGTCCGCCACCGACATAGACGGCAAAGCCGATGCGGCCGTTCTCATCCTTCTTCAGGTGCAGGCCGATGTCATGCACCTGGATTGCGGCGCGGTCGCGCTCGGCACCGGTAACGGCGATCTTGAACTTGCGCGGCAGGAACGAGAATTCCGGGTGAACGCTCGACCACTGTCTGAGGATTTCGGCATAAGGCCTTGGATCTGCAACTTCATCAGCCGCCGCACCAGCGAAATGGTCTGCCGTCACGTTGCGAATGCAATTGCCCGACGTCTGAAGCGCGTGCATTTCGACACTTGCCAGTTCGTCGAGGATATCCGGCGTGTCGGAAAGGCGCGGCCAATTGTACTGGATGTTCTGGCGGGTGGTGAAGTGACCATATCCGCGGTCGTACTTGCGGGCGATATGGGCAAGCATACGCATCTGGCGGCTGGACAGCGTGCCATAGGGGATGGCGACGCGCAGCATATAGGCATGAAGCTGCAGGTACACGCCGTTCATCAGACGCAGCGGCTTGAATGCATCCTCGGCCAGTTCGCCGTTCAGGCGGCGTTCAACCTGATCGCGGAACTGATCGACTCGCGAGGAAACGAAGGCATGATCGAATTCATCGTAACGGTACATATCGTGTCGGTTCCTCAGGCAGCAAAGTTCGGGCCGGCGAGGCCATTATATCCGGCGGCATAGGGGATCGAAGGGCCTTCGGCGCGGATGCGTTCGCGCATACGCAGCGGCCGCAGAATGCCGTTGACTTCCTCGACGTCGACGACGTTGGCGTCGACCACCTTGTTGTCGTCAAAAGCGAGTTTGCCGGTCGCTTCGAGCGCGGTGACCGCCTCGGCATGGCGGGCAATGAAGGCCTGCTGGAGCTGCTCGACCCAGTTGCCCGAGGCATCCAGCCAGACGGATATGCCATCCGAGAGCCGATTTGCCGTCAATACCTTGTTCACCATGACGTTTCCCTTAATTCACAAACTGTTCGCTGCGCTCAGCGGCAGCTTCGATCTTCTTATGCTTTGCCGTGCGCTTGCCGGCCACCAGCGGCTCGGAACGCTCGAAATTCGCGCCGGCTACGGCGTCGCCGATGATGACCATGACCGGCCCGGAAAGTTCGGTGCGGCTCTCAAGATCCGGCAGGTCCTTGAGCGTGCCGTGCAACAGCCGGCGGTCGGAGCGGCTGGCGTTTTCGATCACAGCCACGGTCGTTTCCGCGGGCAAGCCCGCCTGCATCAGGCGGCCGGCAACCGAGGCCGCGACGGTGCGCCCCATATAGACCGCGATGGTCGCGCCGGACACGGCCAGGCGCGCCCAGTCCGGCAGCACTTCGCCAGTCAGGTCATGGCCGGTCGTAAAGACCAGCGACGATGCAACGCCGCGCAATGTCAGCGGCAACTCGAAATCAGCGGCGGCGGCAAAGGCAGAGGTGATCCCCGGTACGATCTCATAGGTGATATCAGCCTCGCGCAGCGCGGCCATTTCTTCGCCAGCGCGACCGTAGACAAGCGGATCGCCAGATTTCAGGCGAACGACGCGCTTGCCTTCACTTGCAAGCTTCACCAGCAGCTGGTTGATCTCGTCCTGTGATTTCGTGTGGCACCCCTTGCGCTTGCCGACAGAGAGGCGCTCGGCATCGCGGCGCCCCATGTCGACGATCGCCTGTGGCACCAGCGCGTCGTAGACGATCGCATCGGCTTCCATCATCACCCGCTGCGCCCTCAGCGTCAGCAGATCCTCGGCGCCCGGGCCAGCGCCGACGAGCCAGACGTGACCGGAGGCTGCCTGTGCCGTGTCGAGCAGGCGCGAAGCTTCGCGGCGCGCGGCGGCAACATCGCCAAGCGCAACCTTGTCTGCCACCGGCCCCTGAAAGAACCGACGCCAGAAGAGGCGACGCGCGACACCGCGCGGCACGAGCCGATCGACAGCTTCGCGGTAGCTGGCGGCGAGCGTTGCCACGAGCCCGAGCGACGGTGACAGCATCTGATCGATCTGGGCGCGGATCATCTGCGCAAGCACCGGGCCCGCGCCTTCGGTACCGATCGCAACGGCGACCGGGGCGCGATTGACGAGCGCCGGCGTAAAGAAATCGCAGTAATCGGGCTGGTCGACGGCGTTGGCCGGAATTCTCTGTTCGCGCGCGGCAACGACGATTTCGCGATCTTGCGCTGCATCGCCAGTCGCGGCAAACGCCAGGATCGCGCCTTCAAGTTGTTTCGGAGCGAAGGCGGCGCGTACGGTTTCAATCGCGCGCTCGCTCAGAAATGCAGCGAAGTCGGCCTCCGGTGCATCGGCATAAACGACGATCGCGGCCTCGGTGTTGAGCAGCAGACGCACCTTGGCAAAGGCCTCGTCGCCATTGCCGAAAACCGCCACGCGCTTTTGCGCGACGCGAAAGAATGCGGGGAAGACGGAGAGTTGCTGCGGCATGGTCTTGCAATCTGTTCCTTCTACAGGCTCCGCTCAATATCCCGCATAGCCCACAGCAATTGAAGAAACAGAAATTTCAATGGCTTTGAGGTCCCGTATTGTTTTGCTCGACCACGCGGCATTTTGAGCAAATATCTCCGGGACTGTTGCGCAATACCTGCTGTCGGCAGCCATTGCGCCCAAGGGGCAACCTCCGTTAAATGCCGCAACGCATTTGCCGGAGACTGAAGACATGACGCAATCCGAACTGGCCGAACGGCTGCTCGATGTGATCGAACAGGATATCCTGCCCCTGACGGAAAAGGGTGTGGCCGCCGGCAACAAGGTGTTTGGCGCGGCGATCCTGCGCAAGTCCGATCTTTCTCTCGTTCTCGCCGAGACGAACAACGAGACGGAAAATCCGCTCTGGCACGGCGAAGTACACGCACTCAAGCGTTTCTACGAGCTGGCGGAAAAACCTGATACACACGACTTGATCTTCCTTTCGACGCACGAGCCCTGCTCGATGTGTCTGTCGGCAATCACCTGGGCGGGCTTTGACAATTTCTACTACTTCTTCAGCCACGAAGATTCGCGCGACAGCTTTTCCATCCCGCACGACCTGAAGATCCTCAAGGAGGTGTTTCGTCTTGAGCCAGGCGGCTACGCACAGAACAATGCGTTCTGGACGTCATCGTCGATCGCAGCGCTCGCCAGGGACGCCGACCAGGCAACGCAGGAGAAGCTTGCAGCCCAGGATGCTCGCATCCGTGACCGTTATCAGCGCCTGTCCGACAGTTACCAGTCGGGCAAAAGCGACAACGCCATTCCGTTGAATTGATCTTATGAAACCATCACGCGACATCAAGGGCCTTCTCGATATCATGGAAGCACTGCGGCAGCCGGAAACCGGCTGCCCGTGGGACGTCGTCCAGACGTTCGAGACGATCAAGCCCTATACCATCGAAGAAGCCTACGAAGTTGCCGACGCGATCGAGCGCGGCGACATGCATGACCTTTGCGACGAGCTGGGAGACCTGCTGTTGCAGGTGGTGTTTCATGCCCGCATGGCCGAAGAGGCCGGCGAGTTCGCCTTCGGCGATGTCGTCGAGGCCGTCACGGCCAAGATGATCCGCCGCCACCCGCACGTCTTTGCCCGTTCGGACGCGGACACTCCGGAAGCAGTCAAGGCCCAGTGGGACGAGATCAAGCAGGCCGAAAAGGCCGAACGTCAGGCGCGGCGCGCCAACCGGGGTTTGCCGCACGATGGTGCTGCCAGTCATCTGGGTTCGATCCAGCGCAGCTTCCCTGCCCTCGTGGAAGCGCTGAAACTGCAGGAACGCGCCGCCAAGGTCGGCTTTGACTGGTCGGAGCCGGAGCCGATCCTCGACAAGATCGAGGAAGAGATCGGAGAGTTGCGTCAGGCGTTGAAGGAGAGGGACCGTGCGAAGGTGGCCGATGAACTCGGCGATCTGATCTTTGCGGTCGTGAACATCGGCCGCCATGTCGGCACCGATCCGGAAATGGCGCTGCGCGGCACCAATACCAAGTTCCGCCGACGCTTTGCCCATATCGAGCACGAGCTTGAAGCGCACGGAGAAACGCTCGAGGAAGCCACGCTGGAACGGATGGAAGAGCTGTGGCAGGCGGCCAAGGCCATCGAACGGCAACTGACCTGAGGCGACGATCCGCGCCTCAGTTGCAATGTCTTACCAGTCTTCCGCGGCGGGCTTCGGCCCGTTGCCGAGACGCCGCTCCAGATCCACAGCCTCGTTTTCCGTCAGACGCAGATCGAGACTGACGCTGCCGTCCTCCTGATCTTCGCGACCGTCGACGATGGCATGTTCGTAGACCCAGGGCAGAAGCTGCAACTGATCGACACCGAGAACGACGGTGCATTCTGTCAGGACACCGGAAAGCCTACGGCCGATCTCGGCCAGCAGCCCATCAACGCCCTCACCGGTAATCGCCGAGACGGCCACGGTGTTCTCAGAGCTTGCGGCTTTGTTCGTCAAGGCCTCACGCGCTTCCGGCTCAAGCCGGTCGATCTTGTTCCAGACCTCGACAAGCCGGGCCGCAGCCTCCTTCTCGTCAATCCCGAGATCGGCAAGGATGCGCAGAACGTCGCTTGCCTGCGCCTGATTGTCGGGATCGGAGAGATCGCGGACATGCAGGATCAAATCGGCTTCAAGCACCTCTTCGAGCGTCGCACGGAAGGCCGCGACAAGATGCGTCGGCAGATCCGAGATGAAGCCGACCGTGTCGGACATGATCACCATGCGGCCTTGCGGCAGCTTCAGCCGTCGCAACGTCGGATCGAGCGTTGCAAACAGCATGTCCTCAGCCAGCACGCCGGCTCCGGTCATTCGGTTAAAAAGCGTCGACTTGCCGGCATTGGTGTAGCCGACGAGTGCCACAATCGGATGCGGCACCTTCTTGCGCTTGGAGCGGTGCAATTGCCGTGTGCGGCGAACCTGTTCCAGTTCGCGCTCAAGCTTGACGATACGGTCCTGCAGCAAGCGCCGGTCCGCTTCGATCTGGGTTTCGCCCGGGCCGCCCATGAAGCCGCCACCGCCGCGCTGACGCTCGAGGTGGGTCCAGCTCCTGACGAGCCGGCCCTTCTGATAGTTGAGATGTGCGAGATCAACCTGCAACGTGCCTTCCTTGGTGGAGGCGCGGCGTCCGAAGATCTCAAGGATGAGGCCCGTCCGGTCGATGACCTTGGCGTTCCATTCCTTTTCCAGATTGCGCTGCTGCACCGGGGTCAGCGGGTGGTCGACGATGACCAGGCCAGCATCCTGTTCAACGAGGATGTGACCGATCTCCTCGATCTTGCCGGTGCCGAGAAGCGTGCCTGGCTTTGGCTGTGCCACCGATACGATGGCCCCATGAACGACGTTAAGGTCGATCGCCCGTGCAAGGCCGGCTGCTTCCTCGAGCCGACTTTCGTCGGTGCGGGTGCTGGTCGCAGAAAGAGTTTCAGCCGTCTGCCGGCCGGTCTTTTTCAGAACCGGCACGATGACGACTGCGCGCATGTCGTCGCGGAGCGTTTCAAGCTCCGGAATGATCGACGACGACTTTGAATCCCGTTTGGTAATGTGCCTTACGTCCCGTCAGGATGCGGCTTCTTCGTTCTCGAACATCTGCAGCGGCTGGCCCGGCATGATGGTCGAGATCGCGTGCTTGTAGACGAGCTGCGAATGACCATCGCGGCGCAACAACACACAGAAATTGTCAAATGACGTGACAACGCCCGTCAATTTGACGCCGTTGATAAGAAAAATTGTCAGAGAAATCTTTTGTTTGCGGACCGTATTAAGGAAAAGATCCTGCAAGTTCTGAGAACGTTCCGCCATCGCGCCGATTCTTTCTTATTTGCCGGCGTCGCGCGCCGGTGCATTTTGTCTATTTTTTCAATCAGAGGCGTCACAAGTACCCTTCCCCCGACGCCTCTGTCAGTTTGGTATCAAATCAATGTCTTTTCCGCAACGTCGAAAAAGGCTTCACGAATATTCTGTGCTATGCTTCCTGGATGACCGTTGCCGATCGGTTTGCCGTCGATGGAAACGACCGGAAAACAGATGCTCGTTGCGGCCGTGATGAAGACCTCGCGCGCTGCGAGCATCTCGTCCACTGAGAAGGCCCGTTCCTCGATCTTGATGCCAAGGGGCCTGGCCACGTCCATCAGCGTCGTGCGGGTAATACCCCTGAGAATGCCGTGATCGGCCGGGCGCGTACGCAGGACGCCGTCGCGATCGACGATCCAGACATTGGTCGCAGCACCTTCTTTCACCGTGCCATCAGGATCGACGAAGATCGCCTCCTGGGCGCCCTCCTCCTTGGCCTTCTGGCGGGCCAGCACGTTCGGCAGAAGACCGACGGACTTGATGTCGACCCGATCCCAGCGGTTCTCCGGAACCGTTATCGCCGAGATGCCTTCGGCGCCCTTCCGGGCGATTGCCGCCGTATCGGTACGCTTTGCCGTCACCACGATCGTCGGCGCGGTGTCTTTTGCCGGGAAGACATGATCGCGGCGAGCGACACCGCGCGTGACCTGCATGTAGAACAGGCCGTTTCGCACCCGGTTGCGGCGCACGACTTCACGAATGACATGGGTCAGCGCCGCACGGCTCATCGGCCAGTCGATGCGAAGTTCACTCAGCGATCGACCAAGGCGGTCGAGATGGCGGGTCAGATCGACGATGAAGCCATGACGGATCTCGCAGACCTCGTAGACCCCGTCCGCGAACTGGTAGCCACGATCTTCGATATGGATGGCAGCATCGGCGTGCGGCACGTAGGCGCCGTTGACATAGGCAATTCTCGGCATGGCGTTTGTTTGACCTCAGAAGAACTGGATGCTGACGCGGAAGAGCTGTTCGACGTGGCGGACGGCCTCGGCGGCGGCAAAGAGCACGACGCGATCCCTAGCCTTGATCTTGGTGTCGCCGTGCGGGCGGATGAATGTCTTGTCCCGGTAGAGCGCGCCGATGCGAATGCCATCGGGCAGATCCAGCTCCCGCAGTGCTTTTCCGACCAGTGGCGAGGTTTCCAGCGCTTCGGCTTCGATCACTTCAGCCGTGCCCTTCTGGACGGCATAGACCGAGCGGATACGACCCTTGCGCACGTGCTGAAGCACGCGCGAGATCGTCACCGCACGCGGGTTGATATAGGCATCGACACCGGCCGTTCCCGCGAAATCCTGGTAGGACGGTTCGTTGATCAAAACCAGCGTCGATTTGGCGCCGAGCCGTTTTGCCATCATGCTGCCGAGGATATTGATCTGGTCGTTGTTGGTCAGCGCCACCACCAGGTCTGCATCCTGCACGTCGGCCTGCATCAGGATGCGCTGATCCATCGCCGAACCGTTGAGAACGACAGTGTTGCTGAGCTTGTCGGCCATCATCACCGCACGGTCTCGATCGTTCTCGATCAGCTTGACGCGGGTCCTCGGCTGGTTTTCCTCGATCGCCTTGGCGACGAAATAGCCGATATTGCCGCCGCCGAGAATGACGATGCGGCGCGCTTCCTGCTCTTCGTGGCCGAACAGAGCCAGCGTGCGGCGCGCATGGTCGCGGTCGCAGACGACATAGGCAAGGTCGCCGGTCTGCAACTGATCCGACGAATGCGGCACGATCAGCTTGCCGTTGCGGAAGATGCCGGTGACCGTTGCCTGCAGATCGGGAAACAGTTCGCTCAACTGCTGCAGCGGCGTGTCGACCACCGGGCAGTCTTCCATGCACTCGATCGCGACCATCGCGATCCGGTCGTCGGCAAAGCGTACGACATCCGTCGCGCCCGGGAACGAGATGCGCCGCAGCACCAAGCGCCCGACTTCGACTTCCGGCGAAATGGTCACATCGATCGGCACGTTCTCGCGGGAGAAAAGGTTGGCGTATTCCGGCGCCAGATAGTTCTGAGCGCGGATACGGGCGACCTTGGTCGGCACATTGAAGATCGCATGCGCCACCTCACAGGCGACGATGTTGACCTCGTCGAACAGCGTGACCGCGATCAACATGTCGGCCTGATCGGCACCGGCTTTCGCCAGCACATCCGGGTGGGCGCCGTGGCCGACATAGCCACGCACATCGAGGCTTTCGGTAATGTTGGCAATGAGCGCCGCCGATGTGTCGATCACCGAGACGTCATTGTCTTCCTGGGCCAACCGTTCGGCGATGCCGTAGCCGACCTGTCCCGCACCACAAATGATCACCTTCATGTCGTTCTTTCACCAAGGTACAGGCGGCCGTCAGCCAGAAGAAATCTATCGCTCAAACGCCCAGCGACTTCAGCTTGCGGTGAAGCGCCGACCGCTCCATGCCAACGAATTCGGCCGTGCGGGAAATGTTGCCGCCGAATCGGTTGATCTGAGCGATCAGATAATCCCGCTCGAACATTTCGCGAGCCTCGCGCAGCGGCAGCGTCATGATGTGCTGGTCGCCCTGCGCGGAGATCTTCGGCAAGGTATCGCCAACTTCGGTCGGCAGCATGTCGGCCGAGATCGGCGTATCCGGGCCGTCACTGCGAGCCAGGATCATCAGCCGTTCGATATTGTTGCGGAGCTGGCGAATGTTGCCGGGCCAATCGTGGGCCTGCAACACCGCAAGCGCATCGTCGCCGATCTTGCGCGGGCGGATACCTGCCTGCTCGCTGACCTGGCGCATGAACATGTCGACAAGAAACGGAATATCCTCGCGGCGCTCGGCCAGAGCCGGCACCCGCACCGGGATGACCGCGAGCCGGTGGAAGAGATCCTCGCGGAAGAGGCCTTCGGAGATCATGTTTTCGAGGTTGTAGGCCGTCGAGGAGATAATGCGGACGTCGACCTTGACGCGCTTCGTGCCGCCGACCCGCTCGAATTGCTGATCGACGAGAACCCGCAGGATCTTGTTCTGCGTTTCGCGCGGCATTTCGCCGACTTCGTCAAGATAGAGGATGCCGCTATGTGCCTCTTCGAGAGCACCGGTACGGCGCGGTTGCCCCGGCGTTCCCTCGGTTCCGAAAAGCGCGATCTCCATGCGGTCGGGCGTGATCGCCGCGGCGTTCAGGGCCACGAACGGACCGGTCGAGCGGGTCGACTTGCGGTGGATCATGCGCGCCACCAGCTCCTTGCCGGAGCCGGACGGCCCCTGGATCATGATGCGGCTGTTGGTCGGCGCGACCTTTTCGACGGTCTGGCGGAGCTGCGAGACGGCAACGGAGGTTCCGATCAGTTCGACCGGATCGCCCGACTTCTTCTTCAACTCCGAGACTTCGCGCTTCAGCTTGGAGTTCTCGAGCGCGCGCTCGGCAATCAAGATCAGGCGGTCAGCCTTAAACGGCTTCTCGATGAAATCATAGGCGCCGCGCTTGATGGCGTTGACCGCCGTTTCGATATTGCCGTGCCCCGAAATCATCACCACCGGCAAATCGGGATGGCGCGCCTTGATCTCGTCGAGCAGGGCGAGGCCGTCGAGGCGGCTGCCCTGCATCCAGATGTCGAGAAAGACGAGCCGCGGCACGCGGTCGCTGATCGCCGCCAGCGCACTGTCGCTATCAAAAGCCGTTCGGGTCTCGTGCCCCTCGTCGGACAGGATGCCGGAGACGATCTCGCGGATGTCTTCCTCATCGTCTACAACCAGAATGTCAGCGGCCATCGCTCGTACCCTTACCCTTCAAAGTGTCTTCGCCCGCGGCTTCTCCGGCAGGCGGCAGGATCACGCGGATCATTGCTCCAACGCCGCCATCGAAATCGGCCGGTGCGTCGTGCAATTCCAATTGTCCGCCATGGTCCTCAATGATCTTCTTGACGATCGCGAGCCCGAGGCCCGTGCCCTTCTCGCGCATCGTCATATACGGTTCCAATATTCTATGCCGGTTCTCGGTCGGCAGGCCCTTGCCGTTGTCTATGACATCGACGACTAGCCGGCCGGCGGCTCCATCCTGCTGCGCACGCACGAGCACTGTCGGCTCGCCACGAACAGCGTCAGTCGACACCGCCTCGATCGACTCCACGGCATTCTTGACGATATTGCCAAAGGCCTGTCCGAGCATGCGGCCATCGAACATGCCTTGGAGCGGCTCGTCGCCGAACTCGCGGATGAAGCGGATGTGGTTGTTGCCCATCTCGCGCAGAAACACGGCGTCCTTCAAAATTGCGCGCAGATCCACCTTCTCCTTCGTCGGCTTCGGCATGCGGGCAAAGGCGGAGAACTCATCGACCATGCGACCGATATCTTCGACCTGCCTTACGATCGTATCGGTGCACTGATCGAAGACGGCCTTGTCTTCCTGATCGATCTGCTTGCCATAGCGACGTTTCAGGCGCTCTGCCGAGAGCTGGATCGGCGTCAGCGGGTTCTTGATTTCGTGTGCGATACGGCGCGCCACATCGGCCCAGGCGGTGGAGCGCTGCGCAATGACAAGATCCGTGATGTCGTCGATGGTGATGACGTAGGACTCGTTTGCCTCGCCGCCTTCTTCGCGCGTCACCTGGATGTTCAGCGTGCGCTCGGTTCCTCCGCGCATAATGTTGATCTGCTTGCGGAAATTGTTGCGGTAGCGGCTTTCCGCTTCGACCAGCACTTCTTCGATCTCAGGCGCAACCACGCGCAGATCCGCACCGAGCAGATCCGGCGCGGTCTTCTTCAGAAACTCCTCCGAAGAGGAATTGGCGATGGTGATCTGCCGGTCGCGGCCGACGCCGATGACTGCTGCCGTGACGCCCGAAAGAACTGCCTCGATGAAGCGCCGTCGATGGTCGACCTCATCCTTGGCCTCGAGGATCTGCTCCTGTTGGGTGCGGATTTCCGAAACCATCTTGTTGAACGTACGCGAAAGATTGCCGACGTCGCCATCGACGGCACGCACCGGCACGACGACGTCAAGATTACCAGCAGCAACGCTGTCGGCGGCGCCGATCAGCTGCCGGATCGGTCGAACGATGCGGTCCGCGACCGCGATCGCCGTCCAGATGGCCGCCAGAAGCACGATCAGGGCAAAGCCGATATAGAGCACGCCGAAGGCAATCTGCGTAAAGGCGCGCCCGGCTTCGAGCGTCTTATACTCCGCCGTGTTTTCTTCCATCAGCCGCAGCGAACGCATCACTTCCGGATCGACGTTGCGAACGGTGTAGAGATAGGTGCCGGGAATATCGTCAAGCGGGATCACCGCACCCACCAGATTGGTAATCCCGGGCGGTATCAATGTCGGCTGTCCGGAAACCGAGCTTTTGAGCGCATCCGGCGGGATGGCCGGCAGGGGCTTTTCCGTCGAGATGTTGGCCTGCAGAATGGCGCTTCCGTCTGCCCGCACGAGGAAGGCGCCGAGCATGCCGCGCCCTCTGGCCTGGCGCGTCACCAGTTCAGTAAAGCCGGTGCGGTCGAGGCTGTAGAGTTGCCGGTTGCGCTCAAGATCATTGGCCATCGAAACGGTCTGACCCTGGAGATAGCTGGCATTCTCCAGCACATAGGCCTGGGCGACGCTGATCGACGACCGGACGATCGCCTGCGTGCGCAGCGAAAACCAGCGGTCAAGTCCGACATCGAGCGTTATGCTGGCGAAGATCGCGACCAGAATGGCGGGCGTGATGGCGACGATCGAAAACAGCGCGACGATGCGGACATGAAGCCGCGCGGCGGCCCGCCCCTTGCGACGCGCCCGCAGCAGCCTGAGAATTTCGCGAACGATGAGATAGATCAGGCCGACGACAAATAGTCCATTGATCGCGGCACAGGCGATGAAAATGTTGCGTTCCAGCCGAATCGGCGTCAGCCCAAGCAGAACGAGCAGAGACAGAGTGGCGCAGACGAGTGCGCCGATCGCCAGCATGAGGCCCGGTAAGGCAAAGGACGCGCGACGGTCGTGTGCCGCCAATCCGTCATCTGTGCCCAGCGGCAAGGCCATTGCATCCACCATGTAAAAAACGTTCCCCCGACCGGCGCCTATCGACACCAGCAATTCTCACGCACATCCCGGGTCAAGGTATTGACCGGACCGTCAACCGGAGCTGTTGCGCATCAGCCACAGCCCCCAAGGCTAGGCAAAGCAGCGCAACACCGCTCGATTCGGCGGTCATAACACGTTCAAGCAACGCATTGTGGCGAAAATGCAACGGTGGTTGCGGCCAAGTCAAGCCGTCCGTGAGCTGCGATACACAGAGACGCCGAGTTCGCGGATCTTCTTGCGCAGCGTGTTGCGGTTGAGGCCGAGCAAATCGGCGGCCTTGATCTGATTTCCTCGCGTTGCCGTCAAAGCGGCAAGGATGAGAGGATACTCCATCTCGGCGAGCACCCGCTCGTAAAGACCGCTTGGGGGAAGCGCGTCCCCGAAGCTGGCAAAGTATTGCCGCATGTTCTCCTCGACCGCCTGCGAGATCGAAAGAGAGCCGTTGCGCGCCTGCGTCTTTTCGATGGGGCTGTCGGGGATTTCCGACCGCAGTTCATTTTCGATAATCTCCCGCGTGATGACATCCTGCGGGTAAAGGGCGGTCAGTCGTCGCACGAGGTTTTCGAGCTCGCGCACGTTGCCCGGCCACGGATGCGCCTTCATCAGTTCCAGCGCCTCCTGATCGAAACGCTTGACGTCCAGACCCTCTTTTTCGGCCTGCTGGACAAAATGGCGTACGAGATCCGGAATGTCTTCCGCACGATCGCGCAGCGGCGGCAGGCGCAGCGGCACCACATTCAGCCGGTAATACAGGTCCTCGCGGAAGAGGCCCTGGTTGATCGACTGTTTCAGATCCTTGTTGGTTGCAGCGACGATGCGCACATCGGAGCGGATCGGCGTGCGTCCGCCCACCGTCGTATACTCGCCCTGCTGCAGCACGCGCAGCAACCGCGTCTGTGCGTCCATCGGCATGTCGCCGATCTCGTCGAGGAAGAGCGTTCCACCTTCGGCCTGCTCAAAACGACCCGTCGAACGTGTCTGCGCGCCGGTGAAGGCCCCCTTTTCGTGACCGAACAGTTCCGATTCGATCAGGTCGCGCGGGATCGCCGCCATGTTGATGGCAACGAAAGGGCCGTTGCGGCGCTTGCCGTAGTCATGCAGCGCCCGCGCCACCAGCTCCTTGCCGGTGCCGGATTCGCCGGTGATCATCAGCGTGAGATCGGTCTGCATCAGGCGGGCGAGAACGCGGTAGATTTCCTGCATCGCTGCGGAGCGACCGACCAGCGGCATGCCATCCTGCGAATCGTCGTCGATCTTCGCCGGGCGTCGCTTCGGCTCGGCCAGCGCCCGGCCGATGATGCCAATCAGCTCGGTCAGATCGAAGGGCTTCGGCAGGTAGTCGTAAGCGCCTTTCTCGGAAGCCTTGATCGCCGTCATGAAGGTGTTCTGCGCACTCATAACAAGGACCGGCAGGTCCGGTCGCGCCTTCTTGATGCGCGGAAGAAGATCGAAGGCATTCTCGTCGGGCATGACCACGTCGGTGACAACAAGGTCACCGTCGCCCGCGGAAATCCAACGCCAGAGCGTCGCTGCGTTCGATGTAATCCGGACATCGTAGCCGGCGCGGCTCAGCGCCTGATTGAGCACGGTGCGAATGGCTGCGTCGTCATCCGCGACGAGGATCGTGGCGCCCGTCATGCAATGTTTCCTTTTGTCATAGGCATGTCGTCTTCATCCGCCGCCTGCCCCTTTGAGGCCGGCATCAGGACGCGGAAAGTCGTGCGGTTCTGCTGGCTGTCGCATTCGACGATGCCGCCATGCCCGCCGATGATCTTGGCGACGAGCGCCAGCCCAAGGCCCGAACCGTTGGTCTTGGTGGTGATGAACGGATCGAACAGGTGCGGCAGCAGGTCGGAGGGAACGCCCGGGCCGTTGTCGTGGACGCAGAACTCCAGCGGCAGCGAGATCTTCTCGCGTGTGCCGGCGACCGAAAGGCGAATGCCGGGCCTGTAGGCGGTCGTCAGCATGATCTCGCCTTCCGGCCGATCGCCGATCGCTTCCGCCGCATTCTTGATGAGATTGAGAAACACCTGCACGAGCTGGTCGCGGTTGGCAAAGACGGACGGAAGGGACGGGTCGTAGTTTTCCGTCACCTTGATCCGGCGCGCAAAACCGGCCCGTGCGATCGCCTTCACGTGATCGAGCACCGAGTGAATGTTGAGCGGCACGCGATCGACCGGCCTCTCGTCGGAAAACACTTCCATGCGATCGACCAGCGATACGATCCGGTCGGTCTCGTCACAGATCAGCCGGGTCAACGCCCGATCCTCGTCGTTGACGGAGGTCTCCAGCAATTGCGCCGCACCCCGAATGCCGGAAAGCGGGTTCTTGATCTCATGCGCCAGCATCGAGGCAAGGCCAGTGACCGAGCGCGCCGCCGCGCGATGCGTCAACTGGCGATCGATCTTGTCGGCCATCGACCGCTCCTGGAACACGACCACGACGGAGCCGGGCTCCGAAATCACCGGCGCCACATAGAGATCGACCAGCTTGTCGGCACCCAGCCGCGGCGAACTCAGATCGACACGATACTCGTTGACCGGCGCCTTGCGCTCGCGCACCTGCTCGATCAGCGTCAAAAGCGGACTGCCGAACGGGATGAAGGCGCTGATATCGTGGCGGGCGAGGTGATTGGCGCTGGCGCCGAAGAAGGATTCGGCTTCCCAATTGGCAAAGGCGACCAGGCCATTCTGATCGACGAGAATTACCGGGTTCTGAATGGCATTCAGAACGGCCATCGACAGCCCGTTGGCAGCAGCCATGGCTTCCGGCGTGTTAGGCTTGTCCGTCATGCAGCGATCCCTTCGCTAGTGAGGGGCGCATGCGAACTGCGAATGGCCTCCGAGGCACGCGCAGCGACGGATTTGGGATCGGTCGACGTCAGGATCGCTCCCTTCTCCGTCCCGGCAAGATCGGATGCGAAACGGTCCAAGTACCAGCCGACATGCTTGCGTGCATGCCTCAAGCCCGTTTCGGCACCGTAGAATTCGAGCATCATTTCATAGTGCTCCACGAAAATGTCGGCGATCTCCGCCTGATCTGGATGGCCTGCAGCACCGGCGAGAACGCCGACATGCCAGGGTCGGCCCTGCGAGGACCGTCCTGCCATGACGGCGTCGGCGCCGGACCGCCGGAGGATCTCCTGCGCATCCGCGACGGTATCGACGTCGCCGTTGGCGACCAGCGGCACAGTCACGACGTCGCGCACGGCGCGGATCGCGTCCCAATCGGCCTTGCCGGTGTAGAACTGCATGCGGGTGCGGCCATGCACGGTGATCGCCTGGACACCGGCCTCCTGCGCCCTCCTGGCAATCAGCGGCGCGTTGATCGAGTTCTCGTCCCAGCCGAGCCGCATCTTCAAAGTGACCGGCACATCGACCGCGTTGACGGTCGCCTCGACCAAAGACAGAGCGTGATCGGGATCGCGCATCAGCGCCGAGCCGGAATAGCCGCCCGTCACTTTCTTTGCCGGGCAACCCATATTGATATCGATGATATCGGCGCCGTTGGCGGCGGCAATCTTGGCCGCCTCGGCCATCCAATGCGCCTCGCGTCCGGCCAGCTGGACGATATGCGGCTTGATGCCGGAGTTCTTCAGCCTCGCCCAGGATTCCGAGGCGTTACCGACCAGTTCGCGGCTCGCTACCATTTCCGTCACGACGAACCCCGCACCGAAGCGCCAGGCCAAAGTGCGGAACGGCAGGTCCGTGACACCTGACATCGGGGCGAGCGCCACCCGGTTGCGGATTTCGATATTCCCGATCCGAAGCGGTGATGACAAAGCCGGAGCTGGCAAATGCATATCTTTCAGGCACATGTTGTTCTTGCACTATTTTTAGACATTGTTCTCTGGCTTGCCAAGCGATTTCGAAGCGTCGGGCAAATTTCCCTGTTCGGCTGGCAAAGCGCGGACCTTCGCGGTACATCACGGCGAAGATTGGCGAAATCCGGGACCACATACAGAAGATGCAGCCTGAAGAACAGCTTTCCTGCGGCATTGTGATCGTTGCAGCAGGGCGCGGCGAACGCGCGGGACAGTCGACCGAGGGGCCAAAACAGTACCGCACCATCGGCGACAAGCCGGTTATCGCCCATACGCTTGACACTTTCGCGACATGGCCGGGGACTGGACCGATCGTCGTTGTGATCCATCCTGACGATGAAGATCTGTTGGCAGCGGCGCGCAGGCGATCGCCGACACGCGCCCTGATCGTCGTTCACGGCGGCGCAACCCGACAGCAATCGGTGCTGGCAGGCCTGGAAGCCGTGGCAGCAACCGGCTCACGCTACGTCATGATTCACGATGCCGTGCGCCCGTTTGCCGATCATGCCCTGCTCTCGCGCTGCGCGGAAGCGGTGGCGAAGGGAGCGCGCGCCGTGCTGCCGGCAATAGCCGTGTCGGATACGCTGAAGCGCGCCGATGCCGCCGGCATGGTGACCGAAACCGTTTCGCGCAATCACCTTCATGCGGCACAGACGCCGCAAACCTTCGACCTCACGACCATCCTCGACGCCCACAGGGCCGCAGCCAGCAGCGGACGGACGGATTTTACCGACGACGCCTCGATCGCCGAATGGGCGGGTATACCGGTCAAACTCGTCGAGGGCACGGTCGACAACATCAAGCTCACACTGAAAAGGGACATCGCCATGGCCGACGAAAAACTCAAGCGACATCTCATCCCGGATGTCCGCACCGGCAATGGCTACGACGTTCACCAGCTGGTCGAAGGTGATGGCGTCACGCTTTGCGGCGTTCTCATCCCGCACACCAAGAAGCTCTCCGGCCATTCCGATGCCGACGTGGCGTTGCATGCGCTGACCGATGCGCTCTTGGCCACCTGCGGCGCCGGCGACATCGGCGACCACTTTCCGCCATCCGACCCGCAGTGGAAGGGTGCGCCTTCACGCATCTTCCTCGAGCATGCGGCCAATATCGTGCGCCAGCGCGGCGGCACCATCACCAATGCCGATATTTCGCTGATTGCCGAAGCGCCGAAGGTCGGACCGCATCGACAGGCCATGCGGGAGAACCTTGCCGCCATGCTCAGCATCGACCTCGACCGGTGCTCGGTCAAGGCGACGACGAACGAGCGGCTCGGCTTTGTCGGTCGCGACGAGGGTATCGCCGCAATCGCGACCGCAACTGTCGTTTACACCTCAGGGGGCACCCACGATGTGGCCGAATGACATTCAAGCGATGGCCGGCAAGATCATTGCCGATTTCACCGCCCGCGGCCTCAAGGTGGCAACGGCCGAATCCTGCACCGGCGGATTGATCGCCGGCGCGTTGACGGAAATCGCCGGATCGTCGGCAGTCGTCGACCGTGGTTTCGTGACCTATTCCAACGACGCCAAGATCCAGATGCTCGGCGTCGATCCGGCGACGCTCGCGGCCCATGGCGCCGTTTCAAGGCAGACGGCCGTCGAAATGGCGCGCGGCGCTGTCTCACGCTCCGAGGCTGATTTTGCCGTCGCCGTCACCGGCATTGCGGGCCCGGGTGGCGGATCGGCAGAAAAGCCTGTTGGACTGGTGCACTTGTCGGCAACCGGGCGCACGGGCACCGCTCTCCACCGCGAGATGCGCTACGGCGATATCGGCCGCGACGCCGTGCGGCTCGCAACCGTCCGAACGGCGCTGGAGATGCTGGCCGAGGTCGCTTAGACGGCGTAGATCTTGTCGGCGCGCTTCTCGAACGCGTCGGAGAACATGCGGAAGGCGCGGTCGAACATCGAGCCCATCAGAGCTCCAAGGATGCGGCTCTTGAACTCGTAGTCGATGTAGAAATGCACCGACGACTGCCCCTCGCCCGCCGGCTCGAAGCGCCAGCGATTATCGAGATACTTGAACGGGCCATCAATGTATTTCACCTCGATCACCCGCTCGGCCTTGTTGAGCAGCACCTGCGTCGTGAATGTCTCGCGGATCGCCTTGTAGCCGACGGTCATATCAGCCAGCAGCAAAACCTTGCCATCCCTCTCCTTACGCGAGCGCACGGTCAGAGCCTCGCAGAGCGGCAGAAATTCCGGGTAGCGTTCGACATCGGCAACGAGATCAAACATCTGGTCGGCCGTGTGCTTGACGACATGGTTCGTTTCGAAGTGTGGCATAAAGGGGAGTTAAGCGGGCAGACCGAGAAGATCAAGGAGCCCCTGCACCTGGCGACGCGATTTCAACTGCAGAACCGGCACGTCAGGGCCATGCTCTGCCAGGCCTGCGACAATCCGCGGCGAGAATTTCTGCTCGAAGGTCCAGATGAACTCGATGAATTCCCAGTCGACCTTCTCGATGCATCCCGGCGCCATCTCTGGACGGGTGCGCCCAAAGTACCTCAACCAGCGGCTGAGAACGCCCCAGATGCACCGAAGCCTCGGCATGCGCACCCAGATCACGACATCGCTCCGCGGCACGCGCAGATCGAAAGTAGAAGGACCTGTGCCATCCATGACCCAGCGCTCGGCGGCGATCCTCTCGACGATGCGCTGACGTTGCTCGGCCCGATCACGTTGCTGCCAGCCGGGCAGCCACAGGATGTCGCGATCGATCGAGATGTAGCTCAGGTCGAAATGTCGAGCGAGCTTCTGCGAAAGCGTCGACTTGCCGCCACCGGAGCATCCGACGACGAGGATGCGTCGAGCGTTGCGGATACAATCGGCACCCACGGCATCATCGACATAGTTCACCCCTGCCGGTTTTGACGGCTGGTCCATGGGAACTCCCGGCAAATACGGGAACAACGGTAAACAGCGAAACTCCGGCGCTGGGCCGGAGTTTTTGTTGTCTCGAAATACCTCGGCCTTACTCGGCCGCAGCCGCCAGCTTCTTTTCGCGAGCCGCGCGCAGGCGGGCGAAATCGTCGCCGGCGTGGTGCGATGAGCGGGTCAGCGGGCTGGAGGCGACCATGAGGAAGCCCTTGGTGTAGGCAACCGTCTCGTAGGACTTGAACTCCTCCGGCGTCACGAACTTCTCGACCTTGTGATGCTTGCGGGTCGGCTGCAGATACTGGCCGATGGTTATGAAATCGACGTCGGCGGTGCGCAGATCGTCCATCAACTGCAGCACTTCGTTTCGCTCTTCGCCGAGACCGACCATGATGCCCGACTTGGTGAACATCGTCGGATCGAGTTCCTTGACGCGCTGAAGCAGGCGGATTGAGTGGAAGTAGCGAGCGCCCGGACGGACAGTCAGATAGTTGCCCGGCACGGTTTCCATGTTGTGGTTGAAGACGTCGGGCTTGGCAGCGACCACGCGCTCCAGCGCACCGGGCTTCTTCAGGAAGTCAGGCGTCAGGATTTCGATCGTGGTCTGCGGCGAAGCGGCGCGGATCGCCCAGATCACCTTCTCGAAATGCTCGGCGCCACCGTCCGGCAGGTCATCGCGATCGACGGAGGTGATGACAACGTGGGAAAGGCCCATCTGCTTGACGGCCTTGGCGACATTCTCCGGTTCCGCCATGTCGAGCGCATTCGGCTTGCCTGTCGAGACATTGCAGAAGGCGCAGGCGCGAGTACAGATCTCGCCCATGATCATGAAGGTGGCGTGCTTCTTGTCCCAGCACTCACCGATGTTCGGGCAGCCGGCCTCTTCACAGACGGTGACCAGCTTGTGCGAGCGCACCAGTTCGCGCGTTTCCTGGTAGCCCTTCGAGGTCGGCGCCTTGACGCGGATCCACTCCGGCTTGCGCAGCATTTCGGTATCGGGCTTGTGGGCCTTTTCCGGGTGGCGGACGCGTTGCGCCCGTTCAGAGACGGCATCGAACACCGTTACCATACTGTCTTCCTCGTCGCGGCGGCTGCGGCTTCGTGCCGACAGACCCTTTTTCGATCTATATAGATGGCTCGACGGGAAATGTCAGGCCACCTTTTGCGCGATGGCCCGACCGCAAGCGCTCAAAGCGTCGCAGGCTATCGCTTGACAGCGCGGCCGACGGCAATCAGCAGGCAGGCGCCGATAAAGCCGGTGACCAGATAGGCAAGCCACCCGGCAAAGGCCATGCCGAAGGCCGCCAGAATGAAATTCAGCACCACCGCACCGATGATGCCGAGCGCAATGTTCATGAACAGCCCCATATCGCTGTTCATGAAACGCTCCGCGAGCCATCCGGCCAACCCGCCGATGATGATCGCAGCCAGAATGCCGACGCCGTTCAAGCTCATGGTGATCTCCGTTCATTGAGGACAAGTCCTCAATGCCGGATGGCGCCAAAAAGTTCCGGCCTCAGCCTTTTGGATTAGGCGTTCAGTGCACGTCCGTAAGCATCGAGCACGCTTTCCTTCATCGTCTCCGAGATCGTCGGATGCGGGAAGATCGTGTGCATCAGGTCTTCCTCCGTCGTTTCCAGGTTCATGGCAACGACGAAGCCCTGGATCAGTTCGGTCACCTCGGCGCCGACCATGTGGGCGCCCAGAAGCTCGCCGGTCTTCTTGTCGAAGATCGTCTTGACCATGCCCTGGTCTTCTCCCAGCGCAATCGCCTTGCCGTTGGCAACGAAGGGGAAGCGCCCGACGCGGATGTCGCGGCCTTCGGCCTTCGCCTTGGCTTCGGTGATGCCGACGGAGGCAACCTGCGGGTGGCAATAGGTGCAGCCCGGGATCTTCAGCTTGTCCATCGGATGGACGTTCGGCAGCCCGGCGATCTTCTCGACGCAGATGACCGCCTCATGCTCAGCCTTGTGCGCGAGCATCGGCGGGCCGGCAACGTCGCCGATTGCATAGACGCCGGGAACGTTGGTCTTGCCGTAGCCGTCGATGACGATGCAGCCGCGGTCGGTCTTGATCCCCAGCGCTTCGAGACCGAGATTCTCGATATTGCCCTGAACGCCAACGGCAGAAATCATCCGGTCCGCGGTGATCTTTTCGACCTTGCCGTCCTTCATCTCGACATGGGCGGTGATCGAATTGGCACCCTTCTCGACCTTCGTCACCTTGGCTTCGAGGTGGATCTTCATGCCCTGCTTCTCGAACCGCTTCTTGGCAATGCTCGAGATCTCGGCATCTTCGACCGGCATGACGTTCGGCATGACTTCGACAACGGTCACGTCGACGCCCATGGTGCGGTAGAACGAGGCAAATTCGATGCCGATCGCGCCCGAGCCCATGACCAGCAGCGACTTCGGCATTTCCTCAGGCTTCATCGCCTCGAAATAGGTCCAGATGAGCTTGCCGTCCGGCTCGATGCCCGGCAGCGCGCGCGGACGCGCACCGGTGGCGATGATGATGTGCTTGGCGGTGTAGGTGCCCTCGCCCTTGGTGTTCTTCGGCAACGGCGCCTGCGGCTGGACGGCCGGCTTCGTCGACTTGCCGACGACGATTTCGCCGGGCTTCGTCAGCTTGGCTTCGCCCCAGATGACATCGACCTTGTTCTTCTTCATCAGGAAGCCGACGCCGCCGTTCATGCGCTCGGCAATGCCGCGCGAGCGGGCAACGATCGCCTTCAGATCAGGTGTCACCGCACCCTCGATCTTGATGCCGTAGCTGCCTGGATGCTGGGCGTAGTGCAGCACTTCGGCCGAACGCAGCAGCGCCTTGGTCGGAATACAGCCCCAGTTGGAGCAGATGCCGGCCAGGTGCTCGCGCTCGACGACCGCGGTCTTGAGACCCAACTGTGCCGCACGAATGGCGGCGATATAGCCGCCCGGACCCGAACCGATGACGATGACGTCGTAATTCTCAGCCATGTGTTTCCTGCCTTTGTCTCAAGCGACCTTGCGGGTGAAGAGCACCCAGTCGTGTTTTCTGCTGCCTTCGAAGAGCGGTACGGCCTCAGCGCGAGCCGCCTCCTTAAAGCCGTTTTTCCTGTAGAGCGCCTGCGCCGCGTCATTGTGGCTTTCGGTGATCAGGCTCACCGGCGCCGAGCCGGCGCGTGCAATTTCATGTGCAAGCAATCTGCGTCCGATGCCGCGGCCGCGCCGATGGCGGTATACACCGAGGCTATCGATGAACCAGTGACCAACCACCTGCCGCTGCAATGCCAGCAAAGGTTCGATCACCGCATGCCTTGCTTCGGTTTCGACTGCGGATACGTCGATGCCGTAGCCGATCGATACGCCCGCGATCTCATCCTCGACATCGGCAACAACAGCGTCGCGCCAGTGTCCCGGCCCAACATCCTCGCGCAGCTTGTTGCGCCCGCGCTCGAACGCCGTATCGGCCGCCCCATTGAGAACGGCGCCGGACCAGAGCCAGGCGGCAAAGCCATGCGAGGCGATGTCAACGAGAACCGCGAGTTCCGCCGCCTCTTTTCGTTCCGCCGGTCTGATCGTGACGTCACCCGTCATCTCAAACCCCGAGCATCATCCGGACGACCGGCTCGAGGCCACGGCCGATCGCGCGGGTGTTTTCAGAATCGAGATGCACGCCGTCGAGCGGTGTCGTCCTCGCAACCGATCCCGCATCGAAGAAGCCGCAATCGAGTTCATCGGCCAGATCACGGTAGAGCGGCGCCAGCATGCCCGACTGCTCGATGCCGCCGGCGAACATCGCACCGAAGGCGGCATTGGCCGTTTCGCAAAGCTGCGGCGGCGAGACAATCAGAATATCCGGTCCGCCCTCGCTCTCCACCGGCCAGTCGTGCCGGCGCACCAGATTGACGAGGCGCTCGATGCCCTTCACGGCGCCGAAGGCTGTTCCGTGAATGATCGGCTTCATGTCGTTGGCGCCGAGCAGAAAGATGATCAGATCAAGCGGCGCATGGCTGTGGAGAATGGTCGGCAGCACCTTGGCGCCATTGCGATCGCAATCGGCGAGGTGATCGTCATAGGCGGTCGTACGGCCGTTCAGCCCTTCGGCAATGATCTGGACGTCCGAGCCCAGGGCTGTCTGCAAGACGCTCGGCCAGCGATCGGCAAGCGCATGGCGGCCGCCATCCGTGGCATCGTAGCCCCAGGTCAGACTATCACCGTAGCAGAGAACTGTTTTCATCGTCCGAGCCCGCCTTCGACTGCGCGAAAAGGAACGGACCGGCCCGAAGGCCGGTCCTTATCCACCTCAGACCAGCATGCCCATCGGGTTTTCGATGTAGCGCTTGAAGGCTCCGAGCAGCTCGGCGCCGAGCGCGCCATCGACGCAGCGATGGTCGGTCGACAGCGTGACGGTCATGACATTGGCGATGACCATCTGCTTGTTCTTGACGACGACGCGCTCCTCGCCGGCACCGACCGCGAGGATCGTGGCGTGTGGCGGGTTGACGACGGCGGCGAAGTTCTTGACGCCCATCATGCCCATGTTGGAGACCGCAGTGGTGCCGCCCTGATATTCCTCGGGCTTCAGCTTGCGGTCCTTGGCGCGCTTGCCGAGGTCTTTCATCTCGTTGGAGATGGCCGACAGGCTCTTCAGCTCTGCCTGGCGGACGATCGGCGTGATCAGGCCGCCCGGAATGGACACGGCAACGCCGACATCGGCGTGCTTGTGCTTGACCATGTTGCTGTCGGTCCAGGACACGTTGGCATCCGGAACGTCGCGCAGGGCCAGGGCCAGAGCCTTGATCACCATATCGTTGACCGAGAGCTTGTAGACCGGCTTGCCGTCCTTTTCAGGGGATGCAGCGTTGAGCTGGGCGCGGAGCGCCAGAAGCGCGTCGAGTTCGCAATCGACCGAAACGTAGAAGTGCGGGATCGTCTGCTTGGATTCGACGAGGCGCTTGGCGATCGTCTTGCGCATGCCGTCATGCGGCACGAGCTCGTAGGAACCGGGCTCGAACAGCTTGAGGACGGCGTCTTCCGACATGCCCTTGGCAAGCGGCGCTGCAGCAGGAGCTGCTGCACCAGCTGCTGGCGCAGCTACCGGCTTGGCACCGCCACCGGCAACAGCCGTTTCGACGTCCTTCTTGATGACGCGGCCATGCGGGCCGGTGCCTGCGATTGCCGAGAGATCGATGCCGGCGTCCTTGGCGAGGCGACGGGCGAGCGGCGAGGAGAAGACGCGGGCGCCGGTGTCGGCCTTTGCCGCCTGCGGTGCTGCCGCCACGGCTTGAGCTGCGGCAGGTGCCGGAGCACTGGCGGCTGCAGGTGCTGCCACTGCCTCTTCCTTCTTTTCGGCCGGGGCAGATGCTGCACCATTGCCGCCCTTGGCGGCCGCGGCGACATCTTCGCCGTCGGCGGCCAGAACTGCGATCAGTGCATTGACCTTCACGCCTTCGGTGCCGGCGGGAACGACGAGCTTGGCAACGGTGCCTTCGTCGACAGCCTCGACTTCCATCGTCGCCTTGTCGGTCTCGATCTCGGCGATCACGTCGCCGGACTTGACCTTATCGCCTTCCTTGACCAGCCACTTGGCCAGATTGCCTTCTTCCATCGTCGGGGAGAGGGCAGGCATTGTGATGTTGATAGGCATCGAAGGGCCCTCCCCTTATTTGTAGCAAACGGCTTTCACCGCATCGACGACTTCTGCGACGTTCGGAAGCGCGAGCTTCTCGAGGTTCGCGGCGTAAGGCATCGGCACATCCTTGCCGGCGATCGTCAGGATCGGGGCATCGAGATAGTCGAAGGCCTGCTGCATGACACGGGTCGCGATCTCGGTGCCGACGGAAGACTGCGGGTAGCCTTCTTCGACGGTGACCAGACGGCCGGTCTTCTTGACCGATTCGATCACCGTCGGCAGATCCATCGGACGAATGGTGCGAAGGTCGATCAGCTCGACGTCGATGCCCAGCGCTTCAAGCTCGGCAACTGCCTTGACCGCATAGGTCATGCCGATGCCGAAGGAAACGATGGTGGCATCCTTGCCGACCTTGTGGATTCGCGCCTTGCCGATCGGCAGGACGAAATCGTCAAGCTTCGGCACTTCGAAGGTCTGACCGTAGAGGATTTCGTTTTCGAGGAAGATGACCGGGTTCGGATCGCGGATCGCCGCCTTCAGCAGGCCCTTGGCGTCGGCTGCCGTGTAGGGCATGACGACCTTGAGGCCCGGGATGTGGCTGTACCAGGCGGCATAGCACTGCGAGTGCTGGGCTGCGACACGGGCCGCAGCACCGCTCGGGCCTCGGAACACAATCGGCGCGCCCATCTGGCCACCGGACATGTAAAGCGTCTTGGCAGCGGAGTTGATGATCTGGTCGATCGCCTGCATGGCGAAGTTGAAGGTCATGAACTCGACGATCGGACGCAGGCCAGTCATGGCAGCACCGACACCGACGCCGGCGAAGCCGTGCTCGGTGATCGGCGTATCGATGACGCGACGGGCGCCGAATTCCTGCAGCAGCCCCTGCGTGATCTTGTAGGCGCCCTGGTACTCGGCAACTTCCTCACCCATGATGAAGACGTCGTCGCTCAAGCGCATTTCTTCGGCCATGGCGTCGCGCAGAGCTTCGCGCACGGTCATCGTCACCATTTCGGTGCCGGCCGGGATCGCCGGGTCGGCAGCAACTTCGACCTTCGGCTGGGCGGCAACCGGTGCCGGCGCAGATGCGGCGGCGGCAGGTGCTTCGCTTGCGGCAGCGGCCTTCGGCGCTTCCGCCTTCGGTGCGGCAATTTCGCCAGCGCCTTCGCCGTCCTGCAGCAGGACCGCGATCGGCGTGTTGACCTTGACGCCTTCGGTGCCGGCAGCAATCAACAGCTTGCCGATCGTGCCTTCGTCGACGGCTTCCACTTCCATGGTGGCCTTGTCAGTCTCGATCTCGGCAATGACGTCGCCGGAGGAGACCTTATCTCCTTCGTTCTTCAGCCATTTCGAGAGCGTGCCTTCCTCCATCGTCGGGGAAAGGGCGGGCATGAGAATTTCTACTGGCATGTTTGAGCCTCCCCGGATCAAAGCAGGATATCGGTGTAGAGCTCGGATACATCCGGCTCGGGATCAGCCTGGGCAAAATCGGCGCTGTCGGCGACGATATCGCGGACGTCCTTGTCGATCTGCTTCAGCTCGTCCTCGCTCGCCCAGCCCTTCTCAGCCAGACGCGCCTTCACCTGCTCGATCGGATCGTGCTCCGACCGCATCTTCTGCACTTCGTCCTTGGAGCGGTACTTCGCCGGGTCGGACATGGAGTGACCGCGGTAACGATAGGTCTGCATTTCCAGGATGATCGGGCCCTTGCCGGAACGGCAATACTCGACTGCCTCGTCGCCCGCAGCCTTGACGGCGCGAACGTCCATGGCATCGACCTGGAAACCAGGAATACCGAAGGAAACACCGCGCTTGGAGAAATCGGTCTGCGCCGAGGCGCGGGTGACCGAGGTACCCATGGCGTAACGGTTGTTTTCGATCACGTAGATCACCGGGAGCTTCCACAGCTGCGCCATGTTGAAGCTCTCGTAGACCTGGCCCTGGTTGGCCGCGCCGTCGCCGAAGTAGGCGACGCTGACATTGTCATTGCCGCGGTAGCGGTTGGCAAACGCCAGACCGGTGCCGAGCGACACCTGGGCGCCAACGATACCGTGACCGCCGTAAAAATGCTTTTCCTTGGAGAACATGTGCATCGAGCCACCCTTCCCCTTGGAAAGACCGCTGCGACGACCCGTCAGTTCGGCCATGACGCCACGGGCGCTCATGCCGCAGGCCAGCATGTGGCCATGGTCACGATAGGCGGTGATGACCTGATCGCCGTCTTTCAAAGCCATCTGCATGCCGACGACGACAGCTTCCTGGCCGATATAGAGGTGACAGAAGCCGCCGATAAAGCCCATGCCATAGAGCTGGCCGGCCTTCTCCTCGAAACGCCGGATCAGCAGCATTTCGCGGTAGGCTTTCAGTTCGTCTTCTTTGGTGAATTCGGCGATATTGCCGCCGCTCAAGTCCTTCTTGGCCGGCTTTGCTGCGGTCTTACGGCTGGAGACGGACGCGTTTTTTCGCGGAGCCATTCATTCCTCCCAATGGTTAGCCTTTGAGAGTTACCATAGGGAAAGAAAAGCGCCACAGCAATGCCATATTTGCATGGCTCGCATTCCGCGCAAGATGTTGAATTAAAACAAGAAATATCAATTAACCGAATTTCGGTTAATTCGTCATGCGGTGGAAAATAACGATTTCGTCGCTCCGCGACATGTTGAGCGCGAGGCGAGCTTTCTCATCCAGCATGTCGCGCTCCAGCGAACCGTCGCTCATCAGCTGGACCTCTTTTTCGAGAGTCGTACGCTGCTTTGTGAGCTCGTCCAGCCGTGCCTGCCGCTCAACGATCTGGCGATCGAATTGTTCCGTCGCCTTCAAGCCGTAGCCGCCATGAATGGAATGATAGCCGAAATAGGAGAGAAAGGCGACCGCGATCAGCGGCAGCACCAGCCGGCCCAGTTTCCGTTTCTTATGATGCCGTGTCCACATCCCGTCACACCCTGATACGCATTACGGAATAGAGACTAGCGGGCATTGATTAACCGACCGTTGACCATGAATGGCCGGATAAAGCAAAACCCGCCCACGGAGGCCGTGAGCGGGTCAAAATTTCAACGATCGATCGAGGCTATCAGCCGCGCAGGATCGAGCGGCCTGCGTACTTGGCCTGCAGGCCGAGCTGCTCTTCGATGCGGATCAGCTGGTTGTACTTTGCGAGCCGGTCGGAACGGGCAAGCGAACCGGTCTTGATCTGGCCGCAGTTGGTGGCAACCGCGAGGTCGGCGATCGTCGCGTCTTCGGTCTCGCCCGACCGGTGCGACATGACGGCGGTGTAGCGCGCCTTGTGCGCCGTCTCGACCGCGTCGAGCGTTTCCGACAGCGAACCGATCTGGTTGACCTTGACGAGGATCGAGTTGGCGACGCCCATCTTGATGCCGTCGCGCAGGCGCGCGGAATTGGTGACGAACAGGTCGTCGCCGACGAGCTGGCACTTGTTGCCGATGAGATCGGTCACGGCCTTCCAGCCATCCCAGTCGTCTTCCGCCATGCCGTCTTCAATCGAGAAGATCGGGTACTTGGCAGCGAGTTCGGCCAGGTACTCGGCCATGGCGCCCGGCTCCAGCGTACGGCCTTCGCCTTCGAGAACGTACTTGCCGTCCTTGAAGAATTCGGTCGCAGCGCAATCGAGCGCGATGAACATGTCTTCGCCCGGCTTGTAGCCGGCCTTTTCGATCGACTTCATGATGAAGTCGAGTGCCGCCGGAGCGGAAGCGAGGCCCGGCGCGAAACCACCTTCGTCACCGACATTGGTGTTGTGGCCTTCGGCAGAGAGCTGCTTCTTCAGCGTGTGGAAGACTTCCGAACCCATGCGGACCGCATCGCGCATCGTATCGGCACCGACAGGAACGATCATGAATTCCTGGAAGTCGATCGGGTTATCAGCATGGGCGCCACCGTTGATGATGTTCATCATCGGTACCGGAAGCACGTGCGCGTTCGGGCCGCCGACGTAACGGTAGAGCGGCAGACCGGAGGCTTCTGCAGCGGCCTTGGCGACAGCCATCGAAACGCCGAGGATGGCGTTGGCGCCGAGGCGCGACTTGTTGGCCGTGCCGTCAAGCTCGATCATGGTCTTGTCGATCTGGATCTGGTTTTCGGCATCGAGGCCGCCGATCGCTTCGAAGATCTCGCCGTTGACGGCGTCGACAGCGCGCTCGACGCCCTTGCCGAGGTAACGCGTTCCACCGTCACGCAGCTCGACAGCCTCATGCGCACCGGTCGAAGCGCCCGACGGGACTGCCGCCCGGCCGAAGCTTCCGTCTTCCAGGTAGACGTCGACCTCGACGGTCGGGTTGCCGCGGCTGTCCAGAATTTCTCGGCCGATGATGTCGATGATTGCAGTCATGATCTCTTCCCTACTTGAGGACGGTGGTGGGGTCGGGCCTGTCATAAGCGAAGGCCCGGGAATTTCAATGGCGCGCAAGATGTAAAAACAACCGCGCCACCGGGGTTCATGAAAATTTCACGAGGCTGTCTCAGCCCTTGGCAACGGCATCGAAGGCCAACAGCTTTTCGAGCAGCCGCGGCATGTCCTTCAAGTGCACCATATTGGGGCCATCGGACGGAGCGTTGTCAGGATCCTCGTGGGTTTCGACAAACAGGCCGGCAATGCCGACGGCAACGGCCGCCCGCGAAAGCGTCTCGACAAACTCGCGCTGGCCACCGGTCGAACCACCCTGCCCACCGGGCTGCTGCACCGAGTGCGTGGCGTCAAAAACGACGGGTGCGCCGAGCGAAGCCATGATCGGAAGCGAGCGCATGTCGGACACCAGCGTGTTGTAACCGAAGGACGCGCCGCGTTCGCACAGGAGAATGTTGGGGTTGCCACTTTCCGTGAACTTGGCAAGCACGTTCTTCATGTCCCAAGGCGCCAGGAACTGGCCCTTCTTGACGTTGATGGTGCGGCCGGTCTTGGCGGCTGCCACCAAAAGATCGGTCTGGCGCGAGAGGAAGGCCGGGATCTGCAGGATGTCGACGGTCTTGGCGACGAGCCCGCACTGCTCCTCGGTGTGGACGTCAGTCAGCACCGGGAAGCCGAACTCCTTCTTGAGGTCGGCAAAGACTTCCATCGCCGTGTCGAGGCCAATGCCGCGCTTGCCCGAAAGCGACGTGCGGTTGGCCTTGTCGAAGGACGACTTGTAGACGAGGCCGATGTCGAGCGACTTGCAGAGTTCGACAAGTTTTCCGGCCATCATGAAGGCGTGTTCGCGGCTTTCCATCTGACAGGGGCCGGCGATCAGCGACAGCCGCTCCTTCTGCGAGAAGGCGACCTGCTTTGAACCCTCACCGACAACTACTCTGGCATTCGTTTCCATTATCAAGCTCCAAACGCGAAGATCACCCCTTGCCCCGGCATTTCGGGAACAATGAGGCGTCCGCCCATTTCTGAAAATTCGATATCGTTGCGCGCAAAGTGCGCGCGCGTCACCTCGAGGTCGGCGACACGGAAGACCACGGCCCGGCCACGCAGGCCGCGCTCGGCGCTGCGAACGGAACGGCCGAAGAAAGCTTCCATGCCGGCGGCGCTCAGCACCGAGATCTTGGCGTTCGTCGTCTCGATGTCCATGCCGAAAGAATGCGCTTCGACTTCACGCTCATCGACTGCCTCTTGCAGGAGGTACTGGAAATCGGTCGGGTTCGTCTCCGATAGCACGACCTCGGAAATCCCGAGCACGCCGTTGTCGTGCCGCTCCAGCGCACCGCGCTCGCTCGGAAGCGCGCGCACACGCTGACAGCTGAACAGGAAGAAATCCGGCGAGCGCAGGTCTGCGGCAAAAGCCAGCCGGAACGAGCCCAGCCCTTCCCGGCCGTCGGGAAGCCGCATCGGCCGCGAAAACTCCAGCATGTCGCCGCCCGAGATACCATGGGCGCGGAACCGCATGTGGTCAGAGGCTGCGTCCTCGGTGCCGAGCACGATCGCCGACAGCCCCTGCGGCCCCTGACGGAAACGGAATGCCTGGTCGCGGGCGACGAAGGCGTTGCCGTCCAGGGCGGCGGCTTCGCATTCCTCGCGCGAAGCGACGGCAAGCGGCTCGAGATAGGTGCTGTCGGAAAAGAAGACGCAGGCGTTTTCGGTGCCGAAGGGATGGCGTGCATCCTCGGCCACGGTGAAGCCGAGATCATTGAGCCGTCGCCGCGCCTGTTCAAGTGCGTCCACCGGCAGCACGAGATGATCGAGCGGGCGGGTGGTGCGCTTGGAGAGGCTCATGGCGGTTTCCCTGATGGTTTGCCGCTGTTTGCAACTTTTGCCCGGCGAATGCAAGCCGGCTGCCGGCCATGGCGCCGATTGGCCGCCTTGACCCAGACATCCTCAACAAACACAACCCGTCCGCGCCGGGCACCGCCCGCCGCGGTTTTACGGCTGCCAGCAGGCGCCGAACTGCCTCGGCGTCAATAGTAGCCTGGAGCCGCCGTGGCATTGCCCGTACTCGAGGCTCCGAGTCCGGGGGCGGATGTTTGCGGCTGCGCGTAGGTCGTATTGCTCGACGACGTCGTGGCACAGCCCGACAGCCCCAGCAGGGCAATCGTCAGAGGCACAAACAACAAAGCTATGTAGCGCATATGCATTGACCCTTTCCGGTTTCGCTGGAGAACAGAAAAGAATGAATCCGATGATTTGGCGAGTACGTAACAGTAACACGACGTAACATGGGATTACGAGCGGCGTTGGGAACCGCAGCGTCGCGTCGGGTGCTGCGGTTGTCCTCGTTACCTCTGTGTTTACGACCCGAACAGCGGGGTCGGCTCAAGCGCGCTAAAGACCAAGATCGCTCTTGATGGCGCAGGTGGCGATAAAGGTCGGCATGAACCTGTCAATCAGGAAGCGCGGCACCGGTTGCCGATCCTCGTGGAAGCCAGCCAGCACGAAACCGGCCCGGAGTTGGCCATCGATCTGCTCAGCCAGGCTGTGCCCAAACACCAGTGCGTCGCCCCTTTCGATCTTTGACCGCACCAGGTCGGGGGAGACATGCTCGGCCTCGACAAAGGGAAGCGCGTAGGCCGGTCGGATGAGCCCCTGCTCGGCATGGCTCGGGTCGCGGTCGCCGATAAAGACGACCGGATTGTAAAAGCTTGCCAGCAGCCGACCGCCCGTCTTCAGCACCCGGTGGCATTCGCGCCAGACCGGCTGGACATCCGGCACATAGAGGTTCGATATCGGATGGAAGACGATATCGAAGGCACCATCGGCAAAGACCGAGAGGTCGCGCATGTCGCCCTGGACGGCCTTCAGCGCCAGACCTTCGCGCTGCGCCACCAGCCGGTCCTGATCGAGTTGGCGTTCCGAAATATCGAAGACGGTGACCTCGGCACCGGCCGCCGCCAGAATAGGTGCCTGCTGACCGCCGGCCGATGCCAGGCACAGGATCTTCAGGCCGCTGATGTCGGGCAGCCAGCCTTTCGGGAGGTCACCGGGCGTCAGCCGCGCTTGCCATTGCCCGTTGCGGGCGGCAGCGATCAGTTCCGGCGTCACCGGTCTTGACCATTCGCGTTGCTCGCTTGCCTGGCGGTCCCAGGCCTGGCGGTTGTGATCGATGATATCGAGCTTATTCGTTGTGTCTTGCATAATCGGTCCTTGGAAACATGTCCAAACATGACCGCTCACGGGGAATGGAATTTGCAGGCAAAGGTGCCTTTGCGTCTGTCCGTTGTGCGGGTCGAGCAATGCCATCGTCCATCCCCTTCGCGAGCGAAGTTGAGGCGAATTCGGTTTTCACCGGGCATTACTGGCGCATTGGACGACGCTCCTCTTATTGACCCTCGGAAATTAGCGCCGGAGTTGCAAGCGGTCAACGCTGGATAGAAGCCGTCCTTGAGGCAAAGACTGCGGTGAGACGTCGCATCTTTTCTGGGTGCGCGTAAAAACCTTACGGAGATCGAAGAATTCGCGGCGCCCAAACGTCATCATCTCAGCAGCGACTGGGGCCGCTTGTGAAGCGGACGCAATCGCGTAAAGTCGGCAAATGCAGCCTGAGGTTACGACAGGCCTGCCATTTTGAGGGCCACCATTTGATCAATGCATTGCACAGCGTGAGACGCATCCGGGCACGAGGGGCGAAGCGCCCTTCAACAACGGCATCTCTTGCGGGTGAGATCGAAGCAGCATGATTCGCGATTTTCTTGCCAAGCTCGCTTCAGTCGCCATCATGATGTTTGCACGTGCGCTGACCGCTGCCAGGGCACTCTGGCACGAAACCGGCCTGCCTCCGAGGCAAAGCGTCTATTTCGCCAATCACTCAAGCCATGGCGATTTCATTCTGATCTGGGCCGTGTTGCCGCCGTGGCTTCGCCAACGCGCCCGCCCTGTCGCCGGCGCCGAATACTGGCTGAAGTCAAAGCTGACATCCTTTATCGGCCGCGACGTCTTCAATGCCGTTCTGATCGAGCGCGATCCCGCCGCTCGCACCAGCGACCCGGTCGAGCAGATGGCAACCGCACTCGACGAAGGCGCCTCGCTGATCGTCTTTCCCGAAGGCACGCGCAACCAGACAGACGCCAAGCTGCTGCCGTTCAAGAGCGGGCTCTATCACCTCGCGCGCAAGCGGCCGGACGTGGCGCTGGTCCCGGTGTGGATCAACAATCTCAACCGGGTGATGCCGAAGGGCGAGTTCGTTCCGATCCCGCTGATCTGCACGATCAACTTCGGCGAACCGCTCAAAGTCGAAGCTGACGAGAGCAAGGAAGACTTCATCGCCAGGGCACAAGGCGCACTGCTGTCCCTCGCCCCGACCCAGACGGACAACGACGCATGAGCACGACGACTTCCGACATGGTCACCCTGCTGCTCGGCGTCGGCGGCATCCTGCTGTTCGCCTCGTCGGTCGGTTACGTTCTGCAGCGCAAGCTGTCGCCGGATGGCTCCAATGGCGCGATCGAGAACCTCAACGCCCGCATTAAGGCGTGGTGGGCAATGGTCTTCCTCATCGCCATCGCCTTCATCGCCGGACGTGTCGGGGTGCTTCTGCTTTTCGCCTTCTGCTCGTTTGCAGCGCTGCGCGAATTCATCACGCTAATCAACACAAGGCGGGCCGATCACTGGGCGATCGCTGCGGCCTTCTTCCTTGCATTGCCGATCAACTACTATCTGCTTTGGGCCGAAGAGTACGGCATCTATGCGATCTTCATTCCCGTCTATGCCTTCCTGCTGATGCCGATCATCGCGGTGTTGCGAGGCGACACGCAAAACTTCCTGCTGCGGATTTCGGAAGTTCAATGGGCACTGATGATCTGCGTCTTCTGCGCCTCGCATGTGCCGGCGCTTTTGACGCTGCAGATCCCCGGTTACGAAGGGCGCAACGTGCTCCTGATCGCCTTCCTGGTGATCGTCGTGCAATCGAGCGACGTGCTGCAATATGTCTGGGGCAAACTCTTCGGGCGCACCAAGATCGCGCCGAAACTCTCTCCGTCGAAAACAGTGGAGGGGTTTGTCGGCGGCGTTGCGAGCGCCACGCTGCTCGGCGCCTCGCTCTGGTGGATCACGCCATTCACACCGCTTCAGGCAGGCGTGATGTCTCTCATCATCACATTGATGGGCTTTTTCGGCGGACTGGTGATGTCGGCGATCAAGCGGGACCGTGGCGTAAAGGACTGGGGCCATCTGATCGAAGGGCATGGCGGCCTGATCGACCGTCTGGATTCCGTGGTGTTTTCGGCACCGATCTTCTTCCATCTGACGCGATACTGGTGGTCGCTGACATGAACAGCCATCTGCGCGCCCTTGCTCGCAGCAGCGTCGTCCACGTGCTTTTTGCCTTTGTGGCCATGGGCGGATGGGCGCTGTTTGCCAACAGGCTTCACCCGATGCCGCGGCCGCTCGTTGCCGGCATTGTGCAGGGCGCGCTTTCAGCGGCGCTGACGCTTTGCCTGAAGTCGACGATCGACACGCTGTCGCTTCGTTTCCGCGGCATCACACGGTTGTGGATGCCGCCGCTTCTGGCCTGCCTTGCCTCGACGAGCATTCTCGTTGCAATCCACGCGGCAACCGGAACCCCGGAAATCCTGAAGACCATTGCCGTACCGCTCATGGTCTCGACCAGCTATGCGGTTGCCTACAACTATTCGATCAGCCGCGGGGGAACTTGAACCATGACAGACACCGGTGACCGAAGGCCGCTCGCGAGCCGCAATACCCGCTGGGCGCAGACGATCGCTCGGCGGCTCGCAGCGATGGCGATCACGCCCAACCAGATATCGCAGGCGAGCATGGCGGCCGCGGCGCTGGCAGGCCTTGCCTTCTGGCTGACGAGCGAGACCCAGGACGGACTTCGCTCGCTTCTCTTCATGGCGGCGGCTCTGTTCTGCCAGTTGCGTCTGCTCTGCAATCTGTTTGACGGCATGGTTGCCGTCGAGGGTGGCAAGGGGGCACCGGATGGTCCCTTCTGGAACGAATTTCCCGACCGGGTCGCCGACCTCTTCATTCTCGTCGGTGCCGGCTACGGCATCGGCCTGCCAGCACTCGGCTTTGCCGCAGGCGCGTTCGCCGTGCTCACTGCCTATGTCCGCGAACTCGGACGCGCCAATGGTGCGCCGAGCGACTTTTCCGGCCCGATGGCAAAACAGCACCGCATGGCGGCAATCACGCTCGCGGCCGTGGTTTCCGCTTTTGAGGGGCTGTGGCTTGGCGATGGCGAAGTGTTGCTCGCCGCACTTGTCATTGTCGCACTCGGCGCGGCGCTCACGGCGCTGCGTCGCGCCCGGCGCCAGACCGTCTGGCTGAGGACCAACGCCACACGTAAATAGTCGCGTCAGCCGGACTGCAATCTCCAAAACCGATCCCTTGACCACCCTCGCCCATACCGGCCCGGTGAGAGCCTTGACGTTACCGTCGCTAATTATTAGATAGATTACTCTATTTATTAAATAACGCAACCTGACCACCGTTGAACGGCTGACGCGGCGCACTACCGAGATGGATGATTGAAGCGGCTAAATCGGCCATGCAATCGCCCGATCCGTTCTCCGATACATGTTTTGAATCAGTTGGATCCGGTGGGAGCCATAGCGCCTGCCGAAACGGAGATGACCATGACCACCCAAGACCGCATAGACGGGGTCGATGCACTGCGCGGGTTCGCGTTGCTCGGCATCCTGCTTGTCAACAGCATGGCGTTCGCTTCGGCATTTTACGGCCTCGAACTGCCGGATCCGTCGTACGATACCGGCCTCGACCGCGCCGTGCACCTTATCGTCGCGCTGTTCTTCGAGATGAAGTTCTACCTGCTCTTCTCCTTCCTCTTCGGCTACAGCTTCACGCTGCAGATGCGCTCCGCCGAAAAAGCCGGCGATGCCTTTGTGCCGCGCCTCCTGCGGCGCCAAGTGGGGCTCTGGCTGATCGGGCTGGCGCATGGGGTGCTTTTGTTTCACGGCGACATCCTGACGACCTACGCCGTTCTCGGCATCGCGCTGATGATGCTGCGGACACGAAGCGATGCCACCCTCTGGCGTCTCGCTCGCTTTCTGGTGATCGGCACGGCTCTCGCATGGTTCGCTCTTGGCGTCGTCGCCGTCCTGGAACCTCCTTCGCTTGACCGGGATGCAATCGTCGCCGCGGCCGCAGCGACGGAAGCGGCCTTCCGAGGCAATTGGCAATCGATCATCGGACAGCACCTGACGGAACTGTCGTCAGTCTGGGTGATCCTTGGTCTGTTGCAGGCGCCATCGGCGCTCGCCATGTTCCTCGTCGGCCTGATTGCCGGGCGCCGGCAGATCCTGTCTCGCCCGCAGGAAAACCGCGGCCTGCTCCGGCGGCTCGTTCGGCTCGGCCTCTTCGTCGGCCTGCCCGGCGCCGTCGTTTATGCCTATACCGGCGTCGAGATGAGCGATACGCCGCTGGCGATCATCGGGCTTGCCATTGGGCTCCTGACAGCACCGTTGCTGACGGGAGCCTATGTCGGCGCCATGGTGCTGCTCCTTGACAGTGCCGGCGGCCGATGGCTGCGCGATCTGCTTGCACCGGCTGGCCGCACCGCGCTTTCGAATTATCTGCTGCAGTCGCTCATCTGCGCCCTCATCTTCCATGGCTACGGCCTCGGCTTGATCGGCCATGTCTCGCCGCTCGAAACCGTATTGATTGCCCTTATCATCTACGCCGCACAGCTCGTTCTCAGCGGCTGGTGGATGCGGCGCTTCGCCTATGGTCCACTGGAGTGGCTGTTGCGCTTCATCACCATCTGGCGCATCCCGCAATGGCGCAAGCTCGCAAGCGCCGATCAGCAATAGCCCCCGGCTTCAGGCGCAATCTCCATGCACCCGGCGCGTTTCGCGACGTGTGTTTTGCTGTTCAGCGCGATTCGTTCTTCGCGTTGACTCTAATTAGATAATTATCTAACTATTGAGTTACAACGGAACATGAACATGCGGATCAACACCGTCTTCGAAGCGCTTTCACACCCGGTACGGCGACAAATTCTGACCCTGCTGAAAACCGGTCCGATGAGCGCCGGCGAGCTCGCCGGTCATTTCGATCTAACCAAGCCGACGCTTTCGGTGCACTTCAACAAGCTGCGCGATGCCGAACTGGTCGCGGTGGAACGCCGGGGCACCAGCCTCATCTATCATCTCAACATGTCCATCCTGGAAGAAGCCTTGAGCGGACTTCTGGGCAAGAAGGATCAAACGCCATGACCTCTGTGCTGCGTTCTCCGCTGGTGCTGCCCTTGGCCGCCGCGCTCGTCGCCACGACGATCGCCGGCTATCTCATGATACCGTCCGCCACCGAGCTTCCGATCCATTGGGGTATCGACGGCAAGCCGGATGCGTTCTGGCCGCGCGACCGGGCGCTGCTGACGGCTCCGGTCGGCGCAACGGTCGTTCTGGCTTTGATGGCCTTTACCGAGCGCTTCGCACCCGGACGACAGGCCGGCCGCCATGTCGTTGCCGCGGCTTCGACCGGCATCCTTGCACTCTTCATGGCAATCCAAACCGTCATCGTGCTCATAGGTCTCGGGTTCGATATATCGATGGTCAACGTCATCGCATTCGCGATGGGCCTGCTTTCCGTCGTCATCGGCAACGTGATGCCGAAATCGCAACCCAACAGCATTGCCGGCCTCCGCCTGCCATGGACCCTCGCCGACCCGGAAAACTGGGTGGCGACGCATCGCCTCACCGGCCGCTTGATGCTGGTATCCGGCAGCCTGCTGATGCTGGCCGCATTGGCCCTGAACGCAGGACCGCTGCTCGCGCCGGTAACGATTGCAGCCTTCATGCTGCCGTTCGCCGTCGGCGGCCTGTACAGCTACATCTTCTCACGGCGGCAAGGACATCAGTCACGCCGGTGACGATGCAGCACAGGACGCTGAAACGACGACGGCCGGTCACAAGGGACCGGCCGTCATTTTCAGAACCGCGATCGCGGATCAAACCAGGCGCGACTGTTCCAGCGCGGCTTCAACGAAGCTCGCGAACAGAGGGTGCGGATCGAGCGGACGCGATTTCAGCTCCGGATGGTACTGTACGCCGATGAACCACGGGTGATCAGGGTACTCGACGGTCTCGGGCAGGATGCCATCAGGCGACATGCCGGAGAAGACCAGGCCACAGGATTCGAGCTGCGGCTTGTAGTCGACGTTGACCTCGTAACGGTGGCGATGACGCTCCGAGATGTCGGTCGTGCCGTAGATGTCGGCAATCTTCGTGCCACCCTTCAGCGACGCGCGATAAGCGCCAAGGCGCATGGTGCCGCCGAGATCGCCGGAAGCGGAACGCTTCTGGAGTTCGTTGCCCTTCACCCATTCGGTCATCAGGCCGACGACCGGCTCCTTGGTGGGGCCGAACTCGGTCGAGGACGCCTTGTCGATACCGGCGAGATTGCGCGCCGCTTCGACAACCGCCATCTGCATGCCGAAGCAGATGCCGAAATACGGCACCTTGCGTTCGCGGGCGAAACGCGCCGCGTTGATCTTGCCCTCGGAGCCACGCTCGCCGAAGCCGCCGGGAACCAGGATGCCGTGCACTTTTTCAAGATACGGCGCCGGGTCTTCCTTTTCGAAGACTTCCGACTCGATCCACTCGAGCTTGACCTTGACCCGGTTGGCAATGCCACCGTGATAGAGCGCTTCGGTCAGCGACTTGTAGGCATCTTTCAGGCCGGTGTACTTGCCGACGATCGCAATCGTGACTTCGCCTTCCGGCGTACGGATACGATCGGCAACCTCTTCCCACGCTGCCATGCGCGGCTTCGGTGCCGGCTCGATGCCGAAGGCGGCAAGCACTTCGTTGTCGAGACCTTCCTTGTGGTAGGCGATCGGCACGTCGTAGATCGAGGCAACATCGAGCGCCTGGATAACCGCCGAATGCCGGACGTTGCAGAACAGCGACAGCTTGCGGCGTTCGGCTTCGGGGATTTCGCGGTCGGCGCGAACCAGCAGGATGTCGGGATGAATGCCGAGCGCCTGCAACTCCTTTACCGAATGCTGCGTCGGCTTGGTCTTCAGTTCGCCCGCCGCCGGGATATAGGGCATCAGCGTCAGGTGCACATAGACGGCCGTGCCACGCGGCAGATCATTGCCGAGCTGGCGGATCGCTTCCATGAACGGCATCGCTTCGATGTCGCCGACGGTGCCGCCGATCTCGCACAGCACGAAATCATAGTCGTCGTTGCCTTCGGTAACGAAATTCTTGATCTCGTTGGTAACGTGCGGGATCACCTGAACGGTTGCGCCGAGATAGTCGCCGCGGCGTTCCTTGTCGATGATGTTTTTGTAGATCCGGCCAGTGGTGATGTTGTCGGTCTTCGTCGCCGAACGCCCCGTGAAGCGTTCATAGTGGCCGAGATCCAAATCGGTCTCGGCACCGTCGTCGGTGACGAACACCTCGCCGTGCTGGGTCGGGCTCATGGTGCCCGGATCGACGTTGAGGTAGGGGTCGAGCTTGCGCAGTCTCACCCGGTAGCCACGCGCCTGCAGCAATGCTCCAAGAGCAGCCGCAGCTATGCCTTTTCCGAGGGAGGAAACCACGCCGCCAGTGATGAATACATATCGCGCCATGGGAGTCACCGGATACCTTTTAACAAACGATTCCGCCACCGAAAAATTCGTCTATCCGAATTTTTCCGTCTTCGAAGGGAATCTGATTTTCACACAAAACAAAACCGGCGGATGGTGCCATCCGCCGGCGGGTTCTTCTAATTTGCGACCTTATTGGCCGCTGGGAACTTGCGATCCCGTATTGCCGTTGGCGCCGGCTGCCGGCGTCTGCGTTGTTGTCGCACCGCCGGCCGGAGCCTCGCCTGTCGTGGCGGGAGCCGGTGCAGTAGCGCCGTTGCCGGTCGCCGGCTGCTGCGTTGCGCCACCGGCCGGAGCCTGGGTGTTGCCGCCGCCAAGCGAATCGAGCACGCCGCCACCCGAGCTGGTGCCCGGAATACGGTCAAGGATGTCGGTCGCCTGCGGCTCGTAACGGGCAAGGATGCCCATCGCCAGGGCCAGAACGAAAAACAGCGCGGCAAGGATCGCCGTGGTGCGGGTCAGCGCATTGGCCGTGCCGCGTGCGGACATGAAGCCCGAGCCGCCACCGATGCCGAGGCCACCGCCTTCAGAACGCTGAATGAGAACGACGCCGATCAGGGCAACGACGACCATGAGATAGATGACGAGTAGTACGGTCTGCATCAGCTTCCAGTCCTGCCCTTTGGGCAAACGAATCAAATCTTGCGCGGACACGGGGTTTCCCGGGCGCAATTTTCGCGCCTCTTTATACCAACCTGTCCGCTATTCCAACCCCCTGCCCGATTTGTGCCGGACAATCAGGCCGTCAAATCTTCATAAGCCCGGTAAATGGCGAGGAAGTCTTCGGCTTTCAAGCTCGCACCACCGATCAGTGCCCCATCGACATTGGCAACGCCCATCAGCTCGCGGGCATTGGACGGCTTGACCGAACCGCCATAGAGGATGCGCATCTTGGCACCGGCGTCGGCGAAGCGCGACACCAGTTCGTTGCGCATGAAGGCATGCGCCTCCTCGACGTCGGCAGTTGTCGGCGTCAGGCCCGTACCGATCGCCCAGACCGGCTCGTAGGCGATAACTGTGTTTTCCGCCGTGGCGGTATCGGGCAGGCTTTCGGCGAGCTGACGCTTGAGCACGTCGAGCGTCTTGCCCGCCTTGCGCTCGTCACCTGTTTCGCCGATGCAGACAATGGCGATGAGCTCGGCAGCGTGTGCAGCGTCGGTCTTTTTGCGCACCAGCCCGTCCTGTTCGGCATGGTCGGTGCGGCGCTCGGAATGGCCGACGATCACATGGGTACCGAAGCAATCGGCGATCATCTCGGCCGAGATGTCACCGGTGTGTGCGCCGGACTGCTTCTGATGGCAATCCTGAGCTCCGATCATCAGAGGACTGTCGTCGCACAGCGCCGTCGCCACATAGAGCAACGTCGCGGGCGGGCAGATCAGCGTCTCGACCTTACCTGACAGATCGCCCTTGACCCCTTCGGCCATCGCCTTGATCTGATCGAGCGAGGCGCGCGTTCCGTTCATCTTCCAGTTTCCGGCGACGAGCGGGCGGATGTCAGGCGTCATGAAATTTCCTCCGGGTCAGGTACGTTTCTCCGGAAAGCGGCCTAGCAAATGCCACCGGCAAAGGAAAGCATGCGGCACGCAATATTCCCGACAGGGCCAAAACGAGTGGCCCTGTCGGTCGTTTGTTGCTCAGGAAGGGCGAGCCATGTGGATCACAGCAAAAGGCAACCCTTCATCATCCGTCTCTTGCCGGCTGGTCTCGACAAAACCGCGACGGCGATAGAATTCAACGGCACTGGCATTATCGGCATAGACGCCGACATCGAGATGCCCGAGCCTCGCTGCCGCGTGCTCGATCAGCCCGCGGCCGATGCCGGCACCATGGATTTCCGGATCCACAAACAGCCCGCCGATAAATCTGTCGATCAGGCCGATGAAGCCGGCCGGACGCCCGTCCACTTCCGCAACCCAATTATCCGCCATCGGCAGGTAGGTGTCGCGAACCATCCCGAGCTGGGCGAGCAGGCGCTCTTCGCCAAGGAAAGGGTGCCCGACGCGCGAGGCGGAGAGCCAGATATCGACCAGCCTGTCACGATCCTCTGCGCGGTAGGGTCGGATGTTTGCCTCGGACCGCTTCCCTGCCGAAACCTGCGTTGTCGCGTCTGGTTTCGCCGCCGCAATCGCATACATCAGCGGAACGCTGGGCATGGTTTCGGGTGGCAGCATCCGCCCGCCACCACTGTCGCGCATCGCCTCGAAGCCGACCCAGCCGTTGGCATAGGGATATTCCTTCAGGCATTCGACCTTGAGACCGGCGTTGATCAGCGCCTGGACGACGTCGGCGATGCCCCAATTGAACTCGAATGAGGGGTGGGGGTTGCGGAAATCCACCACCCCCTGCTCGTAGCCATCCGGTGCCAGACCCGTCCCGGAAGCTGCGACGTAATCGCCAACGCCCGCTTCGGAGATCGGCTCTCGCGGTGCATAGTCATAACGTGGCGTCCACGTTTCATCGAAGACCATCGCAAACGGATGAAACTCGATGAAGGCGAACCGGCCGCCGGGTTTCAGCACCGAAGCGATACCTCGAGCCCACGGCCCGAGGTCGGATAACCAGCATATGGTGCCATAGGACGCAAAGACGCGATCGAACACAGCGCCGCGTGCTCGAGCGCCTTCGAACCAGTGGAAAAGGTCGGCGCGCTCGAAAGTCGCCGCAATGCCGCTTTCGCTCGAAAGCCGTGTGGCAAATGCGATGGCTTCGTCGGAAATGTCGACGCCAGTGACGTTGGCACCCAGGCGGGCAAGGCTCAAACTGTCCTGGCCGGAGTTGCATTGCAGATGCAAGAGATCGAGGCCGGCCAAGTCGCCGAGCAATTCGATCTCTTCGGGATAGAGCGTCGAGCCGCCGTTGCGGAAGAACGCGCCTTGATCACCCTTGTGGCTGTTGTGCGCGGCGGTTGCCGCGTTCCATGAGAGGCGATTGGCCTCGTGCAGGTCGTTTTGCATGTCTCTCTCGTAAATATTCCAGGCGACGCCTGGTCGAGCGCCGCCAATGATGTCTCGTTCAGGCCGCAAATTTCAGCACGGCCTCCGGCTCTTCGCCGTAGCTGTCACCTGTTCGAACAAAGCCCAGTCCCTTGTAGAAGCCTTCCGGGCTTGCCTCGCCCAGGCCGTAGCTGGTGTAAAGCTCGCGGATCCCGCGCGCCTTGAGGTCGCGCACTACAAGGTCGATCGCCTTCTTGCCGATGCCCTTGCCCTGAAAAGGTCGGGCGATCATGAAGCGCCAGAGGTAGACGCCGGGGCAATCGATGCCATCGTCCCAATCCGATCCCTGGTGCAGCATGACGAAACCGACAAGCGTTTCCTCGGCGTAGATTGCGCGAAACCAGGCACTCTCGGAGAAATGTGCTTCGGCAATCGACGTGCCGTTGTCGGCCACCATGTTGCGCTGTTCTTCGCTCAGCGTTTCGCTGAGTTCGCAGACGTCGCAGACAGTCAGTGCCGAGATACGGCGGAAGGTAATTTCGGCATCGGACGGCAATGCATGTTCGCTCATGAGCGTTTCCTGAAAATCAATGGATGAAAACGAAGACCAGACCAAAAAGGCCGGCCGCGGTTTTAGATCGTCCGCCAACGATTTGAGCCAACGCTCAAATTGGACATATGATCAAATCTGCGCTATGTCAACCGGATACAACCGGAGACTGAATATGGTGTACATGACCCGCCTCGCCCGGCGTGAGGCGATCATCGCGGCGGCCATTGCCGTCATGCTGAAGGACGGCTTTGACGGGATGACGACACGGCGGGTAGCCGCCGAAATGGGAGCGGCAAACGGCATCATCCACCATCACTTCAAGACCGCAAGCGAACTCAAATGTGCGGCCTTCCAGCATTACGAGGCTGCGGCCCGGGCCGAATTCGTAAAGATGAGGCCGACGCTCGCAGCGACGTCGGCACTCAAGCTCTTCGTCAGCGACCACACGGACAACGCGCGCGAGAACGGCATGCGCTTCTGGGCGGAGGCATGGAGGGCGGCCCAGGCCGACATCGCGTTGGCAGAGGCTTACGCTGAGGCCGTTTCCTGTTGGCATCGCCTTCTCTGTGACATCATCGCGGATGGCATTGCAGCCGGTGAATTCCGCATAGGCGCCGTGTCGGAAACGATCGCGTGGCGGATCCTCGGTCTCGGTATTGGCCTTTCCAGCATGGCGGTGCTGCCGGTGCCCCTGCTGTCGCCGCCAGCCGTCCGCAATCTCATGATGCAGACCGTGACCGACGACCTCGGCATCGCGCTTCAGGAGATGACCGGGGCACCCTGACCTACGCCTTCACCGCAAGCGCCCTGCGGATTTCCGCCAGGTGCCGCCGGTCGAACAAATTGAACACCTCGTCACCCACCAACCGGTGGACGTCCTGGATATGGGGATAGGCGTTCTCGGCCTCGCCGAGTGCCAGGTAAGAGCGTGCAATGGTCATCGATGCGAGCGGCTGGCGCAGTGAAAGCGCCCACGCACGAACAAGCTTCGAAACGGCGATGCTGTCGCGGTGACGACCGACGTCGTGAAGCGCAGCACCGTAACCACCCTTGACCCAATAATAGAGATCTTCCCCCTCGAAATTTGCGTCCGCCAGTTGCGCGGCCAGCCGCCACTGTTCGAGCGCGTCCTCGAACCGGCGCTCCGTCGCCAGTGCAATGCCGGCGTTTGCGTGGTCCAACACCACGTTTTCAAGTGGGATCAACTGGTGTGTCGGCTTATTCTCGGTCATGATTGATGTTCCGCGATAGGTTGGATTTTTGCAGAGACCAGACCAGCCAGCCCGCGGCCTGATCACAAGCAAATGAGGCGTCTTTCGCGCGCATCAACGTAAACGGCCCGCAGATTTACGGTATCGTCGGCGAATAAAAGCCAGGGCCTGTGGGTCCCATCCGAGCGACCAGAGCGAAGTCTTGGACTTCGTCTGAAATCGCGGGAGCTTGCCATGCTGCGAAACAGCAGATCGACATTCGGTTGCGTGACGATCGTCCTCCATTGGGCGATCGCCGCTTTGATCCTTGGCCTGATCGCGCTCGGCTTCGCCATGCGCAGACTATCGCTGGATCCGGCGTTGCAATTCTCACTCTACCAATGGCACAAATCGTTCGGCTTTACCGTGCTTGCTCTCGCGGCGCTTCGGGCCGCCTGGCATCTCCTCGAGCGGAAACCAGAGGCGACCGCGGGCCTTTCGCCACTTGAACGGCAGGCATCGGCAACAACGCATGTTGTGCTGATCGTTCTCACCTTGGCGGTGCCCCTTGCCGGCTGGGCGGTCGCGTCGACATCGACCCTGAACATTCCGAGCTTCTATTTCGACTGGTTCGTCATCCCGCATCTGCCGATGGCGAAATCAGAGGCGGCCGAGACCGTCTGGACGTCAACGCACGCGATCCTGGCCTACGTGATGCTCACCCTCGTCCTCGTCCACGCCCTGGCCGCTCTCTACCACCACATCATCAGGCGCGATGAGGTTCTGGCCCGCATGTTGACGTTGCGACAGCGGCGTCACGGCGAAACCGAGAAAGCCAGCGGCGCGCCCCTGGTTGCCAAGAGGAAATAACCCATGATCATGCAGAAATCGAAACCATCGCCATCAGCATTGGCACTTTGTATCGTGCTCACGAGCGCATCTGGACCAGATATTGCCAGAGCCAGTGCTCCGCAACTCCAGGACGCTGCCGGCAACTACGGCATCACCGGGGCGTCGCGCGTCCATTTTTCCGTCGCCCAAGTCGGTGGCGGCGGCATTGTCGGCGACTTCGGCAAATTCTCAGGCAATTTTCGCATAGACGGCAACAATATCAGCCGCTCGTCAGTCGAGTTCACGCTCTATCCCGACAGTGTCGAGACCGGAGAAAGTCGCGTCGAAGACTTCCTGAAGTCGAGCGCAGTCTTCGACAGCGCAACCTACCGCACCGTCACCTTCCGCTCGACCAGCATCACGCAGACCGGCCCTGACTCAGCCGCTGTCGAAGGCACCCTGACCGCGCGCGGCAAAACCCGGAAGGAACGTTTCTCGGTAAAGCTGACGGACTGGAACAGCCGCTCGATCTCGTTCATGATCCGGGGCAGCATCTTTCGCTCGCCCTATGGCATGGCCGTCGGGACACCGATCTATTCCAACGTCGTCGAATTCGACATGAACATAAAGGGGCAGAAGCACTAAGCGCCCTGCCCCCTCTCAATCGATTGCGAACGCTATCAGCTGCCGATCTGACTGCCGACGAAGTCCTTGACGATACGCACGATCCCACGGCCCAGGAGCGCGTCGAGCGCGGCAATGAACTGGTCGACATGAGCACGTTCGCAGATCAGCGGCGGCTCAAGGCGGATGACGTTGCGATTGTATTCGGTAAAGGCGACAAGCACGTCGTAGTCGCGCAGAAGCAAGGCGCCGATGAAGCCCGAGAGCGATCCCTTCAGCTTGTCGTCGAGCACGGAAACCACGGGACGCAGTACCATCGGCAATGTCTGGCTGAAATCCTGGAACTCCAGGCCAACCATCAGGCCCTTGCCGCGCACATCCTTGATGATCTTCGGATACTTCTCCTTCAACGCCTGCAGACGCTCAAGCAGATAGTCGCCGCTGTCGGCGGCGCGATCGATCAGATGATCATCGTAGAGCACGTTGATGCCCTCGATCGCTGTGACGCAGGCTTCACCCATGCCGCCGAACGTCGCCATGGCGTGGATCATCGCCGTCTTCGATGTGCCATAGGCTTTCATGTAGACTTCGCGCCGCGCGATCATCGCGCCAACCGCCGCCTTGCCGGCACCGAGCGACTTGGCGAGAGCGGTAACATCAGGCACGACCCCATAATGCTCGAAGGCATAGAAGCGGCCCGAGCGGCCATAACCGCATTGCACTTCGTCCGCGACCCACAGAACGCCATAGCGATCGCACAGAGCGCGGAGTTGCTGCCAGTACTCGGCCGGTGCCTGGATGATGCCGCCGCCGCCCTGGATCGTCTCGAGCACGATGACGCCGATCTCCGGATCGGACTGGAAGGCTTTCTCCACGGCCGCGATATCGGCGAAGGGAACACGGACCGTGTTGTCAGTGAGCTTGAAATCGGCGCGGTAGAGCTGGCCGTCGGTGATGGCAAGCACCCCCTTGGTCTTGCCGTGGAAAGAATTTTCCGCGTAGACGACCTTCGGTCGCTTTGGGCCGGCGGCGCGTTCGGCAAGCTTGATCGCTGCCTCCATCGCCTCGGAACCGGACGACCCGAGGAAGACCATGTCGAGGTCACCGGGCGAGCAGGCGGCGATGTTCTTGGCGAGCGCCGCGGCATATTGCGACATGAAGGCGATGGCGATCTCGTGGCGCTTCTCGTCCTGGAACTTCTGACGCGCTTCGAGAATGCGCGGGTGGTTGTGGCCAAAGGCCAGCGAGCCGAAGCCGCCGAAGAAATCGAGGATCTTCCGGCCGTTCTGGTCGGTGTAATACATGCCCTCGGCGCTTTCGATCTTCACCTTGTGAAAACCAAGCAGCTTCATGAAGTGCAACTGGCCTGGATTGAGGTGGTCCTTGAAGGCCGTGGTGATATCGCCGATCGACATGGCTTTCGCCTGCTCGACCGTGAGCAGGTTTGGCCTTGCGACGCCACCTTCTTGCGACGGTGCCGAGACGGCTGTGCGGTTCGGTCTATCCAGCATGGTCATTCCCCTCACTCGGCCGGTACGGCAGTGGCGTTTTGTATCGTGGCACCGGACTTCTTGGCCCGATATTCGTCATAGGCGGCAACCAGCATATCGCCGTCGTTGAACTCCGGCCGCCAGCCGAGCTGATGCTTCAGCTTGCCCGTCTCGCGCACGCACAGTTCGTCGGCAATCAGGTACTGCTCCGGATCCATGATCGGCTTGTTGATCAGATCGAAGAGTGCAAGCGTCTGCTTGACCGCGAAGGCGGGCGTCGGCAGCAGGAAGGATTTTGAGCCGGCATGCTTGATCAGGTTGCCGAGCAGTTCGCGAACCGATGGCGGATTGTCGGAGCCGAGGTTGTAGGCCTCGTTGGGCACGCCGCCTTTCCAGGCAAGCCGCGCCGCTTCGGCGCAATCGAACACCGAGATGAACTGGTATGGCACCTTGCCAGAACCGATCATCGGCACCGGCAGGTTCATGTCGATCAGCTTGAACAGTTTTTCGAGAATGCCGAGACGACCGGGGCCGATGATCAGGCGCGGGCGGAAGATCGAGATGCTCATGCCCTGCTTGCGCCATTGCACGGCCAGTTGTTCTGTCGCCCACTTCGACTTTCCGTATTCGCCGAGCGGCTTTGCCGGATGGTCCTCGGTCTGCGGTGACTGAACCGTGTGGCCGTAGATCATGTCGGTGGTGAACTGCACAAGCCGCGAGGCGTTCGCTACACCCATGGCCTTCATGATGTTCTCGGCGCCGTAGTAGTTGACCGGCCAGAAGAAATCCCAACGCTTCGAGCGGATCTGCAACGGCGACAGCATCTTGGCCGCCATGTTGTAGACCATGTCGTCCGGACCGATGCCGACCTTCAGCACATCGCTCACCTGCGTCACGTCGCAATGGACGAAGCGCGCGCGGCTGTAGTGCGGCAGATCGGATTTGACGATATCGGCGACGACGACATCTTCGCCGTCCTGAACGAGGCGCTGCGCCAGATGCCGCCCGACGAACCCGTCGCCACCAAAGATAATATGCTTCATGACTTGCTCCCGAAATCTGCTGTTCTTGCTCCAGCCGCATCGGCCGGCGTTTCGTCGCTATGGGAAGACATGCCCGACTGGGCGATCAGGACCGTTCCGACGCAGATGAGCGCGATGCCGGCGATGCGCCAGGCATTGAGATCCTCGCGGAAAACAAAGTAGGCGAAGATCGCAACCGCCACGTAGGCCAGGCTCAGGAACGGATAGGCGAAGGAAAGCTCCACCTTCGACAGCACGTAGAGATGCGATGCCATGGAGATGACGAAGGTCGCGAGCCCCGCAAAGACCCATGGATTGAAAACGATCTGGAACAGGCGAACGATCGCCGTCTCTGCCGTCATCGAGATCGGCCCGAGCGACATCATGCCCTGCTTCAGCATCAGCTGTGCGGCCGCATTGGTCAGCACAGTGAAGAGAATGAATGGAATATATTTCATAGTTTTACTCCCAGTCCCGGGAACTGAACTACACGCAAGAGGCGCATATTCCGTGAAGTTCGCGCATTTAATTTAATAAAATTGTCCGCATTCTCATTTTGACAAAGCCAACGCGGTGCGGCGCCAGAAGTTCGACGTCAGCGCCGGATCGCGCAACGCCTCGAGCTTCCGCCAAGAAGTGAAAGACTTTTCAAAGACTTGTGGGCTCATGCGCGCATCCTTGTAAGGATTGATCGCGCCCTCGGCCTCGATGACGATCGCGTCCAAGCGGTCCAGCAGCTTTACCGTCCGTTCACCCTGATTGGCGAAGTCGAGCGTCAAGGTAAAACCAGGCCGGGGAAACGACAGCAGGCCGCGCGAGGCGACGTTCCCAAAGCGCTTCAACACCGTGAGGAAGGATGCATGTCCGGCACGACGCGCCGTGTCCATCAGGATCGCAGTGATTTCCCGGGCATTCTCGGCAGGGTAGACGCTCTGGTGCTGATAGAGCCCCTTTGGACCGTAAAGCCTGTTCCACGCGCCGATGGCATCGAGCGGATAGAAGTAGGACGTCCACGGCACCGTCGAAACGGTTTCGCCCGGCTTCTCCTTGCGGAAATAGTATTCGTTGAACGCCTTGAGCGTCGCGAAGTTGAGAAGGTTGAAAGGTGGCGAGAACGGCACCGAGAGTTTCATGCCTTTCGGCATGTCCGGAAACTCGCACGAGCCATCCGCATGATCCCCGGCGAGCAGGACCCCACGGCCCATGCGCCGTCCGGTTGCAAGCTGGTCGATCCAGGCGACGGAGTATTCATGCTCCTCGTCGACGCCGTCGACCAGACCGAAGTATTCGTCGAGATTGTCGAAACGAATGGCGTGCTGCTGAACATGTGGCGACGGCACTTTGTTGAGACGAAGGCTCACGGTCAGGATCAAACCGGTCAGCCCCATGCCGCCGATCGTGGCTGCAAACAGCTCCGGGTTTTCCTGTGGCGTGCAGGTCAAGCGTTCGCCATTGGACCGCAAAAGCGTGAAGCCGGTGACGTGATTGCCGAAGGTCCCCCGCGCATGATGGTTCTTGCCGTGAACATCGTTGGCAAGCGCGCCACCGATCGTGACGAAAGCCGTGCCGGGCGTCACCGGAAGAAAGAAACGGTGGGGAATGGCACGTGCAAGAACGTCGCCAAGGGTAATGCCCGCCTCGCAGGTCATCATGCCGGTGCCGGGGTCGAACGCGAGTATGCGGGCGTGGCGGCGATTGTCGATCAGTACGCCCAGATCGTTGTGGCAGCTGTCGCCATAGCTGCGACCGTTGCCGAACGGGAGGAACGTCTCCGGCTCGATCGAACCGATGCGATCTTCGTAGTCGTCCGGCGAAATGCCCTGCCGCGGCCGGCGATCGAGCCGGCCCCAGCTTTCGTAATCTTGCGTGTTCATTGCGGCCCGACAGCTCCGAAAAGGATGAGTAACGCCCCGACCAGCATGGTCAGCTGGCTGCGCCAGTCGCGCATGATGAAAACGACAGGATCCTCGTGCAGCATGCCACGACGTGCAAGCATCCAGATCCGCAACAGCATATAGAGCACCAGCGGGCAGAGCGGCCACAACGCCCACGGCGTCGTGTACATTTCCTGCAGTTCCTTGCTGTGCACATAGAGCGCAAGCACCAGGGCCGAGGTGAAGGCTGAGGCCACGCCTGCCTGTCCGACCATTTCGAAATCGACCGCGAGGTAACCACGGCCAGGAACGGCGCCACCATCCTTGTCGTCGAATTCATGCAGTTCAACGTAGCGCTTCACCAGCGCCAGGCTCAGGAAGAAGAAGATCGCAAAGGACACCAGCCAGAAGGAGAGCTCCGTTCCGGTCGCAGCGGCGCCGGCGACGATACGGGTGGTGTAGAGGCCGGCGAGCGTGAAGACGTCGACGAGAAGCTTGCGCTTGAGCACGAAGGTGTAAGCCGTCGTCGCACAGGCATAAAAAGCGAGTACGCAGGCAAATTTCCAGGGAAGCAGAAAGGTCAGCGAAACCGAGGCGAGGATCAGGCAGACTGCCAGCATCAATGCTGTCGGCACCGACATCTGACCGCTGGCCAGCGGCCGGTTGCGCTTCTTTGCGTGCCGCCGGTCGTTCGCCAGATCGGACAGATCGTTGATGACGTAGACGGCGGAGGCGAGGAAGCTGAACGCGAAGAATGCGATGATAACACTCACGAGCGCATCGACATGCAGCACTTCGTGATTGAGGATCATCGGCACGCCGATCAGCACGTTCTTCGCCCACTGATGGACCCGGATCGACTTCAGCGGGGCAAGCATGCTGACCTTGCCGGTGTCGAGTTTCTCCGCGTCGTGGTTGCGGCGCCATTTCTCGGCGGCCGCATCGGGTGCCACGACGATCGCCCGGCGCGCAACGTCGAAAACCGCGATGTCGTCGCGGCTGTTGCCCATATAGTCGAAACCGCCTTTGCCGAAGCGTTCGACCAGCGCGTCACGCTTCCGGCTGCTCGTCATGTTGAGCGTCTCTGATGAATGCATGATCGACGCAAAGAGGCCGACATGTGCTGCGACGTCGTGGGCGACGGAAGCTGCCGCGCCGGTCACCAGCACAATCTCGCGTCCGTCGGCACGTTCGGCCGACAGGCGGTCCAGGACGACCTGGCGGTACGGCCAGTCCTCCGCCTTTCGGCCCGAGCGCAGGGCAACCTCATGTTTCAGGCGTGCCTTGCCCTGCCACAACCACATAAGCATCGGCACAAGCATCAGCGGGTTGCGCAGCAGAATGATCGCGGCGCCTTCCCATAGCGTATCGGCGGCCAGCAATGTGCCGTCCAGGTCGACACACAGCGGAACCTGCCGTGTTTCGGTACGCGCATCCATGAAATATACCCCAGCAATATCTGCCGAAGATCATCGCGCCGATCGCTTTCAAAGGTGGAAACAAGCGGCCAGGTTGCACCCGGAAATTGCCGGTCTGGTTAACAAATGCCGAGTGCTGGACGGTGCGTTTCAGCGACTGCCGATCCAGTTCAAGGCGTCGCGCCAATCGGTCATGCGAACCGGCGTTCCGTGCGAACCGGTTTCAAACAGCACGAAGCGGGTCGGGTATCCCTGCCCTTTCAACGCACCATAGAGGGCCTTCTGGCTCTCGGCCGGATAGACGCTATCCTTGCTGCCATGGCTGAAGAACATCGGCAGCCTTGCCTTGTACGCGGCACTCTTGGTGAATTCGGGATCGGCGACGCCGCCCATGATCATCATGCCGCCAAGGGCCGCAACGGCACCGGCATCTCGGGCCACACCCCAGCAGATGAAGCTGCCCATGGAAGCGCAAGCCAGCACGACCGGCCGACCGCCGGAGCGCTCGGCAACAAGCTTGATCAAGCCGGCAACATCCGCCGCCCCGGCCGTATCGAACGACCGGACGCTCGGTGCATAGTAGACGCCGCCATTGGCGACAGCCAGGTTCTTCAGGCGATTGAAGTTGCCACCGAACGAAAAGTCGTTGGCGCCTAGCCGCCGGTCGCCGCCTCGCCCGTGGATGAAGATTACGCTGAATGCGGCGCCCTGCTCCCGACCGACGCGTGTTACATCAAGAGAACGCCCACCGATTTCGATAGTTTCGTTGACTTGATCTCCCTTGACACCAAGCGAAACGAAGGCACGCTTGACCCGCCGCTCTGGAATTTCGTCACGCCCATTGATGTCGCGCAGCTCCTGATAATCGACGACGCGGTAATCGCCGTTGTCGCTCTGCTCAAGCACGGTGCCGTAGGAAAACAGATCATCCTTGTATGGCTTCAACACCTGCGCCGCGGCGGAAGTAGTGGCCCCGGCAACAAGCCCGAAGGACAGCACGATGGCGCTAAGCCGACGAAAGCAAAAATGAGCTGTGGACACGGACAACGAAGGGCTCCCTGGTTCGTCGCAAAGCCTTGCCATCGGCTCGGCACCAAAGCAACAGTTGGTGACAGGTGCCAACGCTCAGGCTTTAATTTGCAGGCATTCGGCGCCGCCATTCTCCTTTTGTTCGCACAATCGGCAAGAGTCTGGCAGAATTCGGGTGATTCGAATGACTGGGGATGGCGACAAGACCACGGTCTTGCTATGGCCTTGACCACCTCCGCACGACAGGAATGATCTAGACGCCCCATGGACGACAGCAACGACCTCTTCTCTGCAATGCCCGAACAACCGAAGCCCGTTGCGCCGGAAGCCGCGCCCGCTGCACGAGCGGCACCGGTCCCGCGTGAGGAACCGCGCCCTGCCCCCAAGAACAGCGGCAGCGACGACTACGACGCTTCGGCAATCGAGGTGTTGGAAGGGCTGGAGCCGGTCCGTCGGCGTCCGGGCATGTATATCGGCGGCACCGACGAAAAGGCGCTGCACCATCTCTTCGCCGAAGTCATCGACAATTCGATGGACGAAGCGGTGGCGGGCCATGCCAACTTCATCGACGTCCATCTCGATGCCGACGGCTATCTGTCGGTGACCGACAACGGCCGCGGTATTCCGGTCGAAAACCACCCCAAATTCCCCGGAAAATCGACGCTCGAAGTCGTCATGACGGTGCTGCATGCGGGCGGCAAGTTCGATGGCAAGGCGTACGAGACCTCCGGCGGTCTGCACGGCGTCGGCGTTTCCGTGGTGAACGCGCTTTCGGACGATCTGGAGGTCGAGGTCGCCAGAAACCGCAAGCTTTATCGTCAGCGCTTTTCGCGCGGCGTACCGCAGGGCGGGCTGGAAGAACTAGGTGACGTCCACAATCGGCGCGGAACGCGGGTTCGCTTTCATCCCGATCCGCAGATCTTCGGACCGCATGCCCGCTTCGAGCCGGCGCGGCTATTCCGCATGGCCCGCTCCAAGGCCTATCTGTTCGGCGGCGTCGAGATCCGCTGGTCGTGCGATCCGTCGCTGCTGCTGGAAGGCTCCGAAATTCCGGATCGGGCGGTGTTCCATTTCCCGGGCGGCCTGAAGGACTATCTCGCCGCCACGCTCGGCAAGGAATTCACCGTCACCCGCGAGATCTTTGCCGGCAAATCCGAGAAATCGAACGGCCACGGCTCGCTCGAATGGGCGGTCACCTGGTACGGCGGCGACCAGCAGGTCCATTCCTATTGCAACACCATTCCCACACCCGAAGGCGGGACGCACGAGGCGGGTTTCCGCATCGCGCTCACCAAGGGTCTGAAGAACTACGCCGAGCTGACGCAGAACAAGCGTGCCGCGATCATCACCACCGATGACGTGATGATTTCAGCCGCCGGCATGCTGTCGGTTTTCATCCGCGAACCGGAATTCGTCGGCCAGACGAAGGACAAGCTGGCAACCGTCGAGGCGCAGCGCATCGTCGAAAACGCCTTGCGCGACCCCTTCGACCATTATCTTGCCGACAATCCGGCGGAGGCTGCAAAGCTGCTCGAATGGGTGATCGAGCGTGCCGACGAGCGCGTTCGCCGCCGCAAGGAAAAGGAAGTCAACCGCAAGACCGCCGTGCGCAAGCTGCGCCTGCCCGGCAAGCTTGCCGACTGCTCGCAGAACACCGCTGATGGCGCCGAACTTTTCATCGTCGAAGGGGATTCGGCTGGCGGCTCGGCCAAGCAGGCGCGCAATCGCGCCAACCAGGCCATCCTGCCGCTGCGCGGCAAGATCCTGAACGTCGCCAGCGCCGGCCGCGAAAAGCAGGGCGCCAACCAGCAGATCGCCGACCTGATCCAGGCGCTCGGCTGTGGCACGCGCAGCAAGTACCGCGAAGAGGATCTTCGCTACGAGCGCATCGTCGTCATGACCGACGCCGACGTCGACGGCGCACATATCGCCTCGCTGCTGATCACCTTCTTCTATCAGGAGATGCCCGAGCTCATCCGCGGCGGCCACCTCTATCTCGCCGTGCCGCCGCTTTATCGCCTGAGCCAGGGCTCAAAGACGCTTTACGCGCGCGACGATGCCCATCGTGAAGAACTGATGCGCACCGAATTCAACGGTCGCGGCAAGGTGGAAGTCGGCCGTTTCAAGGGTCTTGGCGAGATGCTGCCGGCCCAGCTCAAGGAAACGACGATGGACCCGAAGTTCCGCACGCTGCTGAAGGTGCAGATCGACGACGTCGATTTCGAAGGCACGCGCGAAGCCGTCGACAACCTGATGGGTACGAAGGCTGACGCACGCTTTCGCTTTATCCAGGAGCGGGCAGTGTTCGCCGACAATCTCGACATCTGATCGACCGATCCGTCGCGGTGCCTATCTGCCTGCAGGCAGACGGGCACCCGCTGTGGCGCCAGAAGCGACAAGGCCTATCCGTCGAGATCAGCCGGCTGCAGCACCTTCTCCATGAACAGGCTTAGCGGGTCCAGCTGATAGCCGCCGAAAGGCGGACGCTCGACATATCCGCTGTTTCTGTAAAGTCCGATTGCTTCCGGTTGGTGAATGCCGGTTTCAAGTCGGATCACGTCAAGCCCGATGCTCACGGCGTGATGCTCGAGTGTCTGTAAAAGGTGCTTGCCGACTTTCAGCCCCCGCGCTTGCGGATCGACGAACATGCGCTTGATCTCCGCCGTGCCATCGCCGGCTTCCACCAGCGCGCAGCAACCGACGATCGCCCCGTCGAAGCGGGCAACGAAGAATGATACGTCCGGCTGCTCCAGCGCCGATACATCGACAAGATGATTGCTTTCGGCGGGATAGAGCGAGGCGGCATAGGCGTCCGACATCTCCAGGAGGCGCAGGATTTCCGGCTGCCGCGGCGGCTCTTCGGCAATCGTGACTTCAGGCAATTTTTGATCCATGGCTGATTCTGAGTTCTGGTACGGTTCGCGGAAGAAACTACGGTCGGGCGTATCGGGAGCCAATACGTCAAATTGCGCAACAAACGGACCTGCCCCATCAAACCGAATGACGCGACGAAACAAATTGTTTCTGCGCATTCAAGCCATCGCCCCATTTCAGGAAGAATCACACAGGCATAAGTTGACGTCGAAAAACGCACAATCATGCACCAGATGGACACAGCTAGACCATGAAAGCCGCCCTGATCGTCATGACCATTCTTGGCTGTGACCACGACGTGAACCAGTGCCAATATATTTCGACCGTGGATGGGGCATGGCCCTCAATCGCGCAGTGCGATACGGATTCGCAGAAGCAGCTGCCACGCTTCTCCAACGCCAACTATCCGGTGGTCGTTGCCGTCTGCGAGAGCTCCGGCCCCGGCCTTGCAACCAACGAACCGCAGCAGGAGGTGGCTGCTCCGCTACCACGGCCCGAGACGCCATCACCTCAGGTGACCGAGCCGCAACCGGGCCTGCCGAAACGGACGTTGGAATTTCTCTCCGGCGCCGTCCCCGACCGCGAGAAGCTGAAAAGCCTCGTCAGCAAGCCGGTTCACTACATCGAGGACGGTTACTCCTGGGTGGCGCGGCGGTTCACCGACTGACGCAGGAAGGCGAGATCAGCATCAACGCGTATGCCGGCGGCGTGACCCCAACGAAGCTGTAGCCCCTTCGGCGTCAACTTCGGTGAGGCAACGTCAGGCGGCTTGGCGCGCGGCCAATTGAGCATAGTCGCGAGCAGACTGCCGCTGCTCGGCAAAGGCCAGTCGCTCAAGAATTTCCGCCATTGCATTGCATGCCGGCGAAGACGCACCTTGGCCGCGCAGGCTTGTAAGCAGCGCCGAGCAGACGGAGGCGCGGCAATCGTCAGCACCCGTATTGCCATCCCTGCGCCAAAGAAGGACCGCTTCGGCAAACGCTTCGCTGACGTCGCGCCCGAGACCGGCGCTCTCGAACAACGCGCGGATCGAATGAATACGGCCGCTCGAAAGGATCGAGCGAACGCGCTTTTCCGCAACGCCGGAGAGGTCGACGATCGCGGCCGAGAAAAACTCCGCCCGGCCCGTGACAAGTGCGTGCAGCAGGAAGGCCGGCGTCAGACGGCCGGTTTCGCGCAGATGGGCGACGAGGTTCGGCAATTCGTTCACTGCCAGGGCACCAGCCATGCCGACCGCTGCGACATCACAGGCCTCGCGCGTGACGCGCTCTACCCGTGACGTGCCTATCGCCATCTGGACCAGGCCGAATGCGGCAAGGGCTGCCCCAACCTCTTCGACAAGCGCGTGCCGCGCGTCACCTGGAAGATCAGCACGATCAAGCAGAAGGTCGCGGACGGATGCGGAATGGCCGAGGCGGTCGGCGATCCGCTTCAACGACCGGCGCGACAGTTGCGCGCCGGCGTTTTCCAGCAGGATCAGCATTTCTTCTTCGCCGCCGATTTCGGCGATAGCGGCTGAGACCGAGCGGGAAACGAACGTACGCGCCGCAATCAGCGCCCGCGTTTCGACCGAGCCGCGGGCAGCAAGATCGACAAGATCATCGTCCGTCAGAACGGGCGAGCGTGAAATGACGATATAGGCGATCTCAGGCTGGTCTTCGGCAAGGCCGAGAACGATGGCGCGCGGAACATCGGACGATACGGCAAGCACGTCCGCCAGAGCGAAACGCACCTTTGGCGAGGGATCGTCGAGCAGAAAGGTCATGGCCATTTCGGCGGCCTGACGATCGATGCCGTTCATCTGCGCGTCGACATACGCCCGGCCGAGGGCTCGTGCAGCGCGAGCCCGATCGCCCGTTCTCGCCGTTTCCACCCAGCGAAGAAATGCTTGTATGATCACCGACGCCCCACTAGACACCCAAAGCCACCTGATGTTGGAAACCTAGCCGGCAAAGGTTTAAGATTGGTTCACCATGTCCGTTAACCGCTTCAAAACCATGAAGCCGCTGCTGTTTCAGGGCGCCGAAGCGCCTGTCCCCCCGTCCTCTATCCTCGGAAGTGTTGATGGCCTCATTGTCGAACTCAGGTTTGGTGGCGACACGCTTGCTCGACCAGCGGGCGTCGCGAGAAGCACCTGTCGCATCTTCGCACGGATCCCTCCGATCAACCGCGTGACGGAGGATGCGCTCTTCGCGCTGCTCCGCAACGATATTGACGGCGTCTTGCTCTCCGAATGCCGGAGCCGTGCGGACGTGCAGAAGCTCGACGTCATGTTGCGTGTCGCAGAGGCAAGCACCGGTTCTCGTCCGCAACAGATCGCTATCCTTGCCGAATATGGTGCCGTCCCGGAAAGCGTGCTTTCACCCTACTCCCTTCACGAAAGCTCACCACGTCTCGAAGGACTTGTGTTCGACGGCCAAAAGCTAGCGGCGGCGACAGGCTGCGAACCACTCCCGGTACGGCAGGACCAGGTCACGGCGGCACCTGTTGCCGCCGGGCGTGCCGCCACCGTTCTTCGCGCCCATGAAGCGGGTCTTGCCTGTTACGACGTGCTGCCGCAGACGGCCATCACTGAGCTTGCTGCCCGGCAGGCATTTGCTGCCAGCCGCGCGGATGGGTTTTCATCCGTGGTCTGCCGCTCCCCGGAGCAGGCGGCATGGCTGAATAGCGACGATTGACGCGATCGGCCGCAGGCATCAGCGAATCGAAAACGGTTCAGCGCGTCGGCCGCACCATCTGGAACACATCGCCACCGTCGCAATAATCCATGTAGCCGAGGCGCGCGAGCGGCCGCACCGTCGCCATATCGAAACGACCGTCGCGGATTGCCTCGTCGCGAATGTGGATGCCGACGACCTGGCCGATGACGACGTAATTGTCCGAGGGCTCGCCATCGAGCCCCTTGGGCTGGAACATTTCGGTCATCCGGCATTCGAGCGCCGCATAGGCCTCGCCGACGAACGGCGCATTGACCAAGGTGCCGTCAACCGGCGTCAATCCGGCAATCTCGAACTCGCTCTCTCCATGGGGGGCCGCGATCGAGGTCTTGTTGACGGCCTCGCTCAGGTTGCGGCTTGCGAAGCTGGCGGTGAATTCGCCCGTTGCCTCGATGTTGCGCACGGAATCCTTGTAGCCGCTGGACGAGAACATCACGAGTTTTGGCCGGTCGCTGATCGCATTGAAAAAAGAATAGGGCGCGACATTCAGCGACCCGTCCGCAGCGCGGGTGCCAATCCAACCGATCGGCCGCGGCGAGACGATGGCCTTGAACGGATCGTGCGGCAGGCCATGCCTGTTTGCGGCCGTATCGTAGAACATCAGGCTTCTTCTCCGACCCAGGTGACGATCTCGGCCAACTCCGGGCGCGGACGCTCGGTCGGCGGAACCATGGCGGTGCCGATGTGAATAAAGCCGGCGACCCTTTCGCCCGGCTCGACACCGAGCAGCGGATACGCCGCTTCGTCAAAAGCGTACCATTCGGTCAGCCAGTTGGAAGCGTAGCCCAGCGCGTTGGCCGCCATCAACAGGTTGAGGCAGACGGCACCGGCCGACATCTGCTGCTCCCATTCGGGGATCTTGAAATGCGGGGCCGCTTTGCTGACCACTGCGACGACCACGGGCGCACGCGACAACCGTGTCTCTTCCACCTTGATCATTTCTTCCGAAAGATCAGGTTTCTTGGCGAGTGCCATTGTCTTCAATTCGGCGCTGATGCGGGCTCTCTCTTCGCCACGGTAAACGATGAACCGCCATGGAGCGAGCTTGCCGTGATCCGGCACGCGCGAGGCGAGCGTCAGCATTTCCTCGACTTCGGCCTTGCCAGGTCCTGGCTCACCCATCTGAAAAGCGGGAATGGATCGCCGGGACGCGAGATAATCAACGAGCTTTATTTCGGTTTTCATATTGGGTGAATTCCACTATTTTGCCGCCGACCGGCAGCCACGAAAATGCCATACCGGCGTCTCAAGTGGAGTCACCCAGTCAGGAAGTCAACTGCTCTCATGCGCACCTGCCCTCGTATTTTCATTAGAACCGGTTTGGCGGTCGCACTCGCAAGCATCACCGCCGGCAGCGCCTTGGCGCAGGATGCGACCGAGGCTTTCGAGAGCTTTCCGTCGATTTCCGGAACGCGCAAGATGCCGAAGCTGACCGGCTTCAGCCCAATGACCACCGACCCGACACAGGAAGGCACGCTGAAGGACGTGAAGCTCGAGGCGCTTCTCACCGGCAAGGGCCACCCGGTCGAGGCGGGCCTGACCTGGCGGGTGTTCAGCCCCATCCCTGGAAGCGATGGCAAGCTGCCGCTGCTGGCAACGTCGGAAGGCGGATCAACGGCCTTCAGCCTGGTACCAGGCGAGTATTTCGTCAACGTCGCATTCGGACGTGCGGCCGCCACGCGCAAGATCCGCATCCCGGAAGACGGCGCACTCGACAAGCAGGTGCTGGTGCTCGATGCCGGCGGCATGACGCTGAACGCTGTCTCCGGCAGCGATGTGCGCATACCTCCGGGCGAACTCAGCTTCTCCATCTACTCCTCCGAAACGCAGGGCGATGGTGAACGGGCGCTGATTGCCGCCGACGTGAAACCCAGCACCGTCATCCGTCTTGGCGCCGGCACCTACCATGTCAGCTCCAACTACGGCACGACAAACGCGGTGATCACCGCCGACATCCAGGTGGAAGCCGGCAAGCTCACCGAGGCGACGATACAGCACAAGGCCGCAAAGCTGACGCTGAAGCTGGTTTCCGAAGCGGGTGGCGAAGCCATCGCCGATACCGGCTGGTCGATCCTCACTTCGGCCGGCGACATCGTCGACCAGGAGGAAGGCGCGTTCCCGACGCTCGTTCTTCTCGAGGGCAACTATACGGCCGTTGCGAGAAACAAGAACAAGATCTACCAGCGCGATTTCACGGTGAAGGCCGGCGTCAACACCGACATCGAAGTGCTGTTGACCAACGGCGGCGCCGCCGCAAGCCCGGAAGCGGCCGCGGAAGCGCAGGATTGATCTTACGGTGGAGGGCTGGCGTTAAGGCAAATGCCTCATGCCGCGTTAGCCGGCGCGCCTGAGAAAGCGACGACGCGGCGGAGCCATCGAAAACACCGCCTCATAGATCCGACCGAGCAGATCCTTGCGGTCGCCATGCGCGCAAAGCTCTTCCCATGTCAGGATATGCCCGATGCGGGCCGCGATCGTAGTACCCGACAATCTCCGGAATTCGCGGATCAGCAGCGAGATCCGGAGCGTGAGCGACACCTTGCTCGCGAGATGGAAGATGCGCCCGTTCTGCCCTTCGAAGTAGATCGGTATGACGCTGGCGCGCGCCGCCTGAATGAGCTTGGCGGGAAAGATCTTCCACGGCAGATCCTCGGCCCTACCCCAGCCCGAACGTGCCGTTGCCACCCCGCCGGCGGGAAAGATCACGATCGTCACGCCCTCTTTCAGCAGCCGCACGGCCTCATGGCGTGTAGCCATGTTCAGCGCCAGCGCTTCCTTCGTTTCCTCGAAAGACACCGGCAGCGAATAGGGCGCCATCTCCGGCACCTTCAATAGCTCGTTGTTGATCAGCACCCGGAACGGCCGGCCGAGTTGCTCGGCGAGTGCCAGAACAGCGATACCGTCGCCGATGCCGAACGGGTGATTTGCGACGATGACCAGCGGCGTGTCCGGCAAGTGGCGCGGAGGCCATTCGCCCTGAAGCCGCAGGCGCACATCGATCAGCTGCAGCATCTCGCCGAAGATACGGTCGCTCTTGCCGACAATGTCGGCCCGCCAGCGGGCATAGAGCTTGGCGTATCGGTTGCGACCCGCCAAGCCTTCCATCGAGCGGATGAACCAGCGCTTCAGGCGCCGGTCATTTTCGTTTGCGTAGGACAGCTCTTTGAACTGCACGGAAGTCTCCGATGGATGGCCCGGTACAAGGCGCTGCAGTATCCGGATATTCCGCTAATATGACAGTTTACTGACAGAGCGAAGGTCCCGGGGTGTTAACCCCGGGCTTTCTTTTCCGCCTTGCGCTTGAGATCGGGCGCCGTCGCTTCGGCAGAGAGCGAAGCGATCGCCTCGTCGAGCGACATCGCCGTCTGCGCCTGTGAGCCGAGACGGCGGATGTTGACCGACCGCTCTTCCGATTCGCGCTTGCCGCAAACGACGATGACCGGAACCTTGGTCACCGAATGCTCGCGGACCTTGTAATTGATCTTCTCATTGCGGAAGTCGGTCTCGACGGTCAGCCCGGCGTCGCGCAGAAGCTCGGCGACCTCGCGACCGTAGTCGTCGGCTTCCGAGGTAATCGTCGCGACGACGACCTGCAGCGGTGAAATCCACAGCGGCATGTGGCCGGCGAAGTTTTCGATCAGAATGCCGAGGAAGCGTTCCATCGAGCCGCAGATCGCGCGGTGGATCATCACCGGCTGACGCTTTTCCGAATCCTTGTCGATATAGAAGGCGCCAAAACGTTCCGGCAGGTTGAAGTCGACCTGCGTCGTGCCACACTGCCATTCGCGGCCGATGGCGTCCTTCAGCGTATATTCGAACTTCGGACCGTAGAACGCGCCCTCACCCGGCAGGATGCCTGTCTTGATCCGGCCCTCGGACTGCGCCTCAATCGTCTTCAGCACGTCGGTCATGACGCTTTCGGCGCGATCCCAGAGCTCGTCGGAACCAACGCGCTTTTCCGGACGGGTCGACAGCTTGACGACGACTTCCTTGAAGCCGAAATCCTCATAGACCGACAGGATGAGATCGTTGATGCGCAGGCACTCGGCCGCCATCTGCTCATCGGTGCAGAAGACGTGCGCATCGTCCTGGGTGAAGCCGCGCACGCGCATCAGCCCGTGCAGCGCGCCCGACGGCTCGTAGCGATGAACGTTCCCGAACTCGGCCAGCCGCACCGGCAGTTCGCGGTAGGACTTCAGGCCGTGCTTGAAGATCTGGATATGACCCGGGCAGTTCATCGGCTTCAACGCGAAGACGCGCTCATCGTCGGTGTCATCGCCGGCAACGGTCACCTTGAACATGTTGTCGCGGTACCAGCCCCAGTGGCCCGAGGTTTCCCACAGCGACTTGTCGAGCACCTGCGGTGCGTTGACTTCCTGGTAGGTATTGGCAAGCCGCCGGCGCATGTAGGCCGTCAGCGTCTGGAACAGACGCCAGCCCTTGCCATGCCAGAACACGACGCCGGGACCTTCTTCCTGGAAATGGAAGAGATCCATCTCGCGGCCGAGGCGACGGTGGTCGCGCTTTTCCGCTTCGGCCAGGATGTGCAGGTACTGGTCGAGCTCTTCCTGCGTATGCCAAGCCGTGCCGTAGATGCGGGTCAGCATCGGGTTGTTGCTGTCACCGCGCCAATAGGCGCCGGCAACCTTCATCAGCTTGAAGGCCGTGCCGATCTGGCCAGTGGACACCAGGTGCGGACCGCGGCAGAGGTCGAACCAATCGCCCTGGTAGTAGATCTTCAGATCCTGGCCTTCCGGGATCGCGTCGACGAGCTCGACCTTATAGGCCTCGCCCTTGTCGGCGAACACCTGGCGGGCCTTGTCGCGCGACCAGACTTCCCGGGTAAACGGCTTGTTGCGGGCGATGATTTCCTTCATCCGCTTCTCGATGACCGGCAGGTCGTCGGGCGTGAACGGCTCGTTCTTGGCAAAGTCGTAGTAGAAGCCGTTGTCGATCACCGGACCGATGGTCACCTGCGTACCGGGCCACAGTTCCTGCACGGCTTCCGCCATCACGTGTGCCGCATCGTGACGGATCAGCTCAAGCGAACGCTTGTCGTCGCGGGTGACGATTTCGATGCGGCCATCGGCGATGGTGTCGGACAGGTCGCGCAGCTCGCCGTCGAGCGCAATGGCGACAGCCTTCTTGGCCAGCGACTTCGAAATCGACTCGGCGACATCGCGCCCGGTCGTGCCCGGGGCGTATTCGCGGACGGAGCCATCAGGAAATGTAAGGGAAACGGGATTCGACATCATGATCTCCTATCCAGTCCCGCCAACGAATGCGGGTGGTATGGTGTGGTATGACTGACCGGCTTGGGCCGGCTATTTGACGCAGGCCTGATAGAGGTTTTTCGAGGCCGAGTAAAGGCAAGGCGAGCCTAGCTGCCGAGCAGCGCGGCCAGGCCCTTCACCGTGTTCCAGTTGCGAAACGTACCGACTCCAAGACGTTTTTTGGTCAAGGCGCCGAGCAGTTTCGATTCGCTCGCCTGGCCGGTGAAATGAACCCAGAGATCACCATCGACGACCGCCAGCCGCTCGCCCGCCGTGCAATAGCGTTCGAAATCAGCAGGCACCGTGCCGGACAATGGCTGGCGCATCACGCGAACATGAACGCGGGTACCGTCCTCCTCGCCTTCGGCATGAAACGGATTGGTCGCGGCGAGCCTCTTCCAATCGACGCCGGGGCGCACGATGATGTCGACATGACGGCCGAACGTTTCGGCAAATGCGTTCTCGAGCGCTGCCTCCAGATCGTTGACGTTGGCGTTATCAGCGTCGAAGAGCAGGTTGCCGGTGGCGACGAGCGTCCGCGGAGACCGGTGGCCAAGTCTCTCAGCCATGGCCCTCAGGTCCGCCATGACGACGCGGCGCCCTTCGCCAAGCACAATGCTGTAGAGCAACGCTATGTAACTGTTCACACGAGGTACTCCCTGGCTCATGCACGCCAGAAGTCGGCGGCGCCGGCCGGGAGACGCGCCAACACGCGATCGAGCTTCGCTTCGTCGATATTCTTCCTTAAGGCAGCCGCCACATCCGCAATCGCCGTATCCGGCGAAATGTTGTGATCGCCGTGGAACGCCTGCACTTCAAGCGTCATCGTCGTACGGCCTGAAAATGGGCTCCTTGGCGCCTCAAGATCCCACGCGGCAACGAAAATCGCTCTTAGAACCGGCGGCAGGACATCAGCAAACAGGATCGCATCCTCGACGTCCAGGCGGCAGCGAAAGGTCTGCAGCACGGCCTGAACCATCGTATAGGCCTGGTTCGTCGTCTGAAGCCCCGCGATGTCGCGGGCATCGACGATAAACCGGTCGAAATCGACCGACGCCTGCCGGTACTCCATCGGGATGGTCATCGCGTTCATCCGCCCTTCGGCCGCGGCTGCCAGTAGCGCCACGGTGCATACCAGAGATGCCTGGCTTTCAGGCGTTCCGACACCGGGTCGAAACCGTGAGTGCCGCCAGGGCCGCAACGCGTCACGCGGAAAAACGTCATCCAGCCGCCTGCCCACAAGCCATGGCGCGCGATTGCTTCATAACCATATTCCGAGCAGGTCGGCAGATGCCGGCAGGCATTGCCGATGAAACTGGAAAGGGTCAGCTGATAGGCACGAATGAGGGCCATGCCGATGAGACGCCCCGGCGTCTTGCGGAACGGACCGGCCCAATTGCGCCCCTTGTACGCAGACACGGGGCCCGCCGCTGTCGAATGTTCACAATGCGGATCCCGGCACATGGCTCAAACGGCCGTTGCCAGACGCCTGGCCTGGATCTGGCCGATCGCATCGACGACAGCATCGAAGGTGAGCATGGTCGATGCGTGGCGGGCCTTGTAGTCCTTCACAGGTCTGAGGAAGCGCATATCCTCGAAACGGCCCGTGGGGCCTTCGCCGTCGGCCTTCAGCATCGCCAGCATCTCGTCGCGCGCCTGGCGGATTTCGCTCGCCTGCGCGCCGACCACATGGCGCGCCATGATCGAAGACGATGCTTGACCGAGCGCGCATGCCTTCACGTCGTGGGCAAAATCGGTGACCACGTCGCCGTCCATCTTCAACCAGATCCGCACTTTCGAGCCACAGAGTTTCGAATGGGCCACCGCTTCGGCATCGGCATTTTCGAGGATCCCGATGCGCGGGATATTGCCGGCGAAGTCGAGAATACGATTGTTGTAGATGTCATCCATCATGTGACGCGTTCCGGCTGATTTTTCGCGGTTTTGGGTGATCGGCGCATGATTTTCTCCTGTAGGCAGGAAAAAAGCACGACGCAGTCCCCTCGGCCTCTTTCATCTCTATGGCACCATACTATATGCTATGTCGTGTTGGGGCGACAGTTCCGCAAGAGGACCAAATGTCGCCTGTTGTTTGGGAAACCGTGCCGGACGGTCCATTGCACTGCTAAGCAAGGACCAGAAAGCCCCGGAGCCCGCCGACGGAACCCAAGCCTGCAGGGTTAGGCGAATGGCCAGTGGCGAGTTGTCCGAAAGATAAAACGTCAAGCAATCCCCGTATTGCGCAAAGAGGCCATTATGGATGCCATAGTGAAGAATTTCCCCGTGCTCGACAATGCGAGCGACCGGCCGACGCAGAAGGAAGCCGAGGACGCCGTGCGCGTGCTGCTTCGCTGGGCCGGCGACGATCCGAGCCGCGAAGGCCTGCTGGATACGCCTGCACGCGTCGCCAAGTCCTACCGCGAGCTTTTCAGCGGCTATGATCTTGCAGCCGAAGACGTGCTCGGCCGGACCTTCGAGGAGGTTGCCGGCTATGACGACATGGTGCTGGTCAAAGACATCCCGTTCTACTCCCATTGCGAACACCATATGGTACCGATCATCGGCAAGGCGCACGTCGCCTATCTGCCCAACGGAAGAGTACTGGGTCTCTCCAAGATCGCCCGCGTGGTCGACATCTATGGACGTCGGCTGCAGACGCAGGAATCGATGACGGCGCAGATCGCCCGGGTGATCGATGAAACGCTGGCCCCACGTGGTGTCGCGGTGATGATCGAGGCCGAGCATATGTGCATGGCGATGCGCGGCGTTCAGAAGCAAGGCTCGACAACACTGACCACCACATTTACGGGTACGTTCCAGACCGAACCGGCCGAACAGGCCCGTTTCATGACGATGCTGCGGGGCTTCAAGTAAGGCTCCAATCAACGGAGCCTTCGATGACGCTGACCTTCGAGACCCCCTCTTCCAACAAGGCCGAACTGGAATCCGGTCCGGCCTTCACACCCCGCTTCGATGACAAGGGCCTGATCACGGCCGTCGTCACCGACGCGCGCGACGGTGAGTTGCTGATGGTCGCGCACATGAACGCCGAAGCGCTGGCGCTGACGATCGAGACCGGTGTCGCCCACTATTACAGTCGCTCCCGCAAGAGCCTGTGGAAGAAGGGCGAAAGCTCCGGCAATCTGCAGACGGTGAAGGAAATCCGCACCGATTGCGACCAGGACGCCATCTGGCTGAAGGTTTCGGTCGCCGGGCACGATGCAACCTGCCACACCGGCCGCCGCTCCTGCTTCTATCGCACGGTCGGCGTCGAGCAGGGTCGTGCGACCGTCACGATCACTGACGATCATCGGCATTTCGACCCGAGCAAGGTTTATGACAAAAATTAAGCATTGCGCACCTTTTTGGCGCGGGTGCATACTGCGTTTATATTTTGGTAACCCAGCGGGCGCCTAATCCTTTGGCAAGGATACAGTTTCGCCGGGAACGTCCGCAAGCCGGGCAGTATTGCAGACTGTAGCGAATGTTTATCGACCCCGCCGCACGCGGCGACAGGATCGATGGTAATCTGAGTAACGGTGCCAGTCTTTCAGCAATGATTAAGGACAAGGCCGGCACCAGCGCCGGCTTGGCAGGGTATCCTCCAGACAAGCGCGCTCAAAAATTATTGCGTGGTTCCAGGATCGAATCGGGTCTTCGGAAGTTTGAGTCAATGCATGGAGCGCCACAACGCCCTTCGCGCATTCTGAAGGACGTGTTGCGCTGCCAGGTGTTCGGCGGTGTTGGAGGTGCCGGATGTTGAACTGGACTTTTACGCGTAGCAGCCAGATTGCCGACCTGACCGACCCGGATGGGTCATCACTCTCGACAACACCATCAGAACCCGCCGTGCCGCCCAAACCGCCGAAGATCGCCATCGCCCTTGGTGGCGGCGCCGCCCGTGGCTGGGCGCATATCGGTGTGCTCCGGGCGCTTGACGAAGAAGGCATCGAAGTCGGCATGATCGCCGGAACTTCGATCGGAGCCCTTGTCGGCGGCTGTTATCTCGCCGGCAAACTTGATGAACTTGAAACGTTCGCCCGCTCCCTCACCGTCAGGCGCATTGCCGGCCTGCTCGATTTCGCAATCGGCGGCGGCGGCCTGTTCGGTGGGCTGCGCTTGACCAAGCGCATGCAGGAGCATCTGCAGGGCTTGAGCATTGAAGGCCTCGACCGACCGTTTATCGCAGTTGCGACCGAAGTGCATAGCGGCCATGAAGTCTGGTTGGAAAAAGGCTCGCTGATCACCGCGATCCGCGCCTCATACGCCCTGCCCGGCATCTTCGAGCCGATCAAGGCCAACGGCCGGATGTTGATGGACGGCGCGCTCGTCAATCCCGTCCCCGTTTCCGTCTGCCGCGCTCACGAACAACAGCTCGTCGTCGCGGTGAACCTCAACTACGACCTCTATGGGCGCTCTGCCGTCGTCAAGCACAACGCCGGCTCCGAGACCCACGATACGCTGCCCGCCAAGGAGCCGACGCACCATTCTGCGCGCATGGGCATGACCAGCGTCATGGTTCAGGCTTTCAACATCATCCAGGATCGGATCTCGCGCGCACGTCTTGCCGGCGACCCGCCGGATCTCGCGCTCCATCCGAAGCTCAACGATATCGGGCTTTCGGAATTCCACCGCGCCGGCGAGGCGATCGATCGCGGTTATCAGGAAGCAAAGGCCAAGCTCGCCGAAATCCGCCGCATGCAGGAAGTTCTGGTCCGCTGACGACAGGCACTACGCCAGGCTTTCGCTTTGCCCCAAGGGATCGCCGTACCGGTCGCATGTTTCGCGAAAGGCCATAACGCGAACAGGCGCTCCGCGCGAATGTTCGAGATCATGCCGCAGACGGGTGACGAAAGGGCGGCGGCAACCGCCCTTTACCACTATCCGGCGATGTAGGCCTTGATGTGCTCGGCCTCTTGCTCCATGGCGCGGATGTGATGCTTGATCACGTCGCCAATCGAAATGATGCCGGCCAGGTGCCCATTGGTTTCAACTGGGAGATGACGGGCCCGCAACTTGCTCATCATCTCCATCAGCGTATCGACTGACATGTCCTCGGTGCAGCAATAGACGTTCTGCCACATGACAGCCGAAACCGGCTTCTCCAGACAGGCTGCCCCGTGTTTGGCGATGGCGGCGACGATATCGCGCTCGGTCAGGATGCCGGCGATCTGATCATCCGCATCGATGATGATCACCGCGCCGATATGATTGTCACGTAGAAGGACTGCAGCCTGTTGAACCGTCATGCGAGGACCGACGGTCACGACGTTCCGGCCTTTTTCATTGAGTATCGCTTTTACTGACATGCGCACTTCTCCCCGTTGCGACGACGCCGGGTCGGCGAGGAAGGTTCCGGCCTGTCGTGTGCGGCACAATCGGGCAATGGAACCTATACCCTTTCCGATGCTGTCAAGGTCAACGCGACGCTCCTCAGGGACGCAATCGACCTGCCGGCACCCGGCCTTCACGGACCGCGTCACCCTTGAATGAAAACGGCCGTTTCAAATGGTGCGCCAGCGTTCCGGGGAAATCAAGCGTTCTGACAATGATCGCAACAGGATCGGTCCGCTATCAATCCCGCGGATCGAACAGGGCGAACAGGAGGAAGCCGAAGAGGAAACCGCCGATATGCGCTTCCCATGCCACGCTGCCGGCACCGCCTGGCGTGAACATGCCAAATCCGACGAGAAAATTCGTCAGGAACCAGATGCCGCTGAAAACGACGACGGAACGATTGGACAGCGCCTCTTTGACGGAAAGCCGGCGGTTAAGATGGGCGAATTGACGACTGATACGGCCGCTGGGTGAGAACACGAATCGCGCTGCGCCCCCCATGAAGCCTGAAACAACCCCCGAGGCACCGACGACGACGATCATTTCGCCCCAGTGAAAAACCGTGTGAAGTGCTACGGCGGCGGCAGCTGAAAGAACCCAGAAAACCGCAAGCCGCATCATGCCGATGCGCCGCACCACCGGCGCGCCGAAGGCAACCATCCAGAAGATGTTGAAGATCAGGTGTTCCCAGCTTCCGTGCAGGAACGAGTAGGTCACCGGGCTCCAGAGCCAGGCGAGGCCCTGCTCGGCAAGCGGATGATCATAGCGTGCCGGAAGGAAGGCAAAGTTCAGGATGATTTCCCGATCGAGACTCTCCGAGAAAACATAGGTGCGCAACGCGTGAATGGCGACGAGGAACAGCAGAATGCACGTCAGCCCCGCCGGCAAATTGAAAGCTGGCTCGCGCGTGCGATTGACGGCCCCTTCCCGTTCCGCCTCCGGTGGCGTTGCCGCCTGATCTCGTTCCATGACTGATGCTCTCTTCCGTCCGCATATCCGTTTCGATCCGACCACGTCGGTCGGGCAATTGCGCATAGCCGGACAGCGCGCCCAGCCATAAGCAAACAAAAAAAGACCGTCCAGTAAAAACTGAACGGTCCGTGAGCCCCCAATACCGCGAGCTCAAGTTGTGTGCCGAAGGCAACCCTTCGTGAAGTGATGTCCAATCAAGTGCCATTCCTGTGCGTCCGCAGCAATCGAAACCGTTTGTTAACCTTAATTTCCGGGTGGCACGAATTTCGCACTGTCATCGGTACGACAGGAATGAACGGTCGATTTTGTGCCGGATCGACACAGGCGACCGCAGAAGTGGAATGAACGACATCATGCGCAACAAGACATCGACGCAGCTGTTTCAGTACTGGAACGTCATCCGAGGCGACCGTGAGCTACCACGTCGCAACGAGATCGATCCGTCAGCAATTCGAACGCTCCTTCCCCAACTCTTCATCCTCGAGCGGGATCATTTCGGTGGCATGAAATTCCGCCTTGCCGGTACGCATGTCTGCGCCCTCTTCGATCACGATTTTCGCGGCCGGCAGTTCGCCACGCTTTGGCTCGGAAGCCAGGCCGGCAAAGTGCTCCAGATCGGCAGGCGGGTCATGACACAACATGTCCCCGTCGTCCTGTCGGCGACAGCAAGAACGGATGACGGAAGAGAGCTGGAGACCGAGACATTGCTCCTCCCCCTTGCGTCCAACGAAGGTCAAAGCGACCGCATTCTCGGCTCGCTCTCACCGCTATCGCGCCCGTACTGGTTGAATGCCACCCCTGTTTCCGGCCTCGACGTCACGGGCCTCAGGGTACTCGATCCGGACCGAACCGCAGCTTTCCTCAACGAACCGGTTGATCGCGATGCCACTCAGCCGGGCATACGCCGGGTTCAACACCTGCGCGTCTTCGAAGGTGGTCGTGACGGGTAACGCTGCAGGTCCGCACCGAGAGCGATGCCGGCACCAACCGCAGGGCGAACCTTCTATTAACCGGATCACACTATGCTTTCGCGTGCCAAGATACGTCGATGCAGAGTGATCATGTTCTCGTTCCAGCAAGCGCAAAATACCGGTCCAAAGCCGCACCAGGAAGGCGCGTTCCAGCGCGTCTCGGTGAATCTCACCGGGCGACTGATGCTTGCCAATCACGACGAATACGACTGCACCGCCGTCGACATGTCACCGGGTGACGTGCTTTTGTTGTCGCCGGCCCGCCCGCGCGCCGGCGAACGCATCATCGCCTACATCGATCATGTCGGTCGGCTCGAAGGCACCGTGTCGCGGCTTGCCGAAAACGCCTTCGTCATCCAGCTCAATGCCACGGAACGCAAGCGCGAGAAGCTTGCGGCACAATTGACGTGGATTGCCAACAAGCACGAACTCGGACTGCCGGAAGACCGTCGCCATGACCGCCTTGCACCGCGCAAGACAGTGACCGAGCTGACGCTCGATACCGGCGCGAAGTATCCCTGCCGCATCATCGACCTTTCGCTGTCCGGCGCCGCCGTCGACATTGAAAACCGCCCGCCAATCGGCACACAGATCAGGCTCGGCAACATGAAGGGCAAGATCGTCCGTCATTTCCAAGAAGGCGTTGCCATCGAATTCTCGGGCGTTCAGTCCCGTGAAGCCTTGACGGAATTCCTGTAGAACACGCCGATACAGCGCGTCTTAGTCGCTGCAGGTCTTTATCCTTGAACCGGATCCGATCTAAGGAAACATTCAGTCAGCCTCGATGACCGCGCATTGAGTGCACGCTCTTGCGCATGGCGCTACCGCAGAACGCTTCTGCGTGTCCTGTACCAGACAGGTTCGGTCGCTAGCTCACCGACATTGCCAGCACTTTTCCTCTGACGCCTCGACCACGGGTGCATCGTATAGCGCAACCGACGACCGGCATGTCCGAGGCGGGACCGCGGCTTCGCCATGGCACCATTCGGGCCGAGTTCCTTCGACAATCGACCGGGAGAGCTTGCGCGCGTGCTTGGATCTGGATGCATTTGCTCCATTTCAGCACATCCCATGTTCTTTCTGCCGATTTTCGGCACAACTTTTTTCGTATATTTTTTCTCGACATTTTCGCTCTCCACATTGATTTCACGCTTTAATCAAGCATTCGAGCGGGATGCAAAGTTGCGAATTTCCTCCTCGCGGACGCCTTCGACCGCCATCGTACGCCTCCAAATCAGCCTAGCTTCCGTCGACACGCCCCCAAAAAACGGTGTTCCCGCAACCATTTGGATGCCTAACAAATTCCACCTTCGCGATCGCTGGAACGTCAAGATCGATAAAAATTGAATCAAATCCGATTTAAATACATCTCAAATTCTATTCTTATTTTATTCTGATACGAATTTCATTTGTACTTTGTTTTACCTCGCATATTCGCGAGCGATAAAAATGTCCGTGCCATTGTCGAACCATAACGGGGAGACAATCATGCTCAAGACAATCACCAAGATGATCGCTGTCGCCGCAATTTTCACCGGCAGCCTGATCGAAGGCGCGCTGGCCCTGCCGGCGAATATGGCTGTGACCGGCTCGACCAATCCGCCGATCGGTCACTACGAGTTTTGCAAGATCAATCCGGGCGAATGCCGCGCGAACGGCGCCGACCGCGGTCCGATGGTCCTGACACGCGAAGGCTGGCAGAAAATTCTCGAGGTCAACTTCGACGTCAACCAGGCGATCACGCCGATGACCGACATGGAAATCCACGGCGTCGAAGAGAAGTGGTCCTACCCGGACAGCGTTGGCGACTGCGAAGACTACGTGCTCTTGAAGCGCCGCAAGCTGATCGAAAGCGGTTTCTCCGCCTCCGATCTTCTGATCACCGTCGTCCTTCAGCCGAATGGTGATGGCCACGCGGTGCTCACCGTCCGCACCGATCGCGGCGACTTCATCCTCGACAACATGCGCAACAAGGTGCTGCTGTGGTCGGATACCGAATACACCTACCTCAAGCGGCAGTCGACGGAACATGCCGGCCGCTGGGTCAAGCTGCAGGATGGCCGCACGGTCGCCGTCGGCAGCGTCCGCACCCAGTAGGCCGCAGTAAAGTGGCTTGTGGCGCGGTTGGGTGATGTCCCGCGCCACACTCATTTTACCGGGCTTCGGTCAGTTCCATCCCCGTTTCAGACCAGGCCCTGGCCGGTTCCGCTGTCCCTCGGAACCGGTCTTTTTCGTTTTTAGGCAGCCCGACCAAAGCATGGTCAGGCAGGCACCAACGGAACCCACGTCGACTTCATCGAAAATTAACCATCTTCGACCAGCGTCGAGCAAGCAAACCCTGCCAGGGTCCGATGCCGCCACCGATCGACGACCGGCAGCTGAACCGCTACATTTCGCGCGGCAACCGCGACGGGACGCCCCATTGATGAACACCTCTTCCAACGGGAATTCGGAGCCGGAACTCAGTCCGCTTCTTTCAGGACGCTTCGTCTGCAAAATTGCCGCGGTCGTTGCGTTGCTTGCCGCGGCAACCGCGGCGCTTTCTTTGACGGGGCGCTGGTTCGGCGAAAACCTCGCGCTTGCCGGCCACACGTCGATCCTCACGCCCTACGATATCTTTATCGGACAAGATCACTTGCGGCTGCCTGCCAACGTCATTCGCTTTGAAAACCAGCGCGCGACCTCGATCGCCGAACGCGTCGATCTCTACCTGGCCTGGCCTTCGCTCGAAGGCTACAGCGATGACAACCGCCACCTCTTCAATGACGTCAACCGTCCCGAAGCCCTGATCTTCCTGCAGATTTCGCAGAGCACCATGTCGCGCGACATGTCCGGCCGACTAGAGCCCATCTACACCCAGGTTTTCGATGGGCCTACGAGCTCCGGCCCCGGCGGGTTGACGCGACACGGTGTCAAAGCGGCATCGAGTTATGCCGGCGAGGCCTTCTTCACTGCAGAGCGAGAGCAGGAGCCACCCTATGTCGTGCGCTGCCTGGAGCCTGGCGCCAACGAAACGTCAACCAGCGCAGACTGCCAGCGCGATATCCATGTCGGCAAGGACCTTGTCGTCCTTTACCGCTTCTCCCGCAATCTGTTGCCGCAGTGGCGCGAAATCGACAATGCTGTTGAAGGCTTCGTCAAAAGCCATCTCGTGCCCTGATTTCGTCCAAGTGCTGTGGTGCTGGCTTCAGCGCCGCACCATTGCGCTACACCGGTATCGCCCCTGTACAAATGCGTCCGATCCCGGAAACCAATCATTCATCATAAACCGATTGGTAACGCTATGCCGATACTGTCTCAGGAACGGTCGTTCCCGGAGGCGGCGTCCGGACAACACCCATGACATGAGAATGAAGAGTAGCGTAGTGTCCCAATCAGGTTTTCTTGATCTCGCGAAACGCCCGTTCGGCGCTTTTTCAAAGATGGTCGGACGGATCGTCCTTGCGGGCACCGTTGCATCGGTTGCCTTCGCAGCGCCCGCTTTGGCCAACCCGAAATATTCGGGCATCGTCGTCGACGCTAAGACCGGCAAGGTGCTTTACGGCGAGGATGCCGACGAATTGCGCTATCCCGCCTCGCTGACCAAGATGATGACGCTTTATCTGGCGTTCGAGGCGCTCGAAGCCGGCCGGATCAGTAAGTCGACGCCCGTTCCCTTCTCCAAGAACGCCTCAGCCGAACCGCCGTCGAAGCTCGGCGTGCGGGCGGGGCAATCGATCACAGTCGAGCAGGCAATCCTGTCGCTCGTCACCCGTTCCGCCAACGACGCCTCGACGGCGCTTGGCGAGTTGCTGGGCGGCTCGGAGCAGCGTTTTGCCCGTATGATGACCAACAAGGCACGGGCGCTCGGCATGACGCGCACCACCTATCGCAACGCCAACGGCTTGCCCAACACGGAGCAACGCACCACCGCGCGCGATCAGGCGCGCCTCGGCCTCGCGCTTCGCCAGCATTTTCCGCAGTATTACGATTATTTCTCCACCCGCAGCTTCCAATTCGGCAAACAGACGATCGGCAATCATAACCGCCTGCTCGGCAATGTGCGCGGTGTCGATGGCATCAAGACCGGTTACACCCGCGCTTCCGGATTCAACCTGGTGACCTCGGCGCAGCTCGAAGGCCGCAGCATCGTCGCCGTCGTCATGGGCGGCACGTCGGGCGCCAGCCGCGACGCCCAGATGCGCCGCCTCGTGGCAAAATACATGCCGGCCGCATCGCGCCGCGGCGGTGGCAACCTGATTGCCGAAACCGCGCCGACGCCGGTCGCACCGGTTGCCGAAGAACCGATCGCTGTGGCGCAGGTCGCGGAAACACCGGTTGCCAGCCCCGTCGCCGCCGCAGCCGGTCTCGATCTGCCGAACACCGGACCGGTTCCGGCCGTTCGCTACAATGGCGAGAATACCAACAGCGTGCAGATGGCCTATGCCGGCACCAAGCGCGCGTCGGACAACCCGGTCCTTTCGCCGAAGATTGTTCCCAATACGCTCGACGCCCAGAGCGTCAAGCTGTCACGCCAGCCGGTATCGGCCGGCATGGTCGACGCTCAGATCACCAACTCCGTTCCCAAGCGCGAGCCGGTTGCGGCCGAAGCCGAACCGCAGCCAGTTCCGCAACCTCAGGGCTGGGTCATCCAGATCGGTGCGACGCCGGACAAGGACCAGGCCATGACGCTGCTTGGCAATGCCAAGGACAAGGGTGGCAAGGCGCTGAGCAAGGCAACACCCTTTACCGTCGCCTTCAGCAATGGCGGCGCACAGGTCTACCGCGCCCGCTTTGGCGGCTTCGATGACCAGAATGCGGCGATCAACGCATGCAAGACGTTGAAGAAGAAAGGCATTTCCTGCTGGGCTGCTCAGCAGTAGACGGATAATTAGTTTCGGCGTCCGGTATGTATTTGTCCGGACGCCCTCCTCGGTTTTGTAAAGCGTACGAGGTTAGTTATGGCAATGAACGAGAATGTTCCGGGTGTTACTCCCTTGCCGGGGCGACGGGCAAAACCGTCGCGCATCAATCTGCATCCGCTGCATGAGGCAGCGATGCGCATTGCCGATCTCGGTCTGAACCGTCCGAAGGCGAAGACCAAGGATCTGGTGGGCATGCTGCTGACACATGGTGCTAGAGCCTGGCGCTCGACGCAGCCACGCGCAGGCATTCATCTTCACGTGACGGCACCGGGCCGTCGCCAGCCACTGAAGATGCGCATTCTCTGAACAGACTGAGATTCAAAGGCGGCTTCGGCCGCCTTTTTCGTTGGGCCCAGCATGCCGCGCGGAAGCGTAGCGGTGGTGACCAACATGGGCGATAAAGGCAAAAGGCGCAGCAAGCGGTGCGAAAGTTCGCCCGTCAGAGCAGACCGAGTTCGGCGAGCTCGCGGCGAAGCTCAAGCGGCATCTCGGCTCCGCCACCGGAAAGCGACGCCAGATCGCGCGGTGCTTCATTGTCCTTGAGATAGCGCCACCCCTGGAAGGCCCGGCGCGGCTGCAGTTCGGTCTCAACGACTTCAGGACCGAGCAGCAGATTGCAGCGCCCGACCCCCTCGCCGTCGGTGAAGGTTTCAATGCCGATCAGCGGCTGGCGCGCCTGCACCTGGCCCTTGATGACCCAATAAAGCGAGCCACCTTCCAGCAGCTCTTCCATGCGTTTCGGGACCATGCGGGTGGTATGGTAGGAGTGCGGTTCAAGGCCGGCGGCAATCGCAGTCAGAGCCTTGCGCGAAACCCATTCGCGCAAATCCTCGATCGATTCCGCCCCGACGCAGAGCTTTATGAGATGCAGAGACATGGCTGTTTTTGAACACCCGTCCGGCCGTCATGGTCAAGCGAATTGCGCAGCCTCATCCACAATCGTCCGCGCGCCACTCAACATTCGACGACATTGACCGCCAGGCCGCCGGTCGAGGTTTCCTTGTATTTCTCGTTCATGTCGACGCCGGTCTGGCGCATGGTTTCGATGCAGGCGTCGAGCGGCACGAAATGCTGGCCATCGCCTTTGAGCGCCAGGGACGCGGCGGTCACTGCCTTGACCGCGCCGAGCGCATTGCGCTCGATGCAGGGCACCTGCACCAGGCCTGCGACCGGATCACAGGTCATGCCGAGGTGGTGCTCGAGCGCGATTTCCGCTGCGTTCTCGATCTGCTCCGGCGTGCCACCCATGACGGCGGCAAGACCCGCCGCCGCCATCGCCGAGGCGGAGCCCACCTCGCCCTGACAGCCGACTTCGGCACCGGAAATCGACGCATTGTGCTTGATGATGCCGCCGATGGCGGCGGCGGTCAGCAGATAGTCGCGAACGCCGTCCTGGTCGGCATCGTCATGGAAATGCATGTAATAGCGGATGGTCGCCGGAACGACGCCTGCAGCACCGTTCGTTGGCGACGTCACCACGCGACCGCCGGCCGCATTCTCTTCATTGACCGCCATGGCGTAGACGCTCAGCCAGTCGTTGGCGAGCAGCGGATTGATCTTGTTAGAGCGCCACTCTTCCTGCAGCTTGTCATGAATGGATCGGGCGCGACGACGCACCTTGAGGCCGCCGGGCATGATACCGTCCTGACTGAGCCCGCGATCGATGCAGTTGCTCATAGCGCCCCAGATGCGATCGAGGCCCTCATTCAACTCCTGAGGCGACATGGTGCATTCTTCGTTTGCCCGCTTCATCTGCGCGATCGTCATGCCGGAGCGGGCCGCCATCTCAAGCATTTCCACGGCGCTGCTGAAGGGGAACGGCACTTTGACGCCGGCGGGCTTGTTCTTCGAGGCGCGCATGGCTTCGAGTTCCGTGTCGGTCACGACAAAACCGCCACCGATCGAATAGTAGATGCGCTTGAGCAGAAGGCGGCCGTCCTTGTCAAAGGCCGAGAAGGACATGCCGTTGGCATGGCCCGGCAAGGGGACCTTCTTGTCGAAGATCAGATCGGTCTTCGGCTGAAATTCATAGGACGGATGGCCCGGCGGCGTGATGCGCCCGGTGCGTTCGACATCGTCGACCAGCGCATTCATGCGGTCGGGGTCGACACGATCGGGACGCTCGCCGACAAGCCCGAGCACAACCGCCCTGCCCGAACCGTGGCCGATGCCGGTATGGGCGAGCGAGCCGTGCAGGCTAACCTTGATGGCAGCGACGGACGCATGCGAAGGCCGCGGCCATTCATCGGACAGGATGAGCTCGAGAAAGCGATTGGCGGCCGACATTGGCCCCATCGTATGCGAACTCGAAGGACCAATGCCGATCTTGAAGACGTCGAAGACGGAAAGAAACATGAATTGCCTGCCCGGAGCCTGAACATATGCCGGCCGGCCGATCGCCGGATGCCGTCATATGCATGATTGCACAGTCGATACAAACCTCGATCTCTCCTCAAGACCGAAGCAGTACCCTCACGCTTAGATATAGGATCAAACCCTAAGCCATCCTATCCCTGTCGATCAGGCGATCAACCGACATTCGATCCCGTTGGTGCGACATTGCGCTGGGGAGTAGGCTTGCGGTCTCTCGGCTTTACGATGCGACAGGCAGGAATCAAAACAGCGCGGCTTCCGGGAAGCCGCGCTGTCAATCAGAGGACTTTTGGGTATCAAAGGCCGCCGAAAAGATAAGCAAGAACAAGAACGCCAGCGAAACCGGCTACGGCGCGAGCAGTCACGCCCCAGCAAGACTTCTGTATTGTATTGTCCATGATGTCTCCGAAAAACTCTCAACGGCTGCGGGCCACACATCAAGGGCCCGCGCATGGCGCAATGCATACTGAAGAAAGTGTAAAGACGCAACGGTGAAATATGGCAGAAAGGTGTCAGGCGCACGCCGGCGTTCGAACCAAGGCACCAAACGCTGGAGTTCGCGCATTTCTGCCGGAAGAAATTCCGCCGCAATTTCATCACACTAGTTGATGCGGCACCGATTCTCCACAGGCGTGCCGGCCTTGCAATTTCCAAAAGCCATGCCAAAAACACGTGTATGACCTTCGAAGATTACATAGCACTTGCCGTGTTCATCCTGCTGTGGGCCGGCTTCAGCTGGGCGACAGACGGCACGCGCGGCTTCAAACGCATCAGCCTCACACGGCTGATGAACGACCATCGTGGCCGGTGGATTCGCAACTCGCTCAACCGCGACCTGAAAATGATCGACACCCAGATCATTGCCGGGCTGCAGGCGGGCACGGCCTTCTTCGCTTCGACGACGATCTTTGCGCTCGGCGGCTGCTTCGCGCTCCTGGGCGCGACCGAGCAGGCTCAGATGATCTTCGCCGACATGCCCTATGTGTTCCATGGCGGGCGGACGGCCTTCGAGCTGAAGGTCGCCGGGCTCACCTGCCTCTTCGGCTATTCCTTCTTCAAGTTCGGCTGGTCCTATCGCCTGTTCAACTACTGCTCGATCCTGATGGGCGGCATACCGATGACAGCGGACATGATCCGCGACCGGCACGCCGCCGAGATTGCGGCCGAACGGGCCGTCCGCATGAACGTACTTGCCGCCAAGCACTTCAATGCCGGCCTCAGGGCGATCTTCCTGTCGATCGGCTATCTTGGCTGGTTTATCAGTCCCTACGCCTTCGTCGGCCTGACAATCTTCGTCATCTTCGTCCTGACACGCCGGCAATTCTTCTCCGAGGCGCGGGCAGCCCTGCTGCAGGACGCCGCCCGCTAACAGCTTGTCCGGTACACCGCGGATATCGCCGAACGGGTTTCTGCCGCATTTTGTCTTTTTCCGAGCAATCAAGGCGGTCTGGCGCAAGCCAGGCCTGCCATTCTCATTCGCGCCAACAGGATGGCGAACACCATGTCCGATACCAACATGACCTCGACCGTTGAACCGCAGCCGACGACCGGCAGCCGAAACCGGCTCGTCTTTATCGATGTGCTGCGCGGCTTGGCGCTGGTGGCCATGGCGCTCTACCATTTCGTCTGGGATCTGGAATTCTTCGGCTATGTCGCCGCCGGGACCGCCGGCACCGGCGGGTGGAAGATGTTTGCACGGCTGATTGCCAGCAGCTTCCTGTTTCTGGCTGGCTACAGCCTCGTGCTCGGGCAGCGGCCGAAGATCCGGTTCGATGCCTTCATGCGCCGGTTCGCCAAGATTGCCGGAGCGGCCGCGATCATCAGTATCGCGACCTGGTTCGCCTTCCCCAACACCTTCATATTCTTCGGCATCCTGCATTCCATTGCCGCGGCAAGCCTCATCGGTCTTCTTTTCCTGCCCCTTCCGGCGATTGTTTCGTTCGCGGCTGCGGCCGCCGCCTTCGCCGCCCCCCTCTATCTCCGCTCCGCGATCTTCGACGCACCCTATCTCTGGTGGGTCGGTCTTTCCGAAACGATCCCACGCTCGAACGACTACGTGCCGCTGCTGCCGTGGCTCGCACCCTTCCTGCTTGGCCTCGGCACCGCAAAACTGGTGCATGCGCGTCTCGTGACAGCCCTTTCAAAGCGCCCGGTCGACGACGAAAAGACGCGCCTGTGGACGAAAGCATTGGTCTTCGGAGGGCGTCACAGTCTGGCCATATACCTCCTCCACCAGCCGCTGCTCATCGGATTGGTCTTCCTCTTCTCGCTGGTCTCGCCACCGACACTGCCGGATCCCAAGCAAGCCTACCGCACCAACTGCGTCGAGGCCTGCAGCCGCGGCAATCCGGCCGTGCCGTGCGACGCCTTCTGTGGATGTACCCTCGACAAGCTGGTGGAGCAGAACCTGTTCGACGACCTGAACAGGGGAAAGATCAACGTCAACACGGATGAACGCATTGCGCGAATCGCCGGTCAATGCACAATGGACGTGCAATCAGGGGACTAGGACATGAATGCCTATCGTGCCAAGCCGCTGAGTTTCCCATGGCCGGCCCTGCTCTACGGGACCGCCACCCTTGCAGCCTTGCTGCTCGCACGATACTCGCCCATCCCGGTCGCCCACGGCCACGGCTGGGTGCCGTGGATTTCCGGTAGCATCCTTGTTGCCGCGGCGATCTGGCTCGACCTGTGGGCCGTCAAGACGCTGCTGGATCGCCATACCGCCGTGCTTCCGCACCGGTGTGCCACGTGCCTCGTCACTTACGGACCGTTTCGCTTCACCCGTAACCCGATCTATCTCGGCTATACGCTGATGATGATCGGCTTCGGTCTGATCACGCTCAATCCATGGTTCTTCGTGATGGCGGTTGCAGCCGTGATGTTGACGACCATTTTTGCCATCCGCAACGAAGAACGGCATCTGCTTTCACGCTTCGGCTTCGAGTTCGAGCGTTATTGCCGGCATACGAGCCGCTGGATCTGATCCGCAGTTCTTTTCAGACAACAAAAAAGGCGGCCAAAGCCACCCTTTTGTTCTTCATGCGTTGACCAGGTTCGCGATCAGGTCCCGACGCCAATCTCGGCGAGACGCGTCAAACACGCCTCCTCAACATTGTCGAGTTCGGTCAGCGTATCCTCGATGTCCTTGCGCTTCTGGCGCAGTTCTTCGCGCTTGGCCTCGACACGGCTCATCAGCAGTTGCAACTGACCAAGCTCACCGGGCGGATCCTTGTAAACCTGAATGATCTCGCGGATTTCGGCGATCGTAAAACCGATACGCCGGCCCCGGAGGATCTCCTGGATCAGCCGACGGTCGGCAGGGCGAAACATGCGGGTTCGACCGCGGCGCTCCGGATGGATGAGGCCCTCGTCCTCATAGAACCGCAGCGTCCGGGTCGAAATGCCGAATTCCCGCGTCAATTCGGTAATGCTATAGTACTTATTCACGCTGCCATTCCATGATTTCCTGACCATCACTATCGTTGACCTTGACGTAAAAGTCAAACAACTGGCGATGTCAGGTGACGTGGAACCACCAGGTGGCAATGCCGAGAAAACTCGAGAAGCCGGTGATATCGGTAATCGCCGTCACAAACACAGCCGAAGACACCGCGGGGTCAGCGCCAAAACGTTCCAGAAGCAGCGGAACCATGATGCCGGCAAGGGCCGCGGCCATCATGTTGATAAGCATCGCGGTGGCGATAATACCGCCGATGTTCGGGTCCTGGAACCACAGACCAGCCAAAAGGCCGATCAGCGAGCCGAAGATCATGCCGTTCAGCAGGCCCACGCCCGCTTCGCGTCGGATGATTCGCGGCGCGTTGTGAATGTCGAGGCCGCGGGTCGCAAGCGCACGCACCGTCACAGTCATCGTCTGCGAACCAGCATTTCCGCCCATGCCGGCGACGATCGGCATCAGAATTGCGAGCGCGACGATCTGCTGGATTGTCGCATCGAAAAGGCCGATGACCGAAGCCGAAATACAAGCTGTCATCGAATTGATGAACAGCCACGGCACGCGTGATCGCGATGCCTCGGCGACAGAGTCCGACAGTTCCTCGTCACCGACGCCGCTCAGACGCAGCAAGTCTTCCTCCGCCTCCTCCTGGATGACGTCGACGACATCGTCGATGGTCAGCACCCCAACGAGCCTGCCGTTGTCGTCGACCACGGCGGCGGAGAGAAGGTCGTATTGCTCGAAGAGCTGCGCCGCCTCTTCCTGGTCCATTTCAGCCGGAATGGCGTGGCTGGTATCTCGCATGATGGCGTCGACCTTGATCGAGCGCTTGGAGCGCAGGACCTTGTCGAGATCGACCGCACCCAGAAGCTTGAAGGTCGGATCGATGACGAAGATCTGCGTAAAACTTTCCGGAAGCTCCGCGTCCTCGCGCATGTAATCGATCGTCTGGCCGATGGTCCAGAACGGCGGCACCGCCACGAACTCCGTCTGCATGCGGCGGCCGGCTGTGCTCTCGGGATAGTCCAGAGAGCGGCGCAAGCGCACACGTTCGGTAAAGGGCAGCTTCGCCAGGATCTCGTCCTGGTCCTCCTGGTCGAGGTCTTCGAGAATGTAGACGGCATCGTCCGAATCCATCTCGCCAAGCGCCTCGGCGATCTGCTCGTTGGGCAGGTGCTCAACGATATCGAGGCGTATGGCTTCGTCGACTTCGGTCAGAGACGAAAGGTCGAAATCCTTGCCAAGCAGGGAGACAAGTGCCAGGCGCTGCTCCGGCTGGATCGCCTCAAGCAGGTCGCCCATTTCGGACGAATGCAGGCCAGCGACATGCTGGCGCAGATAGATCGTGTCACGGTCGGCAATCGCCGCGCCGACATGCATCAGGAAGTCGGAGCGCACCGAACCATCATCGGCATAGATGTCCGCTCCGTCATAGACGGGGATTTCTTCGGAACCGCGGTCGTCGTCGCCGGTATTGCTCATGAGCGCGCCCTCGAAACGATTGCCAACTTCCCGGCCGCCATGTGCCGATCGGGAAAGGGTACATCACTGCCGGTGTTGTCGCCCCATCCTCCTCAAGGACATGGGCCTTAGTGCCCTGCTAGCGCAAAGCCTTGCCAAGGTCCACATCACAACGGCCAACGTCGCGCGTGTGGTAACAGATTTATTCAAGCTGTTGCAAATACATGGGAAACGCGCATGCGCGTGCACAGTCGACATCGAACTGGCGATCGGATAGCACTATGCGGCCGCAGCCCAGGAGCTTTTGATGGCGATCCGCCCCCTTGTTCGTTTTCCCGACCCTATACTGAACCGGGAAGCACAGACAGTCGACCGGTTCGACGACGCCTTGCAGGCTCTTGCCGACGATCTGCTCGACACGATGCGCGCAGCGCCGGGAATTGGCATCACAGCGCCGCATATCGGCATTCTTCAACGCCTGACAGTGATCGAACTGACCCGTGAAAGCGGTGTCCGCATTTTCGTCAATCCCGAGATCGTTTCCCGCTCGCCGCAAATGGTCAGGCATGCCGAAGGAAGCGTTTCGATGCCTGGAATTTCCGAGGACGTCGAGCGCCCCGCGACGGTGCGCGTCCGGTACCAGACGCTCGACGGCAACGCAGTCGAGGAAGATGCGGATGGCCTGATGGCGGTTTGCCTCCAGCACGAAATCGACCAGCTGAACGGCATATTCTGGACGCAGCGCCTGTCGCGGTTGAAGCGGGAGCGAGCCGTCAAGAAGTTCGACAAGGCCACAAGGGAAACGGCGCGAAGCTGAACCGGCGCGCGCCTCGCAAGTTCAAGCTTCCGGCACGCGGCAATCACCAAAGCCTGCTCTTTCCGCCGCAAGTCAGCATGGCTAAGTTCACATTCATGTTTTCAATCAAGGATCAGCCTATGAAATCGACGCATGTCGCTATCGTCACCCTTCTCGCATTGGCGGGATGCAACAGCACAACGCCCAATCTCGAACCGCTGCCAGGCAGCTTGACCTATGGCGAGACGGGCCCCACGCGCAAGACGATCTCCGCGCCAGGCACGATGATCCAGAACCGCTTCATGCATCAAGGCACGATGGTCTTCGAAACCTACGAAGTTCAACCCGACCATACCTATAAGCTCGTGCGGCGCAATGTCGCCGATACCTGGTCGAACTGAAACCTGGCTTTCTCGTCGCCGGATCGCCAACTTGCTTGGCGCTTCGGTGCTCGCATTCTCAGCCCGATGCCCGGATGAATTTGTCTCATAGTGGAACATTTTCGTTCGAATCCCGTTGTTTAGGATGGCAACAATGGAGGTCATCCGATGACAAAATATCTGGATGAACGGGGCGATCCCATCACAGCGGAGCCCGACGCCGACCGGGAAAACTTCACGGCCCGCGAAAGCCGCCAAGGTCCTCTTGGCGTGCGTGTTCTGGCAATCCTCGGAGCCGGCCTGTTTCTGGCGCTGCTGGTCTGGGGTGGCGCAGCGATCTGGGGCGAAAGCAACGACAACGACCGGACGACGGCAGTCGACCAGGTTCAGCCGTCACCGGAACAGACCGGCAGCATCGATAACAAGAAGGATCGCGTGCAGGCACCGACTGCTGCCGCGCCGATTGCCGGCGGTCAAACGCAACAGGCTTCGCCCGATGGCACGACCAAATAGCAGCAGTTCGCCTTTCATGAGTTTCGCTGCCTGACGACGGCGCCTCGCCGAGCGCCGGTCATCGAAACCGAAACGAGATCGGTTGAAGAAAAATAGACCCAACTGTTGGAAGGCTGGATAAGAAGCGGTCCAGCTGAGCGAGAGCGGAGTGCGCCAAACATAGCTATCGTCCGCCGTGGTGTCCGTGCGGAACGCGAAGTGAAGGCCCCGCCGCGACGTTTATTTATCGCTCTTTCGCAACCACCGACGCATCGACAAGGGCGAAGGGTCCGGCCTGCCGCAGTCAGCCGGCCCTTTGCAGTGGCAGACGGACAGCAGGATGTGTCCGTCTTATCGTCGCCTGAGAAAAACTTCGGGTTGCCAAAGGCAATTGAATATTAGAAGTTTTCTTGTGCGCCACCAATAAGTCTGCGCGGCGCGGCGAGACTGCAGCACATGACGACTGCCTCTTCCCTCGCGCCTACCCATAACAGCGCCAGCATCTGCCGGGGCTGCTGGGATCAGATGCGCGTGCCGATCCCGATCCGCGGGGCGTTTGCCCTTCCCTTTCGGGCATTCGGCATCACCCGAAGCAAGATGAACCCGAATATCTGCACGATCTGCGAACGCTCCTTTCGCTACGTCAAGAAGCAGCGCCACATAAGCGCCCACGCGACGATCCTGTTTGCCGATATGCGAGGGTTTACCTCCCTTTCCGAGCGAACAGAGGCGATCGAGCTGAGTGAGATTGTCAGCCTGTTTCATGATCGATGCGCGCAGGCGATCTGGGCGCATGATGGCATCGTCAACAAGCAGATGGGCGACGGCCTGATGGCGATCTTCAATTTCCCGATCGAGATCAAGGACCACGCTCGTGCTGCGGTCAGGGCTGCGGCGGATATACAGCGACATTACACCGATGCACTCGACGGCATGAGTTCCGATCTGAAGGAATCACGCGACCACCGGCTCGGTGTTGGTGTGGGCATACATACGGGCGATGTCGAGATTGGTGAGTTTTCAAGCTTCCGCAGCGATTTCACCGCGATCGGCGGCACCGTCAATCTCGCCGCACGGCTCGAATCCCAAGCTGCCGCCGGTGAGATCCTCGTGTCAGCCGAGACGGCTGCGCAGGTGCCGGATTTCCTGAGCGCGTCCGAGACCAGGCTGCTTTCACTGAAAGGCCTGGAGCACCCCGTTGAGGCGCGTATACTCACGACGAATTGACGCTGGAGGCCACCCTGGAGCAGATAAATCCGATCCCACACCGGGTCCTGATGCTTCACACCGACAAAGCTAAGCATAGGGATAAAAACAAAAAAACCTGCCGAAGCAGGTTTTCTTTGGTGCGGTCGAGATGTTTCGATTTGAAACCGCGCGCTATATATTTCAATTAGTTATCGCCTCATAGGCTAAATCTGTAGTGCAATCTGTGGTGCACTTTCCAGGCCGCATTCTGACCCGGATATGGTGCCCCATGCCGGTGTGAAGCAATAGCCTATAATCAGCTACTTACAGCGTCGCGGGACACCTTCCCCAACCACCATTTTGTTTTGTTTTTTGTTCGGCATGTCCCACCGATTGCAGGCTATTGGCTCTAAATGCAATGGTGGCTTAACGCCTCAAGGACAGGGAACCAAATGCAAAACAGATCGCGCTTTAGCCGACGGATCGAAAACTGGAAGGCGGCTTACGCTGACGAAACCCACGGCGTGTACGCCACCCTGCAAGGCCTCTACTGGCACTATGCGACATTCAGCACCGCCGTGAGCCTGGTACGACAGGCGCAGGCCCATCCCGACAAATTCTCCCCAAACAGACTTCTGTTCGACATGGTCAGGGAGTCTTTCTGGGAGCGGACACTGCTTGGCGTGCGGCGACTGTTGGACCCTGGGGACCTTTCAGGTGAGAAGGGCGTCTACTCTCTGCGGTCAATCATAAAGGACGCGGAAGCGTGCCAGGGTGCGATCAACCGACGTGCATTCGTCGAAGATATAGCAGGTGTGGTCTACGATTTCGAAGAGCTGGAGCGCGCTGAGTACCAGGAGCTTTTGGCGCTACCGCCGGGAACGGCCAGATGGGGCTCCACCGACGCGATGTTCAGCAAGCGAAGGCATCGCGAGTTCGATTTCCTATCGGGAAAAGACCCGTCGAATAGAAGTCCAAAAGACAGAATTCGACCCGATATTTTCAGAAAGCTCGATGCGCGCCTCACCAGTCTCGATACAATCGCGAAACACGTAAGCACACACATTGCTCATTCGGGAAACGCCCAAAGCAGGGAAGGAAGAGACCTTGATGGCTTCGAGATCCGTGATGCGCGACACGCTCTGAAGCAACTGACCGAAGTCGCCCAGATGACTGGCGCCTGGTTCGCCTATGACGGCGGAGCCGGACTAGCGACACCAATCTACGATCAGTTTGACGGCCTTGATCGGCCTCTGACGGACAGCGACGGCGTGAAAAAGCTGCTTGAGAACTGGGGCAATGTCGATCGCGACATCTCAGAATGGCTACAGATCCGCAGCGAAACAATCGAAGAGTGGTAGCCGGAGGCGGGCCACCTCAATTGGGCGAAATCAATGACTTGCCGAAAAGCTGGACACTCAACTGTCCAGCTTTTTCATTATGCTTTCTGAAAAAGTGTCCAGCCATATTTGAGCAATATTGACTCTGGCAGCACGTGAACATAGCTAGAACATGGACGCAGGCGGGCGCCCTTCAGGACATGCGGCGTGTTGAGACCTCCATCGCGGGAGATAGCGCATGCCTAGATATGAAACTCTCCGAGACATCAAAGTGCCCTTTATGGAGATCGAATGCAGGAACTGCCCGCGCAAAGGGCGGTACAAGGTATCTCGACTGATTGAGAAGTGGGGCCCGGATTTGACCATCCACTCCTTCATCGCCAGCTTGGGAATGACCTGTCCAAAGTACGTGCGCAATGGGCGGTACGATCGGTGCGGCATTGGGTGCCCGCAGCTGGCCAACATGTCTACTCCTGCGCCTTTCACGGAAGAGTACGCGCAGAAGCAGATCAACCGCGAAGCTGAGTAGCGGTGCTGAGATCGAACACGTCAACGCTGTCAGCCAGCTCGCGCAGCCCTTTGAACGATGGATGGCGCAGCTTCCCGTCGCCGGTGAATTCCGTGTAGGTGATCTCGGCGACGAATGCGGGCTCGCAGAACACAGCGTTCTTGCGCTTCAATGCGACCGGCGGCACCTTCGCCGGCATAGCTGCCAGTTGCTTGCGGAGGTCGCGTGCCATCTTTTCAGTAAAGCCGGTACCAACGCCGCCGACATAGACCAGTTCGTCGCCTCGCCGAGCCGCCAGCAACAGCCGCGAGATCGCTCCGGTCACTTTCGTTGAAGGCTCGAACCCGACGACTATGAAACCGTCGCTCTGGATGCATTTCAGCTTGAGCCAATCACCGAGCCGGCCGGAACGGTACGGCGCCCGCCTCTCCTTGGCGATGATACCTTCAAGGCCCAACTTGCAGGCATGCTCCAGAATCGCCGCACCCTCGCCTTCGATCTCTTCTGACAATCGAATAACCGTGCCGCCCTCGTTTATCGCATCTTCGAGCATCGTCCGACGCTCGCGCTGTTCCATGCCGCGCAAGTCGTGACCGTCGACGTAGAGGAGATCGAAGGCATAGAACCGCGCCTCATCGGCTTCGCGCTTGCCACCTCGGCCGCCCAATGCCGCCTGAAGCATGCTGAAGTTCGAACGCCCAGCCTCGTCGAGCACGACCGCCTCCCCGTCGAGAATCATGGTCGTCGGCCCTAGAACCTTCGCTGCCGCCTCAATCGCCGGGAAACGATGCGTCCAATCATGGCCACCGCGGGTAATGATGCGCACGCGGCCCGGCTCGATATGGACCGACAGGCGATAGCCGTCCCACTTGATTTCGAATGCCCAATCGCCAGAGGCCGGCACTTTCTTGGCAAGCAGCGCAAGGCATGGCTCGACGCGATCCGGCATGGGATCCGCAATCGGCCTAGGAGTCGGTTTCTTCCTCGGTGTTTTAGCCATTCCGCATTAACGCATGAGATGGCGAAAACGTCTCACCCACTAACAGCTCGCTCGCCCTTGTCCTCTCACAACCCTGATCAACCGCTGGCGCCGGTCAACGCCTAAGCTGCCCACCCTCGATGCGCTGCAGAATCTCTCGCATCACCTTCAAGTCGCCGGACTGCTGGCTGACCAGCGACTGCAGATCCTTGATCGCCGCCGTGGTCGACCCACTGGACTGCTCCATGATCGTCACCCGATAGGTGAGGTTCTCAATTTTCCGCACGTCGGCTTCGAGCGAGCGGAAACGCTCCTCGTTTCTGGCCTCTACGGCCTTCACCTCGACCAGGCGCTCTTTGTGCAGCAGCTCGTGCCCCGAGCGCCAGTTCTGCAACTCTTCTATATCCCGACTCTTCTCGACCCAGATCGCAACGCCACCGACGCACATGCCGAGCAGCGTGACGAGCTGGATGATCGTATTGAGGTTCCATTCGAGTTTTTGAGCACGCCTTGGGAGTTCCATTTGCCCATTCTCCTGCCGCATCATGCCCCTCGTGTCTGCCTGCTGTGATGATCAACGCGCTTCGCCGTGTCGCACGCATTCCGCATTCGTCCAGACGCCGCCGGCGCAAAGGCCGACGACAGTCCTGTCTATCTTTCGCTGATCTGCCGGCGTCGCCCCTCGCGCGCCAACCAGGTCAGTTCCAACTACCTGCCGCAGACCGTCGACACTTGCTGGCGGCAAAGTCCCACACGCCGCCCCTATTGAGGCATAAGTCAAAGTCAGAGCGAGCATCACCCGCCGAAGTAGCCGACGCATTGTTTCGCCTTTCAATCGAGGCCTTGAGCGATTGGGCGCCGTCCTCGCGGATCTCAAGGACGGTCCAGGTGATGGCGGCGAGCACCAGCACGCCGCCGAGGATCTTCGGCCAGGGGATCATGCCGGATCGAGCCGCTTGCGGATGAAGAGAAAAGCGCCGCCAGCAAACGACGCGACAATGATGCCGGCGAGCGCCCACTGCAGCGGACCATTGCCGGTGAATGCAAAGCCAAGGGTCGAGATGATGCCAGCAAGCCAGCTTACGTTTTCCTTCGTCACGACTTCCGGCGCCTTCGGTGCGGCCGGCACAGTGTTGCTAGAAACGAACTCGCCCTTCACCCAAAGCCCGGCCTCGGCCGATCGCCGGTTGACGAGACCCTTCACCCGCTTGCCGCCGGCGTTGACCCACTTCATCAGTTCGGCCGGAACAGCGTCATAGTCACCGGCGTTGAGCTTATTGAGCAGCGTCGACTTGCCGAGCCTGCCGGTGTTGAAGTCGAAGGAGACGAGCACGGCCTGCTGGTTGTCGGTCAACGGCACCTTGACCAGGCGCGAGACCCGTTCCTCGAACTTTGCGAGATCCTCGCGCAGGATGGCCTCCGCCTCTGCCTCGGTGATCACCATGTTCGGCGTCACCAAAGGCGCGCCGGCAGCGCTGGTATGGCCATAGCCGATCGTCCAGACGCCGCCGACGTCGCGATAGGCCTTCGTCTTCAGGCCTTCCCATTGCTTGACGTGCGCAAGGCCCGCCGCGTTGATGCGTCGTGTCATTTGTTTCACCTTGTTGTCGTGTGGAAAGTTGATAGAGCCAGCGACATTCGGACGCGGCGGTCAGCCAACGGAACCGAAAACAACAGTCGCGAGTTGAGAGCTTTGGTGTTAGAAGCGCCGCCGCCCGTTCACATCAGCGAAGTGCGATATGTTGCAATACGACAGAAAACTTGCCGCCATTGTTCTGACGACGTTCGGGACGCTGATCGTTATAGCGACAGGGCTATTGGCCCTATCCATCTGTGCTGGCGTCTAGCGGACCCACTGAGGTGGGATCAGCCCCGATACCTCGCTCGGCGACTGCCTAACAATCTGCTTGATCGCATGAACATCGACAACTCGGTCGCCCACAACAGGGACGGTCATACAGTACCGCCCGTTCGTCTGCATGATGACCCGATCAGGCTTTTCCGCGTCGAGAACTTCTCGGATTGGCATAACGGAAGGCGTAACCACCCGAACCGTCCGCCGGAATATGTTTCTCGCCGCCCGCTGCATTTGACCGCAGAAGCTGTCTCCGAAAATGACGATGCTCTCATCGATGACGGGCGCGGTGTTCGTATAGATCCCGATCGACCCCGTCGTTTGGAAGCGATTGTGGAATTCGACTTTGATCCGGTCTTTGTCCTCTACGAGCGTGCGCGCCGCATCGCTAAGTTCAGGGTGCAGCTTCGATCCAAGATCGCCGATGGACTGGATGTCATTGAATGTCAGCAAGCTTTTCAGATCGAGGTTGAAGCCCCACGCCGATAGCACGTCCTCGAAAGCGACCATCGCGCCGAAGTCGCTCCAGTGGGTGTCCGTCTTGTAGTACGAGCCAGGCTCTTGCCGAAGCTTGGCGATCGGGCAAGAGAATGGCACGCCAGAGCGATCAAGCACTGACAGAAGCCGGTTGAGGGCAGGATAGCGCGCGGGTTTCTGCGGATAGAATTCCGGGTGCACGTCCTCCTTACTCGGTGCCACCACAAAACAGGAGCGCCCGGCCGGGATAATCTTCGAAACGAAGGAAAGGTAACTCGCCCATTTCTCCTCAAGCGCCCGGCTGAACGGCAGAGAGCCAGAGAAGATTTCGACAGATCGGTTTGTGTCGTTCTTCAGGAAAAGCCAGTCGTCAGCGCCGATTAGAACCTGAGAGATTTTCTCAAGCTCGACGGTACAGAGTACCCTTTCCCCGCTTTCGCTGACCAAATGCATGGACTTAAGGCCGTGAAAATCAATATTGGCCTTTATCCCGCTGATCAGATCGCAGACCACTCCCTGCTTGTCGAAGTGACGGACAACGTCTGGCCGCTCAAAATTGAGCGGTACATCCACATTCCTGCCGTCCTCGTACCGCAATCGCAGAGAGGCTTTCTCTCCGGTTGGCACAAAAGCCCATCCTAAGACAGGGGTCGATCCAAGGTCTTTATGCCTGGTTAGAACGCCCGCATTCGGTTGGTCGACGTTAAAGCGGGCTCCTGGCGCACCACGAAAGTGAATTCGGAATTTCGTGCTGTCCTTAGTCTGCTCCCTGGTGTCGCTATCCTGAGATAGCCCGATATCGTGGATGCCCAATTCTATCCCCAACGCTCAATCAGAAGCCGTAGGAGACGCTTATACTCTACCGCCGTCCAACAACTCAAGCGCTGGTGCTGCGATCATTATCGCATCTTTAAAGCGAACCGGAACCATCTCCTTGATCAAGGCGACGTCTTCGACTGAGATATCCATCTCGCCTTTCGACTGCCAGATCTTGCGCGCCAGATCATTGCGGCGGAGGATGTCCGCTGCCTCGAGCGTTCGGCCAGACGATACCATCAGTGCTTCGATGGCAGCAAACTTGAGAGTTGCATACTCTACCGGTTCTTCGCGAATGAGGATGGGGATGCCTCGATAGGCCTGCAGTTCCTGAGTGAAGTCGATTTTCATGATAGCTCCTTAAGGGTAAGTGATCGGCGGATTTTCCGCCAGCCATGACGCGTCGGTTGCCGCGAAAGTGGCGTTATGTGTATCGATCGCGGCTTTTGCTTCGGCCAAGGATTCGAAGACGGTGCGATTGAAGTCATGCGCCGGGACGAGCATCTGGCGCTCTTCATCGAACAGCAACCAGCGCGGCACTCGACTTCCATCGTCGGAGCGAAGCACCGCAAAATCGGCGGCGGCCATCGGCCTAATGATAAAACTCTCAGTCATGGTTGTTCCTGTCACGGTTGAAGATTCCACGTAAGATGAGGAAGCGGGGTCGGGTGGACGGAACCGTTCATGTAACCCGCAGCCACGACGTTAAGCCCGACCATAGCGGAGATGTACAGGCTCAACCCAAACCGCCTGACGGAGGCGTCATCGCGAAAGTCTGTGCGGGGAAAAAAGAAACCGACCGTTACAAGCGGGATCAATAGCGCAAATGCCAGCCAGATCATTTTGGGCCTTCCCGTTAGGAAACAAACTTGGCGAGAAGATCGACGGTTTGTCCTGCCATTCGTATGCGCACCAACCTGTCAGCTGCGACATCAGCCGTGTTCGCAGCCGCATAAGTGAGTTGAAGCACGCCGCCGACGCCCACAGGCTGAAGGACGACGTTCTTGACGGTGTCTCCCCCGACCGCGTTTGCGCGAATGGTAGGACCAGACCCCGCCGCTGTCGCAACGATCTCAAGAAAGTTGACCGCAGACGACGACGTCAGCGCCCGGAAGTAGACGCCATCCCCGCCGTTGCGACGAAACTCAGTGCCATTGTCGATATAATATTGCCGTGTCCCTGCGGCGGCTGTCGCCACCGTGCTGGTCAGCATCGAGGCTTCACCATCGCTGGCGTACCACGAAATCTTATGCTGCGTTGCCATTGCGATCGCACGACCGAAACCGCTGGTCAGAACGAGCGCATCGCTCCTGAATACGATGCCCGTGTTGAAGCGAGCTCCGTTGTTGATGATGGCAAGGGCGTGCGAGACGTCAAGCGCGTCAGGATTTACCGCAGTGTCCCCGCCCGAAGCGATCGACATGCCGTAGGACCAGGCGGCCGGAACCGTACCTATGAAGCCATACGGCAGATAACTGAGATCAGCCACGCCGCTGCAGTTGGCAATGTCCAGCTCCATCCCTGCCACATTGCCGGCCGTTGCCGATCCCCGAACAGCGTCGATGTAGACCGCCCAGCAATCTCGGTCGTTCGTGCTCTCGTTGCGGACATGGAAGATGCCGCCGTAGCCCTCGACCAATGCCGCGCCCGTAATGCGCGTGGCGCCGACGAACTGAGCGCCGTTGGACCCGGTCGACAAGACGCGAGCGTGCGCCTCCATGTATCCGCAGCCATGAGTGGCGCCGGGTTTAACCGTATGCATCCACGCGGCCCCGGTGCTCGGGTCAGGTACTGTCGAGCAGTCAAAACCAGCGCTATCGCCGATCATGACGCGTTCGCGCAGGCGGTGGACATAGGCCGGCGTTGCGCTGTTCGACCAGAAGCCGCGCGCTTCCGCACCCTCACGGATATAGACGACGGTCGGGTCGGCCGTAGAGGGGACGTAGATGTACTGATCCAGATCGACTGCCATTGCGGCAATGGCTGCTGCTGAAAGAGACGCGATCAGGCGTGGGTAAAAAAGCCCTTGCTCAGGGACCTCACGCAAGACCGCGCCGAGATCCTGCGCCGGGTCGATGGCCTTCAGCGCCGACCTGTCGGCCACATAAACGGGCGTGGACAGGTTCGAACGAGCGGCACCCTTATCGGCGAGGTCGGCGAGGTTTTGCGCCTTCTGCATTGCGCCGATGATCCGCGCATCGTCGCCGGCTGCAAACGTACCTGGTTCCGTTCCGACGTCACCAGGTTGAAGCGCCGTCTCGGCCAGATTTCCTTGCTCAAGCGACGCCGCACCGATGTTGGAGCGTATCACGGATTGATCTTCATCCGAAAAATCCTGCGACGCGTCAGAGCGCAGAAGACCCAGCCCGCCAAGCGCCGCGACTAGCGTGTCGCGGTCGCCTCCGGGATATGCAAGATAATTGGTGAGAGGATTTTCTGCCATCAGTTTCCGCCTTGGCGAGCCGTAGGAAGACGCTCGTCTATGTGTTCAACAGAGAATTTGTGTTCGCGCAGAAGTTCAATACTCGATGACGACAAGTCCATTTGCGCCTGGTGCACCGGCATAGTTCCCTGCAGACCCGCCATTGCCACCGCCCCCAGGGAACAGACCGGCGGCGCCGACGCCTCCGATCGAGATCGTCGGCGATCCGGAGCCCATCCCCGCACTTCCACCAATGCCCGCCGCCGGTGTCGCGCCGACGAGGAAGGCGATTCCAGCACTCGCACCCGACACAGCAAAGGGCCCAGAGCCAGCGCCGCCGCCACCCGCCTGGCTCGTCTGGAGAGCATTGTTCCCAGCGTAACCTCGTCCGCCACCCGTCGCGCTGATAAAGCTTCCAAATGACGACGGCCCGCCATCCTGTCCATTCGACGGCGTTGCGGCGCCCCCCGCCCCCCCATTGCCGACTGTGATAGCGATGATCTGACCTGGAGTGACCTCGACGATGCCTTCTGCATAGCCGGCGCCGCCGCCGCCGCTGCCACCTCCCCCGGCGCCGAGTGATCCACCCGCTCCACCGCCGCCGCCCCATACGCGCGCCTTGACACGGTACACGTCGGCGGGAACGGTGAAGCTTCCCGACGCCGTAAACTGCTGAGTATTGCGGGCGGGAATGTTGGCCGGCGAGAAATTGGCGATCTGGAATTTTGTGCCGTCATAGACCAGCAGCGCGTCCTGGCCGGCAACCAGGTCGTTGCTCCGGGTCGGGGCGCCGTTCGCTCTGGTTAGGTTCTTTGCGCCCGCTCCGAAATTCGCGGTTGATGCGCCGGTTACCGCGTTGGCAATCTTGATGCTGAAAACGCTTCCCTGCTTGTACTCGCTGACAGCGGGGACAACGGCGGCAACAATCAAATTGGCACTGCCCGTGTCTGCGCCGACATGAACGAGCGTCTGCTCGGCAGGCAATGCACCGAGCGCCTGGAAGAACTCACCGTCGTACGCGAAGGTGACCAGATCGCCGTCAGACCACTCTCCGCCGGCAAGCGCGCCGCCACCTCGCCGGACAATACCAATGGCAGACAGACCTGTAACCCGCAGCGTTGCGGGTCCAGTTGGCGCCGAGGTCGTCTGTACAATCAGCGGCATGCCGATGATGTCGGAATAAGATGACGGCGCCGGATTGAGGCTTACGACAATCGCGTTCGCAGTACCCGTTGCTTCTGCGAAGTTCATTTTCTGGCTCTGAATAGCCCTCGCCAGCTGCAGGAGATCCGCTGGCGCGAACCCCGATTTGCTGATGACATCGACGATTTCCCGCTGAGGATCTTCGATTGCCGCCGCAGGAGGCACGGACCCCCTGACCGCAGCCGCGGTATTTCGGTCGACGTAGGGGGCGTCGGAATCACTGGAGCCAAAAGGTGCATGATATTTCATTGGTGTTCCTCAAAGCTTAGATTGCCCCGGATATCAGGTAGCGGCCGTCACCATCGGTGAGGCGGTTGCCTTGGCCATCAATCAGGTATGCGAAGAAGGACAACACCGGCGTTGTCCATGCCGGTGCGATGCGATTCAGGATGCAGAGCAAACGCTCCCCATCGCCAATATCAAACAAGGGATCGACGCCAAGTTCGCTTTCCCCGACGTGGAAATAATCAATGGCCAGATCGACAACGCGGGCGATCCAGAAAGTTTCCTGACGGATATCACCGAGGGTGTGCTCTCCGCCGCATTCCGAAAAACCGCATTCAAACATGGCCGGCTCTTCGATCGAGATCGAAAAGCCGTAGGCGCTCGCAATCCTGATGACGTCGCCAGGCGTGATCGTCGCCAGACTGAGGACTTTGGCTTCAAGCGCGCGAAGCCGTTCGGATCGCGTCGACGGCCCTTCAACGCATGTATCCGGAAGTCCGTATTCCGCTTCCCATTCCGGCAAAAGATCGAATACACCACTGACGGTCGCTTCACGCCAAAGCTGAAAAGCCCTGGCGTAGAGCCATTCGAATGGGTCGATCAGCACGCGCGTAAAACGGGCGAGATTACTACTCAGGCTTACCGCCTGACCGTCTGGCGATCCCCAGGCCGCGCCCTGCGGCCAGAGCGATATCGCCGCTGAGACGAGATCATCGTTGCTTGGCATCGACAGGCTGTCTTGTGGAGCAGGGACCGGGAGCGGCTGAAAGCCGATCGAGGCCAGCGTCGTCAGCGTATTAAGAGCCGGGTCACGCGCCATAGGTCACGACCCCCAGGACAGGAAACTGCCCATCGGTCAGGACGATGTCGCCCGATGGGGCAAGCAGCGTATGTCTGTCTTCGCCCGTGGTTTGGGAGATCGTCTCGGAGATCCACGATCGCGACAGGACGAACACGTTTGCCGGAATGCCGGGCCTGCACCGGTCACGAAACATTGCCGTCAGGTTTTCCGAGATACGCGCCCGAAGCTCCTCCGTATCCACAGAAAGACCGGAAATAGTGATATCGACTGGTCGCGCGATCGGGGCTTGCGCAACACTGTCGTCAACCCTGATCAGCCTTTGCGCGTCGATAGCCGCCTGCACGACATCGACGTCGGCAGGCAGCGGGATCAGATTGGGGCGACCTTCGAAGAGAAAGAAGACGACAACAAAACCGGGTGACAGCGTGTCCCGATACGCCCAGGCTTTCGCAACCCCTGACACTGAAAGCGCGATGCGTTCATAATCGCTCAATGTCCCACCACCGGGTGGATTGCGCTTGCGCTGAAGCCCCCGTGTTCGCAGAGACTCATCACTTTCGATATCCGCGCCGCCGCCGATACCGCCACTCGCCACAGCCCATTGTGTGCCGAGATCGGGCCACAAGCCAGGATCGGCAAGCGTCATGGTGCCGTCGGCATCACGATTGGCAGACGCTGCATATTCGACCGACGTCACCGGCAAACTCAACTGACCGCCGGCCGCAGCTGTTGCCGGAGCCGTCGAGATGTAGGTGTTTCGACCGGAAACAAAACGGATACCGGCAGGGTAGACCGTACCGCCGAGCCCCAATCCCTCGATCACACCAGACGCAGATGCGGCCGGGCGGCGATAGATACCGACGTCGGATGCATGGAGAGCAAGATACTGGCCGCTCGCCGTCGACAGAAACAACTGGCGCGCCAGCCAGCCCATCCGCAATTCGAATTCATGGCTGATGCCCGCCAGCACCTTTCCGGTCACCGTCACGAAGTTGTTTGCCAGCGCCGAATCCGTACCCGGCAGGTACTGTCGGAAGGCGCCACGAGCGCGCGCGGAAGTCTCGCTGAGAGAGCGGATCGTCCAAGCCATGAAAATTCCTCGAATGAAGGATTAGGCGTCAGCGCGCCAAGGGACTGACGACGCCGTCGAGCTGCCGCCACATGATGTCGAACTTGCGCTCATAGACCCGCGCGCCGTCCCGCCCGTAAAGCGAGGCGGTGTAATCGACGCGGTTGCCTGCTCTATCAACCGAAACGTCTACCCCGACCGAGGCAACCGCACCCTGGTCGATGAGCGGCTGCAGCGCCTCGCGAACGTAGTCCTCGACCACGGTCTCGATACCGTCGAAGATGCCGCGACGGCGCAGAAGCCACAGGCGGGAGCCAAGCGGCTGCTCGTCATTCATCAGGTCGAAACTGTCACCGATCCAGCCACGGTTATCCTCCCCGTCCCGAAGCTCGCTATCCTCGACGCGCCGATCGGTCTGAAGGTGGATGAGAACCTGCGTCGCCAGCCCTTGTTCGGCCTGCAGATCGCCGGGCGCTTCCGCATGATCGAGAGGGTTGATGGCCAGATCCCCTGCCACGCCATCCCAGAGCAGATCTGGCGAGCGATAAGGCTCTTTCTGTTCTTCTATCGGTACTATTCTGACCATGGGTCACTCGCCCGTCGGGACAGTGGTTGACGCACCGCCTGGGGCTACGCCGCCATGTCTATGCGTTTTATCCACCGCCACACCATCGTTCCAGATTCCGCCGCCGTTCACCTTCAGGCCTTCGGCATCGATGACTACCGAGACGCCACCCTTCCTGATCGTGAAGGCCGGACCCGCAAGATCAAAAATAACCCCGTCACCCATGACAAATTTGAGGATGTTGCCGCTGGAATCGTAAAGAGCCGTGGCGCCCTGCGGCAGATCTGCCGGGCGGCTGCCGGGGTTTTCGCCGCCGAACAGATAGGCCTGGTCCGGATTTTCCGGCAGCGAAAACAACAAGCCCTTCGAGCCCTTGACGGGCATCGAGGCAAAGCCATGCGGCTCGATCCGATGGATAGAGGTCCATGCGTCTCCGAAAGCGCCCCGGCCGGAAGCAAACTGCTGTCCGCCGCGCTCCTCAAGACGGCCATCAAATTCGAACCGCCTCATTCGTCCTCATACTCCGCTTCGATAACGCTCGGCGCTGCATAACCCGCCGAAGTCTTGCCGCGCGGGTTTTCACCACCGAGCGCCCGAGGGTCTGCAAGCGACAACGTCGCCCATGTCCGCTCACCCTGAGAGAAGGTCACGCTCTTGACGATCATCCGCCCCTCGATCCCAAGCCAGTCGTCTTCGATCTGGACTAGCCAGTTCGGCGACCAGAGCCTGCCGCCATCGTCGCGCCAACCGGTTACAAGAAGTGAGGCGGTTACGCTGTTGCCAGCCGCCCGACGCGCCTGCCAGATCGCCCGCTGGCGCATCGCGTCAATGCTGGCTTCGCCCTCATAGGGCAGGATGAGCACACGCTTGCGGGTGACGCCGCTGTCCGTCACCTTCGTTTGCGGGCGCAGCTGCTGCTTGTCGACGCCGCTACTCTGCTGACCGCGAACCTGAATGTCCGAGTAACGCCCTTCTTCCGTCAAGGAAGCACTGGAGCCGGGAAGGATGTTGACACCGCGCTTCAGCGTTCCGGCATGGACACCCTCTGGCTTCGTGGCGATCTTCAGCCGCCCCCTCGCGGTGTCATAGATCAGCGCCCCGCGACCGCGCGCTCTCCGCTCGATCGACGAGAATGCGCTTTCACCAAGCCGCATCTTATGCCGAGGCTCGGGAGGAAAACCCGTCCCATCTGTCTCGATACCAACCCCGTAGCTATCCAGTTCCTTTGCGATTGCCACGAGATCCTTGTTGAGGATCTCTCCGCCATCATGAACCGCAGAGGCTTCGATCAAATCTATGGTCCTGGACACAAACGAGCACGACAGACTGCGATCCACTTCGCTATAGGATGAACCGACGTCGCGGACGAAACCTGTCAACAACAGATCGCCATTGGCGCGAATGGTTGTCGGATGCCCCGGAAAGACAGGAAGCCCGGATCCGACCAGAACAAAATCGCCGCTTGCCGTTCGGGACGCCTCTTCGGCCGAGACGTTGATCTCGATCGACTTCAGTGCAGGCAATCCCTCAACAACGACCGTCTCTAGCGGCCCGGAGCTCGATGGACGCATCTCAGCTCTCCAACGCGTCGAAAGCGATCGGCATAAGAATGGGCGTGCCGGATCTCGCTATATCGACGACCTCGCCTGCACGATCCGCCCTGCCGTAGAGGCGATAGGCCAGAACCGTCGAAGGCATCGAGACACCGGTCTCCACCCGAACGACCGGCACAGCGTTGGCCGCCCGGTCAGAAACGATGCGAACGGCGACTTCGACGAGCTGCGCGACAAACTGGTATAGGTCGACTGCAATGGCACCTTTCACAGACACCACCGCAAGGGCTGCTTCGCCGACAGATCTGATACGGTTACGCGCAGCGCGCGCCTGCGGCCTCGTCATCCAGGCAACCCGTGGTGCCGCGATGCAGAGCCCGTGAGCGAGCAGAATGCTCATGGCATCACGCGTCGTCTGGTCGCCGCCTTCAGGCAAGCGCAGGGTATCGAAACCGGAAGGGTCGACGACGCTCTCGGCAACGATCCGCGTGATATCCATTGCCTCACAGGCAAACCCGAAGGCGTCGAGTTTGACGGACGCCGCAAGCCTTTGACCAAGATACACGCTATCAAGTTCATCCGTGACGAGCACCGAAACCGCCGATGTAAGCCAGCCGGCAACAGTGGGAATGTCGGCATATGCTCGGAAGATCGAGGCAAACACATTCGCCGCCGGCCCGAGACCCGAGGCGACCAGCGCATTCAGGTCACCGACACCAAGCACGCCCCCAGGCTGATTAGAGAGCGGTATGGCCGTGAAGTCGAAAGCGATGTAACCGCGCTGGTCACGGACACGGCTCCTGCGGAAACCCTCGACATAGGCGAGCTGTCCAGCATCGATCGGCAACACGAGACGACCAGGACCGGCAGCCAGACAGGCCGCACTAAGGCTCCGAGACGCGCTGTCGCTGTCATCGCCGATCAGATAGGCCGTGACATCATAGGCTGCCGTCGCAAGCCCCATCTCCTCCAGATAGGTGTATCGACCGCCGGCATACTCGTGTCGTGCGATCCGCTTTCCAGCGGACAAGTCTTCCGCGTCGACCCAGAAGTCGACACCGCGAAAGCTCGCCTTGCGCAACCGCGCCGCCCAATCCTTCATGACACCACCTTATTTGGAACCACCGGCCGGTCGCCCGGCGGAAGGCGGCATGCTGCGCCCTGTATCCGCATTCACTGCCGGCCGTAGACCGGGACTGTTGTAGCTGCCGAGCGCGCTCATCTTTGAGGCCGCACTGGCGAGTTCACGCGCCGCATTGGCGATGGCAGCGCCTACATCGTAGCCGGCAACCTTGAAGAAGGCCGCTGATTCCTCGATCGCCTTACCGGCTTCCTTGCCGCCATCCGCGACGGCTGCGCCCGCCTCCTCCCCTTGACGTTTGAAGCCGAGGTCGATTTTCAGGGCGCTCTTGAAGTCTTCCTTGCTGGGAACCGAGAACAGGCCGGAAAGCCCGAGGTCCGGCGCATTCGTCGGCGCAAACCCAGCGGGGATTGCATTGGCCTTGGCGGCAACGGGATGGCCACTACTGTGACGACCGACTGAAGGCTTGTTGGCCTCGCGCCCGTACCGATCCCGCTGGTGTTCTGCGATGGCGTCCTTGTTGCTGTATCCGCCCTTGATGGCCATCTGCATTTTTTCGTCGTCGGAACTGAAAAGGCCCCACTGTGTCCGGTTCCAGAAACCGTTGACGCCGTTCTTCTCCAGCCCGGCATTCACCGCCGAATGATAGTCCAGACGATCCGATATCCCGTTCATTGCTGCCGTGGCATCTGGCGCAACAGCGCCGCCGAACGAAACCTTCAAACGCTCCCAACTATTCGACATCGTGTCGATGGACGATTGCGTATCCGTCATCACGCGCTGCACGTCTCGCCACACAGCGCCGTTGACTTCCGCTGAATTCATCAGGTTCAAAAACCGCGCAAGGCTTTCCTCACTGGTCATCAGCGATTGCATGCCGAGCCGGAATTCCTGGTCGGAAAACAACAGCGGCAACTTGGAAAGGTCGCCATTGATTGCCTTCTGCGAGATCCGCACGAAGGCCGCCACGGCATCTTCGCCAGCTTTCCGGGCCGCAGTCATTTCCTTGCGAAGATTGATCCCGAAGTCGCTGAACTTTTTCGCAGTCTCTTCGGAATACATCTTGCCGAAGATGTTCTGCGCCTGCGTCGCTGCCGCAGAAGCGTCGCCGGTATCCTCGCGGATGGTTTGCAGCATGGCGACCAGCTTTTTCAGGCCATCCTCGCCAGAATAGCCCAGCGTCGCAAAGCTGTTTGCAAGGCCGGGAATGTATTGGGCCATATCCTTCAGTTCGAACTGACCGGCCTTGCCGCCGACAACCATGATGTCGAAAGCGCGCTGCAGTTGCGCCGTCTCGATCTTCAGAGCGTCGGCGGCCTTCAGACCGGTATTGGCAATATCGGCAGTCGCAGCGCCGGAGGCTTGCGCCGTCGCCAAAACCGAAGGAAGGAAGGCCATCGCTTCTTCCAGAGATTTGCCAGAAGAAACCAACGTGTCCAACGCCTCGATCGCGGGAGCGACACTGTCGAATTTCAGATCCTTCGACACCTTTTGCGCCAGGGCGAAAGCGTCCGCCGTCTGTTTCGATGATGCGTCGGCTGTAATCCCGATCCGCGTCATCTGCCGCTCAAGTGCTGCGAAATCCGTCAGCGCAACCTTCGCCCCATATGCGATCGCCGCCGGCGCAGCATAACGAGCAATGGTCGCGTACATCGCCGAGGTGGATCGGGCAAAGGCCCCCTGCTGTCGGCTGAAGGCGGCAGCACGTTTGTTGATGCCATCCATCTTGTCCGCGACGGACTTGTGGGCACTGCCAGTCTTGTCGACCGCCGTGTACTTCAGTCGTGCTTCGATTTCGCGGTTCATGATCTACTCTTGAAAGCCAGAGCGCGACGGGACCACCAGGCGATCTCGCCGATCGTCATTAGCTGGACGCGGGCAGCGTCCCATCCGAGCCGGAAGACAAGGGTGTCGGCGACGCCGGCGAGGTTGTCGAGGCCGCCCGCTTGGAGAAAAAACCGATGATCTCATTCTGCAGATCGAGAGCGTCGCATGCTTCCAGCTGCGTGATGCAGCTGTAATCCGGGGAACGCAAAAGCCGCCGCGCATACTGATCCACGACCGAATGGTAGACGACAACCATGAAACCGCCGGCCCCGTTTGGCTGCCGTTCGGCAGGCTCTCCGAGGCCGTCGATGAAGATGTCCTGATAGACAGGGGCGCGAAGCACGAGCTTGTCGAACGGCTCATGTCCGGGCACCTCGTACTTCTTCGAGAGAGGAACAGTCTTGTCCGCCATGAGATCAGCCGCCCGTACGACGATAGGTGTCGCCGACGATCGTCAGGCCGCTCACCTCACCATTGATACGGTTGTTCTCCGATTCCCCGGAAAAGAACGCGTCGATGAAGTGGTGCGTCACGCCGGTCATCTCCTCGGTGATGACAATGTTCTGACGCGGCGCCTCCATCAGAGCCGCCAGATCGATGCCACCGTCCTTAAATGTCACGTTCGCACGCGGCGCCGTCGGGGTGCCGACGCGATCGGTCGAGCCATCCTGGTTGGTCACCGCCTCGATCGACTGGCGACCCGCCAGAACGGCGAATGTCCCGCGCAGCGAAAGCGGCACACCGCTCGAAAGACGAACCTGCATGCGGCCGCCAAAGTCCTTGCCTGCCATGGCTTATTTCTCCAGAGGTAAAAAGGGTCAGATTTCCGCGTATACGCGAGCGAGGCCTGCGAAGATGTCGAGCGGGTTGGCCCGATCCATCGGCAGGACGATATCAACCCGGTTGGGATTGTCCGCATTGCGCACGACCGTGATCTGGTCGAGCGCCTCCTGCCCCGCTTCAAGAACGCCGCGCCGCGAAAGCTGGATGGTTGAGTTGACCAGGTTGGCGCGGATGTCGTTCGGCCGAACCAGTGTCGGGAGATTGGCCGGATTGTCGTCGACGATGGCCTTGTTCGAAAACTCATAGGCCAGTTGCGCGCGATAGAACTTCAAGGCGTAGGTCGTCTGGTAGATCGCCTGGATGTCACGCAGCGCCGTATCCGGCACGCCGTTCGTGGTTTGCTGCTGCGTCACCGCCTTGTCGATCGTGACCTTGCCGGACACATCGACCTTCCACGTGGAGACGCCGTTCGTCACCAGGCTGTTGCGCGTCGCGTAATCGGGCCAGTAATCACGGTCGCGCGGGGCGATCATATCGACCAGCACCAGGCCAGACTGGTTTGCCGAGACCCGGCCATCCGAACCGCCATCGAGATACGATGCGATCGCGCCAACATAGGCCGACACGAACTCGTAATCCGGCCGCGCCATGGACGCCAGCACCGGGATCAGCGAAAGATGCCAGCTGTCTTTCGCCAGTGCCGAGGTGACGATCTCGCTCACCGTGCCGCTCTTCGGATAAAACACATGGCCATAGAGCTGCTGCAGGTACGACCAGCGGCCCTGCGCATTGTCGTGATAGGTGTCGAGCCGTGTCCGGTTCGTATCGTCACCGAAGGCAGATACGACAATCTCGAAAGGATTATCGCCCATGGCCGCAAGAACCGCTGAGACATCCGGCGTTCCGGCGCCTGCGGTCGAAGTGGCAAAGGTCAGAACGCCCTTGAAGGCGTTGACGCCCTCAAGCACCGGCAGGTAGATGTCGATACCGGCCGCATAGGCGCCCTTGTGTCGAGCCGTCAGCGTGACGACGTTTGTGGCAACCGTGGCTGTGAAAGCCAGCGAGATCTTCGTAACCGGATTGATGTAGGCGTTGACGGCCGCAGCGATCGCCGACGCAACGGCATTGGCCGTATCGCCTGCCGCGATGTTAATCGAGACATCCTCGCCCGCAATCGTCACCACACCCTGCCCACCCGAGGCGGGAACCACACCGACCGTGATCGTACGCAGTTCGGCGGTCGCACCTTCCTCGACACGACCAAGCCAGATTTCCTGCACATTGGCGTTGCGCCGCATGCGGATGAACATGGCTTCCAGCATGGAACCGCGCCCTGCGAGGTAACGCGCCTGCTCGACACTCGCGCAAAGCGCGACGCCACCGGCAGCCAGAGCACCGGCTGCCAGGCCGAAGCCAAGAAGGATCGCCCGGTTCTCGGAGGAAAACTGCCCGCCGCTTTCGACATCGAAAGCAAGCAGGGGCGCGACAACGCCGCTCGGAATGTTAGTCGTCATTGGCGTCATCCTTTTGTTTGGCCGGCTTGGCGGCTATGAGATCGCCGTCCTTGACCATCCGGCGATGAAACTGGGAAAGTTCGTCGATCACCCGACCGTCTGAGGGCCAGCCGCCGGGGATCGTGCGGCCGGGCGCCGCCACGTATTTCGTCAACATGAATGCCTCGCAACAATGAGGGGTGGAACGATCAGGGGGAGAGCCCTGCAACACCGGTCGTCACATCCACACTATCGGTGACATGGACGGTTCCTGAAATCTGCTGCAGCGCAGACGGGGTTTCCGCCAGAAAATAGGCGCCGAGCTGCTGCAGCTTGCGCTTGGCATAACTGCCGTCTGGCAAGTCGGCCGCGACACTGCGAATGGGTTCCGGCAATCCGCCGCCCTCGTTAAAACGATCAGCGACGACCTCGATCGTGTAGCGCAGCGTCATGCGCTGGAAACGCAATCCGAGATCCGGAACTGAGAACGGCATCTCTTCCAGACTGACAACCCGCCTCACCAGCCGGCGCCAGGCGACGCCCTTCTCGCTGAATTCCAGAAGGTAGCGAATGCGCGAGCAAAGCGCGGCCAGCACCAGGCGCGCGGTCGGGTCGGTGCCTGCCATGGCGTCGGCAAATTCACCTTGATCATCTTCCGCGACCACAGCCAATTCCACGACGATATCGATCACTGCCTGCTGTTCGACATCGGAAAAATCCGTCATCTCGCCACGAAGGGTAATGCGGGCATCATTGCCATGCACCGCGATGACGGGCGTAAAGTCGTGGTCCCTGTTTATGTCCTGCACCGGGATTTCGCGACTGTCATAGACCAGCTTTCCCGCCACAGTCGGAAAGGCTTCGGTCCCCGCGATCGCAGCGGTCGGGCACAGGATCTCGACAATGAGAAGCCGCAGCGCTTCAGGTGCCAGCATGTCAAAGCTCCTCGTCGACCACGATCTGCGGTTTGGCTAAGGCCACCACTGCAAGCACGGTCCCAAGACCATCAGAGTCAAAACTCGAAATCGAATACCACGCATCATCCTCATGGCGACGCATAAGGAAACCGGCCTTCAACGGCCGGCCATCGACGAGACGAATGGAAGCCTGAACCTGCAGCGCGCGATGCATGATCCGCCGACCGTCACCGGAGGGCTGCGCTCGGCGCTCGGATTCCATCATCGTGTTCTCAAAGAACACGGCGGACGTTTCCCAGGCGGCCGGATCGGCAAGCGCCACGGTTGCCGCCGCATTCACGCTGCCGCCCCCGACCGGATACACCGTGACGGCCTTGCCGTGCACCCGCTCGACGGTCTGGCGGCTCACCGCCGCCAGCCGATCAAACACGTTGCCCATCGTCAGACCGTGGTCGGGCCGAGCTTAACAGGCACGAAGTCGGACGGGTTGGCTGCGGCTTCGACGGCAGTACCGAGAAGCGTGTTGCCCGAAGCCGTCTTGTTCACCACCTTGGCCGTGCTATCCCAATAGACCTTGTCGCCGATTGCGATCGCCAGCGCAGAAGTCTTGGGCATACGGAAAACACCGTTGGTCTGAAGCGCGAAGGTCACGCCCTCGGCTGCCGTGGATGAAGCCACACCAACGAGAGAGCCCACGACGACGGCGTTGCCAGAGACGACACCACCGGTCGGCGCGGGGATATCGATAGCATCCCCCGGCTGAATGAAGTTTTTCATAGTCCACATCCTCTTGATTTCAGGAGGGCCTCAAAGAGGCTCCGATGGAGAGTGACCGGGGCTTATGCCCCGGCGTTCTTGTAGCCGCCCCGGAAGTCGGTAGCGCCGCAACCGAAATCGTGCTCGACAGACATGGCGAAGCCCTGCTGTCCGAACGGCTCGTCAAACCGCACGCGCGGCGCCTCGTAACCGTCGAGATAGCCCCAGCGGTAATTCGAGATGCCGGCGGCAGGATCAGCGAACATGTGCCAGGCGTTGCCGGCGATCTGTGCGGTCTCGACCGGCTCCAGGCGACCGGAGAAGATATTGACGTTGGAAGCCGTGGCGGGGGTGATCGATGCCACCAGCTTTTCCGCCTCGGTGATCTTGTCGGGACCGACGAGAAGGATGCGTGCGCGGTTTTCCAGCAGCGGGTTGCCTTCAAGAGACTTCTGTTTTGACATAGCCGCGCGACCCAGGGCGACCGAGTCGACAGAGATTGCGGCAGCCGCGCCCGCCAGATTGGCATGGTCGGCGTGGAACACGTCCTTGCCATCAGCGAGCTTTCCGTTGAAGGCACTGGCGTAGAACGTCGTTTCTTCGAACAGCGCGACGGTCGCACCGTAGCTGCCGAGCAGTTCAGAAATCGCACCGAGATCGTCGTTGATCAGCATCTGCCGCGTGATGCGCAGGGCGATCGCATAGCTGAATACCGAGATCTGTTCCTTACCTTCGGAGAAGGTGCCGTACTTGATCTCGCCGTCTTCGGCGACCTTTTTCAGCATCGGGAAATCGCCGAGCTTGACCGAAGTATGCGGACGGAAATCACGGAAATTCCGCTGGCGCGAGATCCGGCGATAGGTCGGCTGTGCCAGAGCGTAACGCGCTTCGAGGGTGCGATTGACCGAACCTTCGAAGATTGCCGGAAAGTCCGACGTCGTGTGCGAAGCGCGCGTGTAGATCTCGTCGACCTGGCGGGCATTCAGCATCAGACCGCCGCGATAGCCGATGCACTCGGCGGCGATATCGATCAGACCGCGCGACATGTAGCCGCGCGCCGCTTCGCTCGGACCTGCCTGCGGAACAGGAACGCCCATGCGATATGCCAGCGCTTCCGTCATCGCCGAGCGGCGCGTATCCCGCTCGTCGACAATGACGCGTGCCGGAGCCGTCGGATTGGCGCACGACCGTGCCGCGAGGTGTTCGAAAGCACGGACGCGAAAATCCGTCACGCTGGAACCGGTCCGCAGCGCTTCCGAGATGACATCGTCGGCCATGCCGGCCTGACGACCGAGCGCAAGGATTTCGGCGGAGCGCTGACCTTCACCTGCAGCAGGCGGGGTCTGCGTCTCCGAAGATGCAGAGGCGGGCGTCGGCGTCGCGCCGGCGCGCTGGTCGAGACCATCAAGGTCAGCTTCACGCTTGGCGATCTTTTCTTCGGTCTCGCTGATTTCCTTGAGAATGCCCTTGTGTTCATCCTCGATGGAGCGCGCCGCGTCAGGCTCCATACCGTCCTTAACTTCCGCCAGCTTGGCAGCGGCGCGAGCCTTGAGCTTGGCAAGGTGCTCCCGCAATTCTTTGAGGGTCATGATAATATCCTTATTCATGAAGCCGCGCCCCTGACGGCCATTAGTGGGGCAGATGGCGGTGCGGGATCGCTAGCGCGCCAATCGGTTTTGAGCCGCAGCCATGCGCATCCGGATGCGCACAATCTCGCTCACATCAGCCGCGCCACCGATGACGCGGCAGGCAAATGTTTCGGAAGCATCGCCGCCAGCGCGAACCTGCGCGCCTGCGTCAGCAGGGATAGGGACAGCAGAGATTTCCCACGGCTCCCAATCGATCACCCGATGGATCGGGATCTGGCCGGCCCGCTCTTTCTTTTCGACTGCGTGGATGCGGTAGCCGACCGAGATGTTCGACACGACGCCTTCGACGATCTTTGCGACCCGATCCGCAGCGCCCGGCGCCTTGGAAAGCTGCACCTTGGCAGTACCGACACCGTTCTCGATCTTTGCCGAACCTCGGACAACCGAGCCGATCACATCGTCGAGGCTGTACTTAGAGTGTGTGTCGAGAAACGGCGCACCGCTGTTCAGACGACCAAGCCGGACGCTCTTCGAGTTGACGACCAACTCCTCGTCGAATTCGCCCTCGATCCAGGAGACGCGGCGGAAGGTCGCCCCCGTGGTCCACACGACCTCGACCGTGTTCGCAGCTTCGTCGAACGAAGCCGACCGCACTTCCGCATCCCGAATGAGCTTCGGGAGCTGAATAACATTGCTCATGATGTTGACCTCACTCTTGCGGCGGCTGTTCGTTGCGGGGCGCCTGCCCGTTCTGTGGTCGCCGCGGATCGATATCGAGCACGATCCCGTTCTGATCGGCGAAGGCGAAGAACGCCTTGAAGTCGGCAACCACCGTCCGCCAGTCGTTGCCCCAGGCTGACACGAAGTCCTGTGGCGACATCCGTCCCGAGCGCACCGCCAGAATGTCGGCTTCCAGATCCTTCTTCGGATCGATGGGCTCGACCGCCGGCATCACCAGGCGGAACTGGTACCCATCTCTCCGGCGAGGAATACGACCCGAAAGAACGGCTCTGTCGGCAAAGCGACGGGCGACCGGCATACACAAACGCGGCCCGATGATGTGCCACTGGATCTGCTCGACGAGACGCCGGAATTCTATCTTTCCAGCCCGAAGGCTTGAGTAGTTGGCCTGCCGCAGATCGCCGGTCATCTGGTCATAGGTGAGGCCGGCACCTGCGGCCATGGCCTGCATGCCGGCGACATAGGTCTCCGCGAAAGCCGACTGGGATGATGGATTGGCGAAAGTGATATCGGCCTCGCCGATGTCGGCGATCATGCCGGGCTCAATCTTCGTGATCTTCTGCCCTTTTTCGTCCTTGCTCGAAGCAAGGACATTCATCCCGCCGGGCTGGCGATGGATAAACCCCGCAAAGCTGGCTTGCGTGCGAGCCTGCACGATCGCCGCTTCCATGAGATCCTGTATCTCGTTGGCCGTCACCAGGATCGGCGCAAACCAGCTGATACCGCGAACCTGCCCAAAGCGCAGATGACGATAGAGGTGGCAGACATCACCCCATTCGACGAGCGACGACCCTTGAACGGCAGAGGCGTAAGAATCGCCGGGATGCTCCCTGAAAAGCCAGAGACCTTTGCGCCGACCCCAGTCACCCAGCTCGACGCCAAGGCGCACATTGTTTCCTGCGAAACGATCGCGCGAAGCATCGATACTGTCACCCTCAAGACCCAGCAGTCGGAACGGCACTGAGCCGTCCGCCTCGTTCATGGTGAGGTCGATCATTCGGGTGACGCAGTCGCCACCCTCGACCATAGATCGAACTGCGAGCGCCTGGTGCGCGCCGAAATTCATCACCCCTTCGACATCGCAGATTTCCTGCCATTCCCCGAAGGCGGCATTGAAAGCCTTGTCGGCGCGATCACTGCCTGTATCGGCAACGACGAGAATTCCGGTTCCGACGACGTGCGAGGCGAGCACGTCCAGGATACGCGTTCCCATCCACTTGTCGCGGACAAAGGCACGAGCCCGATTGCGAAGGGTAGAGAGCGCACCGCCAACCTCGACATTCGCCGAGGTCGCGCGCGCCCGCCATGAGCGATTGCGGCGCCCAGCCTGCGCGGCGGCGTAGTCGCGCTCGCGATATTGATCAAGAACCGTCCGTGCAGCAGCACGCCGCACGCCCGATTCCGGGCTGAAGACCGAAACGAATTTGTCCAGCAGGTTCATCAGTAGCCACTATCGTATTGGGCAAACATCACGTTGCTGCCGGTTTCGGGCGTATAGAGAGCGTCGCGAATTGCATCGCGTGCGGTCAGAAGTTCCTTGATCGAGTGATACTCGACTTCATGGGTCTGGAAGCGCACCCGCTTCGCACCCGTTGCAATCGCCGCCTCGATGGCGGCGAGATCTGCTGCAGTCCAACTTGTCGTGGTCACGGATGAACCTCAGTAGTGATCACTTCCGAAGGCGAAATCATCGTCGTCGTCAAAGCGATGCGAAATCATCGGCGAGCTAGCAGCAGATTGACCATCAAGATCGCGCTCGGCGATGGCCTCGCTATCCACTGTCTGTGGGGCGGTGGTCTGTGCCTGCGCGACCAGCGGAGCCGGCGCAAAAAGATCCTGCGTAAACACCTGTTCGGGCACGCCGCGCATGGCGATGAGCCGCTGCCATTCGTCCGGCGTCATGCGTGCGATACCGAGATAATCCCCCAGCGCCTCGCCATAGACCTCGCAGTCAAGCAGGTGGTTTTCGTAACCGACGCGTGGGATCCACTTCTGGCGCGACCGGCCCTTGAACTTTTCGGTACCGAGATATTCGGACGTGATCTGCTTGAAGTAGACCTCGTCCATCCAATCGCCGAAGTGGCAGTATCCTGGCGGGTCGGCATCCTTGCCGGCGGCTCGACCTTCCTTCCGAAGGTTCGCGTAAAAGGCGCCTTTGATGGACCATGTGCCGACACCCCAAAGCATCACGCCGTTGCGTATGCGCTTGCCGTTGAAGTTGATATCCATCGGCTTTGGCTGCCCGATCGGCGGGCGAGACCATCCGTCGAGACCGTCGAGTGCGAACACACCGGCCTTGCCCCGGCACCAGGTATAGACGACGTGGCTGCGGTAACCCGTATCCACGCCGAAGGCATCAACCTTGCGGGTGCGGCCGAACGCGTCCGGCCACTCCTTGCTGCGCAACTCCTCAAGTTTGAGGAAGGCGCCGCCATGCGGATCGTCGGTCGCGCCCTCGATGTAACCGGCATCGACCCGCCAGCTCCGGCGATCCGGCCCCCATGCCTTGAATAGGTACCAGATCCCGTTCATCTGCACGTCGGCGGTACCGACAAACACGATGCCTTGCGCTGGGATATGCCCGCGCTTCAGGCCGGTTTCCCGCCGCTCCATCAGCCTGACATGATCGGGCGCGTCGCCCTTCATGTCGAAAGGCAGGCCGAGCGTCAGGTTGAAGAACGTCTTGAGCTTCTGCGGATCGCCGTTGCAGGCGACGAAGCGTTCCGCGATCTTCTCCCACGGAACGAATGGGGATGTCAGCGCATCGAAATGGTAGGACGGATATGCGCCCGGCCGGCTGGCCTCAGCGATCCACTTGCCTTTCCGATAGAGCGAAACCTTCTCATGGCTCTGGACGATCGAGCCGCAGCACGGTGTTGCGTAATACGGGTCGTGCGGAAACGCGTCGTTGAACTTGAAGTAGCGGCGATCGAACTCGAATTTGAAATGCTCGCCGCAGCCGGGGCACGGCATGTTCCAGTAACGCTGGTCGCCGGCCATGAACTTGTCGTCGATCTTCGACGAGCCCTTGACCGTGGGCGTGGAGACATAGGCTCGGAACCAGTCGCCTGACGCCAGGAAGGATTCCTGACGCGCTTCGATCATGCCGAACGGGTCGCCCTGCCCGTTAAGATCGTCGGGGTATTCGTCGATCTCGTCGCAATACGCTTTCTTGATCGTCGACGACCGAAGGTCTGCCGCCGAGTTGGCGATCGCCAGTTTCAGCGAGCCGCCCGGAAAGCGCTTCGCCAGCGCGGTCGAGCCTTCGCCCGAACGGCTAGTCTGATCGCGCACCAGCTTCCTCAGCGACTTCGACTGCTGCACCATGACGGTCAGCTTCTCGCGGTTGAATTCCGCAAGGGCGTTCGTCGTCGGCTGCACGATCATCATGCGGCAGGGGTCCTGCGCGATCGTGTAGGCAGCGGAGCATAGCAGCAACGTTGTGAAGCCGGTCTGCGCCGACTTCCTTACCGCGATCTCGTTATGCCCGCTCTCGACCATGGTCATGAGCAGCGGCTCGCGGATATGCGGCGTCAGACTGTCATCCCAGGTGTCGCCGCTGCGCGGTCCATCCGGCACAACCACGTTCTGGCGGGCATACTCGACAGCATCCAGCTTTTCCGGCGGCATGATGGCCGCCGCAAGAGTGGCGGCGAACAAGGCAACCGCCGAGCGCTTTAGCGCGATGTGCATCAATCGTCACCGTCGAAATGTATGTTGATGTCGATGCCCTGCGCTTCCGCCTTCGAAGCCTCACCGGACACCGCAAGCAGATGCTCGGCAACGACCTTGCGCTGTTCCGCGATCTTGGTGCGCATCAGCCTGCGAAGGTGCGGCTCGCCTTTCCGCGAAGCCTCCATGATCTCGTCGATCCACTGCATCGGCATGCCGAGGTCGCGAACGACCTGGTCGCAAACCTTGATCAATGCACCCTCGATACCGTGCTCGCCCTTGATCGGTATGAGCTGCCCGCTGCGTTCGGCGTAGTCCAGCGCCTTCAGCCGGGTCTCGTATTTGGCCTTTTCGGTCTGGGCGTCGCGCAACGCACCGCCGTTACTTGAGGCCTCGTCGACGGACTTCCTCGTGGCGGCGCCGATCTCGCGGGCTGCGTCACCGACCTGTCCGACGAGACGGTCGTAAGTGGCAAGCTCGACCATCCGCAGCCGGCCATTCTTGCGGGTCGACAACCGGCCTTCGCTTTCGAGCTTCGCCACCTTCTCGCTTGCGGTCTGCCTGCTGATCCCCTTCAGCTTCGCCAGGTCGGAGACGCTGACCCAATGACCTTCCGGCAACGCTTCCATCTGCTGGACAAGATCGCTCATGTCAGGTTGTCAGCCCCTTTGTCAGGGTTGTCAGGTCAGCTTTTTGGCCGCCGTCACTAGCGAAACTTCGGGGTCGCCCCGGCCCGCTTGGCGGGGGTGGCCGGGAAGGACCCAAAGGGGGGTGGGGGTGGCAGGGTCACCGAGGGAGGAGGCGACCGACCTCATGAAGAAAGCGAGGAGCGAGGTGCTCGGCCATCAGCTCGGCCATCACTTCGAGGTAGACGTCCGGGTTGTTGGTGACCGCATGTGCAGGGTTGGCGCCGAACAACTCACGGATCGGCAACCTCTTGTCACCGACCCTTCGCATGACGCCTCGGTGGCCGCTCTTGAAGCCAGCCAGAAAAGCTTGCTCGTAAGATCCGCGACCACGCACGGAAACGCCCTTGCGCGTTTGCCTTGCGCCAAGCCGATAGAGCGGTATCCATCCAGAATTGAGAACAACCTCGATCGAGTTGCCACCAGCGTTGTAATAGGCCCGCGTCAACTTGTTGACCATGTTGCGCGGCAAGGCCGTATGCTCAGAACTGCGATTTACAATTCGGGTTCTCGCCATCGCCCGCATGCGCGTCATTGCGCGCGCCATGGCCTTGACCTTGATCTGTTCGGGCAGTCGACGAATGGCGCGGGAGAGCGCCAATACTTCCGATGCGTCCAGTCTCAGCTCAGCCGTCATACTCTTAGAACACAAAAGGCGACCTTTCGGCCGCCTGTCATCTTCTCATAGCTGTAGCACTTGCCCTGAATCGATGTCTCGTCGGGAGACTGTCAAGGCTGGGGCTGACCGGCGTACCGACCTCGGGATTGCTCCCCGCTGTTTAGGCGTTTTCAGAGGCTCACTTCAGGATCATCAGCTAGTCCAGTGACCGAATGACTCTCACAACTTCCGAAGCAATGCAAGAGGCACCGTCACCGGCACTTCGCCGCCCATGAAGCGGATAGCCACGACGACGTCGCCCCGTCCTTTCCTGTTCGGCGTGACCACGATGGCTTGCTGATTGTTGAACGGGCCAGCCGTTATCCATACCGGCTCGCCAGCCCTTACGACCAAGTCAACAGGACGCTCCCAATCGTACGTTCCTCCAAGCGCCATCGCGTTGAATCGAGATACTTCCTTGTCGCTGATGCGCATCGGCCGCTCGCACCCACCGAGCACGTCAATGGCATGCTCGATGCCCTGCAGACCCGCGAGATATTCTGCCTGCGGTAACATTTGAACCAGCACGTATCCATGGATAACGGGCATCATTGTGCCCTCAACAACACGATGACGACGGCGGAGATCCGGCCCTTTTCGCATGGGAACAAGCGACCGAACGCCCATTGCATCCAACGCATTTTCCACCGACTTTTCACGACCCGTCCAGACTCGAAGCGCGAACCACGGCGTTTTGCCGCCGTTGATTCGGCAATTCATGGTCACCAACGCGCCCTCGTCGAGCAGTCCGTCTGTGATTCGGCGCATGCGATCTTCGAACCGCTCGCCTCTGTAGACAGCAATCGGAGCACCTTCGGACACGTTACGCTGCATGATCATCGCCCTTGCTCCTTGCTGCGAGATAATCGGAAATCTGTTCACGGTATCGGTCGACCGCTTCGGCTACAGCGCGGTCGAGATCCTCGCCGGCGTCGATCGCCGGGAAGTAGATCCAGTCAGGCAATCGCCCGTCGAAGAATGGCCATCCACGACGCTTGTGCTCGCGCCTCCATGCCTCCATGCGGTCGGAATCGCGGTGCACCTGCTCGAAGCCGTGCGCCGCCTCGTCGAGCACGCGCGGGCATAGCCAGCCCTGCCGGTCCCTCGCCCGTTCGTGCATCAGGTTCACTGTCGGCCACCCGCTGCGCATCCGCTTTTCGGCCATGACATCGGACAACGTGGTTTTGCCGTCGTTGATCTGGCGCTGCTCGAAGCCGGTCGGGCCGGCGACAACGCCGGTCGGCGGCAAGAGCAAATCTGCGATACGGGTGGAGTTCCAGAGCTTGCCGTAAGGCGGCGCAGGCACGTTCGCGGGCTTCGACGCCTCTTCCGCCGAAGGCACGGCCAACCAAAGCTTTTCGCCGAAGTAGGTCGACGGCGCCGGCACGTGGGATTTCTTCTGCGCCTTGAGGAGATCCAGCCAACGCGGGAAACGGTCAGCGGCTTCGCGCCGTTCGTCGGCGGTGAGCGAATACCAGGCGCGGCGGGCAGGCTCTTTCGGCATGCCAGCAAAGCCCGGCCAATCCTTGGCAAGAGCCCAGAAGGCCTTGTCGATTGCAGCTGAGCTTTCGGACTGGCTTTCCTGCCCTTCCGCCTCGCGCACGCCCTCTCTCAGATTCTTACAATCAGTATTTTCTGAATCTAAGTTATTACTATGTGCCGGTTTTACCGGCGCCGGCAAAACCGGCGACGGCAATGCCGGCGCCGGCATTTCAGTCTGCGGTAGAAATGCAACACTTCCGCCGGATGCCATGTTTTCCGGCATGTCGCGCGGCTCATCGAAGATGACCAGCATCGACGATCCGAACTTGCCGTCGTCCCGCTGCTGCTCGCGCTCGGCGTAGCCAAACTCGACCAGTTCGGCGATCATCTTGCGCGCCTTGTCACGCCCGCAGCTCCCCTTTTTGATGATGTCGCCAATGACGACAGTCCAGTTGTCCGGCTTGGAGAGCAGGTAGCCGAGCAGCCACCGAGCCTCCATCGAAAGCCTCGCGTCTTCAAAGACATGGTTCGGAATTGCCGCGTATCGCGCATTGCGCACGCCACGGCGGATGGTTGCCTCCTGGCTCACTCTGCCGCCTCCTGCATTGCATGGCCGCCCCACTGTGCCGCCATCGCACGTGCGAGGCCGGGATAGGTGGCTGATCTGAATTTCCAACGGTCGGGACCGGGTGGCGCCCGATGAACGTGCGACCATCGCTTATGCTCATCTGAGCCCGTGGCCGGCGGCGACAGGCGATCTGTCGCCGCAAGCTTCGGAAGTCCGCGAAGATAGAGCGACGTAGCCTTGAAGGCGGGATCGCCGAACCACCACGGCTGCACGGTCTGTGCCGGCGCCTGATAGTCGCGGATCCGTTCTTTCGCATACTTGTGCATCACCGGGTTTTCGACCGCGACACGCTCAATGGGCGCATTCCAGCAGTCAGAGAACAACGCGGCGCCGGCGTCGAGGTCCGCCCACATTTCCGCAAGCGTCCGCCCCTTCGGGGGCGCCTTGAGCCAGCGAACGCCGGAATTGCAGAGACGCGTGCACGGCGGGTGCATCACGGCGAGCAAATCCCAGCCGTCACCAAGCAGGTCTCGAATGTCGCACATGATGTGGCGATTGCTGCCGTCGTCTGCCGGCAATAGGTCACAGGACCACACATCGTGGCCCATGGCGGCAAAGGCGCGGCGGACAACGCCGGAAGTTTCGCAACCAACGAGAACCTTCACGGCTGGCCCTCCTGCCCGTCTGCCGGCAAACCGCAAACGATGCGGTGCATGCGTCCGCGCGCGACGATTACGGCCATGTGCTGGAATCCGGCGTCATCGATCGACCGCGGACTGCGAAGCTGCGCCATCTCCGCGTCGAGATAGGCCAGGCCCTCGCGGAAACCGGAGTGCATCAGGCGATTGCGGATCGTCGATTCACAGGTCATGAGCATGGAAAGCGGGCATTCGAGCAAGGCGCTCGCACGCTCCGCGTCATCGGTCGCATTCGCGAGCCGGGCGATTTCAGGGCGAAGCTCATTCATCGTCGCACCCCGGCCCGACCGCGCCAGCGTCACCCTTCGCCACGAAGTCCTTCCAGTGCTTCCAGCCTTTCGGGCAATGGAAGCCCCACTCGCGAATGCGCGGGCCGGTGATGAACAACGTCTTGCAGTACCAGTGGTCTCGGATCTCCAGCCGATGGGCGCTGGAGGCTTTGCGCAGGACAACATCGCCTTGGCGCAGCTGCCGCCTGATATCGCCGGGCAGAACCTCCAGCATGGAGCCGTCGAGCACAATCGACAGCGACCACCACGGATGATCGTGCAGCGCCCGATCGTCATCGGAACGCTTGATGTGATGGTGATAGACGTTGAAAAAGCGGTTGCGCGGGATGAGGAACCACCGAAGCATGTAGGGCCGCTCGGCGCCGCCGATGATGAAATCCGGCTCGCGCCTCAGGCGCGTCTCAAGCGCGCGGTTGATGAGCTTCGCGAGGATGATCGATTTCATCGGCCGATCTCCTTTTCCACCCGCTTCGCAAGCGCCGCCAGGTCGCGCGCCTTGGCGTCGAGATCGTCGAACCGGCGCCGCAACGCCGCCCCCTCCTCTACGAGCCGCTTCCGCAACTCGACCAACCCCTGATACTCGCGGTCGAATGCCGCCTTGGCTTTCAGAAAGTCGTCGAGCAGCGGGTTGGAGCCTTCCGCGCCGAAGAACTGGTCGCGGATCTCGCGCACCCATGCGAGCGGCACGTTGAGATCGTCGGCCACACGCTTGTCGGTCCAGCCCGCGCAATAGGCCTCGCCGGCATAGTGGTCCGAGATCTTGGCAAACACGATCTGTCGGTCGGCGCGGCTCATCTCCGGCGGCGGTTCTGCCTTGAGCGGCACCACGTTCACCGCCGGCCCTTTCTGGGGCGTCGTCATCGTCTCGGTCTCCTCTGGGGTTGGCGCCGCACGCTTCAGGCATTCCGGGCAACGGTCCTTCCGGCCCGTCGTGCCGACCTGCCAGCCAAAGCTGCGGAAATGTTGCGGTATGGATTCAGGCGTCCGGCGCTTCACGCCACGCTTGAGCGGGTAGAAACAAACGGCGCCACAGGTGCAGCGGATGCGATAGCCGTGCGCAGCGTTGCCGCTGTCGGTGGCTCCGATCCGCTCGATGGGGAATGTGCGCGCGCTCATGACGACCTCGCACGCATGTACAGGTCATAATCGCCGCGCATCTTCCGGAACCGCGCCGCACACGACGCGTCGTCGTCGAGCTGCTTTTTCGACTGGATGTTAAGCAGGAACTTAAGGCGGGTATCGGCTTCAGCCGTCGAGCGAACCTGCCCGCCCGCACCGCGCTCCTCTAGAAACCGCTGAAACGTCGCCTTGCCGCAGAGGATCGCCGCGACCTGGCTCAGCGGCCGGTTCGCCCGCGTTTGGCCCTCCAGCCGCCCGCGAAGATCGATCACCGCCTGCGCCGCGCGATCCTGCAAGGTCAGGAACAGCCTTAGAAGATCCAAGCTACTCGACAGCAGCTCAAGCTCAGGCGTCAGCGCGTCGTGATGCATAGCGCAGAGCCCGACAGATTCGCCTGTCGAGCGCTTCGCGATGATCCGCGTCACGGCGCCGTTGACGTCCAGCTCCCAATCGTCGCCCGTCAGACGGTCGGCGATATCGCGGAACCTTGCCAGTTGCGCCTTTTCGCGCGCTCTTTCCGGAGAATCAGCCATCGCTAGCTATCCTCCCCGAACGAAAAGCCCGGCTGCTCTGCCTTCAGAGCTGGAGCAGGCGCAACGAACATATCCGGCTGCGCATAGGCCTTACGAATGCGATCGCAAGCGATGCTGAAGTACCCCTCATCGATCTCGATGCCGATGAACGATCTACCGGTTTTGACGCATGCAACTCCGGTCGTACCGGAGCCCATAAATGGGTCAAACACGGACTGCCCGACCGATGTCGCCTCGGCGAGAACCCATTCCATTACTTGGATCGGCTTTTGAGTGGGGTGCACGCGCGGAATTCCCTTTTCGGAATCCCTCATCATCCCGTTCCAATAATGGCTGATGAGCCGCGCCACTCCCTTCATGTTCGTCCAAGCGATCTCGCAATCGGCGAAGTCGTTCCTGGTGAAGCCGCGCCGCTTGTCCCAGATCAGCCATTTGGAAGAGGCCGGGAGCTTGTCGGCAAAGTGGTTCGCACCGAAAAGAACGGACACCGGAGCGAAGTCGATGAACGGCCGAGGGTCAAAGGGCTTATCGTCGCCGTGGATGGCAACGCCGTTAAATTTTGACACGTAGCGCCCCCCCCCGATACCGTCACCACCAGAGCCGTGAGCGAACGCGATGCCGTATGGAGGGTCACTTACGACCGCATCGACTTTGCCGACGAGCGGCATTACTTCCATGCAATCGCCGAGATACAGCGTGCAGTCGCCGATCACCTCTTTCCGTTGCCAGGGCGCGCTCATATCGCCTCGCCTTCCGACTCGCCGGCCGGCTGATAGTCCGCCCAATCGACTCGCCTGATGACGGTCTCTGCTCCATAGGTGCCGTCTTCCTGCAGCTCCCAGACACACCACATGGTGTTCATCTGGCTCGATGCCTTGTTTCCCTCCCAGCCATCGCGGTGCATCATCGGCACGCGGCGCTTCATCACGTAGATCCGAGCCGGCGGGCATTCCTCCATGAAGAAATTCCGGTCACTATCCTCGAACCCGGCCAGCACATTGAGATTGAGCAGAAGGGCCATCTTCGCCGGCCGGTGAACGCGCAGCGCGTGCGCGATGCAGGCGTTCATCTGGTCGCCATAGGGTGGGTTCGAGACGATATCGAAGGCCGGCCCCGTGGTTTCGAGGAAGTCGACGACCTCCTGCACCTCACCGTCTTTTGTCGCCGTGCCATAGTCGACGAGATCGGAAAGCACGACCTCATAGCCCGCCGCCTCCAGAATGCGGCAGATCGCGCCGCGTCCGCAGAACGGTTCGTTTACGGTCGGCGTGAAGTCTTCCAGCGCAAGTATGGCGCGCGTTGCCTGCTCTGCAGTCTCGTAAAGATTGTTGCCGCGATCTTCCTTGGTCGCCGTTTTCGTGCCGATCGCGGCTTTCAGGTTCGACCGCGTCGGCGCGAGACCGGCGGCAACACGCGCAGCGATGGCACGCTCGGCGATACCCGGCATCTTTTCTTCCGCCGCCGCCAGCTTGCGCGCGTCGTGAATCTCCTGCCGGGTTAGGCCCGCTTCCGCCTGTTTGAAAATGTCGTCAGTTGCGACATTTTTCGGACGCCCCTTTTTCGCCGCCTGGCCGGCCTCTTGCGCGGCGTCGTAAGCCTTGGCGAGCTGGATTTTGCAGCGCGTCTCCATCAGCAGAGCGTCGCCCTGCAGCTGCCGGAACTTCGGCACCAGCTCGCGCGTCGCGGCATACTTCGCGGCGAACCGCGCTTCGGCCTGCGAGAGATCATAGGCGCCGTCGGCAATCACGCGTGCGCGCTGGATATCGCCTTCGTCGAAGAGCCGCGCCGCCGTCTCCAGCATTGTGACGATCTCCGGCACCTTCGCCGGCTTCGGCGTTTCGACCAGGCCGAACTCGACAGCAAGCGTTGCCGCCGGCGGGGCGGTTTGGGCTGGCGCAGCCTCCAGCAAGCCGAGATCGCGTGCCAACGTCATGCCGGCATCGGTCGGAAAGCACAGCATCATGTCCGTGTCATGCCGCCGCACGAGTCCGTGCTGATGCAGCCGCTGGATACGGCGCTTGCCGCCGCCATCGGGCGCGCGGTATTCGCCCGCGGCAACCGCGCGAAGGATGTCTTTCTGTTCGGGTGAGAGCATCGCGGTCATATCCATCAGTCTGCCCTCATCAACCGGTCGAGGTAGTATTCGCCCGCCGCCGCGATGGCGAAGCGATGCGGGTAGATGGAATGCCGGCGCGCATAACCGATCTGCGCCAGAGCGCAGCCGGCCAGCTTTTCGCGCAGACCGGACGCCAGCAGATACTGGCCGTCCACTTCGGAAAGCCGACGCAGAAAAGCCCGCTCGGCGGGCTTGAGAGGGGTAATGGTCAAGGGAGCGCCCATCGTCAGCCCTCCGCCGTCGCGGCCGCGACCAGTTCGAGAGCCCGGATCGCTTCGAGCGCCTCACGGTGGATCGTCCGCTTTTCGAGCGCGTCGTACTTGCCATCCGCGCCGGCATCGATGATCGCCTTGGAGACATCCATTGTCTGCGAAAGGACGCGGTGCGCATCGAGTTCGGTAAGAGGCTTGACCCCTTCCCGTCCTGCCGAGGGCACGAGATCGAAGCCCAGCATGTGCGCCGCTTCCGAAAGGATGATCGGCGACCCGGCGCGCATGTCCGCCTCGACGGCGATGTCGATCGGGATCATCGACTGGCCATGCTCATAGGAACCATCAGGCCGACGCTCGCCGAGCGTGGCATACTTGACGAGGCTGGAGACCGCGACGCGCGTCAGCATCGCGAACGAAGTGACACCACCGCCGAGACGGTAGCAGGCATCCGTCACGCCCTTCAGGGCAAGGATCTGTTGTTCGGAAATCAGGCGCACGAAATCACCCCACCAAAAGCAAGGAAAGAAAAACGGGAAAGGATTCAGTGAAGCGCGGTCGGCCCGCGCGTAGGCTCAGCCCATCAGATCAGGGAGGCCCACATGGATAGGCGGACGCAAAAACAGAGGCAGGGACGCGCAGGCCAGTGGCGCGCCCCTGCCAGGTGGCAAGGCCCATGGAGAGGAGGGAGGGCACTTGCGGGGAAACCTTCATTCCGCCGCCTCCGTCGCGATCCCGAACAGATCGGGCAGCAGATCACGCCGCGAAATGCCAGTGACACGCTCAATCTCGATCGCGCGCTTGGGATTCAACAGGCCGCGCTCCCAGCGCAATACGGTCGACTTATCGACGGGCGGCGTGAAGAGCTTTCCAAACTCCTCAAGCGTCATGCGATCTCGATCATCTCTGAATCTGGCGATGGCGGATGTGTTCTTCATGTCGCCAGTAGTTGCATAAGTTGCAACATTTGGCAAGCCAAGCGGTTGCACGATGCAGTAACGAAGTGCGGAACCCAAAAGAGTATGGTTGTTCAATGAGCAACATCAAGACGATTCACTCAGGCAAGACGCCGACAAGAATTCATTTCATCGTCGAGTGGGCCGACAAGCGCGGCCTCAGCCAGGCTGATATCGTTCGCGAGATTGGCGCCGACAAAGGACTGGTCTCGCGCTGGTTCGCCGGAAAGCTGCCTAAGGCTGACTATCTAGAGAAGCTCGCTGCACTATTCGGCACCGACGTACACGGATTATTCCGCGACCCTGAGGACGACTGGCTCGCCAAATTCTTCAGGGACAAGACCGAAGAGCAAAAAGAGAGAGCAATCGACATGCTCCGCATTCTTTTCAAGGACAACGATCGCACGGGCACAGCCGGCTGATCAAGGACGCGCGCCGCAGGTGAGACCGCGCGGCGCGCTTGACGGCTACTGCGTCGTTTCGAAGTACGCCAGGCCGGCACGAAGCATCGGGCCAACCAGCGGGTAATCTCCGTCTGCTTCCGCATCCACCGCAAGCCGAAGCGCGTCGAGCGCACCAACCTTGCTTACGGCGGGCAACTCCCAACACTCAAGGATGCACATCGGCGCGCGGTAGGAACGAGCCGCATAGGCATCCGCTCCAACATCGTCATCAGGTGCGTTTGCGCGAAAGTCCTCAAGCGCCACGCGAAACGCCGCGATTGCCGCAACGATCGGATCACCATCAAAGATCTTGCTGGCCGCGCCCCCACCCATCGCAACTTCACCACCACCACTAGGCCCTGCCTCATCCATAATGTTCCCTCTACGCAAAACATGAACTAGGAGGGACCGGACAGCCCACGGCTACTCCGCAGAATCGCCCGACCCCGATTGCAAGCGTTTCATTCTCTCCCTAATTGACCGTATCACCTCCGCATTCCGTGACGTGAAATTCTCCCTCGCCATCCGAGCGAGGAACTCGGCTACGTCAATCGGCAACCGCACGGACATTCTCACCTCAGCCATCGCACCCTCCAAAGCCGCGCCCTGCGCGCTGACATAGGTGTGGCATGCGTGTGGCATACCGGTCAAATGTGTTTTGTGTCATCTGTGCGCCATGGCTAGAGATGACCTCCACTTCCGTTTGCGCATTCCCGAGGGCCTAAAGGCCAAGATCGAGGATGCCGCTACCGAGAATCACCGGTCCATGACAGCCGAGATCATTTCCCGACTTGAAACCACGTTCGAAGACCCGGAGCGACTGCCATCCAAGCAGACGGAACTCCGCTCCCTGATCAGCACCGTGGTGCAAGAAGTACTCGATACACTGGGAACCGATCTCAAAGCCAAGCGCTAGCCGCACCTTTCGATTCGAACAGCCATCGCACTGTGAGCATGTCTTGCAACAAGAGTGTTGCAAGTTATGCAATTTTGCGCGTTGACGGAAGTTGCATGTTGTGCAACCTTACTCACGCCCTCCATGAGCGGCGGCGCGGAGAGAAGGTTTAGCGTCGCCGCGCCGTTCAGGAGGAATTGAACACCCACCCGAACATGAGGAAGCGGCCAATGCGCCCGAACATCGGCACCACCAAAGACGAAATCATCCATTCCATGTCCGACGCGATGCGCCGGATCGGCGAAGGCTGCACCGAGCGCGACCTGTTGCTGTTAGGCTTCACGCGCCAGCAGATCGAGCGCTATGGCGACGCCGCGCGCGAGATGGCTTTCGAGCGTTCGAATGTCAGCCTCCGCACCCGCGTTCTCGCCCGCCGCGCGGCCTAACCTCATGAAGCCGCAACCACGCCTCTCGGGAACGCGCCCGCACATGGTCCTTCCTGACGAATACCTCGATCAGCGTCGCCGCGAGATCGAGCACGCCGACCAGGCCAGCGACTTCCTTCGCGGCGTGGTCTGCGGCATCGCCTGCACCCTCCTCACTGTCGCCCTCTTCGCCCTCTGGCGCATCGTGGCCTGACCCCGAAAGGAACCCTCATGAAGAAGATCCGCGATTTCAGCCAGATCATCGGTCTGCTGGAAAACGGCCAGCTTAACCCTGCCCTGTCGGGCGAGGTCAGCGAAACCCTGAACAAGCTCTATGACATGTCGGAAGGCAGCCAGGGCGCGACGTTCAAGGGCTCCACCACCCTGAAACTCAGCTTCACCGTGAAGGACGGCATGGCGACGATCGCCGCCGACTTCTCCTCCGTCACACCGAAGCGCCCGCGCAAGAACTCCGTTTTCTGGGTCGTCGAGGACGGCGCCCTTTCGACCGAGCACCCGCGCCAGCACGACATGTTCACGCCGCGCGCGGTCTCCTCCGAAGAGCCCAACCGGCAGAGCCAGTAAGCCTCTCCAACCTCGAACGCCACGAAAGGAAACACCGTGGAACAACTGGATAAAGGCGCGGTCGAAGCCGTCGCCAAACTCGCCAAGCAGTCGGAGATGAAGGTGATCTCGATCACCCTGCCGGAGAAGATCAACGGGCTGCCCGCCGCTATCCCGGCGGTCGTGCATCCCGACAGCGGCCGCGTGATCGGCGTTCACGATATGCTGGCACCGTGGCGCACCCGCCCGGAGCGCAAGGTAGGCACCGCCCGCGTCGAGACGCTCGAATCCTTCATCGAGCTTATCGAGCGCCACAAGCAGGAAAACAGCGTCATCTTCGCTCAGACAGACTGGCAGAAACCTGCGCTGACGGCGGTGATCGACTACCACGACGCCAACGGGCCGGATAACGGCAAGCACCGCATCCACTATCAGTTCCCGCTGTCCGAGGAATGGAAGGCTTGGCTTGGCATCGACGGCAAAGGCATGAACCAGGCGGTGTTCGCCGAGTTCATCGAAGATCATATCGCGGACCTGTCTTCGCCGCACCACGACGAGAGCACCGATTTCGAGCGCATGTTCGGCGCCAAGGTTGGTTTCCCCAACGACATCGTGATGCTGTCGCGCGGGCTGCAGATCAACGCAGAGACCCGCGTCAAGCAGGCCGTGAAGCTCCAGACCGGCGAAAGCCAGATCATGTTCGAGGAAGACCACAAGAACGCCAGCGGCGAGCCGCTGACCGTTCCGGGCGTCTTCGTGCTGCAGATCTCGCCGTTCTTCATGGGCGAACCCACCCGCATTCCGGTGCGCTTGCGCTACCGCCTGCGCGACGGCGCGTTGACGTGGATTTGCCAGCTCTACCGCCCGGACCGCTACATCACCGACCAGGTGCGCTCTGACCTGAGCAAGGCTGCCGACGAAACCGGCCTGCCGAAGTTCGAGGGCGCGCCCGAGATGTCTGCCGGCTGATAGTCCGACAGCAAAAAGGGCGGCCATAGCCGCCCTCACCCACTTCTCACAATTGAACCTGACCGATTGAGGATAGAGCCATGTCCGCAAGCAGCAAAGCCGTGCCCGAACGCACGAGCACATTCCCCGCAAACCTGACGCCGACAGACGTTGACCGCATCCGCCGCATGGTGCTGGCTGGCAACTCGACCGCCGAGATCGCTGCAGCCTTCGACACGACAGAGCGGCGCGCAACCGTGTTCCTGGAAGTCCGCCGGCCGCGCTGGCTGCGCAACCGCAACGAGGGCCGCATCGAGTTTCTTGCCGCCAAGACGGTCATTTATCGCTGGCGCTCGCGTAAGGACGGCGGCGCCGACGTTCGTCCGTTTTCCGTCGCGGCCATCTCTATGCACCGGGCGGCGCTGGAGAAGCGGACATGACCACCAAACTCCAAATCGTGCAGGAGACGGTCTCCGACCACATGGATCAGATGCTGGCAAACTTCAAAGCCGGCGCGAAGATCACGGTTCTCATCCGGACGCCCGGCAAGAACGAAGCCGACTTCCTGATGACGAGCGACGACCTCGACGACGTCATTGATGCTGTCCGGCGCCGAAAGGCAGCTGCTGCAGCTACACCGACAGACGCCCCCAGCGTGCCCCAGGAAGTCCCCGGCAAACTCGAGTTTTTCGACGGCAAATTGATGCCGGTCATCGACGCCAGCCGCTACGGATGGCGGCGCTTCCACGAGCACTACGATCGTGACGGCTACTGCGACAATCCAGGCAGGGGCTACTGACATGGGCTGGAAAAACGTCAAAGAACGCTACCGGATCAGCCACATCGTGCAGGTTACCGAAGAAGGCATCTGCATCGGCTCACCCTACATCCACGCAATCATCGTCATCAGCATGACGGGCGAAATCGTCAAGCATGACGACCGGACCCTTAACGATGATCTCCATCGCTACCAGACGGAGATGAAGGCCGACCCGCAACAGCTGCGCCAAGCGGTACAATCGGAAGATACCTTCAAAACCTCCATCCCCGTCTTCACCTACCAGGGCGCAGAGATCGTCGAAAAGCTCTGCGAAGAGCCCGGCTGGCCCAACGTCACCCACGACGGCGCGATGATGTACGAGAACACGTTCTTCGCCGAACGGGAAAAAGCACTGGAGGCCGCCAGGCACAATTGCCAGGGCGCTATCATGCTTCGCAGTCTTGAGGTTTCGGACAAGCAGGAGGGGATCAACAAGTCGCTTGCCCGCCTCAAAGAGCTTCATGCCAACGCACGGAAGCTCGGCCTTTCCATTCCGGCCACTCCAGCGACGCGGACATTGCTGCCCTATCAGAAGCGCGTCCGCCACTGGTCGGACGCCTGCTTTGGCAATGACCCTGCCGATGTAGCCGAGCGTAATTTCCGCTTTCTGGAAGAAGCGCTTGAACTGGCACAGTCCTGCGGCGCTACGGCAGACGAAGCGCGAGCGCTCATCGACTATGTCTTCAGCCGCCCTGTCGGCGATGCTCGCCAGGAAGTCGGTGGCGTCGAGGTGACCTTGGCTGCGCTCTGCAATGCGCAGGGGATCGACCTCGACGAGGCCAGAGAGGCAGAGCTTACTCGCGTCTGGTCGAAGGTCGAGCAGATCCGCGCCAAGCACGAATCGAAGCCGAAGGGCGTCCGCTCGCCGCTTCCCGGAGGCGCACATGTCTGAGGCGAGCCCCACCCTTCCTCTATTCCGCGTCTTCTTTCATGGCGGGAAAACCATCGTGCTCACGGCCGGAAACTCGATGCTGGCCGAACAGAAAGCCCGCGTCGCCAACCCCGGCGGCTTCGTCAAAAAGATCAACCTTGTGAGGATGCCAGGAAATGAGTGCAGCCATGCTTGAAGCTATAGCCGTCCAGCTCGACTGGCAGGCACTCGTTACCGACCAGGGCGAACCGTTCGCCGCCTTCGTTCGCGGACACGTGAACCCCTTCACGCTTGCCGGCGACGCCGAGGAGGCGATTGTGAAAGCCTTCAACGATCTGTCGCCGGCATTCGCCGCCGACGCTCGCGAGATCATCGACGAAGCCGGCGGCGCTGTCCTCACTCAGTTCTGGCTGCGCCCGGTCGACGACGTCGAAGCCGGCGACCCGGAAGCCTTCTATCTCGTCGCGACCGCAGACCAGCGCCGCGCCTTCCCTGTGACCGGCGTGAGGTTCATGTGATGAGCGCGCCCCTGCACCCCTTCCGCATCCACTTCCACGATCCGGAACTGGCGCCGCTGGACATTGAGGCGGCCTGCGTTGCCGATGCCCGCAAGGTCGCAATTGAGCGTCGCAACGTCACCGAAGGCGCCATCCGCAAAGTCAAGATCATCAGGGAGAAGGCCAATGGTTGATGCCGCTATCCCCCAGTTCGCCCTCTCGATCCGTCAGCCGTGGGCATGGTGCATTCTGCACGCCGGCAAGGACATCGAGAATAGCTCCTGGCGCACGCGCTTTCGCGGGCCGATCGCGCTGCATGCCGCCAGCAGGCTCAGCCGTACTGAATACGAAGACTGCCTCGCCACCATTCATGCCATCGGCGAAACGCAGCCATTTCCAGCCTTTCCGGCCGGCTTTGCGTTGCCGACGTTGGAGGAGTTGCCGCTGGGCGGCATCGTTGGTGTGGTCGATATCGTCGACTGCGTCAGCCATTCTGAAAGCCCTTGGTTCTTCGGCACCTATGGCTTTCGGCTCGCCAACCCCCGCCCGGTAGAGTTCATCCCGGTCAACGGTGCGCTCAGCATGTTTGACTGGCGCAAGAACCTGAAAGGCGAGCGCCGATGATCGCCACAGCCATTGCCTACTTTTTCGCGCTCATGTTCTTCGCCGCCGGCATCCTCTCCATGTTCCAGATCGGCCGAGGCCAGATCGCGGCCAATGACAAGAACGCTCACATATGGGCAGCCGTCGCCTGCATCGTGATTTCATGGTGCGCCGCCTACGTTGGGGGCATCTGATGACCGATCAGACCCGCACCAACCGGCGCCGCCGAGAGAGATACCAGAAGGCTATCCACCGGGCCGGCTTCTTTCAGGCCCGCGTCAGGGCACACCTGCTCGCGCAATCGTTCGGCGCCGATCAGGCCCTGATCGACGCCCTGAATGCAATGGAACCCGTCGATCGTGACGCAAAATTGACGGTTGCGGTTTCCGGCATTGCCGAGCCCGTCCGACTTCAGCTTTCCAGAGCCAAGGGTTTTAATCTCCAGCGCCACAGCCTTGAGACCAACGGCCTGCCGGCCGCGATCGTCGCGCGCCCGTCCAAATACGGCAATCCCGTCACCGAACAGGACTTCACAGATCTGCAGTCGATATGGCGAGAGATGGGCCGCAAACCTATCGAGGGCACATGGCGGCAGCATGCCGTCCGCTGCTTTGACGCGTGGATCGGCGGCGAGATTGCTGAGATGGGCAAACCGCCAACAGCGGCGGAGATCCGGCGCGACCTGAAGGGCAGAAACCTCGCCTGCTGGTGCAAGCCCGGCGAACCATGCCACGCCGACGTCCTGCTCGAAATCGCCAACAGCCCTGCACGCGAGGAGGTGCAGCGGTGACCAGCCGCATCTCCCCCAAAGTGACCGAGGATGACCTGCGCGAGGCGATGGCCAATTGCGCGCTCATTATGGAGCAGGAAAGCTGGGGCGATAAGCTCTGGCCGATTTTCGAGCGGTTAGAGCGCGAGCTGGAGGCGATGCGCAGCAAGACTGACAGGCTGGCCGCTGCCCGCGCCTTCAGCCGAGGATCGAAGCATCAAACGGAAGCACGATCTTAAGCATCTGATCGCGGCGCCACGACAGCTCGCCGCCATCGCCGTAATCGGGCCGATCGGTATCGTGCCCCAGAATTCGCCGGCGGAATTCATCGTCGAAGCCAGCCTCCAGCATCCGCTTCTCATAGGCATGACGAACCGAGTAAACGCGGTGGTTTGGCGATGGCAAAAGTTCGTGGTCTCTCAGATAGTTCATAAGCGTCGCTGACAGATTGGTTTCCTTGTCGAAGTATCGCGGGAAACCGGATTTTGCACGCTTCATTGCCTCTAGAGAGACGCCAACCAGCGGCACATCCCGGACACTGTTTTCAGTCTTCACCTTCCGGTCGGCCCGGTAAATTATCTGCAGGTAAGGCACAGGCGCGTCGAGGTGGATTTGACCGGGCGTCAGATTGCAGATCTCCGATGGCCGGCAACCGGTCTCGATCATCGTCAGCAAGATCAGCCGGGCTTCACGGTTCAAGCTCTTGAGGCTTCCAGCCGCAAGGAAGCTTTTCTCCATGAAGGCCTGTGAAAAAGGCAGCACCTTCAACTTCAGGCTCTTAGGGTCGCTGAATGAAAGGTCGTCAAAGGGGTTCTTGATGTCGAGCGCGAGATAGCGAGTGTATTCGCGAAACAGCTTGCGGATATTGCCAAAGCTGCGATTGGCCGTGTTGCCCGAAAGCTTCTTTGGAGCCGTCGCAGCCTTTCCGCCCTTCTCTGATTCCAGCTGGGGCTTCGCGCCTTTCTTTCCGGCCGCAATCTTCTCTCGCCACCAGCGGTGATATTCGATCGCATCGACGCGGGTGAGATCCAGAAACGTCTTGTTGCCCATCGCTTCGATGAAGCGTTCGGCTGCGGCGAGTTTCACCTTCCGCCAGGACTTCAATTGCGCCGGGCTCATTCCGACCGTTTCCTCTAGGCCGATCTCGTCGACATAGAGCTTCATGACCTTGCGGACAGTGAGCTTTGGCTGCCCCTCGACACCAAGCACGGCCTCGCGGTCACGCGCTGGCGCCGCAGCTGCAACGGCGAGCCGCTGCACGACTTCAGCAATCGGTGCGCTGTCGGCGATATCGACAACACCTTTGTACTCGAAGCCCAACGCGACCGCCCTCGCCTTGGCGGCTTGGTATCGAGTATGCGTGTTGTCTTCCGGATGCTCGTGGCTGAGGCCCTGCCAGAACAGATCGTCGGCCCGCTCAAGAGCGTCGCGCCGCAGCTGCGCCACGTCCAGCGAAGAAGTTTTCAAGGAGGTTTGGATCAATCCCCGGCCGTCGATATGGGCGAAGTTCGCGGGCACGCGGCGGATGTAATGCCACTTCGAGCCTCGCGGCTTCAGATAGCGCATTGGGTCGCGTGCGATGACGACAGCTGACTTTTTACGATTGCCCACGGCGTTCCTTAGGGAGGCATTGTGGTGCAATCTGTAGTGCAGAAAAGGGGAAAACGTCAATTCCCCCCGAAGGGGAATGCCTATTTGTTTGGGAAAATCAAATAGATGACCCGAAGGTCAATGGTGCGGTCGAGAAGACTCGAACTTCCACGGGTTGCCCCACAGCGACCTCAACGCTGCGCGTCTACCAATTCCGCCACGACCGCATCGTGGTAGGCGCCGAATTGCTCCGGCGGGGCTGCATGTAGCAAAAGCCCCTGGGGTGCACAAGGGCATGACGACAGAAATTTGACGAGAAAAGAAACTATTTCAACAGCCTCCTCGCGAAACCCCGCAAACGCTGGACTCTTGTCGCGCGCCGTCCCATGTACAGGGCATCAAAATAGGAATGCAGACGGAAATGCAGCGCGAAAATCTGAGCCAGGACATGTTCGCCCCCCCGGAATCACCCCCGGTTCGCTGGCGGATTGCCCCTCACCTCGTCGATTATCCACAGGCAATCGAAACAATGGAGCGCGAAGCGACGGCCATAGCCGCCGGCACCGCGGACGAACTCGTCTGGCTGGTGGAACATCCGCCACTTTATACTGCAGGCACCAGCGCCGATGCGGCCGACCTCGTCATGCCCGACCGCTTCCCGGTGTTTGCGACGGGACGGGGCGGCGAATACACCTATCATGGGCCGGGCCAGCGGGTGGTTTACGTGATGCTCGACCTCAAGCGCCGTCGACAGGATGTACGCGCCTTCGTCGCCGCGCTCGAGAGCGTCATCATCTCCTCGCTCGATTCGATGAACGTGAGGGGTGAACGCCGCGAAGATCGCGTCGGCGTCTGGGTGCGCCGGCCGGAGAAGCCATCGCTTCCCGACGGGTCGATGGCAGAAGACAAGATCGCGGCGATCGGCATCCGCTTGCGCCGCTGGGTGAGTTTTCACGGCTTTTCGCTCAACGTCGATCCGGACCTCGACCATTTCGGCGGCATCGTGCCGTGCGGCATCCGCAGCTATGGCGTGACCAGCCTGGTCGACCTCGGCCTGCCGGTGATGATGCCGGATGTGGACATGCGTGTTCGCGAGGCGTTCGAGACGGTCTTCGGTCCGACCCGCAACGACGAATCCTGAAACTAGGCTTGCTGCAGGCCGGCCCCGTATCACGTTGCTTCGATGGATCGACCGCCGGCCTGGCGCTCGCGCCAGATCATGAACAACCCTGACACCACGATGATCGCGATGCCGAGCCATTTCGAGAGCGACGGGAAGTCGCCGAAGATGAGATAGCCAAGTGCGGTCGCTGTGACGATCTCGAAATAGGCAAACGGCGCCAGCAGGGAAACGGGTGCGGCCTGGAAGGCCTTGACCACCAGAAGGTGGCCATAGCCCGAAAGCGAGCCGAGGATGATGACGAGCACCCAGCCGAGCGACGTGTTCGGCAGGGACGGCTCGAAGTCGGCGACGCCCAAGCCGTCGCCTATCGCAATCACGCCCACCATGAACAGCGTTCCGCCGATACCGGCAATCGTCTGCATCGTCAGAGGACTGTCGGCCGTTCCGACCGCACGGTTCAAGAGAAGATAAAACGCAAAGACTGTGGCGCAGGCGACCGGTAGCAACGATGTTGCCCCGAACGCTGCGAAGCTCGGCTGGATGACGATCATCGCGCCGGCAAAACCGACGGCGATCGCCAACCACCGACGCCAGTCTACCCTCTCGCGCAGGATCAACGCCGACAGGCACGTCAGGATAAACGGCTCGACGAAATAGATCGCAAACACATCGGCGAGCGGCATGTACTTCACCGAAATGAAGAAGAACAGGGCTGCTGCCGCCAAGAGAATCCCGCGCAGCAGGTTGAGCCAGAGCCGTTTCGGTCGCAGCGCCCTCACGCCACCGATCGTCAGGAGCAAGGGCAGCGTCGCGACAAGCTGGAAAAAGAACCGATAGAAGGTCACCTGTGCCGGCGCCATGCCCTCGACCACAGCCATGTATTTGGCAATCACATCCATGCCCGGCAGGATGACCATGGCAAAGAGCATGATGGCGACGCCCTGCATCACGGTGTTCTGGGGAGTGGCTGCTGTCGATACCGGCGCGGTCATGGGCTTTTTCCGATTTGGTTGCGCCACCTTAGAACGTTAGCGGCGCTTTTCAACGCATGCGGGCGCGACACGAAAGAGCGCATTTCATAGCCCGGGCCGCTTTTGACCGTGTTTTTGCCGCTCCGGGGTGGTCCGCAACGGCCCGAATGCCTATAAGCTCACGTCATCTTCCGCCCCGGAGGAGAAGCTCTCCCACTTCTCCGATCAGAAACCGGGACCTTTGAACGTGACCGTGGCAAAGGAGATATCCATGCGCTTGTCCACCGAAACGATGATTGCCCGCCTGCGCGATCCCGGCGACGGAGATACGCTGGGCGGACGCATCTGGCGCGCACGTGACGCGGCCAATCTTTCGACCAAGGATCTCGCCGATCAGCTCGGCGTCCGGGTGGAAACAGTCGCCGCCTGGGAGCGCGACCGGGCGGAGCCACGCACCAACCGCCTGTTCATGCTCGCCGGCGTGCTTGGCGTCACGCCCGCCTGGCTGATCGCCGGCATGGGCCGCGCGCCTGATGACGAGACGAAGACCGCTTCTGGCGAAAGCCTTCGCGAGCAGCTTGCGCTCGTCAAGAAATTGCACGAACAGACCGGCAAGGCCATTGCCGCTCTTGAGATGGAACTCAATCGCGTCCAACAGACTATTCGTTAGTTCATTGCCGATTCCAACGGGCGACATTGGCCACTGCGCCGATGCCGCCCGAAGTCATTGTTAATCCAAGGAGAAAATAGATGGATGTACGCGCCGCCGTCGCCGTTCAGGCAGGCAAGCCGCTGGAAGTGATGACCGTTCAGCTCGAGGGTCCGCGGGCCGGAGAAGTGCTGATCGAAGTCAAGGCCACCGGCATCTGCCACACCGACGATTTCACGCTGTCGGGTGCTGATCCCGAAGGCCTGTTCCCGGCAATCCTCGGCCACGAGGGTGCCGGCATCGTCGTCGACGTCGGTCCGGGCGTCACCTCGGTGAAAAAGGGCGATCACGTCATTCCGCTCTACACGCCTGAGTGCCGCTCCTGCCCGTCGTGTCTGTCACGCAAGACCAACCTGTGCACCGCGATCCGCTCGACGCAAGGGCAAGGCCTGATGCCGGACGGCACCTCGCGCTTCTCGATCGGCAAGGACAAGATCCACCACTACATGGGTTGCTCGACGTTTGCCAACTACACGGTTCTGCCTGAAATCGCGGTTGCCAAGGTCAACCCCGACGCGCCGTTCGACAAGATCTGCTACATCGGCTGTGGTGTCACCACCGGCATCGGTGCCGTGATCAACACCGCAAAGGTCGAGATGGGCGCGACCGCGATCGTCTTCGGTCTCGGCGGTATCGGCCTCAATGTCATCCAGGGCCTGCGTCTCGCCGGTGCCGACATGATCATCGGTGTCGATCTCAACAACGACAAGAAGGCCTGGGGCGAGCGCTTCGGCATGACCCACTTCGTCAACCCGAAGGAAGTGGGCGACGACATCGTGCCCTACCTCGTCAACATGACGAAGCGCGGTGCCGACCAGATCGGCGGCGCCGACTACACGTTCGATTGCACCGGCAATACCAAGGTCATGCGCCAGGCGCTCGAAGCCTCGCATCGCGGCTGGGGCAAGTCGGTTGTCATCGGCGTTGCCGGCGCCGGCCAGGAGATCTCCACCCGTCCGTTCCAGCTCGTCACCGGACGCAGCTGGATGGGCACCGCCTTTGGCGGCGCACGCGGCCGCACCGACGTGCCGAAGATCGTCGACTGGTACATGGAAGGCAAGATCGAGATCGATCCAATGATCACCCACACCATGCCGCTAGAAGACATCAACAAGGGTTTCGAGCTGATGCATTCCGGCGAAAGCATCCGCAGCGTGGTTCTCTACTAAGCGCCAACTGAGCAATTCCAGACGGAAACCGTTTCGCACTTTTCCGGGAATTGCTTAGTAATCCGATTCAGGAAGGCGCCGGAATCAATTGTATTCCGGCGCTTTTTCAGTCCCGTTGAGAAGTTGATTCAAGATGATCTATGTCGATGCCGATGCCTGCCCGGTGAAGGCGGAAGTGCTGAAGGTGGCCGAGCGCCACGGCTTCGAAGTGACCTTCGTCGCCAATTCGGGGCTGCGTCCGTCGCGCGACCCGATGGTCCACAACGTCATCGTCTCGGCGAGTTTCGACGCTGCCGACGACTGGATCGCCGAACGCGCTCATGAAGGCGATATCGTCGTGACCGCCGACGTACCGCTTGCGGTCCGCTGCGTGGCTGCCGGCGCTTTCGTCACCGGCCCTTCCGGCCGCGTCTTCGACAAGAGCAATATCGGCATGGCATCCGCCATGCGCGACCTTGGCCAGCACCTGCGCGAGACCGGCGAAAGCAAGGGCTACAATGCCGCCTTCACGCAACGCGACCGTTCGACCTTCCTTGAGACACTTGACCGACTCGCACGCCAGACGAAAAAGTGAGGCGGGCGTCACCCCGCGATGGATCGCAAGGGCATTTTCGATGACTGCGACGACAAAGCTCAGGCATTGGCCGTTCTACACCGCATCGCTATGCGCCTTCGTCAGCCTGCCGGTTACATGGTTCTTCGCGCCAAGCTATATGCTCGAGGTCGCGGCGATTGCCTTCTTCTGTGTCTATCTCGTCCTGAGCGGCCGAAGGCTGCGAATGATGACCGGCAAACACCTCAAGACGCACGCGCGAAACACCGACGAACCGGAATCCGTCATCTTTCTCGTCACCTTCGGAGCGGCCGCTACGGCGCTGATCTCGCTGTTCTTCGCGCTCAACGGCGAAAGCAAGGGGCCGACGCTCGAGCTGGCGCTGGCCTTTGCCTCCGTCGTCTTGGGCTGGGCAACCATTCACGTGATGGCAGCGATGCACTACGCCCACGTTTACTGGGTGCCTGACGACAGCGGGCAGCCCCCCACCCCGCAGCGTGGCCTCGATTTCCCCGAAACGCCGGAACCGGGCGGCTATGATTTTCTATATTTTTCCTTCGTGATCGGCATGACCGCCCAGACGTCTGATGTCGCCATCACCACTACGGCGATGCGGCGCATCAATCTGATGCACGCCATCGTTTCCTTCTTCTTCAACACCGTGCTTGTTGCCGCCGCGGTCAACGCGGCCGTGCAACTCGCCGGTTGAACCCACGATATCCCAGGAGCATTTGATGAAAGTCCTTTCTCAGAACACCGCGTTCGGCGGCATGCAGGGCGTCTTCTCGCACGAGTCAGAGGCCTGCAAGGGCGAGATGACATTCGCCGTCTTCGTGCCCCCACAGGCGATCAAGGAGCCGCGGCCGGTGCTCTGGTATCTTTCGGGCCTCACCTGCACCCATGCCAACGTCATGGAAAAGGGCGAATACCGCCGCATGGCCGCCGAGCTGGGGCTGATTATCGTCTGCCCCGACACCAGCCCGCGCGGGACGGAGGTTCCGGACGAACTCACCAACTGGCAGATGGGCAAGGGTGCCGGCTTCTATCTCGATGCCACGCAGACGCCGTGGGCCGAGCACTATCAGATGTACAGCTATATTACTGAGGAGCTGCCGGCTTTCGTCAGCCAGCACTTCCGCGTCGACATGAGCCGGCAGGGCATTTTCGGCCATTCGATGGGCGGCCACGGCGCAATGACCATCGCGCTCAAGAACCCCGACCGTTTCCGCAGTTGCTCGGCCTTTGCGCCGATCGTCGAACCGTCGACGGCCGACTGGTCGATCGGCGCCTTCGAGAAATATCTTGGCGAGGACAAGGCCGCCTGGCGGCAATATGATGCCTGCGCGCTGGTCAAGGACGGTGCCCGTTTCCCCGAGTTCCTCATTGACCAGGGCAAGGCCGACAGCTTTCTCGACAACGGCCTGCGGCCGTGGCTCTTCGAAGAGGCCATCAAGGGAACCGGCATAGGCCTCACACTGCGCATGCACGAGCGCTACGACCACTCCTATTACTTCATCTCTACCTTCATGGACGATCACCTGAAATGGCACGCCGAGCGGCTGGCCTAAGACAGAGGGAATAGCGGGAGTATCCAATGTCCAACCTTCTGCTTGTCGGTGCCGGCGGCGCCATCGGATCGATGGTTCGCTATCTCGTTGGCCTCTGGACGCTTCACCGTTGGGGGCCGGGCTTTCCCTGGGGAACGCTCGGCGTCAACATCACAGGCTCCTTCGTCATCGGCCTCTTGGCCGAGTTGATCATGCGCAAGTTCGGCGCTTCGGCCGAGATGCGGCTGTTTCTGATCACCGGCGTGCTCGGCGGCTACACGACCTTTTCCGCCTTCTCGCTGGATACGATCACGCTGTTTGAACGTGGTGATGCCGCACTTGCCGTCACCTATATCGCGGCAAGCGTCGTGCTTTCGATCCTGGCGGTCTTTGCCGGGCTGGCCCTGATGCGCGCAATGGTCTAAAGGCTGCCTCTAAAGAACAGGAAGCAGGTTCGCTGAGATGGCAGGCATAGAACATAAGCAGGTGGACGGTGACGAGGCGGGTATGCGCCTCGATCGCTGGTTCAAGGTACATTTTCCCGGGCTGGGTTTCGGTCCGCTGCAGAAGCTGCTGCGCTCGGGCCAGATCCGTGTCGATGGCGGCCGCGTCAAATCCGATACGCGGCTGCAGCCGGGCCAGACGGTCCGCATCCCTCCGCTTAACGTCGACGCGAAGGAAGTGAAGACAGGCCCGATTGCCGGGCGTGATCTTCGCCACTCGCCAGACGGTGAGTTGTTGTCGCGCATGGTGCTGCATGAGGACGCGAAGGTTATCGTGCTCAACAAGCCGGCAGGGCTTGCGGTTCAGGGCGGCTCGGGCGTCAACCGGCATATCGACAAGATGCTGGAGGCCTGGACCAACCAGCGCGGAGAGAAGCCCCGTCTGGTTCACCGCCTCGACCGCGACACTTCAGGTGTGCTTGTCATCGCGCGCACCCGTGGCGCGGCGCAAAAACTGACGGCTGCCTTCCGAGAGCGCGACACCAAGAAGACCTACTGGGCGCTGGTCAAGGGCGTTCCGCGCAAGCGCGAAGACCGCATCTCCACCTGGCTGGTCAAGGAGCAGACGCCGGACGGCGACCGCATGCGCATCGCCAAACATGGCGAGGACGGCGCCGACCACGCCATTTCCTACTACCGCATTCGTGAGCAGGCCGCGCAGAACCTCGCCTGGCTCGAGATGGAGCCCTATACCGGCCGCACCCATCAGCTGCGCGTGCACGCCTTGCACATCGGTCATCCGATCCTTGGCGATCCCAAGTATTTCGACGCCGATATCAACTGGAGCCTGCCCGGCGGCATGCAGAACCGTCTGCATCTGCACGCGCGCCATATCGATATCCCGCATCCGGACGGTGGTCGCCTGCGTGTGACCGCGCCGCTGCCGCCGCACATGGTCCAAAGCTGGAACCTGCTGGGCTTCGAAGAGAACGAGCCTGGCGAGGACGACTGATGAAACTGGCGCTTTTCGATTGCGACGGCACGCTGGTCGACAGCGGCGGTCTCATCCATGAAGTGATGGCACGAACCTTCGAAGCCTTCGCGCTGGATCGCCCTGAATTGTCGGCGACCAAAGGCATCATCGGCCTGACGCTCGATATCGCCATTGCCCGCCTGCTCGGACGCGATCATGTCGACGACCAGGCGTTGGCAATGACAGCGCACTACAAGGCGATTTTTGCCGGCGTTCGTGCGGAAGCCGGCTTTCAGGAATTGCTGTTTCCGGGCATCGCAGCGATGATGCAGACGCTTTCCGGTCGCGACGAGCTGCTGATCGGAGCCGTCACTGGCAAATCGCGCCGCGGCCTGACGCATATCGCCGAGACCCACGGCTTTAACAGGATGTTCTTCGTGTCGCGTACCGCTGACGACTGCCCTTCAAAACCGCATCCTGCCATGGTGACGGAATGCTGCTCCGAAACGGGGATCGATCCGCGCGATACCGTCGTCATCGGCGACGCGATTTATGATATGCAGATGGCAAAGGCTGCCGGTGCCGCCGCCATCGGCGTTGCCTGGGGTTACGCTGGCGTGCCCGACCTCGTCGAAGCGGGCGCCGATTATATTGCCCGCACGCCGGCCGATATCATTGAGTGGATGGAACACTATCATGCCTGATATTCGCGATGAACTCATCGGTGCGCTGAGCCACGAGGACCCGGTCCGGCGCGCGCAGATCCAGATGCTGAAGCCGCTGCCCAAGCGCTTCTACAAGGACGTCAGCATTGGCGCCGCGGACGACGGCGGCCACAGCGTCCTGCTCGACGGTCGGCCGGTTCGCACGCCGGCCAAACATCCCCTTGCCGTCCCGACCCTCAAGCTTGCCGAAATGCTGGCGGCCGAATGGGACGCACAGGCCGAGGTCATCGATCCCGCCAAGATGCCGGTCACCCGTATCGCCAACACGGCGCTCGACGGCGTGGCGAAGGACCAGCGCTCGGTTTTCGAAGACATTCTGCGGTTTGCCGGGACGGATCTGCTCTGCTACCGCGCCGACAGCCCGGAAGGCCTTGTCGGACGGCAGAACGCGGTCTGGAACCCGGTGCTCGAATGGGCCGCCCAGTCGCTCGGCGCTCGCTTCATTCTGGCCGAGGGTGTCATCCACCAGGAACAGCCTGAAGAGGCGATCACCGCCTATGCCGAGGGCTTGCGTGCCTTCGCGACGCCGCTCGGCCTCACTTGTATCCACACAATCACGACTTTGACAGGCTCCGCCCTGCTCGCGGTTGCTTTCGCATCCGGCCGGCTGACGGCCGAGCAGGCATGGGCGGCTGCCCATGTCGACGAAGACTGGCAGATCGAGCATTGGGGCACGGACGAGGAAGCGTTCAAGCGCCGCGAGCTCCGCTGGCAGGAGATGCAGGCGGCAGCAGCCGTTCTCGACGCACTGCGATAGCAGTGCGTCGGAATACAGCAGTATCCAAGCTGTAGCGGCAGGCGCCTAACGTTGCGTTAGGCGGCAAGCTTCAGGCCGGCGATACCGGTCACGATCAGCGCGATGCAGCCGAGACGGACAAAGGTCGCCGGTTCGGCAAAAAGAACGATGCCGAGGATGACGGTGCCAACGGTGCCGATACCGGTCCAGACGGCGTAGGCCGTGCCGAGCGGCAGGGTTCTGACAGCAAGGCCAAGCAAGGCGATGCTGACAACCATCGATCCAGCGGTCAGGACCGTCGGCACCAACCGCGTAAAGCCTTCAGTGTATTTGAGACCGATTGCCCAGCCGATTTCGAGGATGCCGGCAAGAAAGAGGATTAACCAGGCCATTTCAAACTCCTAGAGAGTGGAGCGAGGCCGTCCCCGCGGATGTTCGGTATCCAATACCGTGCAGCCGTCTGCAACACGGTCTCTATCTCACGGTTCGCGGGCGACAGCAAGATATGCCGCGGCAAACCAGCCCTGCACGACCGGCAATGCTTGGCTATTTCCAAAGCTTAAGCGGTTTTCGGCCTAAAGATACTTGGGAACGGAGATGGAGCGCCCCGAGCATTCCGTCTTGGACCAGGTCCCAATTGTCTCTTAGCTTCGCTCCCGACGCAGCTTTGCCCACCATTCCAATCGTTTGCGGATCTCGCGCTCGAAGCCCCGCTCCGGCGGATCGTAGAAAGTTCTGCGCCCCATCTTTTCCGGGAAATAGTCCTGGCCCGAGAACGCATCCGGCTCGTCGTGGTCGTAGCGGTAGCCGTCGCCGTAACCCTCACCCTTCATCAGCTTGGTCGGCGCGTTGAGAATATGCTTCGGTGGCAGCAGAGAACCGTTTTCCTTGGCCGCCCGCATGGCGGCCTTATAGGCCATGTAAACGCCATTCGATTTCGGCGCTGTCGCGAGATAGACGCAGGCCTGGGCGAGCGCCAGCTCTCCTTCCGGCGAGCCGAGGTAATCGTAGGCGTCCTTGGCGGCATTGCAGATTGCCAGCGCCTGGGGATCTGCAAGGCCGATATCCTCCACCGCCATGCGAACGAGGCGCCTTCCGAGATAGAGCGGGTCCTCGCCGGCATCGAACATCCGGCAGAGATAATAGAGGGCGGCATCCGGGTCGGAGCCGCGCACCGATTTGTGCAGCGCCGAGATCAGATTGTAGTGGCCGTCCTGGCCCTTGTCGTAGACGGGCGCTCGCCGCTGCACGATCCGCTGCAGCGCTTCGACGTCGAAGATCTCGTCGCGTCGCGCCGCACGCCAGACTTCTTCGGCCAAAGTCAGCGATGCCCTGCCATCGCCATCGGCCATGCGAATGAGGCTTGCCCGGGCGTCCGCGTCGAGCGGCAGCGGCTTGCCTTCCGTTTCTTCCGCGCGCTTCAGCAATTCCTGCAGGCTCTCTTCACCATGCGGCTTGAACGTCAGAACGCGAGCGCGCGACAAGAGAGCGGCGTTGAGTTCGAAGGATGGGTTCTCCGTCGTTGCCCCAACCAGAATGACCGTGCCGTCTTCCATGACAGGCAGGAAGCTGTCCTGCTGCGCACGGTTGAAACGGTGGATTTCGTCGACGAACAACAAGGTCTGCCGGCCGGACATCCGCCGTGCCCGCGCCGATTCGAAAACCTTCTTAAGATCTGCGACACCGGAAAAGATCGCCGAGATCTGCTCGAAAGCCAGCCCCGCCTCGCCCGACAGCAAACGCGCAACCGTCGTCTTGCCGGTACCGGGCGGCCCCCAGAAGATCATCGAGCCGAGCGATCCCGACGCGATCATGCGCGTCAGCACGCCATCCTCGCCCGTCAGATGCTCCTGGCCGGTGACTTCGGACAGCGTGCGTGGACGCAGACGATCGGCAAGCGGCCTTGCCGAGGTCATTTCCGGCGGTTCCGAGGAGGAGAAGAGGTCACTCATCGGAAGAACTGACGAATGATCTGGCCGTCACGCTCAATTTCAACGCGCCAGAAGGAGGCACCCTCGCCCATGACGCTTTCCAGCGTCTTCGAGCTGTCGATCGCAGCCCCGTTGACGGACCGGATGATATCCTTCGGCGCCAGGCCGATGCGTGCGGCGGGCGAGCCGCGGTTGATTTCGGTCACGACGACACCCTGCAACGAGGTCGACAGGCGCAACTCCTCGGCCAGTCGAGGCGAGAGATTTGCGACAACTGCACCGGCAAACGGATTGCGGCCCTCAATAAGCCGTTCATCACGCGGCGACGTCTCCGGTGCCCGGTTGAGCTTCAGGCTGACATCGTGCGGCTTGCCGTTTTCCGAAACCGTGACGCGCGCCTCATGGCCGATGCCGACGGTGGTCAATCGATAGCCAAGAGCATCGGGATGTTCGACGGCGATACCATTGACGGCCGTGATCACCTGCCCCGGCTTGATCCCGGCCGAGGCCGCCGGCCCACCATTGACAACGGCGGTCACGAGCGCACCACGCGCACGATCGAGCCCGAGCGCTTCCGCGACTTCCGATGTCACAGGCTCAAAAGACGCGCCGATGAATGGACGCACGAACGAGCCATTGCCGCCCTCGGCGGATGCGACAAAAACCTTCACCAGATTGGCCGGAATGGCAAAGCCGACGCCGTTGGAGCCGCCACCCTTGGAGAAGATTGCGGTATTGATGCCGATCAACGCGCCGTTCATGTCGATCAGGCCGCCGCCGGAATTGCCGGGGTTGATGGCCGCGTCCGTCTGGATGAAGAAGCCGAAATCGCCCGACGACACCTGATTGCGGGCAAGCGCTGAAACGATGCCGCTGGTTACGGTCTGGCCGACGCCGAAGGGATTGCCGATCGCCAGCACGATGTCGCCGACCTCGACCGCGTCAGAATCGCCAATCGGAATGACGTCGAACGGCCCATCGGACTGGATCTTCAGCACCGCGAGATCGAGGCGATCATCCTTGAGCATGATCTTGCAGGGATATTCACGGCCATCGGCGAGCGCCACCTTGATGTCGTCGGCGCCTTCGATCACGTGATTGTTGGTGACGACGATGCCGTTCTTGCCGACGATCACCCCGGAACCGAGCGATGACTGCTTCTCGCTGCGGTTTGGCATGCGCTGCCCGAAGAACTCCTCGAAGAAGGGATCGCCCGAGAAGATCGATCGACGCTCTACCACGCGCTCGGCATAGACATTGACCACAGCGTTCGCTGTCTGCTTGACCAACGGCGCGAAGGAAAGCTGCATTTCCGTGCGCGATTGCGGCACGGTCTTCGCATCCTGAGCAATTGCCGGACAGGACAGAGAGACAGCAAGAACGAGCGTTGCAAGCGCTCTTGAACCAAAGATCATATGACGCATTCTCCTATTCGTCGCGGCTACGTTCAGATAGGATTTCGCAGGAAAAAAGGCAAACGTCGCCAAGACATACGCAAATCAGTTGGCATCACGCGCAACGCACGAAAACGTGGTTATCCGCCTCTTTCTCAGTGATCGAAACTCTGGTCAGTTTGAGCAGACAAGACCCACACCTTCAAAGCGGAAAAGATCATGCCGGCCTATCGTCCACCGAGAATCGCATCATCCGAAATCACACCGGAGGGCTGCTTTCTTTCACGACGCACTTTTCTGGCAACGACTGCTGGCGCCCTGCTAGTCGCGGGCGCGGGTACTGCCCATGCCGTCGCCCTTGCGGCGCCCAAGGGCAAATACACCGTGGACGAGGACCTGACACCGGAAGCCGACGTCACGGGCTACAACAATTTTTACGAATTCGGGACCGGCAAGGCCGATCCTGCCGCAAACGCGGATGCGTTCAAGCCGACGCCGTGGACCGTGAAGGTCGACGGTCTCGTCGCCAAGCCGAAAGAATTCGGGCTGGAGGAGCTTCTGGCGCTTCCACTCGAAGAACGTGTCTATCGGATGCGGTGCGTCGAAGCCTGGTCGATGGTTATTCCCTGGACCGGATTTCCGCTCGCAGCACTCCTCGACAAGGTCGAGCCGCTCGGCAGTGCCAAGTACGTCTCGTTCGAAACCGTGGTGCGCCCGGAGCAAATGCCCGGCCAATCCGGCTTCTTCCAACCGCTGCCCTGGCCCTACCGCGAAGGCCTGCGCCTCGACGAGGCCCGTCACCCGCTGACCATTCTCTCGGTCGGCGTCTACGGCAAGACCCTGCCCAACCAGAACGGCGCGCCGATCCGGCTCGTCACCCCCTGGAAATACGGCTTCAAGGGTATCAAGTCGATCGTGCGGATCTCGCTGACGGAAACACCGCCACCTTCGACCTGGAACCTCTCGGCGCCCACCGAGTATGGCTTTTACGCCAATGTGAACCCCGCCGTCGACCATCCGCGCTGGAGCCAGGCGACAGAAAACAGGATCGGCGGCGGCGGCTTCTTCGGCGCCAACCGGCGCGACACGCTGCCCTTCAATGGCTATGCAGACGAAGTCGCCGGCCTTTATGCCGGCATGGACCTGAAAGCGAATTTCTGACCATGGCCAAACTGCCAGCCCTGCCAAAACGCTTCCACACGGCGTCCGTCTGGGCACTGTACGGGCTCGGTCTCTGTCCGGCGCTCGTTGCCTTCTATCTCGGCGCGACCGGGCGGCTTCCGGGAAATCCGGTCAAGGAATTCGAGCATCTGCTGGGCATCTGGGCGCTGCGCTTTCTAGTCGCCACGCTGGCGATCACCCCGATCCGCGACCTGTTCGGGACCAACTGGCTGCGCTATCGACGTGCCCTCGGGCTGCTTGCATTCTACTACGTCGTCATGCACTTCCTGGCCTATTTCCTGCTCGACCAGGTCTTGAACATCCCCGCCATCATCGCCGACATTGCTCGGCGCCCGTTCATCACCATCGGGATGGCCGGTCTGGTGATGCTCATTCCGCTGGCGTTGACATCGAACACCTGGTCGATCCGACGCCTTGGCAGCCGCTGGAATCAGTTGCACAAGCTCGCCTATGTCATCGCTGCGGCGGGTGCATTGCATTTTGCCATGTCGGTGAAGGTAGTCGGTCTCGAGCAGATGACCTATCTCGCGCTCGTCGCCTTGCTTTTGGGATGGCGGCTGGTGCGCAAGCCCTATCTGAAGCGCAAACGGCAGGCCAACCCGCCGCACCGACACGCAAAGGATGCCGTAGCGTAGGCGGTGCCCTGCTGAACCTTGAACAAGATGCGTCATGCCGTATCGAAGACTGCCGCCATGACGGGGCGGCCGCTTCGCGCCAATTGCGGTCATCAATCGGCCATGCGACTGTCCATTCTTGTATTTAGTCGTTTAAGAGGGGCATTCGCGTGTCGAATATTTACCTGTTGCGGCATGGTGAAACCGTTTGGAATACACTCGGGAGGTTTCAGGGCCAAAAGGACTCGTCACTTACTCCGCGCGGTATCGATCAGGCAGATTTCGTCGCAAGAATTCTTTTTCACGAGATCGCTGATGCCGCTCAGTCGTCCGTGATGCAAGTCAGTCCCCTTGGCAGAACTCGCGAGACCGCGCGCAGGGTTCAACGTGTGCTTTCCGTCCCAAGCAGCGAAGATGCCCGGCTCATGGAGGTCACGCTTGGCTCATGGGACGGGATGACCACATTTGAGATCAACTCGGAGTTCCCCGGCTATCTCGACGGTTCCGATGCTTTCGATTGGTATTTCAAATCACCTGATGGTGAGAACTTCGACCATGCTTGCAACCGTGCGAAAGCATGGATTGCAGATATCGGACGTCCGACGATAGCGATATCGCACGGGTTGTTCGGGCGAATTATCCGAGGCGTCTACGCAGGCTTATCGAAACGAGAAATGCTGGAACTCCCGGTCCCGCAAGACGGCTTCTATCGTCTCCATGACGGTGTATTTTCCTTCGTCGACGGTTTATGTGTGCCAGCCTCGATATGAGGCCTATTGGCCTCTTGGGGCCAACAGAAGCCGTCGGGCATAGATGGCCCTGTCGGACAATTCCACTTGTAAGAGACCCTCGACCTGGCACTGCCTGTGGCCGTTGGCGTGCTGGTTACATTCGCAAGCGGATCGGCGGCGCAGTGTCTGTACGTCCCGATCAGCGAGGCTGATGGTCTGGCTGCAAGACGCGGCCTCACCGAATGATGGGACATAAAAAAGCGGCCGGGTGACGAACACCCGGCCGCTTTCAATTCAATCAGCCTGAAATAATCAGGCTGCTTCTGCGGCGTCAGCTTCAGCTGCGACGCGAGCGCGATCCTTCGCACCCTTTGCATCGGTGTCGCGGTCAACGAATTCGATGACGGCGAGAGCAGCGTTGTCGCCCTGGCGGAAGCCAGCCTTCATGATGCGCAGGTAGCCGCCGTTGCGGGTGGCGTAGCGCGAAGCGATCGTGTCGAACAGCTTGGCAACGACAACAGCGTCGCGGATCTGCGAGATCGCCTGACGACGAGCATGCAGGTCGCCGCGCTTGCCGAGGGTGACGAGCTTTTCAACGATCGGGCGGATTTCCTTAGCCTTCGGCAGGGTCGTAACGATCTGCTCGTGCTCGATCAGCGAAGCTGCCATGTTGGCAAACATCGCCTTGCGGTGGCTGGCGGTTCTATTCAGCTTGCGGCCGGCTTTACCGTGGCGCATTGCTATTCTCCTTCACTTGCAGGCATCTGCCCGCAGTCTAATGGTTAGTATTGGTCTTCGTAACGCTTTGCGAGATCTTCGATGTTCTCAGGCGGCCAGGACGGCACTTCCATGCCGAGGTGCAGGCCCATGGAAGCGAGAACTTCCTTGATTTCGTTCAGCGACTTGCGACCAAAATTCGGCGTGCGGAGCATTTCTGCTTCGGTCTTCTGAATGAGGTCGCCAATGTAGACGATGTTGTCGTTCTTCAGGCAGTTGGCCGAACGGACGGAAAGCTCCAGTTCGTCGACCTTCTTGAGAAGCGCCGGGTTGAAGGCGAGTTCGGTGACAGCCTCTTCCTCTGCTTCCTTCTGCGGCTCGTCGAAGTTGACGAAAACCGACAGCTGGTCCTGAAGGATACGGGCCGCAAACGCGATCGCATCTTCACCGGTGACGGAACCGTCCGTCTCGATGGACATCGTCAGCTTGTCATAATCAAGAACCTGGCCTTCGCGGGTGTTCTCCACCTTGTACGAGACCTTCTTGACCGGCGAGTACAGGCTGTCGACCGGGATGAGGCCGATCGGAGCATCTTCCGAACGGTTGCGGTCAGCCGGAACGTAGCCCTTGCCGTTGTTGACGGTGAACTCCATGCGGATTTCAGCGCCCTCGTCGAGGGTGCAGATCACATGGTTCGGGTTGAGGATTTCGATGTCGCCAACCGTCTGGATGTCACCGGCGGTTACAACGCCCGGACCCTGCTTGCGCACAACCATGCGCTTTGCGTCGTCGCCATCCATCTTGATGGCGATTTCCTTGATGTTGAGCACGATGTCCGTCACGTCTTCCCGGACGCCCGGGATAGAGGAGAACTCATGCAGGACGCCGTCGATCTGCACCGCGGTGACAGCAGCACCGCGAAGCGACGACAACAGCACGCGACGAAGCGCGTTGCCGAGCGTCAGACCAAAGCCGCGTTCAAGCGGTTCCGCGACCAACGTTGCCTTGGTGCGGCCCGAGGAGATGAACTCCACCTTGTTCGGCTTGATCAGTTCCTGCCAATTTTTCTGGATCATGTTTTGTGCCTTCCGTTCGTTGTCACCATCCAATCGTGACAACCGAGCCCCGAAGTCCGGGAGCGCGCCGAAGCGCCCTCACCGGCATTTTGAACGCAAATGATCAGACGCGGCGCTTCTTGCGCGGGCGGCAACCGTTGTGCGGGATCGGGGTCACATCGCGGATCGAGGTGATCATGAAGCCCGCTGCCTGCAGTGCGCGAAGAGCGGATTCACGACCGGAACCTGGGCCGCAAACTTCGACTTCAAGCGACTTCATGCCGTGTTCCTGAGCCTTCTTGGCGCAGTCTTCAGCGGCGATCTGAGCGGCAAACGGGGTCGACTTACGCGAGCCCTTGAAACCCTTCGCACCGGCAGACGACCAGGCAATTGCGTTGCCCTGTGCGTCGGTGATGGTGATCATGGTGTTGTTGAACGACGAATTGACGTGCGCTACGCCAGACGTGATGTTCTTGCGTTCGCGACGGCGAACGCGGGTGGCTTCCTTGGCCATAGGATCCCTTTCTTAGATCTCTGCACCGCCGTAATTCCAGCGGCTCCACCGGGAAAGGAATTTTCGTCCCCTGCCCTGCTTCTTTAGTTTCATCCAGGACCGGAGGAACCGGCCCTGCAGGTATTTCACGAAACCGGTCCGGCTCCGCGACGGTCGGGCATCGCCCTTCCCAAACTGCAAAAGGAGGCCGGCGCGTGCGCCAGCCTCCCAATCTCCCTATTCGGGAAATTACTTCTTCTTACCGGCGATCGCCTTTGCCGGACCCTTGCGGGTGCGGGCATTGGTGTGGGTACGCTGACCGCGCACCGGCAGGCTGCGGCGATGACGCAGGCCGCGGTAGCAGCCCAGGTCCATCAGACGCTTGATGTTCATCGACGTGTCACGACGCAGGTCACCTTCAACCTGGTAGTCGCGGTCGATCGTTTCACGGATCTGAAGAACTTCAGCATCCGTCAACTGATGCACGCGGCGATCAGCCGGAATACCGACCTTCTCGACGATTTCCTGTGCGAATTTCGGTCCGATCCCGTGAATGTAGGTCAGCGCGATAACAACGCGCTTTGCCGTCGGGATGTTGACGCCAGCGATACGTGCCACGTCTATTCTCCTTGCGTTCCAGTTGCCATCCGGCAATAGGTGCTTCGTTACGCGACCTCAAGAGCCGCACGTTGATTGAGGTTCGAGACACGTCAAAAACGACCGTACCCGGACTTCGTTTCGTTGAAGACCGCGCCGATCGCTCCCATGTCGCGAGTTGGCGCTGTCTTTGGCGGAATCAGCCGGAAAAGTCAACTCCCCGGCGGTTCCTTTTCGGCAAAGACCCAGGGTCTAAGCCAGAATCTTCTCGATCTGTGCTGTCACGGCGTCCACATCGGCCATGCCATCAATCGTCTTCAGCTCACCAGTGCCGGCATAGTGCTCCGACAAAGGTGCGGTCTTTTCGCGATATTCCGTAAGCCGACGCTTGAAGGCTTCCGGATTGTCGTCCGATCTAACCGAGCCGCCCGCAGCGATGGTTTCCGCTACGCGATTCTCCATGCGCTTTACAAGCGCCGTCTCGTCGACCTTGAGCTCGATCACGGCGTCGAGCTTCAAGCCCTTGCCTTTGAGCATCTGGCCGAGAGCGACCGCCTGCGGAACCGTGCGCGGATATCCATCGAGGATAAAGCCGTTGGCACAATCCGGCGCATCGATCCGGTCCGACACGATCTCATTGACGATCGCATCAGAAACGAGCTGGCCGGCGTCCATGACAGCCTTGGCCCGCTTGCCGACTTCGGTCGCCTGGGCGACGGCCGCCCGCAACATGTCACCTGTGGAAAGCTGCGGAATACCGTACCTCTCCGTCAGAAGCTTGGCTTGCGTCCCCTTGCCAGCTCCGGGCGGTCCCAAAAAAATCAGTCTCATCGTCCCCTCTTCCCTCCGCGCAGCTTCGACTTCTTGATCAGCCCCTCATACTGCTGAGCAATGAGGTGACCCTGGATCTGTGCTACCGTATCAAGGGTAACGCTGACAACAATCAAAAGCGACGTACCACCAAGGTAGAACGGCACGCCGGTCTGCGCGATGAGAATTTCAGGCAGAATGCAGACGAAGATCAGGTAGATCGCGCCAAGCACGGTGATGCGCGTCAGGACGTAATCGATGTATTCGGCGGTGCGCTCGCCCGGACGGATGCCTGGAATGAAGCCACCGTGCTTCTTCAGATTGTCGGCCGTGTCCTTCGGATTGAAGACGATGGCCGTGTAGAAGAAGGCGAAGAACGCGATCATGCCGCCGTAGAGCACCATGTAGAGCGGCTGGCCGTGGCCAAGCGCGCTAACGATCGACGTCGCCCAGCCAGGCAGCGTCGCGGTGTTGGCAAAGCCTGCAAGCGTTGCCGGCAGCAGCAGCAGCGACGACGCGAAGATCGCTGGGATAACGCCCGCGGTGTTGAGCTTCAGCGGCAGGTGCGAGGTGTCGCCCTGGAACATGCGGTTGCCGACCTGGCGCTTCGGATACTGGATCAGAAGCCGGCGCTGGGCGCGTTCGACGAAGACGATGAGCGCGATGACGGCAACAATCATGACGATGATCGCCAGAATCAGAGGGGTCGACAGCGCGCCGGTGCGGCCAAGTTCGAGCGTGCCGGCAAGAGCCGTCGGCAGATGGGCGACGATACCGGCAAAGATGATCAGCGAGATGCCGTTGCCGATACCACGCGACGTAATCTGCTCGCCGAGCCACATCAGGAACATCGTGCCGCCAAGCAGCGAGATAACCGTGGAAATGCGGAAGAACCAGCCCGGATCGTTGACGAGGCCGTTGCCGCTCTCGAGGCCGACGGCAATGCCATAGGCCTGCATGACGCCGAGAAGCACCGTGCCGTAACGGGTGTACTGGTTGATGATCTTACGACCCTGCTCGCCTTCCTTCTTCAGCTGTTCCAGCGCCGGAACGACGGAGGTCATCAGCTGAACGATGATCGAAGCAGAGATATAGGGCATGATGCCGAGCGCGAAGATCGCCATGCGCTCCACTGCACCGCCCGAAAACATGTTGAAGAGGCCGAGGATACCGCCGCTCTGGCCCTGGAAGGCCTGCGCGAACGCGTCCGGATTAAGGCCTGGCAGCGGGATATAGGTGCCAAGACGGTAGACCAAAAGCGCACCAAGCGTGAACCACAGTCGTTTCTTCAGATCTTCCGCCTTGGCGAAAGTCGAGAAATTCAGGTTCGAGGCGAGCTGTTCCGCTGCAGAAGCCATGCAATTCTCCGCGTACCAAATCTCGGAATCAGCGGGAGTACCCTGTCCGTTCCGGAAGGACTAACTTTTCGTCTTGAAAACCGGACGCGAGGCGATTGTGTCTGCAATCGGATGCCTCACCGTGGTTTCCGCTATGTCCGCCGAGGCGAGCGATTCGCCATCGCGGACGTGAGGCTCACATATGGGAGCAAAACCGCCCGGAGTGAAGCACCCCGGGCGGTTGATCAGTAATATTATTCGGCAGCAGCCGAAAGCAGCTTGATGGAGCCGCCAGCCTTTTCGATCTTTTCGATCGCCGACTTGGAAGCGCCTGCAACTTCGAGCGAGATCTTAGCCTTCAGTTCGCCATCGGCCAGCACGCGAACGCCGTCCTTTTCGCGACGGATCACGCCGGCAGCCTTGAGAGCTGCTGCATCGACGGACTTCGAAGCGTCAAGCTTCTTGGCGTCGATTGCCGTCTGGATGCGGCCGAGCGACACGACAACAAACTCCGAAGCGAAGATGTTGTTGAAGCCGCGCTTCGGCAGACGACGGTAGATTGGCATCTGGCCGCCTTCGAAGCCGTTGATGGCAACGCCCGAACGAGCCTTCTGACCCTTCACACCGCGACCGGCAGTCTTGCCGGAGCCGGAGCCGATGCCGCGGCCAAGACGCTTGCGGTTCTTGGTCGAGCCTTCGTTGTCCTTGATTTCATTCAGTTTCATGAGCTTATCCCCCTCACTTCTCGTCGACGACGCGAACGAGGTGCTGGACCGACCGGATCATGCCGCGAACAGCTGGTGTATCTTCCAGCGTGCGAACCCGGTGCATCTTGTTGAGGCCCAGGCCGATAAGCGTCTGACGCTGTACGGCCGGACGGCGAATGGGGCTACCGATCTGCTCGACGGTAACCGTCTTCGCAGCGTTTTCTTTCTTAGCCATCTGTCAGCTCCCTTATTCTTCGGAAGCAGCGCCGGAGGAAACACGACGAGCCTGGAGCGTGGCGTACTTCATGCCGCGCTGAGCTGCGATGTCCTTCGGGTGCATCTGGTTCTTGAGGGCGTCGAACGTTGCACGAACCATGTTGTACGGGTTCGACGAGCCGGTCGACTTAGCGACGACGTCATGAACGCCGAGCGTCTCGAAGACGGCGCGCATCGGACCACCAGCGATGATACCGGTACCGGCCTTGGCCGAACGCAGCAGCACCTTGCCGGCGCCGTGACGGCCGTGAACGTCGTGATGCAGGGTACGACCACCACGCAGCGGGACGAAGATCAGGTCGCGCTTGGCGGCTTCCGTTGCCTTGCGGATGGCTTCCGGCACTTCGCGCGCCTTGCCATGACCGAAGCCAACGCGGCCCTTCTGGTCGCCAACGACGACGAGAGCTGCGAAACCGAAACGACGACCGCCCTTCACCACCTTGGCGACGCGGTTAATTGCTACGAGCTTATCGACAAATTCGCTGTCGCGCTCTTCGCGGTTCTGGCGATCTTCGCGAGAACCCCTTCTTTCCTGTGCCATTGTCCTTTTCCTTTTTCTTTTCCGGGTGCAATCGGCAGATTGACAAAAGTCGCCCCCGTCACATGGATCGGAAGCGACCGGAAACTCATGAAGGTGCCAGGCGGACACAAAGCCCGCCTGGCAACCGATCAGAAGTTCAGACCACCTTCACGTGCAGCTTCGGCCAAAGCCTTGATGCGACCGTGATAGATGAAGGCGCCACGATCAAAGACAACGTCCTTGACGCCAGCCTTTACGGCGCGCTCAGCGATGAGCTTGCCGACGGCAGCTGCTGCTGCCGCGTCAGCGCCCGTCTTCAAAGACGAACGCAGATCGGTGTCGAGCGTGGAGGCAGACGCAAGCGTCTTGCCGGCCACGTCGTCGATAACCTGTACGTAGATGTTCTTCGACGAGCGATGAACCGACAGGCGCGGACGGCCATTCGCGACCGCCTTGATTTGACGGCGCACGCGGTTGGCGCGACGCACAAGAGTATCTTTCCTGCTAGCCATTTCGCGTGATCCTTACTTCTTCTTGCCTTCTTTGCGGACAATCCGCTCTTCGGCATACTTGACGCCCTTGCCCTTGTAGGGCTCGGGGCCGCGGTATTCGCGGATTTCCGCTGCAACCTGGCCGACCTGCTGCTTGTTGATGCCGGAGACGATGATTTCCGTCGGCTTCGGTACAGCGATCGTGATGCCTTCCGGCGTCTGGTAGACGACGTCGTGGCTGAAACCGAGTGCCAGCTGCAGGTTCTTGCCCTGCAGCGACGCGCGGTAACCAACGCCGTTGATTTCGAGCTTGCGCTCGTAACCGTCCTTGACGCCCTTCAGGATGTTTTCGATCATCGTGCGGGACATGCCCCACTTCGAACGAGCATCCTTGCTCTGGTTGAGCGGCTGTACAACAACCGCGTTTTCTTCGAGAGCGACCGAAACTTCGTCGTTTGCAACAAAGAACAGTTCGCCCTTAGGGCCCTTCGCCGTTACCTTCTGGCCATCCACGCTTGCCGTGACGCCTGCAGGAACTTGAACGGGCTTCTTACCGATACGAGACATTTTTATACCTGTCTGTTCGCTATGGAGATCATGTTACGTCTTAGAAGACGGAGCAAAGAATCTCGCCACCAACATTCTGTTCGCGTGCCTGATGATCGGCCATCACACCCTTCGGAGTCGAAAGGATGGTGATGCCGAGGCCGTTCGCGACCTGCGGAATGGACTTAACCGAGACATAAACTCGGCGGCCCGGCTTGGAAACGCGTCCGATCTCACGGATTACGGAAGCGCCTTCGTAGTACTTCAGTTCGATGTTCAGCTCGGCCTTGCCGTTGCCAAATACGACTTCAGAGTATCCACGGATGTAGCCTTCAGCCTGAAGGACATCCAGAACACGTGCGCGGAGCTTCGAAGCCGGCGTGGAAACGCTCGACTTGCGGCGTGCCGCGCCGTTACGGATACGGGTGAGCATATCGCCCAGCGGATCAGTCATTGCCATGTGCCCGTCTCCTTACCAGCTCGACTTGACAATACCCGGCACGCGGCCAGAGTTGCCCAGTTCGCGAAGCGCAATACGCGACATGCGAAGTTTACGATAGTAGGCGCGCGGACGGCCCGTAACTTCACAACGGTTGCGGATGCGGGTCTTGGATCCATCACGCGGCAGTTCAGCCAGCTTGATGGTTGCCTTGAACCGCTCTTCGATCGGCAGAGACTGGTTCATGATGATTGCCTTAAGAGCGGCGCGCTTAGAGGCTTGCCCGGCAACCAGTTTGCGGCGGCGCTTGTTCTTTTCAACTGCGCTCGTTTTCGCCATAACAGTTATCCTTCTTTACGCTTGTCGTTACGGATTACTGACGGAACGGGAAGTTGAACTCTGTGAGCAGAGCGCGTGCTTCGTCGTCGTTAGTAGCCGTCGTGCAAACGATGATGTCCATGCCCCACATCTGATCAACCTTGTCGTAGTTGATCTCAGGGAACACAATGTGCTCCTTGACGCCCATGGCGAAGTTGCCACGGCCATCGAAGGACTTCGGGTTGAGGCCACGGAAGTCGCGAACGCGCGGAAGAGCGATGTTCACGAGACGATCCAGGAACTCATACATCCGAACGCCGCGCAGGGTAACCTTGGCACCAATCGGCATGCCTTCGCGCAGCTTGAAGCCAGCGATCGAGTTGCGAGCGCGGGTGATTACCGGCTTCTGACCAGCAATCGCAGCGAGGTCGGCAGCTGCGACGGTCGGCTTCTTCGAGTCGCCAGTCGATTCGCCAACACCCATGTTGATGACGATCTTGTCGAGGCGCGGGATCTGCATTTCGTTGGCGTAGGAGAACTTCTCCTGCATAGCCGCACGAATACGCTCGACATATTCCTTCTTGAGCCGGGGCTCATAAGCGGACTTAGCCATCGATCACTACTCCCGAACGCTTGGCCACGCGGACCTTCTTGTCACCGTCGATCTTGAAGCCGACGCGGGTCGGCTTGCCGTCCTTCGGATCGGCAATCGCGATGTTCGAAAGATGGATCGAGGCTTCCTTGTTGATGATGCCGGCTTCCTGGCTCTGGGTCTGGCGCTGGTGACGCTTCACCATGTTTACGCCACGCACTACAGCCCGATCTTCCTTCGGCATTACCTGTACGACTTCGCCGGTACGACCCTTGTCCTTACCGGTGAGAACGACGACCTTGTCGCCTTTACGAATCTTTTGCATCTCTCAACGCTCCCTTAGAGTACTTCCGGAGCCAGCGAGATGATCTTCATGTGGTTCTTGGCGCGAAGTTCGCGCGGAACCGGTCCGAAGATACGGGTGCCGATCGGCTCTTTCTTGTTATCGATAAGAACGGCTGCGTTTGTGTCAAAACGAATGACGCTGCCATCCGCACGGCGGATGTCTTTCGCGGTGCGAACGACAACAGCCTTCATGACATCACCCTTCTTCACGCGGCCGCGCGGAATGGCTTCCTTGATCGAAACGACGATGATGTCGCCGATCGACGCGTACTTACGCTTGGAGCCGCCCAGCACCTTGATGCACATGACACGACGTGCGCCGGAATTATCCGCCACGTCGAGGTTTGTTTGCATCTGAATCATGTCAGGTCGCCTTCTTGTTGTTACCGGGCCGGTTGGGTCTAGACCCCCTCGCCCGGCTTATTGTGCCTATCTCAAAGCAAAAGAACGCCCGGACTCGAGCGTTCCTTCACTTCAATTGCGTGCTTCATACAGGTATTTGCCCAAGACGCAAGGGTCTCGCGGTCAAATCCCGCAGAAATCAAGCCTGGGCGGCAACCACCGTCCAGCGCTTATCCTTGGAGATCGGCGCGCATTCCTCGATGGAAACAACGTCACCAACCTTGTACTGGTTGTTTTCGTCGTGCGCCTTGTACTTCTTCGAACGGCGGACGGTCTTCTGGAGAATCGGGTGCGCAAAGCGGCGCTCGACCCTTACGACGACGGTCTTGTCGTTCTTGTCGCTGACAACAGTGCCCTGCAGAATGCGTTTCGGCATATTTTGTGGTCCTTAGGCCTTGGCTTCTGCCGCCTTCTGGCGGGCAATTGTTTTGACGCGTGCGATGTCCTTACGGACTTCGTCGATACGCGACGACTTTTCGAGCTGGCCGGTTGCCTTCTGGAAACGCAGATTGAACTGCTCTTTCTTCAGCTTGGCAAGCTCTTCGTTGAGTTGATCGGCGCTCAAAGCGCGAACATCTGCGGCTTTCATGAGATTCACTCCTTACTCTGCGATACGCTGCACGAAGCGCGTCTTGACAGAGAGCTTGGCAGCACCAAGACGAAGTGCCTCACGGGCGAGTTCTTCGCTGACACCATCGATCTCGAACATCATACGACCAGGCTTGACCTTGCATGCCCAGTATTCGACCGAGCCCTTACCCTTACCCATGCGGACTTCGGTAGGCTTGGCTGTGACCGGAACGTCAGGGAACACACGGATCCAGACGCGGCCGGCGCGCTTCATGTGACGCGTGATCGCGCGGCGGGCCGCTTCGATCTCGCGCGCATTGACGCGGTTTGGTTCTTGAGCCTTCAGGCCGAATTCACCAAAGGCAAGATCAGATCCGCCCTTGGCTACGCCCTTGATGCGGCCCTTGAATTGCTTGCGATACTTCGTACGCTTTGGCTGCAACATTTTTTTAATTCTCCGATATTGGCTGCCAGACGCGTGTTACGCGTTTTCGCGACGACGGTCTCTGCTGCTGCCGCCCTGATTGTCACTCTCGATGGCGCGACGCTCGGAGGCCATCGGATCGTGCTCAAGGATTTCGCCCTTGAAGATCCAGACCTTGATGCCGCAGATACCGAAAGCGGTTTCAGCTTCAGACGTGCCGTAGTCGATGTCCGCACGCAGCGTGTGCAGCGGAACGCGACCTTCGCGGTACCATTCGGTACGAGCGATTTCGGCACCACCGAGACGACCGGCGCAGGTGATCTTGATGCCTTCGGCGCCAAGACGCATTGCCGACTGAACAGCGCGCTTCATCGCACGGCGGAAAGCCACGCGGCGCTCGAGCTGCTGAGCGATCGACTGAGCAACGAGGGTTGCGTCAACTTCCGGCTTGCGCACTTCAACGATGTTGAGGTGGGTTTCGGAGTTGGTCATCTCGGAAAGCTTCTTGCGGAGCTTTTCGATGTCTGCACCCTTCTTGCCGATGATCAGACCCGGGCGAGCCGAGTGGATCGTCACGCGGCACTTCTTGTGCGGACGCTCGATCACGACCTTGGCGATGCCAGCGGCCTTCAGCTCTTCCATCAGGTAAGCGCGGATCTTCAGGTCTTCATGCAGAAGCTGACCGTATTCCGCGTTATCAGCGAACCAACGGCTATCCCAGGTCCGGTTGATGCCGAGACGGAAACCGATCGGATTAATCTTCTGGCCCATTATGCAGCCTCCCCTTTGGCTTCCACTTCACGAACGATGATCGTCAAGTGAGAGAACGGCTTCTCAACACGCGATGCACGGCCGCGACCACGAGCGTGGAAGCGCTTCATCACAATCGACTTGCCAACATACGCCTCGGCAACGATGAGCGAATCAACGTCGAGGTCGTGGTTGTTCTCAGCGTTTGCGATCGCGGATTCAAGCGTCTTCTTGACCGTCTCGGAGATCCGCTTGCGCGAGAACTCGAGTTCGGCCAGAGCGCGCTCGACCTTCTTGCCGCGGATCATCGCGGCAACCAGGTTGAGCTTCTGGGGGCTGACGCGGATCGTGCGCGCAATTGCCTGCGCTTCATTATCCTTCAGCCGGCGTTCGGCTTTTGCCTTGCCCATTGTTACTTCCTCTTTGCCTTCTTGTCCGCACCGTGACCGTAATAGGTCCGGGTCGGAGAGAATTCGCCAAACTTGTGGCCGACCATGTCTTCATTGACGCTGACCGGAACGTGCTTGCTGCCGTTGTAGACGCCGAAGGTGAGGCCGACAAACTGCGGAAGGATCGTGGAGCGACGGCTCCACATCTTGATCACTTCGTTACGACCGCCTTCGCGGACCTTCTCAGCCTTCTTGAGAAGATAGCCGTCAACGAACGGACCTTTCCATACTGAACGAGTCATTCGAGACTTCCTCTCTTACTTCTTCTTCTGGTGGCGCGAGCGCATGATGAACTTGTCGGTCGACTTGTTCGAGCGCGTCCGCTTACCCTTCGTGGGCTTGCCCCACGGGGTAACCGGGTGACGACCACCGGATGTGCGGCCTTCACCACCGCCGTGCGGATGGTCAACCGGGTTCATGACGACGCCGCGAACGTGCGGCTTCTTGCCGCGCCAACGCGAACGACCAGCCTTACCGTCATTGATGTTGCCGTGGTCGGGGTTCGACACGGCGCCGATCGATGCCAGGCACGAACCGTGCACCAGGCGCTGCTCGCCAGAGTTCAGGCGGAGGATCGCCATGCCCTGGTCACGACCAACGAGCTGAGCGTAGGTACCGGCCGAACGAGCGAGCTGACCACCCTTGCCCGGCTTCATTTCCACGTTGTGGATGATGGAGCCGACCGGGATGAACTGCAGCGGCATGGTGTTGCCGGGCTTCACGTCGACGGCTGCCTTGCCAGAAGCGATGACCTTGTCGCCGGCAGCGAGGCGCTGCGGAGCGAGGATATAGGCCTGTTCGCCATCGGCGTAGGTGATCAGCGCGATGAACGCGGTGCGGTTCGGGTCATATTCCAGACGCTCGACGGTGCCTTCGACGTCGAACTTGCGACGCTTGAAGTCGACCAGACGGTAGGTCCGCTTGTGACCGCCGCCCTGGAAGCGAACGGTAATACGGCCGAGGTTGTTGCGACCGCCCTTGGAGTGCAAACCTTCGGTCAGCGCCTTGACCGGCTTGCCCTTGTAGAGGCCGGACCGGTCAACGATGACCAGCTGGCGCTGGCTCGGGGTCGTCGGATTGAAACTTTTCAATGCCATTTTATTGTTCCCTTTTGGGTTTTTACCCTAATGGGCCTATCCGTTAGAGACCGGTGGAGACGTCGATGGACTGACCGTCGGCGAGCGTGATGATCGCCTTCTTCACGTCCTTCTGCTTCCCGGTAAAGCCGCGGAAGCGCTTGGTCTTGCCCTTGCGGACGAGCGTGTTCACGGCCGTAACCTTGACGCCGAACAGTGCTTCGACAGCAGCCTTGATTTCAGGCTTCGAAGCGCCCTTGGCGACGTTGAAGACGATCTGGTTCTGTTCGGAAACCAGCGTCGACTTTTCAGTGATCGAGGGGGACACGATCACGTCGTAGTGGCGAAGATCCGTCATTTGAACCGCTCCTCCAGAGCTTCCACGGCAGCCTTGGAAAGCACGAGCTTGCCACGGCGCAGAATGTCGTAAACGTTGATGCCCTGAACCGGCAGAACGTCCACATTCGGAATGTTCTGAGCGGCGAGCTTGAAGTTGTTCTCGATTTCGGCGCCACCGATGATCAGAGCATTGGTCAGGCCCAGCGAGGCGAAAACGCCTGCGAGGGTCTTGGTCTTTGCTTCTGCGGCAACGAGATCGTCGAGGACGATGATGTTTTCAGCCTTCAGCTTGGCAGACAGAGCGTGGCGAAGGCCGAGTGCACGAACCTTCTTCGGCAGGTCATGGGCGTGGCTGCGAACAACCGGGCCATGAGCCTTACCACCACCACGGAACTGCGGCGCGCGAGCGGAGTGGTGGCGGGCGCGGCCCGTACCCTTCTGCTTGTACATCTTTGCGCCGGTGCGCGAAACTTCTGCGCGGCCCTTCGACTTGTGCGTGCCCTGCTGCTTCTTGGCGAGCTGCCAGCGAACGACGCGGGCAATGATGTCTTCACGGGGTTCGAGACCGAAAATGGCGTCCGAAAGGGAAACCTTTCCCGCGTCCTTGCCCTCGAGGGTTTTGACGGTGAGATCCATAATTCGGCTCCCTTACTTGGATGCTTCGGCGCGCACGGCCGCGGGGCGCGGTGCGCCTTCCGGGGTGCCCGACTTGATGGCGTCACGAACGACGATCCAGGCACCCTTGGAGCCGGGGACTGCGCCCTTGACCAGGATCAGACCACGATCTTCGTCGGTCGATACGACTTCGAGGTTCTGCGTGGTGACGCGCGTCTGGCCCATATGACCAGCCATGCGCTTGCCCTTCCAGACGCGACCCGGATCCTGGTTGGAGCCGGTCGAACCATGCGAGCGGTGCGATACGGAAACGCCGTGCGTTGCACGAAGGCCGCCGAAGTTGTGGCGCTTGATGGCGCCGGCAAAGCCCTTACCGATCGTGGTACCGGTAACGTCGACGAGCTGGCCCGCAACGAAATGGTTTGCGGTCAGTTCGGAGCCGATGTCGATCAGATTGTCCGCGGAAACGCGGAATTCGACGAGCTTCGCCTTCGGTTCGACGTTGGCGGCAGCAAAGTGGCCGCGCATCGCCTTCGGCGTATTCTTGACCTTGGCAGTGCCGGCGCCCAACTGGACAGCGGTATAGCCGTTCTTGTCGTCCGTGCGCTGGGCTACCACCTGGCAGTTTTCCAGCCGCAATACTGTTACCGGGATATGCTCGCCGGCGTCGTTGTAGACGCGCGTCATTCCCACTTTCTGTGCAATCACACCTGAACGCATCGGTTCATTCCTCTTGAGAGTTAACGATGGGGCGAACCCCCTCGCATCTCTTGTTTAAGGTCTCCCTCTGCTCCTTGCGGAACGTCGGGTCGCCCGTTTCTGGAAGCCGTTGGACCGAAGTCCACGTACCTTCCTTGTTATTAAAGCTTAATTTCCACGTCGACGCCGGCAGCGAGGTCGAGCTTCATCAGCGCGTCAACGGTCTGCGGGGTCGGATCTACGATATCGAGAAGGCGCTTGTGGGTACGCATTTCGAACTGTTCGCGGCTCTTCTTGTCGACGTGCGGCGAACGGTTGACCGTAAATTTTTCAATGCGCGTCGGCAGCGGTACTGGACCGCGCACGCTGGCACCGGTGCGCTTGGCCGTCGAGACGATTTCGCGCGTCGAGGCATCGAGGATCCGGTGATCAAACGCCTTGAGGCGGATGCGGATGTTCTGGCCGTTCATACGACTTATCCTTGTTCATGTTAGTTGCGGTTTCCGTGGAGAAACGCGCATTGAACTTCGTTTGATGTTCGGCCAGTCCGCTAATTTTTCAAAGATCGGAGGGACAAGGTTTCCCCTGCCCCTTCCTATTTGAGCGGCCGTGGCCGGCCTGTACTTTCGCGTTCGCACAATGCCGACGCACCATGCAAATCACGCTTGCGCGCCATTTGCACTATTTCGGCGTCGTCGGCAAGCCGTGCGACCAACTAAATCTTGCTGGGCGGCTATGTCCGGGGCGCATACCGATGCGCCCCGCCCATTCCGCCCGTCGTCGATTACTCGACGATCGAAGCGACGATGCCGGCGCCGACGGTGCGGCCGCCTTCGCGGATAGCGAAGCGCAGCTTTTCTTCCATCGCGATCGGAACGATCAGCTCAACGGCAACGGTGACGTTGTCGCCAGGCATAACCATTTCCGTGCCTTCCGGAAGCGTCACGATACCGGTCACGTCCGTCGTACGGAAGTAGAACTGCGGACGGTAGTTCGTGAAGAACGGCGTATGACGGCCGCCTTCTTCCTTCGTCAGGATGTAGGCTTCAGCCATGAACTTCTTGTGCGGCTTGACCGAACCCGGCTTGCACAGGATCTGGCCACGCTCAACGCCGTCACGGTTAACACCACGAACCAGCGCGCCGATGTTGTCGCCGGCCTGGCCCTGGTCGAGCAGCTTGCGGAACATTTCAACGCCCGTAACCGTCGTCTTCGACGTGTCGCGGATGCCGACGATTTCAACTTCTTCGCCAACCTTGACGATGCCGCGCTCAACGCGACCGGTCACAACCGTACCACGGCCCGAGATCGAGAACACGTCTTCGATCGGCATCAGGAACGGAAGGTCGATCGGACGCTCAGGCGTCGGGATGTAGGCGTCGACAGCGGCCATCAGCTCGCGGATCGCGTCTTCACCGATCTTCTTGTCGGAATCTTCAAGAGCAGCAAG
>NZ_JBWKSC010000015.1:0-220555 GCF_059419585.1 Ensifer sp. GW821-FHT05G01 | reverse complement strand
AGAACTCGCCCGCCGAGTTCTTCGACAATCCGCAGCACGAGCGCACCAAGCTCTTCCTCAGCCAGATCCTGCACTAGACGAAACACATCCGTTGCGTCTTTCCGCGCGCGCGTTCCATGTCGAAATCCGCTCGATGTCTTCGCTACCCCGGCCGATTTGTCGGCCGAGGTCCGGACGCTAGCCGGCCGCGCCGCCACCACCGACAAAGCTGTCGCAATCCTCAAGGCCTCAAAGTGCCGGATGATCGTCGCCGGCAGTGGTGACGCCGATGCTCCGGCCGAGCTCGCCGCCATTGCGGAAAACGCGACGCGCCCAGCTCACCGACAAACTGTCGAAGCGAGTCTCGCAGGCCGACGCTAAGTTAGAGCTTCGCCTTCGTCGACCGCGGCGTGGACAAAAGAAGGCTCGTTTCGCTGCCCATAATGCCGGGCACGAGACGGATCTTGCGCAGCACGACATCGAAGTTGGCCAGGCTCGATGCGCTGAGTTCCACCAGCAGATCCCACCGTCCGTTCGTCGTGTGAATCTGCGAGATTTCAGGAAAGCCGCCGAGCGTGCGGATCACCCGATCGGTCACATGGCCCTCGATCTCAACCATCATCACCCCACGAACGACATCTTCAAGCGCATCAGCACGCAGCATCACCGTGTAGCCGAGGATGGTCCCGTCCTGCTCCATCCGCTCGATGCGCGCCCGCACGGTCGCCCGCGAGGCACCCGTTTCCAGCGCGAGATCCGAGACACTCCGACGCCCATTGCCGCGCAATAGCGTCACGATCTTCTGGTCGAGAGCATCCATACCAATTTGGATTCCGTTATTATCAATCTGGTCAAAATAGCATCTCGATATGCCAAAATTCAATGTTCAATCCGCCACCCAAGGCTTCTAAACTCGTGAAAACAAACGGGAGTACACTATGGAATGCACGCTCATCGGCGCGCCCCTGCAAATCGGAGCAGGGCAGCTTGGCTGCGAGATGGGGCCGAGCGCCCTGCGCATCGCTGGCCTTCGAACGGCACTGGAAGAACTGGGCCATACGGTCAAGGACAATGGCAATCTCAGCCCACGTGCGTTCGATGAGATGCCGCACCCGAACAAGGCCGTCCATCACCTCGGCGAAACGGTCGCCTGGGTCGAAGCGCTGTCGGCTGCTGCCTACGAACACAGCAAGGCGGGCATGCCTATCTTCCTCGGCGGCGACCACGCCATCTCTGCAGGCACCGTTCCGGGTCTCGCACGCCGAGCCGCCGAACTCGGGCGGCCGCTATTCGTGCTCTGGCTGGACGCCCATACCGACTTCCATACTCTCGAAACGACGCTCAGCGGCAACCTGCATGGCACACCGGTCGCGTATTATACCGGCCAGACGGGTTTCGATGGCTATTTCCCTGCCCTCGCCCATCCCGTTGCCGCAGAAAACGTCTGCATGATCGGTATCCGCAGCGTCGACACCGCCGAAAAGGCCGCCATTCGCACGACGGGCATTACGGTACACGACATGCGCGTAATCGATGAGCATGGCGTGGCCGTCCTCGTCCGCAGTTTCATCGAACGGGTCCGGGCCGCAAACGGCCTTCTACATGTCAGCTTCGATGTCGACTTCCTCGAGCCGGACATCGCGCCAGCCGTTGGCACCACGGTACCGGGAGGAGCAACCTTCCGCGAGGCGCACCTGATCATGGAGATGCTGCATGACAGCGGCCTGGTGACCAGCCTCGACATCGTCGAGCTCAATCCGTTCCTCGACGAGCGCGGCAAGACCGCACGGCTGCTCGTCGATCTCATCGCCAGCCTGATGGGCAAGAGGGTGATGGATCGCCCAACTGTTACTGGCTGATTTCGGTTATTCTTTGGTTGGAGGGAAAATGAACACTAATCCAAAACTGAACGTGGTTCCGTTCGTAAGCGTCGACCACATGATGAAACTGGTTCTGAAGGTAGGCATCGACCGGTTCCTAACGGAACTGGCGACCACCATCGAGGAAGACTTCCGCCGCTGGCCGGCCTTCGACAAGACCCCGCGCGTCGCCTCCCATTCGCAGGAAGGCGTCATCGAGCTGATGCCAACCAGCGACGGAACGCTCTACGGCTTCAAATACGTCAACGGTCATCCGAAGAACACGCGTGACGGCCGCCAGACCGTGACGGCCTTCGGTGTGCTATCGGATGTCGGCAACGGCTACCCGATGCTACTTACCGAAATGACGATCCTTACCGCGCTACGCACCGCCGCAACGTCGGCGGTGGCGGCGAAATATCTGGCCCGGCCGAACGCTCGCACCATGGCCATCATCGGCAACGGCGCACAGAGCGAATTCCAGGCTCGGGCCTTCAAGTCGTTGCTCGGCATCGACAAGCTTCGCCTCTACGATATCGATGCCTCTGCAACCAGGAAATGCGCGCGCAACCTCGCGGGCCTCGGGTTCACCATTGAGGAATGCACGTCGGTTGAAGAGGCGGTCGAGGGCGCGGACATCATCACCACGGTCACAGCGGACAAGCAGTACGCGACGATCCTCTCGGACAACCATGTCGGCCCCGGCGTCCACATCAACGCGGTGGGCGGCGACTGCCCCGGCAAGACCGAGCTCAGCAAGGACATTCTGCTGCGCTCGGACATCTTCGTCGAATATCCGCCGCAGACACGCATCGAAGGCGAAATCCAGCAGCTGCCGGCCGAGCACCCCGTCGTCGAACTCTGGCAGGTCATGACCGGTGAGACAGAGGGCCGCAAGAGCCCGGATCAGATCACGCTCTTCGACAGCGTCGGTTTTGCGATCGAGGACTTCTCCGCCCTCCGCTACGTGCGGGACCAGATTGCCGAACACGGTATGTTCACAGAACTCGACCTCCTCGCTGATCCCGACGAACCGCGCGACCTCTACGGCATGCTGCTTCGCTGCGAGAAGAAGCTCGAAGCGGCATAGACTGACGCGAAGCAATCACGTTCCCCGGTTGTCGACGGTCAAACCGGGGAACGCCAGCAGGCTCTAAGCAGCCTGATAGAGGCCAATTGAGCGCCTTGATGGGATACGAACCCGCGGCTCCTGCAGTTTTTGAATCTCATGGGTACGATGTCGACGCATATCGGCGGCTAGGCCGCGCACTCACTTTACATTTAAGTTGCCCCAAGACAGCGCAAGCATGCCGACGTTGCGCTTAGGATGTAGCCAAGATCGCTAAACTCCAGGGTCTCTCTCGCTCTTTGTTCGAGTAACAGTACGGCAATGCCGTCCGCTGCCAACGTCCGGATAAGTGCGAACACATTTTGGATAAGCTTTGGCGAAAGCGCCGCCGAGGTCTCATCCATGACGAACAGCTTCGGCCGAAGCACCAGCGCCCGCGCGATCGCGATGGCTCGCCCGGAAGAGCGTGCGGGTATAGTCGTGCTGCATGTCGCCGGCGCGCAATTGTGCGCGCGTCAGCGTTTCGACTGCGCGGGCGTTCTGCATCACCATCAATCGATCGCACATATAGGAGATGACCGCGAGGTCGTGGCTGACGATGACAAAGGTCAGGTTAAGCTCACGACGAAGGCGGTTGAGGAGGTTGAGGATTTCGGCCTGTACCGAGACGTCCAGCGCCGAGGTCGGCTCGTCGAGCAGAAGCACCTTTGGCGACAGCGACAGGGCGCGGGCTATCGCCACGCGCTGGCGTTGGCCTCCGGACAATTCGTGCGGGAAGCGAAACCGGTGTGCCGCCGTCAGCCCGATCATCTCCAGAAGCTCGGCCGTGCGGGCATCGACATCCGACATGCGGTTGATCAGCATCGGCTCGGCGATGGCCTGGCCGATCGTGTAGCGGGGATGCAGCGAGGCATAGGGGTCCTGGAACACCATCTGCGCCACGCGCACGAGATCGCGCCGCCTTCCCTTGCGTAGATCGATATCGCCGATATGGATATCACCGGTCCATTGGCGATTGAGACCCATGACCGTGCGCAAGACGGTGGATTTGCCCGAGCCGCTTTCGCCGACGAGACCGAAGCTCTCGCCGCTCTCCACCGAGAGGCTGACGTTCTGCACCGCGACGGCGCTGCCGAAATGGACGCTGAGATTGTCGATGCGGATCATAGGCGGACCTTTCCCCAGCTCGCGTCGCGCGCGAGAGTTGGCAGTGGTGTCAGCGGCCCATCGATGGCTGGCAGGCAGGCGAGCAGCCCCCGCGTATAGGGATGTACCGCCTCGTGCATGCGTCGCGCATCCAGCGTCTCGACGATCCGGCCGGCATACATGACCAGTACCCGGTCGCAGAAGCGCGAGACGAGGTTGAGGTCGTGGCTGATGAAGACAAGGCCCATGCCGCGGCGCCTGACCAGTTCATCCATGATCTCGAGCACCTGCACCTGCACCGTGACGTCGAGGGCGGACGTGGGTTCGTCAGCGATCAGCAGTTCCGGTTCGCGCACCACCATCATGGCGATCATCACCCGCTGGCCCATGCCGCCAGAGAGTTCGTGTGGATAGAGGTCGTAGACCCGCTCCGGCGCTCGGATATGCACCGCCTCCAACACCTCAAGCACCTTCTGGCGCACCTTTGCTGGCGGCAGAGATCGGGCACCGAGCCGGATCGCCTCGGCGATCTGCTTGCCGACCCGCATGACCGGGTTGAGCGAGAATTTCGGATCCTGCAGGATCATGCCCATGCGATTGCCGCGCAGCTGCCGACGTACCCGTGGCGGGGCCGAAAGCAGGTCGATACCGGCAAAGGACATGACATCGGCCGAGACGCGCGCATGCTCCGGCAGAACGCCCATCAGGGCGCGGCTGGAGAGACTTTTTCCCGAACCGCTTTCGCCGACGATACCGAGCTTTTCCCGGCCGACTTCGAAGGAGACGCCCTTGACCGCCTCGATCATTGTGCCGCCCTCGCCGGCAAAGGCGATGCGCAGGTTTTCCACGGTGACAAGCGTCTCGCTCATGCGCGCCTCCTTAAGTGCGGGTCGAGCAGGTCGCGCATGGCATCGCCCAGAAGGTTGAAGCCTAGGCTGACAATGAAAATCGCCAGGCCGGGCATGGTCGCTACCCACCACTGATCGAAGATGAATTTGCGGCCAGTCGAGATCATTGCGCCCCATTCCGGCAGCGGCGGCTGAGCGCCTAACCCGATGAAGCCGAGGCCAGCGGCCGTCAGGATGATGCCCGCCATGTCGAGCGTCATGCGCACGATCACCGAGGAGAGGCACATCGGCATGATATGGCGCAAGACGATGCGGAACTCTGAGCCGCCGGCCAGCCTCACGGCGTTGACATAGTCACTGTCGCGCACGATCAACGCTTCGGCCCGCGCCAGCCGCGCATAGGGCGGCCACGCAGTCAGCGTGATCGCCAGCGCCGCATTGACGATGCCAGGCCCGAGCGCGGCCACGAAAGCAAGTGCCAACAGCAGTTTCGGAACGGCAAGAAATACGTCGGTGATGCGCATGAACACCGCATCGACCCAGCCGCCCGACGTTCCCGCCACCGCGCCGATGATCAGGCCGATCGGAGCGGATGTCGCCACCACCAGCCCCACGATAAGCAGGGTCAGCCGGGCGCCGTAGAGGATGCGGGTGAAGATGTCACGACCCAGCTCGTCCGTGCCGAGCCAGTTCTCGAAGCTCGGCGGCGAAAGGCGATGCACGAGATCGGGCAGGTAGGGATCATGGGTCGCAAGGAGGGGCGCGAAGACTGCGCTCGCTAGCAGCACACCGAGGATGGCAAGGCCGATCATGCCGAGCGGATTACCGGCAAAACGGCGCGCGAATTTGGTAAATTCACCGAGGCGCGCGCGCCGAAGCTGGCGGCGGGTCTCGGCATGGGTGAGATTGATGGCGGTCATGGCGGCCTCCTACCGGCGGCGAAGGTTGGAGCGCGGATCGAGCATCTGGTAGACGACGTCCGAGACCATGTTGAGCAGGATGAACACGGCGCCGACCAGCACCGTACCGCCGAGCACGGCGTTGATGTCGGCCCTGAAGAGCGATGAGGCTATGTAGTTGCCGATACCCGGCCAGGCGAAGACCGTCTCGACGAGCACGGAGCCCTCCAGCAGGCCGCCGTAGGAAAGTGCGATCACCGTGACGAGCGGGATGGCGGCATTTCGCAGCGCATGCAGCATCACCGCGCGATATTCGGTCGCCCCCTTGAGGCGGGCCGTCAGCACATATTCCCGCGACAACTGGTCGAGCATCATCGAACGCGTCATGCGCGAGATGTAGGCGAGGCTGTAATAGCCGAGCAGCGCTGCCGGCAGCACGATATGGCTCAAGGCATTGCCGAAGACTTCCCACTCGCCTGACAGAAGCGAATCGATCAACAGCGAGCCGGTCACCGGTTTGACGATCCCCTGATAGAAGACGTCGATCTGGCCAGGACCGGACACCCAGTCGAGCCGGGAATAAAAGACGAAGAGACCGACCAGTCCAAGCCAGAAGATCGGCACGGAATAGCCGATGAGGCCGACAAAGCGGATCAGGTAGTCGGGCCATTTGTCGTGCCAATAGGCAGCGGCCACGCCCGCGGGCACGCCGATGAGCGTGCCGGCCAGAAGGCCGAGCGTCGCAAGCTCCAACGTCGCGGGAAAGAAGCCGGCAAGGTCCGAGAGCACGGGCCGGTTGGTGACGAAAGAGGTGCCAAAATCGCCCCGAACGAGCTTTCCGGCATAGGCGAGGAACTGCTGCCAGAGCGGCTTGTCGAGGCCCATTTCGAGGAAGACGCGCTGGTAGACCTCCTCGCTTGCCTTCTGTCCGACCACCGACAGGACCGGATCGATCGGCACAACGCGACCGATGCAAAAGGTGAGTGCCACCAGGCCAATGAGCGTGATGCCCACGGAGAGGAGAAGCGTGAGGATCCGGCCGGTGACACCGAGAACCCGGTTGATGAAAACTGCCGGCACGAACCACTCCGTCTGCTTTGCTGGGATTGACCTCGGCCGCGACCGGCGCAGGAGCACCGTTCGCGGCCGAACATGGGTTCGGACGGTTACTTGGTTACGTTCCAGTATCGGTCGTCGGCGAAGGTCTGCCCGAGGACGACACCCTTGATCGAACTGCGCACGCCGACCTTTCGGACCTGCTGGAACATGTAGAGGAAGGGCGAGGTGTCGGTATGTGCCTTCTGCAGGGTTTCATACATCGCCCGTCGCTTGTCCGTATCCTGCTCGCGCACGGCCGCCATCGCATCCTGCGACAGGCTTCCGGCCGCCCAGCCAAATCGATCGGCAAGGCCGGCGGAACCGTCCGGCGCGTCCTGCTTGTTCACGGCAAAGGCCTTGGCGTTGGAGTGCGGGTCGGGATAGTCCGGGCCCCACAAGCCGAGCCAGATGTCGAGGTTTGACGAGCGATAGCGTTCCAGCCACTGCTGGCCGTCGACCACTTCAAGGTTCAGCTTGACGCCGGCCTGCGCCATGGTCGCCTGGATCGCCTGGGCGAAGTCCGTGTAGGGCGGCGTGTTCCAGACAACGGTGTCCAGCGTGAGCTCACCCGAAATTCCGGCCTCGCCCAACAGCGCCTTCGCCTTCTCGATATCGAGCTTGTACGGATTGTAGTCGATTTCGCCGAGGAAACCCTTCGGCACCAGCGTCTGGTGGACTTCCACCGTGCCGCGCGAAATCGTGTCAGCGATGCCCTGGTAGTCGACCAGATACTTCAGCGCCTGCACGACCTTGGGCTTGGCCAGGTGCTCGTTCCTGACGTTCAGGCCCATGTAGTAGATGGTTCCGGAACGACCGTCGACGAAGCCGACGTCCGGGTTCTCCTCGATTGCGCCGAAATCATCCGGCCCGAGTTTGTTAGCGATGTCGATGTCGCCCTTTTCGAGCAACAGGCGCTGTGCGGCGCTTTCGGGAATGTGCTGGAGGAAGATCCGCTCCAGGCCTCCAGTCTCGCCGGTATAGTTGGGATTGCGGGTCAACATGATCGACTGCTTGGGCTCCCAGCGCGTCAGCACATACGGGCCGGAACCGGCGGAGTTGTCGACCTTCAGCCAGCCATTGCCGAAGTCGCCATTGACCTCGTGCTCCTGCACCAGTTTGGAATCGACGATGCCGCCGACATAGGAAGACAGACAGTAATAGAGGAACGACGGCGCATAGGTGTCACCGATCTCGATGACCAACGTCATGTCGTCGGTCGCCTTGATGCGATCCTTGACGTTCTCAGGCGTGAAGCCGAACTGGGTGAGGATGAAGGCAGAGCGCGACTTCATCTGCACGACGCGGCGTAGCGAATACTCCGCATCCCTCGCCGTCACCGGATTGCCGGAGGCGAATTTCAGCCCCGGACGCATCTTGAAGGTATGGGTCTTGCCGTCCGGCGACGCCGTCCAGCTTTCGGCGAGCACGCCGATGATCTTGCTGGAATCGTCGGTCGCTGCAGTCAGAAGCGGCTGGTAGATCTGATTTGCCGCAAGCACGCCGCCAACCTCCGAGACCTCGCCCGGATCAAGCGTGATGATGTCGTCGATGGCATCGGCCACGACGAGCGTGTTCTTCGGCGTTTCGGCCAGGGCCTGGCCAGCCGCCAACGCCAGCACAAGCGCCGCGCCATTGATCAATTTTTTCACGCGCATTTTTCCTCCTTCAGGCGTGAAGGGTTTCACCTTTCACCGCCTGCCCCCGCGTTGAGTTGTTTGAAATGCTAGTCCGCTTTCCGGCCCGGTCCTGTGACACAGACACCGCACCGACGAAGCGGCTTCCCGTCGGAGCGGCCTCCACCACTCCATCCTGAAACTTTAGTCAGGCTAAAGTTTATCGAGGGCATTTGTCAATCGCTCTCGTGATAATTTCTGGGAGAACTGAGGTGGCTTCTGCGACCCCATCACCGCTCCGGTATGATCCGCGTCGTGCCAACCCAAAGTTCCCGCGCCTCGCCCTGCCCGACATTGCGTGCACGGTGCGGCAACGATGCAGGAAAGTGTAGCGTGTCCCCTGCCGTGAGTTGATACTTGCGATCGCCGACCTCATAGAGCATCTCGCCCTCAATGACGTAGAGGAAGTCTTCGCCCTCGTGGCGTGTTACATCCGAGACGTATCCGGGAGGCATGTGCGTGATACAGCTGTTGAGAAGTGCACCGGGGAAACCGCGCTGCAAAAGTTGGTACACCCGCTCTTCCGCCTCGAGACTGTAATTGTGGCGCTCGCTCGCATGCGAGACTACGGAATGAGTACGCTGCGGCGCTTGCGGCAGAAAGGCCTCGACACTCGCATCCAAACTGGAGGCGAGATTGCAAAGCGAGATCAAAGAGGGCGTCGAAAGACCGCGCTCTACCTGACTGACAAAACCCTCACTAAGACCTGCCTCGCGCGCGACCTGCCTCATCGTCTTGCCGATTTCCTTGCGCCGCTGTCGAAGCGCACGCCCGAGTGAAACGGCAGGTGGAAAAAGAGGGGATCCCTGCGAGGCATTCTGCTGCGCCTCCCGATCGTTGAAGCTCATCTTGTATGTCCGCATTTTTCTGGCCCGGCAAAACTTTAGTGCAACTAAAGCTCCCTGTGCAAGGCAAAACAGTGGTCGGGGTGTTGATTTACGCCGACGGCTGACCCGGGTTGGCGCAGAGACATGCCGCGATTTGGGAATGTTTCGGGTGGATTTGCCGCTAGCGGGGTGATGGCATTAGCGTCAGCGGAGTTGTCACGTTATCGAGCGGTGATCGACCTACCCCCCGCGGCGCTCTGAGATCAGGCAACCGCGCCCGTCGCGACTTTCCAATGCGCCATTGCGCGGATGCGGTGAATGTGAGTGGCCAGGGCGGATAGTTTGTGATGCGGGGTGACGAAGAGATTTCGGAGCGCCGAGAAGATCGAGATGAACCGCTGCAGGCTGCCGGCTGATCGGAAACCCTGCATGGTGCGTTCTCGTTTTCTGAGCGGCAGATGAGAATTTTCCGCTCGATTGTTGAGACCCTTGTGGGCCCGGTGCTCGATAGCCGGCATAACGTCACGCTTAGCCGCGCCATACGAACGGAGCTTGTCGGTGATGATCCGCTTGGGCGGCATGCCAGCTTTCTTCAGTAGCCTGATCAGCAATCGCTTCGCGGCTTTCGTATCGCGCCGGCTTTGAACGATCTCGTCGAGAACAGAACAGTCCTGGTCAACGGCACGCCAAAGCCAGTATTTGCGGCCAGCGATGGAAACCACCACCTCGTCCAGATGCCAGACGTCCCGGTGCGACGGCCGCCGGCGACGGATTTGCTTCGCGTAGGCCGGTCCGAATTTCCGACCCCATCGCCGGATCGCTTCATACGAGACGACGATCCCGCGCTCCAGCAGCAATTCCTCGACCAGTCGCAGGCTCAGCGGGAACCGAAAGTACAACCAGACCGCATTGGCGATGGTCTGTTGCGGGAAACGGTGACGCTTGTAGCTAATGGTTGAATTCTTCATCCCACCATCTCTACGTCCCACTCACTGACAGCAGATTTATGTGACAACACCCGCAAATGTGTTGGACACCGATCGGTGCTCATCGGGTTCTTCAAGTCCGAGCCGCCGTCGCGGACGGCCGTCTCAAACAGGCAAAATTCGACCTCGCAGCCTAACCCCCAGCTTTTTTCCCGCTCCCCTTCAGGACGCTGCCATCAGGCTTTCGGCATAGGCCATCATCAGCGGACCAACACCTTTGGCGTCATCGGCAACGACAGGCTCAGTGAGATAGTAACCCGGGGAACCGTCGCGATAGTTGCCCTCGAAACCGCCAAGACCGGCAACGTGGACGATGGTTGTGAAACGAGTGATGCCTTCAACATCCGCAACGATCCGGGTATTCTGAAGGGCATCGAGCGCTTGTCTGCCCGCCGCGGCCGAGGCTTCAGTCCGATCCGGCTCGAGCAGACCATGGCGGGCAGCGCGCATGAGCGCATAGGCGAACATCGCCGAAGCTGAACTCTCCTCATAATTGCCTTCGAGGTCCGGCGCGTCGAGCACCTGCAGCCAGAGACCGGTGGAAGTCACCTGTCGGCTCGTGATCTCCGTTAGAAGACGGCCGGTGCGCTGGCGCAGGGAAGCGGTGGCCTCGTCGGCCGGCAGCATGACCAATGAATCGACCAGTGCCATCGCCAGCCAGCCGACCGCGCGCGCCCAGACGGCGGGAGACTGACCGGTCGCCGGGTCCGCCCAGCGCTGTTGACGGCTGTCGTCATAGCCATGGACGTAGAGGCCGCCCGAGGTGGCCGTTAATGCCATAGCCGTCGAGAACTGCTGCAGCGCGTCGGCGATCAGGCCGGCGCGGCCCGTCGATTTGCCGTACTCGATCTGGAACGGCAGCCCCATGTAGAGCCCGTCCAGCCAGACCTGATGCGGATAACGCTTCTTGTGCCAGTAGTTGCCGGCAGCGATGCGGGGATGGCTTTGCAATTGCCCGGCCAGACGGTCCGCGGCCAGACGATAGCGCGGATCGTCAGCCTCTTTGGCGAGCGCGAACAGCGAGCGTCCGGCAAGAATGTGGTCGATGTTGTATTCATGAGGATCGTAGCCCGAAAGTGCACCGTCAGGTGCGATCTGCGGATCTGCAAGGCGGTGCAGATGCGCTTTCCAGCGCGCATCGCCTGTCGCCTCGAAGAGGTGAATGAGGCCGCGATAGACGCATCCATCCTCGTAACACCAGCTACCCCCCTTGTAGCGGGTGTAGCGCTTGGCGAATTCATCGAAATAGTCTGTCGGGTTCACGGGCAGATCTCATTCAAAGGAAAGGGAGATTGATGCGGCACTGAGCAAGGCGGGGTCGTCGCAGTCGATCTCGGCTCGCTCGGCGACGATCGCCTCGTGACGCATGGGCCTGACGCGATCGGCCATGATCGGCGGCGTCGCGATTGCATCGGGGTCATGCGAGACGATCTGCAGGCGGCGGATGCTGATGTTGCGGATCGGGGCTTCGGGTAGACCGAGAAACACGCCTGCCGCGTGAGCGAGCCCACGGATCTCGACGTCCTCTATGGCTACGCCATCGATGACCGGTGTCGCGGAACTGACGGCTGCCGGCTCACGGCTCTGCACCCAGGGATCGTGGCCGTCGGCATCGCAATGGTAGTGGGCGTTGGCCGAGAGCGCGGTTTCGACGCCATCCAGACGCACACGGCACATGGCGATATTGGTGATCGACCCGCCGCGACCGCGACGGGTCTTCAGCCGCAGGCCGCGATCCGTGCCGATCATCTCGCAATCCTCGACGCAGACGTCATGCACACCACCGGACATCTCCGAGCCGATCACCAGCCCGCCATGGCCGCGTTCCATCAGGCAATGGCTGACGCGAACGTTGCGTGTTTCCATCAGGTGATCATCCTCGCCGTTCGGACCACGCTTGCCGGCCTTGACCGCGATGCAATCGTCGCCGACCGAGAAACGCACACCTGTAATCGTGACATCGCGGCAGCTTTCAGGGTTGAAACCATCGGTGTTCGGGCTGTCTGGTGGCGCGATTATCGTCAGTCCGGCAGCCGTCAGACGCTCGCAACCCTGCGGATGGATGGTCCAGGACGGCGCGTTGCGGATGGTGAATCCGAGCAGGGTTACGTCACGGCAGGAAATCAGATGCAGGCCGCGTGGGCGCCGTGCGCTGTCTCGCGTTTCTTTCGGCCAGCTCCACCAGTCGCCCCTGTCACCGGAGCCATCGAGGGCACCACGGCCCTCGATCACCAGATTTTCCGCCGAGGCGGCATGCACGGGCGCGGCAAAACAGGCAGCAGGCAACCCTTCCCAGCTACCGAGCATGCGGCCGCAATGATCGCGCGATGCCAGGATGGGCCAACCGGTACGCCCGGATGGCGCTCGCAAGGTCGCTCCTTCAGCGAGATGCAGGGTCATCTGCCCCTTGAGCGTGATCGGGAACGCCGTCCATAGGCCTCGCCCGAGATAAAGCGTACCGCCGCTCGGGACTGTTGCGATCGCATCCGCAAGTGCTTTGACATTGGCGACGGCGCCATCGAGATCGTCGGGCGCGATATCGGGCACGAGACCAAAATCGGCGGCATCGACGAGACCTGCGCAGGGCGCGGTTTGGAAAACCACCGGCAGAAACCCTTCCGCCTCGAAGACGTAGCGGCGCGCAGGGTGAAGTCCATGCAGCAGGGTGACGGCGGTATCGGCCACTCCCTGCTGCAAGTCCCGGTCGTCATCCGGCGACGACAACCGCCAGGCCGCTTTTTCGCAAAGCCAATAAAGCGCACCGGGCCCCGGCAGGCATAGCGCCGCCGTTCGCGCCGAGCGCGCGATGATGGAAGGTTGGATCATATCTTGCCTCGTGTTCCGTGCCCGTCAGACGGGCGCAAGTCCCGCCGCGGTCGCCCGCGGCGGGGCAGTGTTGGCGGTCAGTCGAACTCGGCGAGAACGTCGTTCACAGTGTCGATGATCTGCTGGGCACCCTCTTCTGCAGTGATCTGGCCGTAAGCATATTCTTCGAGCGTATCGATGAAGGCGGCCCGGATTTCCGGATGCTCGTTGAAGGGCGAGACCGACGGCCCGGTCGAGGCCATGACGATGGCGTTGGCAGCACGAACCTCAGCCTCACCCTTGTCGCCAAGCCGGGCTGCGGCGGCCTTCGACGCGGGAAGCCCGCGCGATGTGCCAAGAGCGTCGATGCCTTCCGGCTCGTTCAGCAGGCAGTTGACGATCTCAGCGGCGGCCTCCGGGTTCTTCGAGTTCCTGGAGATGGAGAACACCATGGACGGTTTGCGATAGACGCCTTCGGTCACGGCGTCCGCCAGCTTCAGCATCGGCACGGGTTTCAGCACCTGGCCGTCTTTCAGCGGATCGGCGTATTTGGAATAGGTGGAATCCCATTCATAGGAACCAGCGACCTTGCCTTCAGCCCAGGCAGGCTTCTCGAACAGGTTGACGTTGCCGTCGGCTGCCTCTTCCTTTTGAGAACGGATTGCGCCGGTCTCCACCAGCTTGCCGAGGAAGGAAATGCCTTCGGCGAGCTCCTCGGGCGTCCAGGCGACGCGATTGTTCGTCTGATCGACAAGATCCTTCCCGGTCTTCTGCACGACGGCAAGGGTTACCAGCAGCTGCGCGGTCTCCTTGACGGCATTGAAGGTGTAATGGTCCTTGCCGAGCTTCTCCTTGATGGTCGCGGTCGCGGCAAAGAACTCGTCCCAATTCTTGGGGATACTGACACCGGCCTTCTCGAACGTGGTTGCGTTGAAGAAGAACACACGTCCCGTCGTCGAGACCGAAAGCCCCTGCAGAACGCCGTTCATAGAGCCGGCGGCGAGATCTCCCTCCGTCCAGTTCGCCAGATCGATCGCCTTCAACTGGCGCAGATCAGCGAAACCTTCGCCGTTCTTGGAAAACAAAGGCAACCAGGGCCAGTTGACCTGGATAATGTCGGCCTCGGTCCTGCCAGCCATCTGTGTCGTCAGTTTTTCGAGATAGCCGTCGAAGCCGGTAAATTCGCCCTTGACCGTATGGCCGTATTTCTGGCCGCAGGCGGCGGTCGCCTTTTGGGTGGCCACGTGACGGCTGTCGCCGCCCCACCAGGCCATGCGCAGTTCGGCCGCTCCAGCAGCCGGTGCACAGAGCGAAAGCGCGCCGTAGGCGACGCCGGTCAATGCAGCCAAGGTTCTCGCAGTCTTCATAGTTCTCCTCCTTCTTGATACAGGGCTCAACGCCGCCTCCTCACAGCGAGACGTTGCGGCCGTCGGTCTTGTCGAAAATGTGCAATCGGTCCAGGTCGGGACGCAGGCGGATCTTCTCCGAGCGCCCCAGCGTCTCGAAATCGGCTGCGCCAACGACACTCACAACCCTGTGACCTTCCAGGTCGGCATGGAGATAGACTTCGTGGCCCATGAACTCCGCGTTGGCGAGTTTCGCCGTGAACGCAGCGGGACCGTCGGCGACGAGCGAAAGGTGTTGCGGGCGCATGCCGACCACGGCCTCTACCGGGCGGGCCGAAAGCCGGCCCTCCAGCTGCGCTCCGAGCGGCAGGCTCCGGCTGCCGATCGAGAAGGACGAACCGTCAAGCTTCGCATCGATGAGGTTCATCTCCGGACTGCCGATGAAACCGGCGACGAACAGGTTCGCCGGACGTTCATAGAGTTCCTTCGGCGTCGCAACCTGCATGATGTGTCCTGCTTGCATGACGCAGATGCGGTCGCCCATCGTCATGGCTTCGGTCTGGTCATGCGTCACGTAGATGACCGTCGACGACAGGCCATCAGCCTTCAGCTTGCGATGCAGGTCGGTGATGCGCACCCGCATCGAAGCGCGCAATTTTGCGTCGAGGTTGGACAGCGGCTCGTCGAACAGAAACACGCCCGGCTTCTTGATCAGTGCACGCCCGAGTGCCACGCGCTGGGCCTGACCGCCCGAGAGCTGCTTGGGCAGCCGGTCGAGCAATGGCTCGATCTCGAGAATCCTGGCGACCTGTTCAATGGCGGCGTCGATCTCCGCCTTCGGTTTTCCGGCGATCTTCAGCCCGAAGGCGAGGTTGCCCCTCACCTTCATGTGCGGATAGAGCGCGTAGTTCTGGAACACCATGGCGATCGAGCGCTTGCCGGGCGGCAGATCGTTAACGCGTCGATCGCCAATGACGACCTCCCCGCCGGAAATCTCCTCCAGACCCGCCACCATGCGCAGTGTGGTCGACTTGGCGCAGCCGGACGGGCCGACAAAAACCATGAACTCGCCGTCGTCGATATCGAGGTTGATGCCATGGACCGCCTTGAAGGCGTTGCCATAGACCTTTTCGAGATTTTTCAGTTGAACCTTAGCCATGTTCAGCCCTTGATCCCCCCGGAGGAGATCCCTTCGATGAAGTAGCGTTGTGCAGCGAAGAAGACGATCAACGCGGGGGCGATCGTCAGCACCGACATCGCGAGGATGCGGTTCCATTCGAAAGCCTCCGTCGTGTCGATAGAAAGCTTGAGAGCGAGACTGACCGGATACTTGTCCACCGAGGACAAGTAGATCAGCGGCCCGAGGAAGTCGTTCATGGTCCACATGAACTGGAACAGGCACACCGAGATCAGTGCCGGAGCGAGCATCGGCACAACGATGTAGACCAGCGTCTGGAGACTGTTGGCCCCATCGACCCGTGCTGCCTCCTCCATGTCTGTCGGCAACGAGCGCAGGAACTGCACCAGCATGAAGACGAAGAAGGCGTCGCCGGCGAGTGCCGAGGGTACCCAGAGCGGCAGGAAGCTGTCGAGCCAGCCGAGGTCGCGGAACAGGATATACTGCGGAATGCGGGTGACGACATTGGGCAACAGCAGGATCGCGATCACCGAACCGAACAGGATCTTCTTCAGGGGGAAATCGAACCGCGCGAAAGCATAGGCCGCCAGCGTGCAGGAGATGGCGGTGCCGATCACCTTTGGCAGAATGATCAGGAACGAATTCCAGAAGAAGCGGCCGAACGTGTAGGGCGTCGATGTCTGCCAGCCCTTGATGTAGCCATCGGCAGTCGGGTTCTTCGGCAGAAAGCCCGCTCCTGCGAAGATTTCCGAGTTCGTCTTGAAGCTCGCGCCGACCAGCCAGATCAGCGGATAGAGCATCACGAAGCCGACCGCGAAGAGCAGGATGTAGCGGATCGCCGTCGAGATCAGGTTGAGCCTTGCGCGGCGTGCGGCCTGGCGGTCGTTGAAGGTAAGATCGGTCATATCAGATCAGCTCCGCTTGTCGCCGGCGTAGAAAACCCACTTCTTGGAAGACCAGAAGGCAACGAGGGTGAGCACGGTTATGATGGTGAAGAGCACCCAGGCGATGGACGAGGCATAGCCCATGTTGAACTTCTTGAAGGCCTCGTCATAGATGTAGAGCGGCAGGAGATAGGTCGACTTCAGGGGGCCGCCCTGCGTGATGATGTAAGGACCGTTGAACTCCTGGAACGCCTGAACCATCTGCATGATCAGATTGAAGAAGATGACCGGCGTCAGCAGCGGCAGGGTGATGAAGAAGAAGGTCCGCACCTTGCCGGCGCCGTCGATGGCCGCCGCCTCGTAGAGCGACTTGTCGATCGACTGCAAGGCCGCGAGGAAGATCACCATGGCCGAACCGAACTGCCAGCAGCGCAGAAGCGTGATGGTGAAAAGCGCGTTGGTCGGATCACCAAACCAGTCGACCGGGGAAAGCCCGAGCGTCGCCAATGCCATGTTGGCAAGGCCTTCTGTGGCGAAGATGTAGCGCCAGAGAACGGCAATCGCGATCGAGCCGCCGAGGATCGAAGGCACGTAGAACGCGGTCCGGAACAGCCCGATGAACATCAGCTTGTAGTTCAGGATCGCCGCGATGAAGAGCGCGAAGGCGAGCTTCAGGGGCACCGTCAGGAAGACGTAAAGCAGCGTGACGTTCAGCGACTTGATGAAGGTTCGGTCGCGTGTGAACAGCCGCTCGTAGTTGGCAAGCCCTGTCCATCGCGGTTCGCTCATCAGGTCATAGTTGGTGAAGCTCAGATAAAGCGAGCCGATGAACGGGATCGCCGTAAAGACCAGAAGTCCGACGATGTAGGGAGTGAGATAGCCCAGCCCCAAAAGACGCTGCATCTTCATGGCCTCCCTCCCGGGCAGCACCTGAGCGCAGTGAACGTAGATGCAATTTTGTACAAATCAGGCTCCCAATTCGGCGCAGGAAACGTGGACGGCAACGCCTCAACCTATCCCGTGAACCGATCTCCTCCCCAGAAGAAGCGGTTTATGCGGTGACATTCTCGTATTTTCAGATCAGAATGAATTCACAAAGAGAAGGAAAAAGATGGACGAAATCGAAGGTGGAATTCTTTCAGCGATCCCGCCCGCCGCGTTGACGCTCAACCTGACGCGCGCGGCGATCCGCATGGAGCATTCGCAAACCTGGAGGATCGACAAATCCAACCCGGTCGACGATCTCGTCATCTGCCTCGAGGGCCGCGGCCACTATCTGATCGACGGCGAGCCATGCGTCATGGAACCGGGCGATGCGATGCTGATCCGCGGCGGCCAACGCTTCGTCGGCTGGAACGAGGGGCGTGAAACATACATCGGCGTCGCGCAGCATTTCACCCTCGACATCTACGGTCGTCATAACCTGATCGCGCAGATGAACCTGAGACCGAAACTGCAACTGAGCCGTTGGTCGTTTCTCGAGCCGATCGCGCGCCATTATCGCCAGAGCGCGCAGCCCTCGTCCGTCTCGCTCGGCCAGCATCACCTTTTCATGGTTCTGCTCATCGCCTTCATCGAGGATGCCTTTCTCGGCTGGCGCGACCATGCCACCTACCAGCCGGAGGGAGCAGACGCGATCGATCTCGCGGTGATGAAGGCTGCAACGATGATCTCGGCCCATCCGCTCGATCCGGAGATTGCCGCAAAGGCCGTCGACACCTCACCCTACAACGCCGATTATTTCCTGCGCGAGTTCCAGAAGCGGGTGGGCCGCACGCCGCGCAAGTACCAGGAGCTCAAGCGCATGGAGCGCGCCATGCATTTTCTCGAAGGTGGGCTTTCCGTTGCGGCGGCGGCTGCGGAAGTCGGCTATGCCGACCCCTATTACTTCTCGCGCATGTTCAAGCGCACGCTTGGCCTCAGCCCCCGCGGCCATATGAACAAGGTTCACCAGAGCCGACACGGTGGCTTGCTGCAACTGGACGAGCCGGAACAGGAAACCCGCCTTGCCACGACCCGCGCAATGGAGAAGCGCCGGTCGTAGGCCGTTCTACGACCGGATCGACTTTACATTCTGAAGACAACAAGTGCGGCTGCGGGGATGGCAAACTTTCCCAGAGGTGTGAAGCGGGCATTCTCTGGACGCCGAAAGCGATGAACGCGGCCCTCGTCAGGTTCCCGGCATCTTGAATTCGACGAGCGCACTGCGATTGACCTCGATCCCGAGGCCTGGCCCGTCTGGAATGGCAACCACCCCGTTGACGGCTTCGAGCGGCGTCTTCAACACTGCCTGACGGAACGGGTTTTCCGTGCGGTCGAATTCCATGATCGGCTCAACCGGATTGACGCGAACCGGATCAGGCACCATCGCCGCCATGAATTGCAGCGCGGCCGCGATCTGCACGCCCGTTCCCCAGACATGCGGTACGATGCGAATGCCATAAAGCGTCGCTAGGCTCGCGATCTTCTGGGCTTCGGAAAAGCCGCCGCAGCCGCACAGGTCGGGCTGGAGAATATCGACCGCGCGGCTCTCGAGCGCGGACCACATGCCGAAGCGCGTATGCCAGGTCTCGCCGCCGGCAATCGGGATCGGCTGGGATGTGCGGACATCCCGATAGGCCGAGAGTTGCTCGGGCACGACCGGTTCCTCGAACCAGTCGATGCCATATTCCGCTGCCGCCTTGCCCAGCCGAACGGCTTCGGTGACCGTGTAGCCATGGTTGGCGTCGATCATCAGCCGCATGTGGGCGCCGATCGCCTCGCGCACTGCGCGGATGACCTCCAGATCCTCGTCAACGCCGAAACCGATCTTGATCTTGCAGGCATGGAACCCCCGCGAGCGTCGCTCCGCCATTTCACTGGCATTATCGGATACCCGGTCGACGCCGTCGCGCTTGAAGCTGCCCGTCGCATAGGCGCACACGCTTTCGCGCCAGCGCCCGCCGAGCAGCATGGAGATCGAGGCGCCGTAGTGCTTGCCCTTGATATCCCATAACGCGATATCGACGCCCGACAGCGCAGTGATCGTCAGACCGCGCTGTCCCTGATCGCGCAGTGCATTGTAGAGCACCGCCCAGATCTTCTCGGTCTGGCGCGGATCCTGACCAATCAGCCAGTTGGAATAGGCTGCGACCACCGCCGCATTGGGCCGGGCCGGGCCGAGACATTCGCCCCAGCCCGTCGTTCCGTCATCGCATTCGATCTCCACCAGCACATGGGCGCGCCGGTCAAAGCGCATCGAGGCGCTTTCGAACGGCGTGCCAAGCCGATGTTCCAGGAGATGGGTGCGAACGGCGGTGATCTTCATCGAGTTCCTCCTGCTATCGCCGTGTCAGGCCTTGCGCTTGTGCGAACCGATGAGGGTATCGAGCATCGTGAGCTCCTCATCCGTCAGATCCACGAGCGGCGCGCGCACCGGGCCGGCGTCGAAGCCCTGCAGCCGCACACCCGCCTTGATTGCCGAGACGGCGTAGCCCTTGACCCGATTGCGGATCGCCATGAACGGATAGAAGAAATCCGTCAGGATGCGGGCGCAGGTGGCGCGGTCGCCGGCGCGAAGTGCAACGTAGAACTCGTTGGCAAGACCCGGCACGAAGTTGAACACCGCTGACGAATAGGTGGTGACACCGGCACCGAGATAGGCTTCGGCGAAGATCTCGGCCGTCGGCATGCCGCCCAGATACATCAGGCGATCGCCCATCTTGGCGGTGACCTGGCGCAGAAGGCCGATGTCGCCCGTGCCGTCCTTGAAGCCGATCAGGTTCGGGCATTCGTCGCAAAGACGGGCAAGCGTATCAGCCTGCAGTACGGAGTTGTCACGGTTGTAGACCATGACGCCGATACCGACCGACTGGCAGACCTTCTTGATATGCGCATAGAGACCTTCCTGAGGCGCATCGATCAGGTAGTGCGGCAAAAGCAGGATACCGTCAGCGCCAACCTTTTCGACCGAACGGGCGATATCCACGGCGATATCGGTTCCGTAGCCGCAACCCGACACGATAGCGGTGTCGCCTGCCGCTTCCTTGGCCGCCGCGACCACACCAGGAATCTCGTCCGGCTTCAGCGAGAAGAATTCCCCGGTACCGCCGGCTGCGAAAAGCACCGGAGCGTCATAGCCGGCAAGCCATTCGACATGCGCCTTGTAGCTTTCCGGCGCGAAACGCCCTTGCGCGTCGAAATGCGTGACCGGGAAGGAAAGAAGGCCGGAGCCGAGGGCAGCCTTGATTTGTTCAGGGTTCATTTGTGTTTTCCTCTGTGCGTGCTTCAGATGTAAACGTAGTCATACATACTACATCTGTCAATAAGTTATCATACAAGTTATATGATAACCGCATCGCCTGGCGGATCACCGCGCCAACCAGCCACCGTCCACGTTGAGAATGGCGCCGTGCACGTAGTCTGCCGCCGCCGAAGACAGAAAGACTGCCGCACCCGCAATGTCTTCCGGTCGACCCCAACGATTGGCCGGAATGCGATCGAGGATCGCCCTGTTGCGGTCCGCGTCGGCGCGAAGCGCCTCGGTATTGTTGGTTTCAATGTAGCCGGGCGCGACCGCGTTGACATTGATGCCCTTGGCCGCCCATTCGTTTGCAAGCAGCTTGGTGAGACCGGCAACGCCGTGTTTCGCAGCTGTGTAGGATGGGACCCGAATTCCGCCCTGGAACGAAAGCAGCGACGCGATGTTGACCACCTTTCCGCGTCGCCCTTTGGCCAGCAATTCCTTTGCGAAGGCCTGCGTGGTGAAGAAGAGCGCCTTCAGGTTTACATCGATCACCGCATCCCAGTCGTCTTCGGTAAAATCGACCGCGTCAGCGCGCCGGATGATGCCGGCGTTGTTGACCAGGATGTCGATGCCCTGATCCTGAAATACGCCGCGCGCGGCCATGGGATCGGCAAAATCGAGGGAAAGGCCACTCGCCTTGCCGCCCGCCTTCGCGACCAGACCCAATGTCTCTTCGGGCGCACGACGGGCAGCGCAGATGACCTCCGCTCCTGCAGCGGCAAGCCCAACCGCAATCGCTTGGCCAAGGCCGGTGTTGGAGCCAGTGACCAGAGCTTTACGTCCTTGAAGCGAAAAGGAATTTATCATTTTAGATCCTTCGGCTGAATGAAGTCCATGTCGGTGTAGTCGACATTGTCCCCAGCCATGGCCCAGATAAAGGTGTAGGAGCCGATACCGGCGCCGGAATGGATGGACCAGGGCGGAGAGAGAGCACCCTCCTCATTCGCAATGAACAGGTGACGGGTCTCCTGGGGCTCGCCCATCAAATGCAGAACCCGGGACTTTTCATCCATGCCGAAGTAGAGATAGGCTTCCATGCGACGGTCATGGATATGCGAGGGGATGGTGTTCCAGACGGAGCCGTCCTCCAGGGTCGTGTAGCCAAGAACCAACTGGCAGCTCTCCATCACGAGCGGGTGGATGAACTGATTGATGGTGCGCTTGTTCGAGGTTTCCGACGCGCCCATTTTCACTTCCTTGCTTTCGGAAGCAGTGACGAGACGCGCCGGCAAGCTACGGTGCGCGGGGCAGGACGTGATGTAGAAGCGACCTTCGCCCGCAAAGGTCACGGCCCCCGTCCCGGCACCGAGATAGAGCACATCGCCGCGGTTCAACGTGTAGACCTGCCCGCCGGCGGTCACCGTTCCGGCATCGCCGATATTGACGATGCCCATTTCACGGCGATCGAGGAAGGACGGGGTCTTCGTCTCCTCCACCTTGTCGAGCGTCAGCGGCTTGCCGCCAGGCACGGCGCCCCCGATCACGAAACGGTCATAGTGGGTGTAGATCAGCCGGATCTCTCCGGTTTTGAACATCTCCTGCGCTAAGAAATGCTTGCGAAGCCCCGACGTATCGAGCGTTTTGGCGTATTCCGGATTGACGGCCTGCCTTGTTTCAACGGTCAGCATAAATTTCCTCCATCACGTTGTAGACTACATATCATATATGTTACCGTTATTGTATGATATGTTCGTCGAGGTCAAGATGCCAGCCGGAGCGATGCGAAAATGACGGTGGTCCGGGGCCGGCGTTTCGCCAGGGTCAACCGCTCTTAGCCACGGCCAGCTCGAAGCACGCAGCAGCGTCGCTCCTGCCGAAGGCGTCGTCTGACATCGGCGTATGCCTGCACTGGGCAGTGCCGCGATTTGTAAAAGGAAAACGGAATTGAGACGCCTTCTGATCACCGGCGCCGCAGGCCAGCTCGGCCAGGTCATGCGCAAACGCCTTGCGCCACTCGCAAAGACCGTTCGCCTCGCAGATCTCGCACCTCTCGATCGTCCTGAGGAGAATGAGGAGTGCATGACCTGCGATCTTTCCGATGCCGCCGCAGTGCATGAGATGGTCTCGGGCTGCGACGGCATCGTCCATCTCGGCGGCATTTCTGTCGAACGGCCGTTCGATCAGATCGTTGGCGGCAATATTGTCGGTCTCTACAATCTCTATGAGGCCGCCCGCGCACACGGCCGACCGCGGATCGTCTTTGCCAGCTCCAACCACACCGTCGGCTACTATTCACAGACCGAGCGCCTCGGGCCGGACGCACCCTTTCGCGCCGATGGGCTCTATGGGGTTTCGAAATGCTTCGGCGAGGCGCTGGCCCGCATGTATTTCGACAAGTTCGAGCAAGAGACTGCACTTGTGCGCATCGGCTCCTGCACGCCGGAACCCACCAACTACCGCATGCTGTCGACCTGGTTTTCCCACGACGATTTCACCTCGATGATCGAGGCCATCTTCCGCGTGCCGGTGCTCGGTTGCCCGGTCATCTGGGGCAGTTCGGCCAACGACGCCGGCTGGTGGGACAATTCGCATGTCGGCTGGCTGGGCTGGAAGCCAAAGGACAATGCCGAGATCCATCGGGCGAACATTGCCACACACACGCAGAAGCCCGACCCGAGCGACCCGATGGTCCGCTTCCAGGGCGGCGGCTTCGTCAACAATCCGATCTTCAAGGAGTAGAGAAATGACATATGTGCCGCATGGCAAGCATCTGGTTGCGGGCGAATGGCTTGCAACGCAGCCTACGTTCCGCAGCGAGCCTTCCCACGGCGACGCCTTCGAATTCTCCGTCGGCACGGTCGAGTTGGTGAACAGGGCGGCGGACGCCGCAGAAGAGGCTTTCTCGTCCTATGGTTACTCATCCCGAGAGACGCGCGCCGCGTTCCTCGACACCATCGCCGACGAGATCGAAGCCCGCGGTGCCGAAATTACCGAAATCGGCACCTCCGAGACCGGTCTGCCTGCCGCCCGGCTGAACGGCGAACGCGGCCGCACCACGGGGCAATTGCGCCTGTTTGCGTCCCACATTCGCAAAGGCGAGTATCTCGACCGGCGCCGTGACGAGGCTTTGCCGAACCGCGCGCCCCTGCCCCGCCCCGATATCCGCCTCATGCAGCGGCCGATCGGCCCCGTCGCCGTCTTCGGCGCGTCCAATTTTCCGCTCGCCTTCTCGACCATGGGCGGCGACACTGCCTCGGCGCTCGCCGCCGGCTGCCCGGTCGTCGTCAAGGGGCACTCGGCCCATCCCGGCACAAGCGAGATCGTGGCAGAGGCCGCCGATGCCGCCATCCGGAAAAGCGGGCTGCACCCGGGCGTATTCTCGCTGATCCAGGGGGGCCGCCGAGATGTCGGCACTGCGCTCGTCACGCACCCGCTCATCAAAGCGGTCGGCTTTACCGGTTCTCTGGCCGGTGGCCGTGCGCTCTTCGATCTTTGCGTCTCCCGCCCCGAACCCATTCCCTTCTTCGGCGAACTCGGTTCGGTGAACCCGATGTTCATCCTGCCGGAAGCCGCGAAGGCCCGAGGCGCCGAGATCGCACGGGGTTGGGCAGTTTCGCTGACGATGGGTGCCGGCCAGTTCTGCACCAATCCAGGCATCGCAGTGATCCTTGCCGACCACGCCGACGCATTCGCAGAAGCGGCCCGCGCCGCACTTGGCGAAGTCGGTCCGCAGGTCATGCTGACTGAAGGCATGGCCAAGGCCTATCGCGAGGGAAGCGTGCGCATCGCCGCAGGTGCCGGCGTGCGCGAGCTGCTTGCCACCGCCTGCGATCTTCGCAACGCCACGCCCTACCTTTTCAGGGTTTGCGCCACGGAGTGGCTCGCAAACCACGTGCTTGCCGAAGAAGTGTTCGGTCCGCTCGGTCTTATCGTGACCGTCGAGACGATCGAAGAGATGCTGGCGGTCGCAAAAAGCTTTGTCGGTCAACTCACTGCCACGCTGCATCTCGATGAAGCCGATACGTCACTGGGGCGCAGTCTGCTTCCAATCCTTGAACGCAAGGCGGGTCGCGTGCTGGCCAATGGCTACCCGACCGGGGTCGAAGTCTGCGACGCCATGGTGCACGGCGGCCCTTACCCCGCATCCACCAACTTCGGCGCCACATCCGTCGGAACCCTCTCTATCCGAAGGTTCCTGAGGCCGGTCTCCTACCAGAACATTCCGGAGGCACTGCAGTTCGAGGATCTCAAATCGAGCTAGCAACGGATTGCGCCATTGCCCGACAGTGGCGTATCCACAACCAACTGCGGATTACCGCCTCTTGCATCGAATGGCCAAGTGTATGACGAAAGCGACAGCCCAAGATACTGCTCCCCCGCAAACCACGACGCTGGTGGTCAAGGTTGCAGATGCGCTTCGCGGGCGCATTTCCAAGGGGCATCACAGACCGGGCGACCGGCTTCCCTCCGAAGCCCAGCTGACGCAGGAATTCGGCGTGAGCCGCACGGTCGTGCGCGAGGCGATCGCAGCACTTCGTTCCGATGGCCTGGTAGAACCGCGCCAGGGCGCTGGCGTCTTCGTTCTCGATCCAACCCTTTCCGAACGTCGTCCGTTCCAGAATGTCGACCTCGCGCGCGTTTCGTCGCTGATCGAGATGCTCGAACTTCGCACGGCCGTGGAAGGCGATGCCGCAGGGCTTGCCGCGCTGCGGCGTTCCCCGGGACAGGAAGAAAAGATCGTAGAGGCCCTCGACGCCTTCCGCACGAGTTCGGCCGAGGGCCGACCGAGCGCCGAGGCCGATTTCGCCTTTCACCTCGCAATCGCCCAGGCGACCAACAATCCCCGCTTCGGCGAATTCCTGCAGATGCTCGGCCCGACGCTTATCCCCCGACGGGCAGTGACCGAGAGCGGTGAGGAGACGGCTCTGCCTCCGGCCGACATCGAGCGGCTCGTGGAGGAGCACGAAGCGATCCTCATCGCCATTCAGAATGGCGACGAGACGGCGGCTCGCGCCGCCATGCGCGCTCACCTGAAAAACAGCCAGATGCGCTACCGCTCCATGCTGCGAACGCCTCGCTGAGCATCGCCGAAAACAGCCTGCACTTGCATTCGGACAGATAACCGATAACATGCCAGACAGGTTCAATGCAGGTGAAGCAGACATGGAAGCCGAGAACAATTACGCCAGAGGCACGTCTCTGGCTGCAAAGATCAGCACCGACCTGCGTCGCGAGCTGACCGATGGCGTCTTCAAGCCCGGTGACCGGCTTCCGAGCGAAAGTGCGCTGACCCGCGAGTACTCCGTCAGCCGCACCGTGGTGCGTGAGGCGATCGCCATCCTTCGCGCCGACGGCCTGGTGGAGGCACGCAAGGGTGCGGGCATCTTCGCGCTCCAGACCTCAGAGGGAAAGAAACAGCCGTTCAAGGATCTGACCACCGAACGGATTTCTTCGGTGATCGAGCTTCTGGAACTCAGGACGGTCTTCGAGGTGGAATCGGCGGGACTTGCGGCGTCACGCCGTTCCGCCGCGCAGATTGAAGCGATCCTCGAGGCCCATCATCACGTTGGCGAATGCCTGGCGACAGGAAGCCCTACCAGAGACGCGGATTTCGAGCTGCATCTCGCCATCGCCGAGGCCACGCAAAATCGCCGCTTCCCGGAATTTCTCCAGCTGATCCGATCCGGCATCATCCCGCGCGGCGAACTGCAGGGCTCCGCCCCCGGCTCGCGCCCGAAAGACTACAACCTCCATCTTCAGGAAGAACACGGCCTGATCGTCGATGCCATCATCGAAGGCAACGCCGAGACAGCGCGCGAGCGCATGCGCGCCCATCTCCGCGGCAGCCTCGATCGCTACAAGGTCTTGCTGCGCTCACGCACCCTGTCGCCGGAAGATATAAACCTGTCGTAGCTTGTCATACAGATATTAGTACATGTATGTTGATGATGTCACACACCATCAACGAGGCCTTCATGTCCCTTCCTGTCTTTCCCGCCACCCCGACCGACACCGGCATCATCCGTCAGGTGTTGTCTCATTCACCTGAAATCATGGTCGTGTCCTTCCGCTTCGAAAGTGGCGCCGAAGGCCGGCTGCATAGCCATGCGCACGTGCAATCGACCTATGTCGCACGCGGCCGCTTCCGCTTTTTTCGCGATGGCGTCGCCTATGAGCTCAATCCCGGCGACAGCCTCGTCATCCCGGGAAACACCGAGCACGGCTGCCAATGCCTGGAGGCGGGAGAGCTTATCGACTGCTTCACGCCCCGTCGCGACGACTTCCTCTGATCGATTGGCTTGACAGTATCGACAACCTGTGACAGGTTTCATTAAGTTGTCATACAGGATAGGAGCCTGTACCGCCGCACCGTCTGGCGAATGACAAACGGAGGAATCATGTCACACCGTCGCATACGCTTCTATGGCGCGGCCGGGCAGATCGGGACCATTGCGGTCACGCTGCTCGGCCTGCTTCTCCTGACCTTCTTCATCGGCCGGTTGATGCCGGCCGACCCCGTGCGCGCCATCGTCGGCGAAGATGCGACCCGCGAGACCTACGAGCAGGTGTACCGTTCGCTCGGCCTTGATCGTCCGCTCTGGGAACAGTTCTTCTATTATCTCGGCGATGTCTTCACCGGTAATTTCGGCACGTCCATCCGCACCGGCCAACCCGTCATCCAGGATATCCTGCATGTCATGCCGGCGACGATCGAGCTCGCCACGTTCGCTATTCTCATCGGCGCGGGGCTCGGCGTGCCGCTCGGCGTCTTCGCCGCCGTCAACAAGGACCGCTGGCCGGACCATGTCGTGCGCGTTTTCAGCCTTTTCGGCCATTCGATGCCGATCTTCTGGACGGGTATGATTGCTCTCATCGTCTTCTACGCCCATTTCGGGCTGGTCGGCGGCAGCGGGCGGATGGACCAGTTCTACATCGGCCTTGTCCACGAGCGCACCGGATTCCTGTTGATCGACAGCCTGATCGCCGGCGAAATGGATGTGTTCTGGTCGGCCGTGAACCACATCATCCTGCCTGCGACCCTGCTTGGCTACTCCTCCTCTGCCTACATCACCCGCATGACCCGCAGCTTCATGCTCGACCAGCTCGGCCAGGAGTATGTGACGACGGCCAGAGTGAAGGGACTTTCGCGCAACCAGACGATCTGGCAGCACGCCTTCATCAACATCCGGGTCCAGCTCGTCACGATCATCGCGCTTGCCTACGGCTCATTGCTCGAAGGCGCAGTGCTGATCGAGACCGTCTTTGCCTGGCCGGGATTTGGCCAATATCTCACCAACAACCTCATCACCGGCGACATGAACGCCGTCATGACCTGCGTGCTGATCGTGGGCGTCATCTTCATCGGGCTCAATCTTCTCTCCGATGTTCTCTACCGCATCTTCGACCCGAGGACACGCTGATGTCGACCCGCACCGAAACCGCTCGCCGCCTGCCGGCACCGCTGCTTGCACTGAAGAACATCGTGCTGTTCCTGTTGAAGAGCCCGACATCAGCCTTCGGCCTTGCCGTGCTGACGCTGCTCATCCTCGTCGCCGCCTTCGCGCCGCTGATCGCCACGCACGACCCCTACGCGCAGGATCTTGCCCTGACGCTGCAGGCGCCGGGCAACGGGCATCTCTTCGGCACCGACGAGCTTGGCCGCGATATCTTCAGCCGCCTAGTCTGGGGCGCCCGCATCACGCTGACGATCATCTTCCTCGTGTCGATTGTCGTCGGCCCAATCGGCCTCATCATCGGCACCACCGCCGGCTATCTCGGCGGCAAGGTTGATACGGTGATGATGCGTATCACCGACATATTCCTGTCGTTTCCGAGCCTCATCCTCTCGCTCGCCTTCGTCGCAGCATTGGGCCCAAGCCTCAACAACGCCATCATCGCCATTGCGCTCACCTCCTGGCCGCCGATCGCCCGGCTGGCCCGCGCCGAAGCCATGACCTTCCGCAAGGCGGACTATATCTCCGCCGCCAGATTGCAGGGCGCGTCCCCGGCGCGCATCATCGTCAAGTCGATCATGCCCATGTGCCTGCCGTCGGTCCTCATCCGCCTGACGCTCAACATGGCGACCGTCATCCTCACGGCAGCGGGCCTCGGCTTCCTCGGCCTTGGCGCCCAACCGCCCTTGCCGGAATGGGGCGCCATGATCGCGACCGGCCGCCGCTACATGCTGGACAGCTGGTGGCTCGTCACCTTCCCGGGCATCTCGATCCTGACCGTCAGCCTTGCATTCAACCTGCTCGGCGACGGATTGCGCGATGCGCTCGATCCCAAGCAGATGAACCGGAGGTGAGCCCGATGGACAAGTCAATTCTCGAAGTCGACAATCTGCGCATCCGCTATGGCGGCGCTTCGGCAGAAGCCGTCCGTGGCGTCTCCTTCACCCTTGGCCGCGAACGGCTGGGCATCGTCGGCGAATCCGGTTCCGGCAAGTCGACCGTCGGGCGCGCGCTGCTGCGCCTTCTGCCCGGCGCGACGATCACCGCGGACGAATTGCGGTTTGGAGACCTCGATCTCCTGACGCTCTCCGAAAGGGAGATGCTGAAAGTCCGCGGCCGGCGCATGTCGATGATCCTCCAGGATCCCAAGTTTTCGCTCAACCCGATCCGCCGGGTCGGCGACCAGGTGGCGGAGACCTATCTGCGCCACTTCAAGTGCTCGAAGGCAGAGGCTCGCGACAAGGCGCTCACCATGCTGGAGGCGGTCAAGATCCGTGACCCGAAGCGGGTCTACGAGCAGTATCCACATGAAATATCCGGGGGCATGGGCCAGCGGGTGATGATTGCCATGATGCTTTTGGCCGACCCGGACCTCGTCATCGCCGACGAACCTACCTCGGCGCTCGACGTTACCGTCCGGCTTCAAGTGCTGAACATCCTCGACGGCCTCGTGCGCGACCGCGGCATTGGCCTCATCATGATCAGTCACGACCTGAACCTCGTGCGCAATTTCTGCGACCGCGTTCTTATCATGTATGCCGGTCGCGTCGTCGAAACGCTCGCCGCCCAAGACCTCGACAGGGCCGAACACCCCTACACGCGCGGCCTGCTGGCGGCCCAACCGCGGATCGGTGGAGGGCGTGCGCCCCTTGCCGTGCTCGACCGCCAACCCGAATGGCTGGAGGAGAAAGCCTGATGTCCGTATCCGTCGAAACGCGCGACGTATCGATCACCTTCGGCGTCGGCCCTGCCGCGGTCAGGGTCCTGCCGGGTGTCAGCTTCTCGGTCAGCCCAGGCGAATGTTTCGGGCTCGTCGGTGAAAGCGGCTCGGGCAAATCCACGGTGCTGCGCTGCATCTCGATGCTGACCGACATCTGGACGGGTGACATTCTCCTCAACGGCAAGTCGGTACGCGACATGCCGCTTATCGAGCGCTGCCGCACGCTGCAGATGGTGTTCCAGGATCCGTACGGCTCGCTGCATCCGCGCCAGTCGGTGCGCACTGTGCTCAACGAGCCGCTGGTGATCCACAAGCTCGGCGACCGCGAGGAGCGCATGCGCAAGGCGATCACCGATGTCGGCCTGCCCGTTTCCTTCCTCGATCGCTTTCCACACCAGCTCTCCGGCGGCCAGCGGCAGCGGGTGGCGATTGCCCGCGCGCTCATCCTGGAGCCTTCGCTTCTGCTTCTGGACGAACCGACGTCGGCGCTCGATGTCTCGGTGCAGGCTGAGATCCTGAACCTGCTCCAGCGCCTGCGTGAAGAGCGAGGCTTCACCTACATCATGGTCACGCACGATCTGGCCGTGGTCGACCATATGTGCGACCGCTTTGCCGTGATGCTGCACGGAGAAATCACCGAAGTGCTGCCGCGCGAAGCGATCCCCGCAAACGGCGCCACGCATCCTTACGCTCGAGAACTCATCGGCGCCTCACTTGAATACGAAAGGGCGCATTGATCGCCCTCACCACGTTAGGTCCGGTAATCCCAACAAGGCGCCTCTGAATCACGGGGGCGCCTTTTAACATCAGGGCGATCCAACGGACCTGTCACCGATGTGTGAAATGACCAGAAAATAGCGGCAACGTCCGCGGCAACTTTGTCGCCAACTGCAAGGCAGGGATCGCGGCGGGCTTTCCGGATCACCCAGCCCTATCCGAACAACAAACAAAGTCCATCGCGGGCGTCTGCGTCGAAACGCCATGCTACGAGGTCTTCCGAAAACGGCTGCCTTCCACGCGGCGCCGTTCGACACCGATCCCTTTGACTGGAATTCTCGACTGCACCGAGGCTGTGCAATGGTATCTGACGCGCCGTCCTGGCCAACATCCGCTCGGCATTGCGGAACGCGCTCCAAGGGCCCCACCTTGTGCGTCTGTCCTTCAGAGGTCGACTTGTAGTAAGTGCGTAGAGTAACGCCAGACGTGAATTGGGCGCGTCGTTCGTTTCCCTTGGGAACTGCGATGTGAAGCCAGAGACCAGCGTGCAACAGCACTCTTCGCAGATGTCCGCTCTCGCTCACGTGGACAGCGATCCATGTTTTCGCGTGTGCCGACGAGGTGCCGGTTCGGATCGCTGTCGCAGCTTTTGTCTGGCCAACGTGAAAAGGCGCGTGTTGCCACGCGCCTTGTCCGAACTCGCTAAGAAGACCTGAAGGATCAGCGCTCCTTGGCGACACCCTCGAAACGGGAAAGCCAGGGGCTGACGATCATGCCCTTCACATCGCTTCGAAACGCAGCAGTATCGACCACTTCCGAGAACGGCTGGATCGACATGACGATCTCGTCCATGTAGGCCTGCACGCCTTCATAGAGTTTGGCCTGCTTGGCCGGATCGCGCTCGACCAGCGCTTCCTCGATCAGCTTGTTCAATTTTTCGTCGTAGAAGCTGGTGCGCCAGCTCTGGTAGTTGGTGAGCTTCGCATCGTCTGAATTGTCAGGATTGTAGGCGATGGAGCGCAGGTTGTTGTCCGGGTGCGGTTGCTGACCGCCGCCGCCGCGACCAAGCAACAGTTCGAAGTTTCGTTCGCGCATCGCACCGTAGATCTGGTCACCTGAACCGCTGATGAGTTCCGCCTGGATCCCCGCCTGGGCGAGCGTGTTCTGGATGGCGGTCGCCGCCTTCATGAAGGGGTCTTCGGAAAGGACCCGCAGCGTGGTCTTGAAACCGTCGGGGTAGCCGGCTTCGGCCAGCAGCGCCTTGGCCTTTTCCACGTCCAGCTTGTAGCCCTCATCCGGCAGCGCGCCTATAACGCCTGTTGACAGCGGCCGCTGATGCAGCTTGCCGTAGTAGGGCATAACGGCCTTGTCGAGGCCTTCGTAGTCGATGAGGTAGCGCAGCGCCTCGCGTACCTTCTTGTTGGCAAAGCGCTCGTCTTTCATCGAGACGCTGAGATAATAAAAGCCCGAACCCGGCGTTGATGCGATGGTAATCGCCTTGTCGGCCTCAAGCGACTTGAGATCCGGCGCCTGGAGGGAATAGGCAACGTCTATGTCGCCTTTTTCCAGAAGCAGACGCTGCGACTGGGATTCCGGCAGATGGCGCATCAGAACGCGCTTCATCGCCGCCTTCTCACCCCAATAGTCGTCGTTCCTCGTCAGGATGATGTATTCGTTCGACTTCCACTGGGTGAGCGTGAAAGGTCCCGAACCGGCAGAATTCAGCGTCAGCCAGGCGGCACCGAGGTCGCCGTCCTTCTCGTTCTCGAGCGCCGTCTTGCTGTCGAGTATGGAGCCGGGGCCATTCTGTGCCAGGATCATCAGCAACAGGTTCGGGTCATCGGGCTTCGCCAGATTGATCACGAAGGTATGGTCGTCTTCGGCGACAAAGGCCTTGTCGGCATTCTCGAGCGTGAACCCACGCGTCTTGAGGAAGGACGACTGCGCCAGGTTGCGGGCGAGCAGACGCTTCAGGCTCCAGGCCACGTCGCCGGCCGTAACGGGATTGCCGGAAGCAAATTTCGCATCGGCACGCAGGTGAAAGCGGATCGACTTGCGATCCTCGGCGATTTCCCAGCGCTCGGCAAGACGCGGCTGGACGCTACGGTCCTGCGGCGAAAGGATGACCAGCGTGTCGTAGATGTTATTGAGCACCTGCACGGTCTCGCGGCCGGTGATGGCAGCAGGATCGAGCGTCAGAATGTTGCTCATGGTCGTGGCGACGACCAGTTGGTCGGCCGGTGTCTCGGCCAGCACGCCGATCGGTGCGGCCGTGGCGAGAAGCACGCCGAGCACGGCTTTTATGAAAAAGTGTCTCATGTTTCCTCCTTTTGCGGCCATCCTTGCGGATTTCGGCCTACCAGTTTGACAACCCGCCCGCCTGCTCCTCCGCAGGCGTTGAAACGGATCAGGCTAGAATTGCGCCGACGGGGACCGCGAGTGCACGGCCGATGGCGGCGGTCGCGGCCGCTTCCAAATGCACGCCATCGATCTCGGATCCACGCGCGACTGCACCTGCATCGAAGAACGCGTGGCCGAGTTCGCCGGCGAGCTTGCGGTAGAGCGGTGAGAGCCGCTCGGATTCCGCCACGCTCCGGCCGGCTGCCGGGTGCCCGCCTGGACCGGCGGAACAAGGCGGCGGTGCGACGATCAAAAACTTCGGCTTCGGCCCGCTCGGTTTGTAAGGAAAGGTGTCCACGATCTGCGCCAGGCGGCGCATGCCGGAAACGGCCCCTTCTGCGCGCCCGCCATGCACAGGCTTGATGTCGTTCGTGCCGAGCATGACGATCACCAGATCGAGCGGCATATGGCTGGCAAGCGCCACCTCCAACGCCTTGGCGCCATTGCGGCAAGCGGGTCCGGCATGGTCGTCGTAACAGGTGGTGCGCCCGCCGAGCCCTTCCGATATGACCTTTGCTGCGCCGCCAAGTTCCCGACCGAGAACGTCCGGCCAGCGGCTCTCCGGCGGATGGCGCAGACCCGTCGCTGGATCCGCACCCCAGGTCAGACTGTCGCCGAAGGCGAGAACGGTCTTCATTGCCCAATCACCTCGCTCGTCACCGTACGCGGTTGTTCTCGATGAAGTCGAAATCGATGTCCTCGCCGAGCCCTGGCCTATTCGGCACGTGGACATACCCGTCGCGATCCATCGGATCGGAAAGCGACTTCAGATAATCGTGGCCGTCGTCATATTCGAGGAACGGGTGCAACAGGCCGCGTTCGTACCAGCGGCAGTTCTTGGTGGCGGCCACCACATGCAGGTTCATCGCGGTGTTGCCATGCACTTCGCATTCCATGCCGAAGGCCTCGGCCAGATGCATGGTCTTCAGCGCGGGGGTAATGCCTCCGACGTCGTTGACGCCGGTGCGCAGTATGTCGCAGGCGCCCGCCTTGATCCACTCGGCGCGGTGCCAATGCTTGCCTGCAGCGCTTTCCGGACCGACCACGGGAATGTCGAGATTATCCGCAAGCCACTTGTAGGAAGAAAGCGATTGTTCATCCATCGGCTCCTCGATCCAGTCGAAGCCAAGCTTCTCAAGGCCACGCCCGAGTTCGAGCGCATCGGTGCGGGAATACCAGTGGAAGGCGTCGATCATCAGGCGGATATCCGGACCCACGGCCTCGCGGACGGCCGCGCAGGCCTTGAGATCCATTTTCACGTCAGGCGCCCAGCTGACCGGCGGCATCCAGGTGTGCAGCTTGATGCCCTTGTAGCCGCGCTTGACCAGCGTCTCGGCGAACCGACCGTAATCCTCCGGTGTTGCCAGGCCATTCTCCAGCTCGTCACCGCACATGATGGAGCCATAGGCCAGCACCTTGTCGCGATAGCCGCCGATCAACTTGTATACGGGTTGATCGAGTGTTCTGCCTGCCAGATCCCACAAGGCGCAATCGACGACGGCAAGCGTACGGTCGGTCAATTGCGCCGCCGATCCGCGCTGCCAGTGGGCGAGATCCTGCCACAGCCTTTCGCGATCGCGGTGATCCTGGCCGATAAGGACCTTCTTCACGAATTTCTCGATCAGATGCGGGCGAACGATTTCGGGCGCTGTGAAGGAGTGCCCTTCCTGCCCATCCTCCGTGCGCACGGTGAGCATTGCCTGCTCAACCTGGTGCGGCGGGCCTGGATGCGCGTGACCAGCACTATCGGAATGGCGGCGTGTGGTCGTGCGGAAGACCCGCACCTCGACGTCGGTGATGATCATTGTTCCTCCGGTATGCTGATATGGCCGGCTTCCCGCGCCATCCTGTATAACACATACTTAGACAGATCATCATCCGCTTGTCAAATCTGTATAACAAGTTTCTGAAAATGACTGACAAGATCTGCTCTCGGGAGATGCCTTGCGAATACCGCGCCTGCGACATTTACCGCTCTCCGTTCGGCCAAAGGGTTACAGCTTGGCTGCAGCGCCAGCGCCAGCCGGTCGATATGCGCCATGGGTTCGATGGTCTGTCGGCGGAGGTCGTCAACACGCTGAATGCCGATCCCTATAGTGGCCATCTCTTCCTCTTTCGGGGGAAAAGAGGCGGCTATTTAGAGGCTCTGTATTGGGACGGAACTGGGATGTGCCATTTTGCCGAGCAACTGAAGCACGGCAGGTTCATTTGGCCGTCGATCATCGATGGTGTTCCGCAGATGTCGGCGGCCCAACTTGCGCTGCTCGTTGAAGGGATGGACTGGCGGCGAACGCGGATGCCTGACACTCTGCCGAAGCCGGCGACGGCGTAGTAATGAATTGTTTTTGCGGATAAAATCGTAACAGGACAAGGCTCCTTGTGCTACGGATGAGCGCGAAGTGCTGGAATATTTGCCTTCGCTCTTCAAGCGGGTCGTGCATCTTCGACCGAAGATGAGTTGCCGGGCCTGCGAGATGATCGTGCAGGTGCCAATGCCGTCGCTGCCGATCGAGCGCGGCCGTCCTGGCCCCAACCTGCTTGCCCATGTCCTGGTCTCCAAATACTGCGACCATCTTCCCTTGCATCGCCAGAGCGACATCTATGCTCGAGAAGGCATCGACCTTGATCGTTTGACGCTTGCCGGATGGGTCGGGGTGATGGTGGTGCTGCTGAAGATCCTGAGTGAAAGGATCGGTGCCCACTCGCGGCATTCTGCCGTATAGAGCGGAATGACATGATCGCCGGGCGCGACGCTCGTTACCCCCTCCCCCACCTCGATGACGACACCCGCACCTTCTTGACCGAGGACGACGGGAAAAATGCCCTCCGGATCCGCACCTGACAACGTGAAGGCATCGGTGTGGCAGAACCCCCGCATGCGAGATCCGCACCAGGACTTCGCCTTTCTGAGGCGGAGCGACATCAAGCTCCACAATTTCCAGTGGTTCGCCAGGCGCAAATGCGACAGCGGCACGTGATTTCATAATGATCCTCGTTTCCTGTTTTGGTCTCACTATCGAGATTGGTGTTCCGGGATATCCAGTGCCGACATGCCGCGATCGAAAAGCAGAGCATGACGGAGGAGTGATGGCAGAGGGTCGAGAGCGCACGTTCGCTGTTGATTTGCCCGACGCGGATACGACAGACTCCGGTATCTAAACCTGGGGCATCGTCCAGGACCTTGTTTATGGGGATGCCCCCTAGCCGAGCTTTTCGGCCTGTCTCAGGAGGAAACCATTTGCGGACTGCCCCTCAAATCGTATCTCGATCGCGTTCATCCGGCAGACCAGCCACGTTTGGCCAAGCAGATCACCGAGACAATCGTTGGCGGACTGGCGTACAGTCTGCCTATCGCGTCAGGACGCGTGGTAGTCGCCATATCTCGTTGCCTTCGGACGATGTTTCCGCAATCGCAAAGGCACGCCGGTGCTCTACTCAGGTATAGTTGTCCTGGAAAGCGCGACTTCCACCAATGACAATCGACCACACTGAGTTGTTCGCTTCAGCCCTTCGAGCGCGATTCAAAGTCGCCTCTCAGGAGCGCGTCGCGAACACGGCCACCGGCCTATCGCGCGAAGCGTTGTGGTTGCAGCGGGTTCTCAAAACCGAACTGCCTTTCACCTGCGTCATCGAGCACGTAACGGCGTCCCCTCGCGACGACATTGACGCCAAGCGGCGAGCTTCATCAAAGCTGCTCCGCCTGGTAGAGAGATCTGAAGCTGCGCTCTGCTTTTTTACTGGGTGGACGACATCCAGACCCACCGTGCCATAGGCGTTAACCCCTTTTGTTTTCAGGGAAACATGCGATAGTTGAGATGCGGCAAGGCTAGGTCAGGAGGGGCCATTATGAACCTTGAAAGGATCGGTAGATCCCGCTTGAAATTGAGGCTTCCTGCGTTACGAGCGATGATTGACGCGCAGCAGACCCCCGCTTTTTGCGCCTTGTGTGAAGAGTATGCGATTGTCGGCATGGCCCGTGGCCAATTGGGCGCTACAGTCGAATACAAGCCCGCCGAACTCTCCGATCTGGAGATCGTCAGCGTCGAAATCGAGCGAGATGTCGACCGTCTGCTCCATACACCGAACGTAAAGCAGCTACGGAGCTAGAACGTTAGGCGCAGACGCATGCATGTTCTGTCGATAGGCCGCCATGTTGCTGATTTCACGGTGTCAGGAGCTATCTTCCCGGTTGGCAGCCCTAGGAGCAAGGCGATGGATTTCGAAAAGATTGGGCGAGCGCGCATGATGATGCGGCTGCCACGACACCGCAAACAGATTTCAGATGCCAACTTTCTTGCCATCAACGATTTGCTGGAAGCCTATGGCCTTGCCGCAATGAAGCGCGATGAGTTGCGTGAGCAACTGATGCCAGAACCCGCATCGGTGGATGAGTATGACGAACTCTGCCAGAAGTTGGAGGACGACCTTATCCGGATGCTGGCGAGCGTCAGCCCGCGATTGGTGCGCTAGGCATTCTGCGACTAAGGGCAACAGGAAAATGTATCGAGGGCATCGCCAGCCGAGCCCGAACATCACAAAGTATTCGCGTTCATCATGGGAGAGTCTGTGGTGTCCTGTTTTGAGAGGTCATGCTCGCGATGCCGCCTCAAAACACCTTGCCTTCTTTCAGATGCGTGGTCGTGCCGTTCAGCAGGTAGTCGCCCAGCACCCGTGACTTGTGCAGCAGCGGATTGTGATTGAGCACGGTGCGGATGTTGCGCCAGTGTCGGTCGAAATTGTTGTTGCGGGACGTCGCCGATCCACCGCCCAGATCGAACATGCGCTCGGCGCTGCGCAGGCCCAGTTGACCGAGAACCAGTTGTGCGCGGGCAGTCGAAAGCGCGCTGGCTATCAGGGCATCCTCGATCTCTGTTTCGTTGCCCCGGCCGAGCGCTGCAATCGTCCGGTCGAGGGCGCTGGCCGCCGCGGCGACGACGGCGTCGATGGCAAAGGAATTGGCGGCGATTTCGCCGATCACCTGTTGCACGAAGGGGTCCTGGTTAGCAGTTTCCGCCATGCTGTGAGCGGCCGATCGCGCTTGACGGCCAACGTAGGCGAGCCCGTCGGACAGAACATTGCGCACGACGCCGGCCGCGCTGGCAGCGAGATGCAATTGCCGCAAGGTCGAGCAGTGGCGACCGACGAGATTGTCAAGCGCGCGCCGGGTAAATTCGTGCGGGAACACCTCGACATTGTCTAGGATGACTCCGCCGCTGGCGGTCAGACGCTGCCCCATTCCGTCCCAGTCGTCGAGAATGGTGATGCCCTCACGGTCGACCGGCAGGAGAACGCCGACCGCCTGCCCGTCCTCGTCGAGCGCGCTGAACGAGGCAAAATCGGCAAAGGCGGTTCCTGTCGCATACCATTTGCGACCATTGAGCCTGTAGGTGCCGCCCTGCCGTGTGATCGTCGTCGTCACCTGCCCGGGCCGGGCGGTGCCCTGCTCCGTGTGGGCGCCGCCGAACAGCTTGCCGGCAAGGATCAGCTCGACGGCACCGGCATCCCGCTCGCGCGGCTCGCTGAGGATGACGTTTTCGACATAGTTGAAGTGCGAGCGGAGCGCGTGCGCCACGTTGGAATCGGCAGCTCCAATCGCAGCGATCATCTCGATATAGTCGGCAACCGAACCACCCGGACCGCCGAGTGCCACCGGGATGCGCAGCGTTCCCAATTCGAGTTCACGAAAGAGCACGAAGGCCTGGAAGGGAAGTTCGCGCGAGAGGTCACGCTCGGAAGCACCCTTGGCGACTTCGGCCACGAAGCCCGGAACGCGGGCCAGAAGCTCCGTGCGCGTCGGGCGTGAAACACTTTGCACTCTGGTTATGGTCACGCATCAACTCCAACGGGGGAAAGACGGCGCAGCCTGGTCCCCACCGGCTGCGCCGCGCCGCGGCGATCTCACGTCGATGCCATCGACGCGAGATCGCCGAAGTCATCGACGATTACTCATCGAGATAGATGTCGGCGCCGTTGCTCCAGAGATGCTCGACACCCAGCTTCAGGTTCTTAACCCGCTTGTCGTAGACGGTGATGACCGCCGGAGTGACGATATCGAGCGTCGGCAGGTCCGCGACCACCTGTTTCTGGAACGCGTTGAAGAGCTCCAGCCGCTTCTTCGGATCGATTTCGACGGCCGCGGTTTCAAGCAGGCGGTCGACGTCCGGATTGGAGTACTTTGAGCCATTGGTGAACGGCACGCCGGGCTTGAAGTTCTTCGACCAATAGAGGCGCTGCACGCCGACCGTCGGATCGTAGAGATTGCTCATGCCTTCGATGGCGATATCGAAATCGCGGTCGGTGAAGACCCGCTTCACGAAGGTGGCAAAATCCTGGGTACGCAGCTCGACCTTGATGCCGACCTTGGCCAGCGCCTGGGCTATATACTCCGCCGTCTGCTTCGGCGGGCCGGAGGGCTGCGTCGGATCGATGAACAGCTTGAAGCGGAAGCCGTCGGCACCGCGGGCGTAGCCGGCCTCGTCCAGGAGCGCCTCGGCCTTGGCAGGATCGAATTCGTACTTCGGCAAATCCGGCGTGTAGAATTTCACAAGATCCGGGCTGACGGGTCCGTCGAGACGTGTCGCGTAGCCGAGATAGACGGTGTTGACGATGAAGTCCTTGTCGACCGCATGGGCGATGGCGTGGCGCACCTTGATGTCGGCGAGATACTTGTTCTCAAGGTTGAATTCCGCGCGGGCAATGCTCGGCGAATAGGGCGCAGGATCCGTATCCACGACGAGATTGGGGTTTGCCTTCAGCCGATCGATATCGGTGAGCGGCAGATTGGCCGTCGAGACCTGCACTTCGCCGGTCTCGATCGCGGCAACGGCCGCCGCCGGATCGATGATGAAGCGGAAGATGATCTGGTCAAGATAGGGCTTCGGCGAACCCCAGTAGTCTTCGTTGCGAACAAACAGCGCATGGCTGCCGCGCACCCATTCGACGAACTTGTAGGGTCCGGTGCCGACAGGCGCGACGTTGTGCGGGTTCTCGGCGATCTTGGTGCCTTCATAGAGATGCTTCGGCACGATCGGGGCTTCAAAGCTTGCAAAGGCGGTCAGCAGATAGGGAGCAGGCTTGGAGAGGATCAGCTCTACCTCATGCGAGTTGAGCACGTTTGCCTGCTGCACATGCGCAAATGTCGCCCGCCCGCGCGGGTGGTTTTCCTTCAATGCGAGGATGGAGAAAGCAACATCCTCTGCGGTGAAGTCCTTGCCGTCGTGCCAGCGAACACCCTGGCGCAGCTTGAACCAGTAGCGCAGGCCGTCTTCGCTGACCGTCCATTCGGTCGCCAGCAGCGGCTGCGGGTTGAAGTCGCGGTCATAGGTCAGCAGGCTCTCGGTGGCTTTGCCGCTGATATAGTAGGCTGCACCTGCGCTATGAGCGATCAAAACCAGGACCGGCGGTTCGGTGCCGATATTGATCGAGACGCTGCCGCCGCGCGTCGGCTCTTCGGCGGCGAGAACAATCTCGGGGATGGCCCCGACGGCGAGAACGGTTGCCAGCGCAACGCTCGAAAGCAGGAAGGCGCGGCGGGTCGGTTTCGGTGTCCCGGTTTGTCTCGATGTCATGTTGAAGTCCCCAAGCAGGCGCAGCATCAGGAGGCAAGCGCTGGTTCGATTTCGCGCACCCATCATCGGGTGATCTACGCCAGAATAGATACTCCACTAAATTTATGGTGATAATAGATTTCTAAAGTCAGCGTCGCTTGTAAAAAATGCTGCATGGCCGCCGTGCCGGGGCCGAAATATCTCTCGCCACAACCATGTTCTCTCAAATTTCCAGCATTTCGCCGAATTCGATGATCGGCAGCCGCCGCCACCAAATGGCACGGCCACCTCAATTCCTGGCATCGGGCGCCTTGTTCCGGCGCAAGCAGAAGGAAAGCGAACGAAAAATCCCGACATCGGCGAACCCTTGAAAAGCCATCCCAAGATCAGCGCGCAAAACGCAATCGACATTATCTACCTATTAAATAGACTAATGCGAGGCGCTGAGCGCGACGTTTCAAGGAGTTTCCCATGCCATCCGAATTCATCGGTCACACCTCCAACAGGGAGGGATCCGATATCGTGCCCACCACCGGCCCTGTGATCGACAAGGCCTATATCCGCAACCACGTGCAGGCGGCGGAAGCTGCCGGCATCGACCGGCTGCTGATCGGCCAGTTCGCACAGTGGCCCGACAACAACCAGATCGCAGCCTTCGTCTTTTCCCAGACAGAGCACATCGGTGCGCTGCTTGCCCATCGGCCGGGCCTGATGGCACCCACGCTCGGCGCCCGCCAACTCGCAACGCTCGACCAGTTCTCGGAGGGGCGCCTGTGGGTGCACATCATCACCGGCGGTTCCGACACCGACCAGGCCCGCGACGGCGATTTCGAGGATCACGACACCCGCTATGCCCGCACCGACGAATATCTGACCGTGTTGAAGAAAGTCTGGGAAAGCGACCAGCCGTTTGATCACGAAGGGCGCTTCTACAGGTTCAAGGGCGCCTTCAGCCAGGTCAAGCCATACCAGAAGCCGCGAATCCCGATCTCCTTTGGCGGTTCGTCGGACGCAGCGATCGCGGTTGCCGGTAAACATGCCGATATCTATGCGCTCTGGGGCGAACCACTCGACGGCGCGAAGGAGACGATCGCCAAGGTGCGGGCCGCCGCCGTCGCCAACGGCCGTGCGGCGGGCGATATCCGCTACACCCTCGCCTTCCGCACCGTGGTCGCTGAAACCGAGGACGCCGCCTGGTCCAAGGCCGCCGATATCCTCGAAAAGGTAAAATCGCAGGTCGCCCGTTCGGCCGGCGGCAATGGCGAGAAGCTGCCGTCGAATGTCGGCTCCGTGCGCCTGCGCGAGGCCGCCAGCCGCGGCAAGGTGCTCGACAAGCGGCTTTGGACCGAGGTCGCCGAGGCAAGCGGTGCGGGCGGCAATTCGACCGCGTTGGTCGGAACGCCGGAGCAGGTGGCAGACGCCATCCTCGACTACTACGACGCCGGCGTTTCCAACTTCCTCGTGCGGGGTTTCTACCCGACCGAAGACACCGTGACCTACGGACGGGACGTGGTGCCGCTCGTCAAGGCCGGCATTGCCGAACGCGAAGCCAGAAAGGTAGCCGCCGAATGACCGCGCCCCTCGATATCGTCGACATCCATGTGCATCTCTGGCCGCCGGCCTGGAGGCCTGACGGCAAACACGCCAGGCCCGCCGGCAGCTTCACGCCGGAGATTTATCGCAAGATCACCACTCCGCAGGCGCTGGTCGAGGAATGCGAGACCGCCGGCGTGTCGCTGGCGATCGTGACTGCAACCATCGAAAGCCTGTTCGGCCTCGAAGGGCCAGTGCCGCTTTCTGCCTTGCGGGAAGCCAACGACTGGCTGGCGACGCTTTCGCGCGACCACTCGACACTCGCCGGCTTTGGCGTCGTCAACGCCTTCTCAGGCGAGGAAGGCGCTCGCGAAGCCGAGCGTGCCATCGTCGAACTCGGGCTTTCCGGTCTCGTCATCGATTCCGCACGTGACGGCAAATTCCTCGCCGATCCCGCGGTCCGCCCAACGCTCGAGGTTGCCGCGCGCCACAAGGTGCCGGTCTTCGTCCACCCGGTTGCCCATCCCCATTCGCATGTGCTGATCGACGGTGCCGGCACGCTCGGCAATTCGCTCGGCCGCGGGCTGATGAACGGCGTCGCCTTCCTGTCGGTGATCCAGTCACCGGTGCTCGACGAACTCCCGGATCTGCACCTGATCTTTGCGACACTCGGCCTCGGCGCCATCGTCCAGGCGGCACGCGGCGACATCTACAGCCGCGCCGAGCGTGCGGCCGGCAAGCGTCCCAACATTTATTTCGACACGATGGGGCACGATCCTGCAATCATTCGCACCCTCACCGGATTCTTCGGCGCGGAGCGGGTGCTGGCCGGAACGGACTGGCCGATCCTTGCAGCAATTGACCGCAGGAGCCTGAACGACAGCTTGGCGGAGGCCGGCCTCAGCGAGGAAGACGCACGCCTTGTCGCCGGCGGCAACGCCAGACGCCTGCTCTCCCTGCGAGAGGCAAGAGCCGAAGCGGCAGAGTAAACGCCGACATCAAAAAGCCCGGGATCGATGATCCCGGGCTTCGTGTCTCGATCACAATCGGCTCGACAGACTGCCGGGCAAAACCGCCTCAGGCGACGCGCTGGGCCCGCGCGAGCGGAATGATCTCTGCCTCCGCAGCGCCCGAGCGCGGGAATCGACCCTCCAGCGGATGGCCCGGATCGGTAAAGCCCGGTGTCGACGGGTGGCCGGCGGCAACCAGCCGGTCGACCAGGGCCTCGTCCTCGGCATCGATCTTCACGTCCAGCGCACGGATGTAGCCGTCCCACTGTTCCTCGGTGCGCGGCCCGCCGATGGTCGAGGTCACCAGCCGGTTGTTCAGGACCCAGGCGAGCGCGAAGTCTGCGGCAGCGATGCCCTTGGCCTGGGCGTGGGCTGCGATCTGCTTGGCAATCGCGATCGATTCATCGCGGAACTCGACATCATGCATGCGCTTGTCACCGCGGCCGGCTCGAGTGTCGGCGCCAGGTGCCTCGCCCACATTGTATTTGCCGGTCAGAACGCCGCGCGCCAGCGGGCTATAAGTGACGACGCCGAGCCCGTAGGCGGCAGCGGCCGGCAGTTGCTCGGCTTCCGCCGTACGGTTGACGATGTTGTAGAGCGGCTGGCTTGCGACCGGCCTGTCGATCCCGAGTTCGTCGGCCAGTTGCGCGATCTCGGCGATGCGCCAGCCGCGGAAGTTGGAGACGCCGAAGTAGCGCAGCTTGCCGGCCTTGATCAGGTCGGCGATCGCCCGGACAGGCTCTTCCAGCGGCGCATCGAAGACGGAGCGGTGGAAATAGAGGATGTCGATATAGTCGGTGCCGAGATTGCGCAGCGAGTTCTCGACCGTCTGATAGACCCACTTGCGCGAATAGCCGCCGAGGTTGGGCCCCTTCTTGTGCGAATTGACGAACTTGGTCGCCAGCACCCAGTGATCCCGATGGGCCTTGATGCCACGTCCGACGACCTCTTCCGACTTGCCGTCGTGATAGACGTCGGCCGTGTCAATGAAGTTGATGCCCTGTTCGCGCGCCTTGTCGATGATGCGGAAGGCGACATCATCAGGCGTCTGGTTACCGAACATCATGGACCCGAGCGTCAGCGGCGACACTTTCAGGGCACTGCGCCCGAGATAGCGATACTCAACCATTCAAAATCTCCATTTCAGTTGATGCTGTCCGCAAAATGGCAGGCCACCTCGTGGCCGGGTGCAATCGAGCGGAATTCCGGTTCTTCGGCGCGGCAGCGGTCTGTCGCGAGCGGGCAGCGGGTGTGAAACCGACAGCCCGAAGGAATGTTGCTGGGGCTCGGCAGATCGCCGCCAAGCGGGGCTGCATGACGCGGCCGCGACGGATCGGGCACCGCCTCCATCAGCGCGCGCGTGTAGGGATGGCGCGGATCGGACCAGAGCGTCTCGTTGTCGGCACTCTCGACGATCCGGCCGAGATACATGACCATCACCCGGTCGCAGAAATAGCGAACCACGGAGAGGTCGTGGCTGATGAAGATGTAGGAAAGGCCGAATTCCTTTTTCATCTCGACCAGGAGATTGAGGATCTGCGCCTGGATCGACAGGTCGAGCGCCGAAACGGGCTCGTCGCAGACGATCAGCTCAGGATTGAGCAAGAGAGCGCGGGCGATGCCGATCCGTTGCCGTTGCCCGCCTGAAAATTCGTGCGGATAACGATTGATGGAATCGGCCGGCAAGCCGACCTTCGACACGATGCCGGCGACGATCCTCCGGCGCTCGGCGCTGTCGCCTGCCTTGTGAACCACCAGCGGTGCTTCGAGAATTTCGCCGATCGTGTGGCGCGGGTTGAGCGATGCGAAGGGATCCTGGAAAATCATCTGGATCGACTTGCGCACGCTCCTCAGCCGCCGCTGGTCGACGCGCGTGATGTCCTCGCCCTTGAATTCAATCCGCCCCGCGGTCGGATCGACGAGGCGAAGCAAGGTCTTGCCGAGGGTCGACTTGCCGCAACCGCTTTCGCCGACTAGCCCAACCGTCTCGCCACGCTCAACGAAGAGATCGACGCCATCGAGAGAGCGCAGCAGCCCGTCGCGACTCTGGTAGTGGGTCTTGAGGTCAGTAACGGAGAGCAACGGCATCGGGCACGGCCTTGATCGACGAGGTGAAGGGGCAGGCGACGAGGCGATCGGGCGCCGGCACGGTCAGTGGCGGAATGTGATGGCCGCAGCTCGCGCGCGCCTGGGTGCAGCGCGGCCTGAAGGGACAGCCCGCTTCGCCGACGGCCGAAACGATCGATCCCGGAATTTCGGTGAGCGCGCCATCGCGGTAATGGAAGTCGTTCTTCAATCGCGGCGAGGCGGCAAGCAGGCCACGCGTGTAGGGATGCAGCGGGTCCTTGAAGAGGTCGTCAGGCAGCGCCTGTTCCACCTTGCGCCCCGCATACATCACCACCACCCGGTCTGCCCATTGTGCCACCACGCCGAGGTCATGGGTGATGAGCACGACCGCCATCTGCAGCTCGCGCCTGAGCGTGTCGAGCAGATCGAGCACCTGCGCCTGGTTGGTGACGTCGAGGGCCGTCGTCGGCTCGTCGGCGATCAGCAGTTTCGGCCGGCAGGCCACAGCCATCGCGATCATCACCCGCTGGCGCATACCGCCGGACAGCTGGTGCGGATAATCATCCACTCGCTTGTCGGCACCGGGGATGCGCACCAGCTGCAACAGCTCGATTGCGCGTGCGCGGGCCGCGCGCCCCGAGAGTTTCTCGTGGACCTTCAATACTTCGGAGATTTGCCTGCCGATCGTCATCACCGGGTTGAGGCTGGTCATCGGCTCCTGGAAGATCATTCCGATCTCGCGCCCGCGCAGGCGCCGCATCTGGCTGGCATCGAGTGTCAGCAGATCCTGTTCGTCAAAGGTGATACGGCCACTGCTCACTCTTGCCGCCCGCGGCAAGAGCTGCATCAGGGCCAGAGCCGTCAGCGATTTTCCCGAGCCCGATTCCCCGACGATCGCCAGCGTCTCGCCTTCAGCCACTTCAAAGGAGAGGTTGCGGACCGGCTCGGCGCGCGGAAAGCCGATGGTGAGGTTTTCGACCTGAAGCAAAGGAGCCATCGTCAGCGATCCCCAGAGAAGCGGGGGTTGAGCGCGTCGTTCAACCCGTCGCCGATGAGGTTGAGCGCCAGCACCGTGAAGACAATCGCAAGCCCGGGCAGCGCCGTCAGATACCAGGCGGTCCTGACGAGCTCGCGGCCGGTCCCGATCATCGACCCCCAACTGACCACATTGGGATCGCCGAGCCCCATGAAGGACAGCGCCGATTCCATCAGGATCGCCGTTGCCACCATCACCGATGACGTGACGATGATCGGCGGCAGGGCATTGGGCAGGATTTCGCGGAAAATGATGCGGCCGTGGCCGTAGCCGAGGCTGCGGGCGGCCATGACGAAATCCTTCTCGCGGATCGCACGGAACTCGGCGCGGGTCAGCCGCGCCACGGTCGGCCAGGAGATAACGGCGATCGCAAGCGTCACCGTCGTCGCCGAGGGCTGGGCGATGGCCACCAGAACGACCAGAAGCACGAAGCTCGGCAGCGTCTGGAAGATCTCGACGAGCCGCATCAGGATATCGTCGACCCAGCCGCCGAAATAGCCCGCGACAGCGCCGACCAGCACGCCGAACGTCAATCCCAATGCCGTTGCCGTCAGGCCCACGAACAGGGAAATGCGCGAGCCGTGCAGGATGCCGGCGAGCACATCGCGCCCAAGGGAATCCGTGCCAAGCGGAAAGGCCGGATCCTGTCCCGGCCACAAGAAGGGACGCCCGACCATCGAAAGCGGGTCCTCGGGAAAGAACACTGGGGCCAGAAGTGCGACAGCGATGACGAGACAGAGGAAACCGGTGCCGAACAGCGCGTTCGGATTGGCGAAGAAGACCTTCAGCGCCCGGCGCCCGTTGGTAATCGCGATCGTCGCGCTCTGCTGGGAGCGCGCGTCCGGCGCCTTGACGTTGGACCAGGCAGGCCCCTCCGTCGCGACAACCGCGGTAGGCTGCTCAATTTCAGTGGCAGGTGCATAGGCGCTTGAAATGTTGCGGAGTGCTCCGACACCGGTGGTGGACATCAGCGTGCTCCAATTCGGGGATCGAGCCAGGCGTGAACGAGGTCCACGGCGGCATTGGCAAGGATGACGAGAAGCGAAGACAACAGGAGGATGCCGAGCAGCACCGTGAAATCGCGGCCCATCACTGCTTCGAAGGCGAGCCGGCCAAGGCCGGGCCAGCTATAGACCGTCTCGACCACGACGGCGCCGCCGAGCATGCCGCCGATATGCATGCCGGCCATGGTGGTGATCGGGATCAGCGCGTTGCGCAGCACATGGCGGGCGGTCACGCCGAACGGCGTCAACCCCTTGGCATAGGCGGTGCGAACGAAGTCCTGGTTCTTGACCTCGAGCATCGAGGCTCGCGTCAGTCGCGCATAGATCGCCACATAGAAAAGCGCGAGCGACGTTGCCGGCAGCACCATGTAGCGCGCCGCGTCTACCAGAGCGGCCCAGCCCGTCAGCCGCGAACCGATCGTGCCCGAGCCGCCGCTTGGCAGCCAGCCGAGCTTGACCGAGAAGAAAACGATCAGCATCAGCCCGATCCAGAAGCTCGGGATCGAATAGAACAGCAGCGAGAAGACTGAGAGCAGCCGGTCGGGTATGCGGCCCGCAAACGTCGCCATCAGTGATCCGAGGATGACGCCGAGGAAGATCGCGATGATGAGTGCCACCGCCATCAGCGTCAGGGTTCCCGGCAGGCGCTGGGCGATCAGGTCGGCAACCGGCATGCCGTAGCGCGGCGAAAATCCGAGGCTGAAATGCGCGAGGTTGTTGAGGTAGGTCGCCAACTGCTCCAGCACCGGACTGTCCAGCCCGAAGCGGGCCCTCAGCGCCGCCACGCTTTCCTCGGTCGCCGACCCCGCCTCGCCGGCCAGCACGTCGGCAGCGTCGCCCGGCGCCAGCTGCAGCAGGAAGAAATTGAGGATGATGATCCCGAGCAGGGTCGGAATTGCCTGCAACAGCGTGCGTCGCAGTGTTCTGACAATTCTGACCAAAGCCGGCATGCCTGTCGTCTCTCAGTTGGAAACTCGCACAAAGCGAAACGTGTCATCGACCCGGTTTCCCGAAGCCGATGATTTTATTGTTGACTAACTCTATAGGCTTTGTCAAACCTGTTTTGGTAATTTCAACTCGATAACCCCGGCATATAGGAACCAGTTTCCCACACAAGGGCAATAAGGCGCCGAATGAAGGAGATATTTCTCCAAATTCGGAGCGCGCAGCAACAGCGCACTACAAAGTCCCTTCGGAGTGAAAAAGGCTTCCTGATACCAACGTGAAGGACGGCAGAGGATCCATGACGCGCAAGAACGCCATCTCACAAATCTGGTATACCCGCTGCCCGGTGCCGACCCCGGTCGGCCTTGCGACCCAGCTGGGCCTGCTCGACGAAGCCTTCGCCAGCGAGGGTATCACCCTCAATTCCATCATCGACAGCAAGGACCGGACGATCCGGTCCAGCCACTTCAACCATCATCTGGACTACTCGTTTCGCCACGGCGGCAACGTCCCGCCGATCCGGGCCCGTTCGGAAGGCAATCCGACACGACTCGTCGGCATTACCTGGACCGACGAGTTCCAGGCGATCATCACCTTGCCAGGTACGGGAATCAGGACGACGCGGGACCTGGTCGGCCGTCGCTTCGGCATTGCCCGACGCCCGCCGGGCATTGTCGACTTCATGGCGGCGACCGCACTGAAGGGATTGGTCTCCGCTTTGTCGCTCGAGGGCCTGACGCACACCGACGTCGAGATCGTCGATATCCCGCTTGAAGACACGGTGCTCGACAATCGCGACGGGCCGCAACTTTACGGCCTGCGCAACCGGCAGGCCTATGGCCCGGAGGTCGCAGCGCTGCTTCGCGGCGAAGTCGATGCCATCTACGTCAAGGGCACGCCCGGCATCAGCGTCGCCAACCTCTTCGCCACCCACACTGTGGCCGAATTCGGCTTCCACCCGGATCCGAAAATCCGCATCAATTCGGGCTCGCCGCGCATCCTCACCGTCGACGAGCGGCTGGCGGAGGATCGACCCGACCTGGTGGTGAAGCTGATCGAGACCCTGAAGCGCGCGAGTGCCTGGGCCGAGGCGCACCCGGATGAGGTGCGCCGCTTCGTTGCCCGCGAAGTCGGGGCATCGGAAGAGGTCGTCGCAGCCGCCAACGGCCCGGACCTGCATCGCCACCTCGGAATTGGGCTCGAGCCCGAACTCGTCGATGCGATCGGACACTACAAGGACTTCCTGCATGAATGGGGCTTCCTTGCCCAGAACTTCGACATCGAAGCCTGGGTCGACCGTCGCCCCTGGGCCGATCTCGAAACACGCGCCGTTGCCTGACCGGAGAAACCGATGACTGCCGAAACTGACATCGCCTTGGCGATCGAAAAGGCTGAGGAACTGGGAAAGCGTTTTGCGCTGACCGCCCGGCACTATGACGAAACCGGCGAGTTTCCCTTCGCCAATTTCGATGCGCTTCACGAGGCCGGGCTGCTCGGCCTTGTGACCGCGAGGGAACACGGCGGCCTCGGCGGCGGGTTGACCGAAGCGCTTGTCGTCGTCTCCGCCATTGCCCGTGGCGAGCCGTCCACCGCGCTCGTCCTCTCCATGCACTACAACCAGCACTATTCGCTGCGCACGTCGGGCAAGTGGCCGGCACATCTCGTCGAGCGCGTGACCAGGGCCAACCGCGACGGCGTGGCGCTGATCAACGCCGCGCAGGTCGAACCACGCGTCGGCTCTCCATCGCACGGTTCGCTGCCGGAGACGATCGCACGCCGGGTCGGCGACCACTGGCGGATCACCGGCCACAAAACCTATGCGACGGGCATTCCGCTCCTGCGCTGGGTTTCCGTGCTCGCCGTCACCGACGAGCCGGTGCCGCGGCTCGGGTCGTTTCTCGTGCCGACATCGGCGGACGGTATCCGGGTCGAAAAAACCTGGAATGCCACGGGCATGCGCGCCACCAACAGCGACGATCTGATCCTCGACGACGTCGCCGTGCCGCTGGAAGACGTGCTCGATATCGCACCGGCAAACGAAGGCCTGAAGCGCGACGAGCGCATGGGCGCCTGGTATTTCAGCCTCGTGCCGTCAATCTACGACGGTGCCGCACGCGGCGCCCGTGACTGGCTGATCGAGTTCACCACCACGCGGGCACCGGCAAGCCTCGGTGCACCGCTTTCGACCGTGCCGCGCATCCAGGACGGGCTTGGCCAGATCGAGGTGCTGCTGACCGTCAATCGCCGGTTGCTGCGCTCGATTGCCGAGGATTTCGACGCCGGCCGATCGTTCGGTCCGGATGCGGCCGCGGTCAAGCACACCGTCATCGAGAATGCGATTGCCGTGACCACGCTGGCGCTGGAACTCGGCGGCAATCCAGGCATCAGCCGCGACAATCCGCTGGAGCGCCATCATCGCGACGCCCTGTCCGGCAAAGCGCATGCCCCGCAGAACAACCTGATCCGAACGATGCTCGCTAAGGCGGCGCTCAGCCGGCATGCAGCCGCCCCTGCCGAACCGCTGGAGCCGGTGCCCATGCGCACCCATCAACAACCCCGCCTCGCCGTTGTCGGCCGCAGCTAGGAGCTTCGCGATGTCATCCCTCTCCTCCGTCTGGTACACCCGCTGCCCGGCCCCGACACCCCTGTCGATCGCCCATCAACTCGGTTGGATCGACCGGCAGTTCGAAGCTGCCGGTGTTGCCGTTCACTCGATCCGCGACAGCAAGGACAAGGACGTCCGCGAAAGCCATTTCACCCATGCGCTGGACCATTCCTTCCGGCAGGGCGGCAACATCCCGCCGATCTGGGCACGCTCGGGTGGGCGCCAGACCCGGGTGGTTGGCATCACCACCACGGACGAATTTCAGGCGATCATCGCGCTTCCCGGCTCTGGCATCGCCAAGGGCGCCGACCTGAAAGGCCGGCGCATCGGCGTGCCGCGCAAACCGAATGAAGCCATCGTCGATTTCCAGCGGGCCACTGCGCTTAAGGGCATCGTTTCGGCGCTGTCGCTTGCGGAGCTTGATCATGGCGAAGTCGAGCTGGTCTATCTCGACAGCAAGGAGGCGAACCTGATCGAGCGGGGCAACGCGGCCTTCCTCGGCCTGAAGCGTCGCTACCCCTATGGCGACGAGCTTCTGGCGCTGGCCGCCGGCAAGATCGATGCCTTCTTCGTCAAGGGGGCCGAGGGGCTGGTGCTCGCCAACCAGATCGGCGCCGTCGTCGTCTCGGAATTCGGCTTCCACCCCGACGCCAAGATCCGCATCAACAACGGCACGCCGCGGCCGCTGACCGTCGATCTCAAATTTCTCGACGAACATTTCGACCTCGTCACCGGCCTTGTCGCAACGGTCGCGCGCGTCGCCGACTGGGCGGATGCGAACCCGGAAGACGCCGTGCGCTTCATCGCCAACGAAATCGGCGTCGGCGAAGATGCAATCTGGGCTGCGAACGGCCCAGATGTCCATCGCCACCTCACGCTGACCCTGGACGATGACCAGGTGGCAGCATTCGACCACTTCAAGCAGTTTCTGCTCGAATGGGGGTTCATTCCGGCCGACTTCGACGTCCATGACTGGATCGACCGCCGCCCGCTGGATGCTGCATCACGGAAGGCGGCCGCATGAGCACGACACCAATTCTTGTCACCGGTGCGCCAATCGTCGTCACCGGTGCGACCGGCAAACTGGGCCAATTGATCGTCCAACGACTGTTGGCACTGAAGCAACCGGTTCGCGTCTTCACGCGCCGGCCCGATGTCGCACGGAAGCTCTTTGGCGAAAGCGTGCACGTCGCCGCCGGCGACTTCGGTGATCGCAGGTCACTCGACGCTGCCCTGCACGGCGCCAACAGGCTGCTGCTTTTGTCGCCGATAAGCGCCAGGCTCGTTACGGACCAGATCGGCGTCGCTGACGCCGCCGTCGCGGCGGGCGTCCAGCGCATCGTCAAGATCTCGGGCTCCGACTGGACCATCGATCCACCCGGCAATTCCATCTCGGGCGACGCGCACGCCGCCGTCGAACGACACCTCGCCAGCCTTCCCGCGGTCGCAGTTTCGCTTCGGCCGAATGCCTGGATGCAGGTTTCGCTCGCCAATACCATCCGTCACGCAATCGCCAACAATACGGTAGCGGCGGCCAAGATCGAGGCAGGCGTGGGCTACATCGATGCACGGGATATCGCCGACGTCGCGGTCCATCAGCTTCTGGCCGAACGCGTCAGTGGGCGAACGCTCAATCTCACCGGTCCTGATATCGTGACGGCGCGCCAGGTGGCCGAGCTGCTTTCAACGGTCTTGAAGCGACCGGTTTCTGCTGTCGATAAGGCTCCTTTGCCGGCATCCCAGGACGCCGATTTCGAGCACCGTGCAATCGCGCAGTTCGTCCGGCTGATCGCCGCCGGCCGCGCAGCCACGACCACCGATGTCGTGAGGTCGCTGCTCGGCCGACCACCGCGCAGCGTCGCAGCCTTCATCTCCGAACACGTCGCCGCAGAGGCGGCGCTCGCCGAGTCATAGCCATGAGCATCCCCTTCGTTGATATCGCCATCATCGGCGGCGGCCCGGGTGGCCTCGCGCTCGCCCAGGGTCTGAAGAAGAACGGCATCGATACCGCCGTATTCGAACGCGATCCGGTCCGCGCCGACTATGTGCAGGGCTTTCGCATGCGCATCCGCCAACGCGGTATCGACGCACTTCAGGCCAACCTGCCGCCTTACCTATTTCAAGCGTTCCTAGACACGCTCGGACTTGCTCCGACCGAAAGCCTGATCCTCGACGAAAGCTTCGAACGGCTGGAGGATATCGGGCAGGCCAGTCGCGAGCCCGAGGACACCCATATTGAAAAATCGGTGAGCCGGATCACGCTGCGGCAGATCCTTCTTTCCGGGCTCGATAATATTCTCCACACGGGCAAGCACTTCGAGCGCTACGAGGCGCTGCCGGATAGCACGGTTGTCGCCCATTTCACGGACGGATCGGCAGTGCGGGCCAATCTCCTGGTTGGTGCCGACGGTGCGGGTTCTGCGGTCCGCAGGCAGTTGCTGCCCGATCTGAAGAGCATTGACACCGGTGTGCGGCGCCTGGCCGGCAAAATCAGCCTTGACGTGGCCGCACGCCATGACATCTCGCCGCTTCTGACCGAGTTCAACACCAATATCCGCCCGCGCGACGGCCGCGGTCTGATGATCACCAGCCACCGGGTCGATCCATCAGCCCATGCCCGGCACGACTTTATTGGCGCAGAAGACCCTGGTCATCGCGACATCCCCGGCTTTCATTTCAACAACTCCACCAGCTACACTTGGTGGAACACGGCCTACGACACCGACGAGCTTGGCCCGGACGATGTGCTTGAACAGCTCGACGGTACGGGCCTGCTGCAGACGCTGCTTCAACGTATCGGCCATTGGGACGAACGCATCCTGAAGCTCATCCGTCACAGCGATCCGTCGACCGTGGCATTTCTCAAGGTCAAGAGCTCGACCCCCGGCGCACAATGGCAGACGGGTCCTGTCACGCTGCTCGGCGATGCGATCCACGCGATGACCTATTTCCGCGCGCTCGGCGGTAACACCGCGCTCTACGACACCGGCCTTCTGGTTCGCGAGCTCGTTGCCGCGCGGCATCAGGGCAAGCCGCTGCTTGCGGCCGTCAACGACTATGAAAACACCATGCGCGTACACGGCTATGAGGCCGTCCGGTCCTCGCTCTCCGCCATGCAACGTAACGTCGGGGCCAACCGTCCGCTGAAGTCGGTGCCCGCACTCTAAAAACCTCAGGAAAGATCTGATCATGTCCATCGTCGTCTTTGGCGCCTCCGGAAACATCGGCAGCAACATCCGCAAGGAGGCGCTTTCCCGCGGCCGCCGCGTGACGGCCGTCACCCGGTCGACCGACATCGAGCCCGAAGAGGGTCTCACCGTGCGCAAGGCCGACATCGCCGACGCGGGCGAGGTCGCAAACATCGTCGCCGGCCACGACGCCGTCATCAGCGCCTATAGTCCGGGTCTGCGCCGTCATTCCGCGGAGGACGCCGCCGAGCTGATCCGCGAGGCGCACGCGTCGCTGCTTGCAGGCGTCAAGCAGGCGGGTGTGCGCCGCATCATCATCGTCGGCGGCGTCGGCAGCCTGGAGGCGAGCCCTGGCGTCGATGTGGTCGACAGCGATTTCTATCCGGCCGAGCACAAGGCTCACACGCTGCGCAACCGCGAGATCCTGCGCAGCCTGAAGCGCGGCGAACACGATCTCGACTGGACCTATGTCTCGCCGCCGCTGTCGATCAAGGCCGGCGAAAGAACTGGAACATTCAGGCTCGGCGAAGACAGGCTGTTGCGTGACGACACGGGCGAAAGCCGCATTTCGGAGGCCGACTTCGCCATCGCCATTCTCGATGAACTCGAGAAGGGACAGTTCATCGGCCGCCGCTTCACTGCGGCCTACTGAAGGACCGTGATCGGCATGCCCCGCAAGACGCGCAAGCTCAACCTCAATGTCGGCATCAACACCACGGGCTATCTGCCGGCCGCCTGGAAGTACCGCACCGGCGACCGCCACGACATCTATGATCCCGGCTACTATCGCCGCCTGACGGAACTGGCGCACAGGGGCCTGTTCGACGCGGTGTTCTTTTCTGATCACCCGGCGATGATGACCGACCCGAACAGCCGGCCGTTCCATACGATCGACCCGCTGATCCTTTGTACCGCCTTGGCCGCGCAGGTGCCCGACATCGGCTTCGTCGCGACGATGTCATCCACCTACAATTCGCCCTACAATCTCGCGCGCCGCACCCAGTCGACGGACATCATTTCCGGCGGCCGGCTGATCATCAACATCGTCTCGTCCTTCAACCCCAATGTTGCCGCCAACTTCGGCTCGGCACCGCTGCCGCCCCGCAGCGAGCGCTACGCCAAGGCGTCCGAATTCCTCGATGTCACCAAGAAACTCTGGGCGAGCTGGGATCCGGCCTGGGAAGGCAGCATCCCGGACGACCGGTTCTGGGATGCGGCAAGCGCCCGGGCGATCGACCATGACGGCGATCATTTCTCCGTCAGGGGACCGCTCAACGTGCCGCGCGGGCCCCAAGGCCATCCAGTGATCGCGCAGGCCGGCGCTTCGGAGGGTGGCATCGATCTCGCCGCGCGCCACGGCGAAATCATCTATTGCAACATCCTCTCCCGCCCGGCCGGCCAGGCTTTCGGTGCGAAAGTCAAAAGCCGCGCCGCGGCTCTTGGCCGGGATCCGACCGGCATCCGCATCGTGCCCGGCCTCGTGGTCATCCTCGGCGAGACCCGTGAAGAGGCGTTGCGCAAGCACGAACTGTTCAGCGGCGCCGGCTCTTCGGACGGGCTCATCGCCAGATTCATCAAGGAGAATGGCATCGATCCGGATGGCTTCGATCCGGATGCGGTTCTCAATCCCGAACGCTTCGTGCCCGACCCCAACCGGCTTCAGGCGGTCGGAATGGGGCTCGGGCTCCTTGATCTGCTGACACACGAAAAGCTGACGGCGCGACAGGCGGTGCGCCGCTCGGAGGGCCATCACCGCCTGCTGCTCGGCACGCCGGAGGAAGTGGCGGACGCCCTCATCGACCTCTGGTCTGACGGCACCGTCGACGGCTACACGCTTCAGCCGCCACGGGCACCTGATGACATCGAGGAATTCGTCGAGAAAGTCGTCCCTATTCTCCAGGACCGCGGTGTCTATCGCAGCCGATATGAGGAGCGAACAGTCAGGGAGCGCTACGGTTTGCCTTTTCCAGTTTGATAGATACAGGACAGCTGCAAGGGCAGACGACGACGAGGCGGCGAGCAAGTGCGCGACAGGTTTTTAAAAGAACCCGTCGCGTCGAAGGGCAAGCGGCGCCGTCTTGTCGACTGTGCAACGCACCTGAAACGCTTCTAGAACGGTCTCATCCGTCGCCTCCGCAATGAAGAACAGTGAGTGTGAGGCCCGAGCGACGGCCTCGGCCTTGATCAGAACACCGTGGCGAGCGGCGCCCGATCGGCTCAAGTGGTTCAACAGCATCGTTCCCTTGGCCGGATCGCGCGCGGGGCAGGTGTCGGGCGAGTGCTGATGATGCACAATGAACAAGGGCATAGAGATCTCCATGCTGCGGCGCGTCGAACCATCCGCTCGGCCCGAATGCGATCAGTTCTGATCCTTGGACACGTTGACTGCCGGCGCGAACAAAGATCGTCCCAATACCTGTACAATGCGCATTGGACTGCGCACCCTGCCGGCAAGACAGACACTCATCGGACGCAATTGATCACGCCCGGGCTTCGCTTTCGCCCGATATCGTTAGCAAGATCCCGCACGTGTTGCCGATGATCTTAAATCGCGTTCAATTCCGACCATCCTATCAGGCGACACCAATATCCCCATTGAGCCTGGCGCAAGTATGCCGACTGGAGCTCACGCCGAGGCACTCATCAATTTAACGGGCGGGGCCGGGTTGGAATGGGCGCTCTTCTTTATGGATAGATTGTGCACAACGCGACATAGGTGCGCCTTCGCCGTTGTGCTCCGATGGCTTATTTCCATCACCTGAGCGTGAGGTGAACTTTCCGCGGCGTCCAATTGCTGCAATCTTCAACTTCACCTACATTGACCAAGTGGTAAAAAGACGCGTTCCAAAACGCGCAATCAATCAGAGGGGAATTTCATGCATAGCAATTCCTTCAATCTCGCCATTTCCAGAAGAAACCTGATCAAAATTGCCGGCGCTACTGCCGCAGTGGCTACGGCGGGTCTACCAGGTCGTCTGCTGGCTGCTGACCCGATCAAGGTGGCAGCCGTTTACACCGTACCGGTCGAGCAACAGTGGGTCAGCCGCATCCACAAGGCGGCCAACGCCGCCAAGGAACGCGGCGACATCGAATACGTCTATTCGGAAAACACCGCGAACAACGACTACGAGCGCGTCATGCGCGAATATTGCGAGGCCGGCCACAAGCTGATCCTGGGCGAGGTCTTCGGCGTTGAGGATGCCGCCCGCGCCGTCGCCAAGGACTACCCTGATGTCGCCTTCCTGATGGGCTCGAGCTTCAAGCCCGATGCCGCCGTGCCCAATTTCTCGGTGTTCGACAACTACATACAGGACGCATCCTATCTGTCCGGCCTCATCGCTGGCGCGATGACCAAGTCCAAGAACATCGGCATGGTGGGAGGCTATCCGATCCCGGAGGTCAACCGGCTGATGAACGCATTCATGGTCGGCGTTAAGGAAGTGGCACCGGATACCAAGTTCCAGGTTGCCTTCATCGGCTCATGGTTCGATCCGCCCAAGGCGAAGGAGACCGCATTCGCCCAGATCGATGGCGGTGCAGACCTCCTGTATGCCGAACGTTTCGGCGTGTCCGATGCCGCCAAGGAAAAGAAGATCCTGGCCATCGGCAATGTCATCGATACCCAGGCGGACTATCCCGACACGGTTGTCGCCTCCGCGTTGTGGCACTTCGAACCGACGCTGGACAAGGCGATCGCCGAAGTGAAGGCCGGCACGTTCAAGGCGGACGACTACGGCGTCTATTCCTTCATGAAGAACGGCGGCTGTTCGCTCGCACCTCTCGGCACCTTCGACGGCAAGGTTCCCGACGACGTCAAGGCCAAGGTCGCGGAGAAGGAAAAGGCGATCAAGGGCGGCTCTTTCACCGTCGAGGTCAACGACGCCGAGCCGAAGTCGAGCTAGCCTGTCCCCCCGTTCATGGGACGGTGATGGCCGTGGCGGGCGAGGAACTCCCCTCCGTCGACAGCGACCATGACCTCCCTGGACGGGAAAGGAGCCTTCCCGCAACGCCACTTCCGGTCACCGCCGTGTCAAGCACCCCTGCCCTTCGTCTGTCCGGCATCAGCAAGCGTTTCGGCCCGCTCAGGGCCAACGATGCCATTTCCTTCGAGTTGAAGCGGGGCGAAGTCATAGCGCTTCTCGGCGAGAATGGCGCCGGCAAGACGACGCTGATGAACATTCTCTTCGGTCACTACGTCGCCGACGAAGGGACCGTGGAGGCCTTTGGCAAACCTCTTCCGCCCGGAGATCCGCGCGCTGCCCTTGATGCCGGCATCGGCATGGTCCACCAGCATTTTACCCTTGCCGACAACATGACGGTGCAGGAAAACATCGCGCTTGGCACGCAAAGCCTCTGGCGCATGCGTCTCGACCGGACCGCAGCGCGACGACACATAGAGCAACTCTCCAGCGATTTCGGCCTCGCCGTCGATCCCGCAGTCACCGTCGCCACTCTTTCGGTCGGCGAACGCCAGCGCGTCGAGATCCTGAAGGCGCTTTACCGTGACGCCCGCGTCCTGATCCTCGACGAGCCGACGGCCGTTCTGACACCCGCCGAAACCGACGCACTCTTCCGGACGCTGAAGCTACTCGTCGCCAAGGGTTTGTCGATCATCTTCATCTCGCACAAACTGCACGAGGTGATGGCGGTCAGCGATCGTGTGCTGGTTCTTCGCTCCGGCCAGCTTGTTGGCGAGCGCGACACGGCCTCCACCGACCGAAAGGAACTGGCGGCCCTCATGGTCGGCCAGGAGGTCAAGTCGGCGAAGGTCAGCCCGATGAAACGGGGTGCACCGCTGCTGGCGCTCGAACGCGTGTCCACAGCGCCCTATAACGGGTCCGGCCTCGACGAGGTGTCGCTCACGCTTACAGCCGGAGAAATCACAGGGCTTGCCGGCGTTGCCGGCAATGGCCAGGCCGTCCTTGCCGCCCTCATCGCCGGCATCCGGCGCCCGGTGCGCGGGAACATTTCCATCGCCGGGCAAGACGTCGCCGACTGGTCACCCCGCGCAGCCCTCGCCCATGGCGTCGCCCGAATTCCGGAAGACCGCCACGCCATCGGCAGCATCGGCGACATGAGCGTGACGGAGAATGTCATCGCCGAACGCTACAGGAGCCCACGGTTCAGCCGCATGGGCTTCCTGAACTGGAAGGCATCCCGCCAGTTCGCCGAGAAACTCATCGCCGACTACGAGGTCAAATGTCCCTCGCCCGAGGCAAGGATACGGCTCCTCTCGGGCGGCAACATGCAGAAGCTCATCCTCGGGCGGGCCCTTGACCCAGACCCGACGGTCATCCTGGCAAGCCAGCCGACCCGCGGCCTCGATGTCGGCGCCGTCTCCTATGTCCACCGCATGCTGCTCGAAGCACGCGACAGGGGCGCGGCAATATTGCTGATTTCGGAAGACCTCGAGGAAGTCCTGGCCTTGTCCGACCGCATCATCGTCATGTCCAAGGGACGCCTTTCGACGCCGTCTTCGCGCGGCGAGCGGAGCATTCGGGAACTGGGAGAGTTGATGGCAGGCCATAGCGGGGAGCACAGCGACCATGCGGCTTGAGCCGAAGTCGGCACCGTCCCTGGCGGTCACCCTGATGTTTCCGCTGGCGGCCATCGCCACGACGCTTTTCCTGACATCGATGCTGGTGCTTGCCGCTGGCGCCTCTCCCCTCTCCGTCTTTTATCTCGTTGCCAAGGGCGCGGCCGGCTCGCAGTTCGCGCTCGTGGAAACCCTGACCCGCGCAACACCGCTGATCTTCACTGGCCTGGCGATCGCCGTCGCCTTTCGGGCAAAGCTCTGGAATATCGGCGCGGAAGCCCAACTCTACATCGGCGGTGTCGTCACCGTGGTGCTGGGAACCGGCGCACTGCCGCTGCCTTCGGTCATCCTGATCCCGGTGATCATGATCGCCGCCATGGCGGCAGGTGCGGCTCTTCTGCTCGGCCCGGCCGTGCTGAAGACCCGCTTCGGCGTCGACGAAGTGGTGACCACGCTGCTGCTCAATTTCATCGTGCTGCTGTTCGTGTCGATGCTGCTTGAAGGTGTCCTCAAGGATCCGATGGGGCTCGGCTGGCCGCAATCGCAGAAGGTCATCGCCGAGGCCCAGCTGCCGCGCATTATCCAGGGCAAGCGCCTGCATTACGGCTTCGTCATCGCCATCGTTTCGGCCGTTCTCGTCTGGCTCGTCATGAAAAAGACGGTTCTCGGCTACGAAATGCGCGCCGTCGGCCATAACCCGGAAGGCGCGCGGTTCGTCGGTATCCTGGTCAATCGCACGCTGATGAAGACGGCGTTGCTTTCGGGCGGTCTGGCGGCACTCGCCGGTTTTTCCGAAGTCTCGGGGCTCAAGGGCAACCTGACGCTCGATCTGTCGCCGGGCTACGGCTACACCGGCATCGTCGTCGCCATGCTCGCCATGCTCAATCCGCTCGGCGTCATCGCATCGGCCATCTTCGTCGCCGGCATCTTCGTCGGCGCCGATGCCATGAGCCGTGCGGCCAAGGTGCCGAGTTACATAGCGGACGTCATGGTCGCCACCTCGCTTCTGACGATGGTTGTCGCGATCCTTCTGACGCGCTACCGGATCAAGTGGAGGTGACATGGACGCGCTTGAAATCCTCTTCACCGCCTCCTTCTGGGTTGCAGCCATCCGCATAGCGTCCCCGCTGATCTTCGCGACCATGGGCGAATTGATCTGCGAGCGCGCCGGCGTTCTCAACCTCGGCATTGAGGGGATCATGACGGCAGGCGCGTTCGCCGGCTGGTTCACCGTCTATTCCGGTGGCGATCTCTGGGCCGGCGTGCTGGTCGCAGCCCTTGTCGGCGCCCTGTTCGGGCTGTTGCACGCCACGCTCACGGTCCCGCTCGGCCTGTCCCAGCACGTTGTCGGCATCGGCGTCACGCTGCTTGCCACGAGCCTGACCTATTTCACCTATCGGCTTGTCCTGCCCGAGGTGACTTCGCCGCCGAAGATCGAGCCGTTCCAACCCCTGGCGGTCCCGGGCCTGTCCGAGATTCCCGTCGTCGGCGAGGCGCTGTTTACCCAGACGCCGCTGACCTATCTCGCATTCGTATCGGTCGCAGCCGTCGCCTGGATTCTCTATCGCACGCCCGTCGGCCTCGCCGTTCGCGCCGCCGGCGAAAACCCGTCGGCGGTCGAAGCGCAGGGCATTTCAGTCACCGGCATCCGCATGGGTGCGGTGGCCGTCGGCAGTGCGCTGATGGCGGTCGGCGGTGCCTTCCTCACCATCTCGGCCTTCAATTCATTCTTCTTCCAGATGATCAATGGCCGCGGCTGGATCTGTATCGCGCTGGTCGTCTTCGGTTCCTGGCGGCCAGGAAAAGCGCTAATCGGCGCCATCCTGTTTGCCGCCTTCGATGCCTATCAGGTTCGCCTGCAGCAGATATCCGGCGGCATCGTGCCCTATCAGGTTTTCCTGATGATGCCCTATGCGCTGTCGATCCTGGCGCTGATCCTGGTCGCGCGGCGCGCGACCTACCCCAAAGCTCTGATGATCCCGTACCAGAAAGGCGAAAGATGAGTTTCGATCTGATCGTAAAGGGCGGAACGCTGCCCGATGGAACCATCGCCGATATCGCCATCAAAGGTGACAGGATCGCGGCCATCGAGCCAGGCATCGATGCAGAGGCTGGTCGTGTCATCGATGCCTCGGGCAACCTCGTCAGCCAGCCGTTTGTCGATCCACATTTCCATATGGACGCTACACTGTCCTACGGCCTGCCGCGCATCAATGCCTCGGGCACGCTGCTCGAAGGCATCGCGCTGTGGGGCGAACTCAAGCCGATCCTGACCCATGAAGCCGTCAAGGAGCGTGCGTTGGCCTATTGCGACTGGGCCGTCTCGATGGGCTTGCTCGCCATCCGCACCCATGTCGATACCTGCGACGACCGTCTCCTTGCGGTGGAGGCGCTGCTTGAGGTCAAGAAGGAGATCGCGCCCTATATCGATCTCCAGCTCGTCGCCTTTCCGCAGGATGGGCTTTATCGCTCGCCGAATGCGCGCGAAAACACCATCCGCGCGCTCGACATGGGCGTCGACATCGTCGGCGGCATCCCGCATTTCGAGCGGACCATGTCCGACGGCACGCGGTCCGTGACCGAACTTTGCGAGCTCGCGGCCAAGCGCGGCCTGATGGTCGACCTGCATTGTGACGAGACCGACGACCCGCTGTCGCGCCATATCGAGCAGCTAGCCTATGAAACCCAGAGGCTCGGCCTGCAAGGCCGGGTTGCCGGCTCGCACCTCACCTCGATGCATTCGATGGACAACTACTACGTCTCGAAGCTGCTGCCGCTGATCGCGGAAGCCGGCGTCTCGGCGATCCCCAATCCGCTGATCAACATCATGCTGCAGGGGCGGCACGACACCTATCCCAAGCGCCGTGGCATGACGCGCGTGCCCGAGATGCTGAAGGCCGGCATCCGCGTCGGCTGGGGTCAGGATTGCGTGCTCGACCCGTGGTACTCCCTCGGCACAGCCGACATGCTCGACGTCGCCTTCATGGGATTGCACGTCGCCCAGATGTCCTCGCCAGCGGACATGCGCTCCTGCTTCGACATGGTCACCAAGGTCAATGCCGCGATCATGGGTCTCGATCACCTCGGGCTGGCCGTCGGCAAGTCTGCAAGCCTCGTGGTGCTCGACGCGGGCAACGCGATCGAGGCGGTGCGCCTGCGCGCCGAGCGGCTCTGTGTCGTCGCGAAGGGAAAGGTCGTGGCTGAGCGGGAGAAGCGCGATACGTCCCTCTCCATCAAGGGCCGTCCGGCGACCATCAACCGCCGCCACGTCGTGGCGCCACAAGCGCGTTGAACGACTGGGAGAATGCAGAGCAGCCGCACCGCCATCGGCGGTCTTGATCTTTAAAGTGATGCAGGCGGCCGTTTTCATGGGTCAAGAATGACTCCCTTGACCCTTCTCTGCCCTTCCTGCGCAAAGCCTGAGTCGGGAGTTCTGACCCCTTGCTGACCTTCACGAGCGGCACATCGTATGGCCGCCTTGCCCCTCATTCTGGCCATTCGTAACACCGGTTGAAGCTCCTGAAAGCTGTCCTTCCGCGTAACTACGGTTGTCACCCACGGAGCGGGCCGAAAGCGAACTGCCACCCTCAAATCGAGCTAGCGCAAGCCAGCCTCTCGACATCGGCGACTGGTTCAAAGGATCGAAATGTTCGGACTTGGAAATACGATTTCGGACGCAGCCCCCGCAGCTCAGGCAGGTATCGGGTCCGGTAGTCGCCATGTCCACTATCGCTCGCGTGACAGCTCCCCCTGAAGGCTGCCTCAATGGGGATTGGCCATTGACCTGGGTGTCCCCAAAGCGGGCCGTTTACTCGCCGGAACACAGCTTGCCTAGGATCGGCGTGGACCAAACCCGCTGTTGTCTAGTCGGTTCTCGAGGGCAGCGACAACGATCCACGTGACTGGCTGGTCACCGTGCTGATCATCGTCTGGCGCTTCGGCAATAACCTCTTTCACTGCGAGAAATGGGCATGCCACTTCCAGGATCAGCTCGCTAATTTCACCCATGCCAACGGGGTCTTGATGCGTCTCCACGGTAGTACAATCAAATCCCAGGACCGCAGCTTTCAACAGCAGCTATGCGGCATCTATCTCTCTGAATTGCCCGTCCGCTTTCGGCCCGAGAGCCGACTATCAATCCCTCGCCTTGATGGGACACGAATCGCCCACCACGCCTCAGCCGAGCGCAGACAAGACTCTTCTTGAGACTAATTCTTCATGTTAGCCGGGTCGAACGAGGAGCCTGGAGCTGACATTTGATCTTGCTGTCTAGCAACGCCAAGCAACCATTTGTGAAACTTCTGCCCAAATGGTTTTTCGAGGGCGGCCCGATCCCAGGCGAGATAGTAGCTTTCGGGCAGTTTCATACGAATGTCGAAGGGCACAACCAGAGATCCAGAGGCGATCTCATCCTTGATCATGGAAACCTGCGCGAGAACAAATCCCCTACCGTTCACGGCCGCGTCAATCGCACTGCTCGACAAGGTGAAGGAGAGACCTGAGAACTTTTGGCCGCCATCGGCGTGCACCAGCGCCGCCCAGTCATTCCATTGCGGGGAAGCTTTGTAGTCTGCCTCCCACTCCACGTTAAGAAGGGGAAAGCTCAGGATATCGCGCGGCGTTTCAAGGCCGCGTCCGGCAATCAGCATCGGCGAGCAGGCAGGGACCATCCAGTCCGTGAACAGGGTGGCCACGTGCTCATGCACGTAAGAGCGCCGACCGTAGGTAATTCGGAAATCCACTTGATCGGCACCAATGCGCGGTTCCTGCTCCTGCCCGAGAATGCGGACGCTCGATTCCGGACAGAGCGTTTGCCAGTCGAAAATCTTGCGGTTGACCCACTTGTTGGCGACCGACGTCAGGGCGCTCAGAACGATCCCGGTCTCGTTGCGGGCGCGGGTAAGAACGTTGGCGGCATGGGAGAGTTGCTGGAAGCCTTTCGCGACTTCCCGGTAGTACAACCGGCCCCAGGAAGAAAGCTCCACACGCCGCCCGCGCCTCTCCAATAACGTCAGCCCGAGACATTGCTCCAGGTTTCGTACCAGCTGACTGACGGCACCGGGCGATACCCCGAGGTCCTCCGCCGCAGCGCTGACAGTGCCACATCGCCCGATCGCCTCAAAGGCCTGCAAGCCGCGCAAGGACGGGTTCGGCATCGTAAAGCACTCCTTCTGCCAGTCGCTCCAATTTAGAAAATCTAAAAAAGAATGCAGGCGCTGGCAACTTGTTGGCACGAAGAAAAAGCCGAACACTGAATTAACAAAACGCAAGGAGAGCGAAATGTTTCTCAAGAACGCCTGGTATGTCGCAGCCTGGGATCACGAGGTCGACCGCGAGCTGAAACCGGTGACGATGCTCGGCGAAAACATCGTCCTTTACCGCAAGCAGGACGGCAGTGCCGCGGCACTCGAGGATGCCTGTCCCCATCGCAAGCTGCCGCTCTCGATGGGGCGCATCAAGGGCGACGACGTCGAATGCGGCTACCATGGCCTCACCTTCGACTGTTCGGGCATCTGCACGCGCGTTCCGGGGGCTGAGCGGATCCCGCATGTCGCCAAGGTGCGTTCCTACCCGGTGCATGAGCGCTACGGCCTGCTTTGGGTCTGGATGGGAGATGTCGACAAGGCGGACCCGAAGGATATCTTCGAAGTCGAGCATTTCGGCGACCCGGCCTGGGGCGTCAATCGCGGCGAGTCGATGACGCTGAACTGCAATTACCTCTATATGACGGACAACCTGCTCGACCCGTCCCATGTCGCCTGGGTCCACCAGTCATCCTTCGCCAGCTCCGCCTGCGAGGAAACGCCGCTTGAGACGACCGTCAAAGATGACGGCGTCACCGTCTGGCGCTGGATGATCGATTCTGAACCGGCCCCGTTCTATGCGCCCTTCCTGCAATTTGAGGGCAATACGGACCGCAAGCAGCACTACGAAGTGCGTTATCCGAGCAACGCGATCATCAAGGCGATCTTCGCGCCCGCCCACACTGGCGGCGAAGGCCGGGCGCTGCCGGAAAATACCTTTCTGATGGACAGCTACAACTTCATGACGCCGGTCGATCAAAACCGGACCAAATATTACTGGTTCCAGATGCGCAACTTTGCGCCTGACGACGTCAAGGTTTCCGAGAGTTTTGCCAAGTCCGTGCGCGGCGCTTTCGAAGAGGACCGCGTCGTTCTGGAAGCCGTTCATCACGGGATGGCGAACCAGCAGACGCCGAACCTCGACCTGAAAATCGACGTCGGCCCGATGCGCTTCCGGCGCAAGCTGGCTCAGTTGATCGCCGCCGAGACGAAAACCGATCCCGCCAGCGTCGCAGCCGAGTAGGGAGCGTTCCGGATGCTCGATGCAGCTGCCTCGCGCTTCCTTCCCTTCGAAGTCATCTCGAAGGTACGCGAAAGCGCCACCATCACCTCGTTCCGCCTTGCCCCACTCGAACGCCAACACTGGCGGCCATTCGAGGCGGGACAGTTCCTGACGATGCGTGTTCCCGACCGCAAGGGAGGACATGTCCTGCGCAACTACACCGTCTCGTCTTCCCCACGAGAGGAGGGAACCTACCGGATCACCGTGAAGCGTGAGGCCGCACCGTCGAGCGACGTGCCGGATGGCCTGAGCTCCTGTTGGCTGCATGACGAGATCGAGCCTGGCGCCGTTATCGACATCGACCCGCCGCGCGGCGCCTTCAAGCTCGACAGCATGAGCTCCCGACCCGTCGTCCTTCTTTCCGGCGGCGTCGGGCTGACGCCGACAGTTTCGATGCTCGATGTGCTGGCGAGGGACAGCGACCGCCCTGTCTGGTTCATCCATGCCTGCGACAATGCAGGCGTGCATGCGCTGCGCGAAGAGGTGGAAAGTCTCGCGGCGCTGCGTTCCGGCATCGCCATCCATTTCTGCTACCGCTTTGCCGAAGGTGCAGATTTGGAAGCTGCCCGCTGCCACTCCACGGGCTTTCTGACCCGCACCACGCTTCAGAGCCTTCTGTCGCTCGACGACTACGAGATCTACATGTGCGGGCCGCCGCCCTTCATGCAGGCGCTCTACGGCATTCTGACCGGCCTCGGGGTGCGCAAGGAACGCATCGCCTACGAGTTCTTCGGGCCGGCGAGCCTGTTGACGGAGCCTGGGCAGACGACGGCGCGATCCGCAATAACAACAACCGCCCAGCCGGCCACCAATGCGGATGGTCCACGCATTGTTCTGCGGAAGTCGGGCCGCAGTCTCGCCTGGGATGGAACGAGCGAATCCATCCTCGCCTTCCTGGAGGCGCAGGGCATCGAGCCCGAGTTTTCCTGCCGGGCCGGCGTTTGCGGGACCTGTGAACAGGGTTTGGTCTCGGGCGAGGTCGACTACTTCGAGGAACCTCTCGACGAACTGCCGGCCGACCGGGTGCTCCTGTGCTGCACCAGACCGAAATCCTCGATCGTGCTCGATCTCTGACCGCCCAAAAAGGCGCCGTTTCAACCAGATGTCCAAGCCTTGAAGGAAGATCCGTGACGAAACCGCTTCATACCGAACTCCCGCTCAATCCGCATGTGGCGGGCCTTCCGCCCTACAATGCCGGCATGAACATTGCCGATGCGCAGCAAAAGAGCGGTCGGCAAGACATTGCAGCACTTGCCAGCAACGAGAACCCGGACGGCTGTTCACCACATGCCGCAGCCGCACTCGTAGGCCTCAGCCCCTCGCGTTATTCCGATCCTGCCTGTATGGCGCTGCGGGCGGCGCTCAGCCAAAAGCTCGGCGTTGATACCGACCGGATCGTCGCCGGCAACGGCTCGGAGGAAATGATCGCCGCGATCTGTCGCGCGGTGCTGCGCCCCGGCACTCTCGCGGCAACCGTCTGTCCCGGCTTCGGATTGCACGAGATCGAGGCGCTTGCCAATGGCGCCAGGGTCGAGAAAGTCGGCATGCGGCCAGATCTCGATTTCGACATACCGGCGATTATCGCCATGCTCGAGCGCGCACCGGCGATTTTCTTCCTCTCGTCCCCTTCCAATCCGGTCGGTCCGGCGCTCGATCGCAAGGGACTGGCGCGCATTCTCGCGGCGGTGAGACATGAAACGCTTCTGGTGCTCGACGAGGCCTATTTCGAGTTCACGGACGAAGACACGCCCCACGGTCTTGCCGCGCTCTCGGCGACGGACCTGTCCTGGGTGGTGCTACGGACCTTTTCCAAGGCCTATGGGCTTGCAGGGCTGCGCGTCGGTTATGCCGTGACCTCCGATGTCCGGCTGGCGCGGGCCGTGAGCGCCGCCAAGACGCCATTCAACGTCAACGCCGCTGCGCAGGTGGCAGCCGTCGCCGCCCTTGCGGACGAATCATGGATGCGGTCCTCGGTTGCAAGGCTGAAACGCGAGCGGGCGCGGGTCGCCAGTGCCGTCGCCGACATGGGACTTTCGGCGGGCAGATCGCAGACCAATTTCCTGTTCATCGACGTCGGGCGGGAAAGCCGGATCGTGTTCGATCACTTCCTGTCGCAGGGGATCATCGTCAAGCCATGGAAGGAGGAAGGCTATGACACCTTCATCCGCGTGACGATCGGCACCCCCTCGGAAAACGACCGCTTCCTCGATGCGCTTCGCGACCTCATCAGGACGTGATGGCTGCGGCGTCCTTCAAGCCAAAACACAACAAGGGGTCGCGGCACGGCCCCACGGGAACGAGCAAATGAGCGGAAACGCAAGCCTGCACAGAGCAAACCGGGAGCCCCATCGCATGTCCCCTTCAGCGCCATCCGGCCTTTTCTCCGGTGATTTTTCCGCCTTGCGCGCCCGTTTTCTCGCTGCCGCCCGCACCGCGGGCGCCAGCCTGGTCGAGTACCTGCACCCGTTGCACGGCCCGAAGGGGGAACGGCTGGCGACCGACGTTGCCTATCTCGGGCGCAACGATGCCGAAAAGCTGATGGTGCTGATCTCCGGGACGCACGGCGTCGAAGGTCCCTTCGGCTCGGCCTGCCAGACAGCGTGGCTTTCGCAAAACTCCCCTTGGAAACTTCCAGATGATACCGCCGTTCTGGCGATCCACCTCATCAACCCCTGGGGCACGGCATGGGCACGCCGGGTGAATGAAGACAATGTCGATCTCAACCGCAATTTCATCGACTGGCGAAAGGTGCCGCCGAACAACGAACGCTATGCCGCATTGCATCAGGCCCTGGTCTGTCGCGCCTGGGACGGCCCGGAGCGTGACGCAGCCATCGAGGCATACGAAGACGCCAAGCGGCGGTTTGGTGGCCACGCCGGCATCGCCCCGATCGTGGAAGCGGGACAATACGACTTTCCGGACGGTCTGTTCTATGGCGGCGACGGTCCGGTCTGGTCCAACCGAACCCTGATCGAGATCCTGTCGACATTCGCACAGAAGGCGGCCGAGGTTGTCGTCTTCGACCTGCACACCGGCGCCGGGCCTTACGGCTATCCCGCCCTCCTCTCGGTCGCCGAGAGTGAGCACCCCGGTCTGGAATGGGGCCGACGCATCTTCGGTCCCGCGCTCTCGGTCGTCTTGACCGGGGAGGACGCGACGACAGATACCGGCATCGCCGCGACCGCCACCGGCTATGTATCGGCCGCTGTACGTGGTGCGCTACCGAAGGCGCGCGTCCTGCCGCTCGTCGTCGAATGTGGCACTCTGGACGGTTCAACCGTCTCGGATGCCGTCCAAGCGGACAATTGGCTTCACCTGTTCGGCAAGATCGATACGCCGCTCGGCGACCGGATCAAGAAGGATCTGTGCGCCGCCTTCGTTCCGGAAGACGCCGACTGGCAGCGCGCCTGTCTTGAGGCATCCTTGCGCCACTTCGACCGTGCCTTTGCCGATCTCAAGGCAATAGGCGGCGCGCGACCCGAAAAATCCGTGCCTACAGCAGCCGCGGTCATCGTCGTCGCCCATCCGGAGTCCAGCGGCCCAAGGCTTGGCGAAAGACCGGCGATCGAGGTGCACGAGATCCACAAACGCTTCGGCCCCCTCTCGGTGCTCAACGGCGTCAGCGTCTCTGCACAACCGGGTGAGGTCGTGTCGATGATCGGCTCTTCCGGTTCGGGAAAGAGCACCTTCCTGCGCTGCATCAATCTGCTCGAGCAGCCGAACGACGGAAGCATCATCATCGACGGTGAAGAAATCCGCATGAAGAAAACGCCGGACGGCAGTGCTGCACCGGCCGACATCCGGCAGGTCGAGCGCATCCGCTCACGCGTCGGCATGGTGTTCCAGAACTTCAATCTCTGGCCACACATGACGGTCCTCGAAAACATCATAGAGGCGCCGATACACGTCCTGAAGGAGGGACGACAAGCAGCTGTCGATCAGGCCCATGCGCTCCTGAAGAAGGTCGGCCTTTCCGACAAACATGCCCAGTATCCCGGGCAGCTGTCCGGTGGCCAGCAACAACGCGCCGCCATTGCCCGCACGCTCGCCATGCGTCCGAAGCTGATCCTCCTCGACGAGCCGACTTCCGCGCTCGATCCCGAGCTGGTCGGCGAGGTCCTGCGCGTCATCCGGCAGCTGGCCGAAGAAGGAAACACGATGATCCTCGTGACGCACGAAATGCAGTTCGCGCGCGAGGTCTCGCACAAGATCCTCTTCCTCCACCAGGGAAAGGTGGAGGAGGAGGGTGCCCCGGCGGATGTCTTCACCAACCCGCGCTCCGAACGCATGCGCCAGTTCCTGGCCCGCACGCTCTGACAACCCGCCGTCATTACCCGTCCGGGACTCACCCCGGAACGGGAGCCAACAAGAATGCTCAACAAGGGGAACCAAAACATGAAGTTGAAAAGTCTATTGATCGCCACGTTCTTCGCCACCGGCCTTACTGCGGCCCACGCAGCCGAGGGAGAATTGTCGATCGGAACGGAGGGCGAATATCCGCCGTGGAGCATGGCCGATGCCGCCGGCAACGTTACCGGTTTTGACGCGGATGTCGGAAACCTGCTCTGCGCCAAACTGGAAATGAAGTGTCACTTCGTCGTTCAGGCATTCGACGGCCTCATTCCGGCGCTGAAGGCCAAACGTTTCGACATCATCATTTCCGGCATGTCGATCACCGCCGAGCGCAAGAAGCAGATCAACTTCTCGGTCGGCTACGCAGAGCTCGCCAACATGTTCGTGGTCAAAAAGGATTCAGATCTTGCCGGCGTCAAGGACATCGAGACGCTGCTGACATCGCTCGACGGCCGTACGGTCGGCGTCCAGGCCGGCACCACCCATGCGCATTTCATGGAAAAGCGTGCCTCGTCCGCCGTCCTGAAGACCTATGACACGCTCGACCAGATGCAGATCGACCTCGCCAGCGGCCGCGTCGAGGCGGCATTTGCCGATTCATCCGCCCTTCAAGACTTTCTCGGGCGCCCGGACGGCAAAGACTTCCAGTTCGTCGACGTCAAGGTGCTGAGCACTTTCGACCCGACGCTCGGCGAAGGTATCGGCGTCGGCATCGCGCAGGAGAATACCGAACTGAAGGCCCGTATCGACAAGGCGCTCTGCGAAATGGTCGCCGACGGCTCTATCGGCAAGGCAAGCCAGACCTGGTTCAAGACGGATATCTCCCGTCCCTGCCAGTAACGGCAACCGCACCCCTCCCGGGAAGGCGAAAGACCGGCAGGTCTCTCCTTTCTCGGGAGGCTTCATCCGACAGGACAAAGCATAGGTTGGGCGTGTTCGATGGAACTTGGACTTTGGCAGGTGTGGGAAGGTGGCTGGATATCGGCAATCCTGCGCGGGGCGGCAATCACCATCGCCCTCGGCATGGCGAGTATGGCCTTTGGCGCCGTCATCGGCGTTGGCTGTGGCCTGATTAAATGGGCCCGGATTTTTCCGCTGACGCTTGTCGTGGACTTCTACACGTCGGTCGTGCGGGGCGTGCCAGAACTTCTGATCATCTATCTCCTCTTTTTTTCCTCCGTCGAGTTCGTGGCCCGAGTGGCCGCGGCGTTCGGCTACGAGGGACTGGCCGGCAACGGTTATGCCTTCACCATCGCGGTCGTCGCGATCGCCGCCATATCGGGGGCCTATTCGACCGAAGTGGTGCGAGGGGCACTCGCTGCCATTCCAAGCGGGCATATCGAGGCGGCGCGGGCACTCGGGATTCCGGGCAGGCGGATCTTTCGCCGCATTATCGCGCCGCAGATGCTGCGGATCGCCATTCCGGGCATGAACAATGTCTGGCAGACCACGATCAAAGACACCGCGCTCGTCTCGGTGGTCGGCCTGCAGGAGTTGATGCGCGTCGCCTTCGTCGGGGCCGGTTCGACCCGCCATCCCTTCATTTTCTACTTCATCGCCGCTCTCGTCTATCTCGCGATCACCTTGGTCAGCCAGGGTGGTTTCGACTGGATCGAACGCCTTCTGCGCCCCCGTACGAGGAAATAGGTCATGAATTTCGAGCTCGTCTTCCTCGCGGTTCCGACCCTCGCCAAGGGACTGTGGCTGACCGCCATGCTCACGGTCGCTTCTGTCGCCATCGGCTTCAACCTTGGCCTGGCGCTTGCGGTCATGCGCCTGTCGAACAACAGGGTGCTCAGCGGCTTTGCCAAAGGCTACAGCACTGTCTTTCGCGGCACGCCGCTGCTGGTGCAACTCTTTCTCTTCTACTACGGCCTCGGCCAGCTTTCCTTCGTCAGGGACAACCCCGTGCTCTGGTGGATCGTCGGCGACGGTGCCCATTGCGCGGTGACGGCACTCGCGCTCAACACGGCGGCCTATACGTCGGAGATCCTGCGCGGTGGCCTCATGTCCATCCCGGGAGGGCTCGTCGAAGCAGCACAGGCCTGCGGCATGTCGCGGCTGCTGCGCTTTCGCCGGATCACGTTTCCTCTTGCCATCCGGCAAGCGCTGCCGGCCTACGGCAACGAGCTCGTCCTCGTCGTCAAGGGAACGAGCCTCGCCTCCACCATCACCGTCCTGGAGATCACCGGCCATGCGAAGCGGCTGATGAGCCAGACCTATGCGATCCTCGAAATATTCGCCATCGCTGGTCTGCTTTACCTGCTGATCAACCTGGTGCTGATCACGCTTGTCCGGCTCCTGGAAGCCCATCTTACACGCTACCTGCCCCGGTAGGCTTCGCCGCCTGATCGGCTGAAAACCTTAAGAGAAAGAGACACAAAATGGATGTACGCGCCGCCGTCGCCGTTCAGGCAGGCAAGCCGCTGGAAGTGATGACCGTTCAGCTCGAAGGCCCGCGGGCTGGCGAAGTGCTGATCGAGGTCAAGGCCACTGGGATCTGCCACACCGACGATTTCACGCTGTCGGGTGCTGATCCCGAAGGTCTGTTCCCGGCAATCCTCGGCCACGAGGGTGCCGGCATCGTCGTTGACGTCGGCCCGGGCGTAACCTCGGTGAAGAAGGGCGATCACGTCATTCCGCTCTACACGCCTGAGTGCCGCTCCTGCCCGTCCTGTCTGTCACGCAAGACCAACCTGTGCACCGCGATCCGCTCGACGCAAGGGCAAGGCCTGATGCCGGACGGCACCTCGCGCTTCTCGATCGGCAAGGACAAGATCCATCACTATATGGGCTGCTCGACCTTTGCCAATTACACCGTGCTGCCGGAGATCGCCGTCGCCAAGGTCAACCCTGACGCCCCCTTCGACAAGATCTGCTACATCGGCTGTGGTGTCACCACCGGTATCGGCGCCGTCATCAACACCGCAAAGGTCGAGATGGGCGCGACCGCGATCGTCTTCGGTCTCGGCGGCATCGGCCTCAATGTCATCCAGGGCCTGCGTCTCGCCGGTGCTGACATGATCATCGGTGTCGATCTCAACAACGACAAGAAGGCCTGGGGCGAGCGCTTCGGCATGACCCATTTCGTCAACCCGAAGGAAGTCGGCGACGACATCGTGCCCTACCTCGTCAACATGACGAAGCGTGGTGCCGACCAGATCGGCGGCGCCGACTACACCTTCGACTGCACGGGCAATACCAAGGTCATGCGCCAGGCGCTCGAGGCATCGCATCGCGGCTGGGGCAAGTCGGTCGTCATCGGCGTTGCCGGTGCCGGCCAGGAGATCTCCACCCGTCCGTTCCAGCTCGTCACCGGACGCAGCTGGATGGGCACCGCCTTTGGCGGCGCGCGCGGCCGCACCGACGTGCCGAAGATCGTCGACTGGTACATGGAAGGCAAGATCGAGATCGATCCGATGATCACCCACACCTTGGCCCTCGAAGACATCAACAAGGGTTTCGAGCTGATGCATTCCGGCGAAAGCATCCGTTCGGTCGTGATATACTGAGCGCGGGTTCAAGACCGCATTCCGAATGCAATCCGTGCATCGCATCGTCGGCCTCCGGCCGACTGCGCCAGTGATCGGCCGCGCATCAAGCGTCGGCCATGAAGGAGGAGAAGCCCATGCCCAGCATTGCCATACATCCGTCCCTCGACGGCGGCTTCAAGGCGACCGACGCTGCCTTTTCCGGCGGCACGCTTGCCTGCAACTGCACTAGCAATCCGGTGAAGGTCCGCATCAAGGGCGACATCGCCCACAACCACGCCTGCGGCTGCACGAAGTGCTGGAAACCTGACGGCGCTGTCTTCTCAGTCGTTGCCGTGGCACCGACCGCCAACGTCGAAGTCCTTCAGAACGGAGACAAACTTGCAGTCGTGGATCCAGGCGCGCTGATCCAGCGGCATGCTTGCAAGGACTGCGGCGTGCACATGTATGGACCCGTGGAACGCGATCATGCGTTCAAGGGGCTTTCCTTCCTGCATCCCGAGCGGTTCCAGGAAACGGGATGGGCTAAGCCCGGCTTTGCTGCCTTCGTCTCCTCGATCATCGAAAGCGGCTACGATCCGGCAAGGATGGACGGCGTGCGCGCTCGTCTCAGGGAGCTTGGCCTGGAACCTTATGATTGCCTCAACCCCGTTCTGATGGACGTTATCGCCACCTGGACGGCCAAGAAGAGTGGCACACTGAAGACGCAGGCGGCCTGATCAGGCCGGTGCACAACCTCTCTCCGTTCTCAACGCCACTAACAGGTAACATCGAATGGACTGCCTAAGGCCTGAATTCAAAGACGAACTTCGCAAGATTGTTGGTGACGGAAATCTCAAGGACGGCGAGGCCCTTTCCTCGATCGACCACGGCGTCGCACCGGAAAATCTCGGGGCCGGCGTCGTGGTCCTTCCGAGAACAACCGGCGAGGTCTCGGCGGTTGTCAAATGCTGCGTTGCCAACGGAGTTCCGCTCGTTACCCATGGGGGACGAACCGGCCTTGTCGGCGGCGCTATGTCGAGACCAGGCGAGCTTGTGCTCTCGACCGCCCGCCTCGATAGAATCCTGCATGTTTCATCCGTCGAGCGCGTTGCCGTGGTGGAAGCCGGTGTCACGCTGCAGGCGCTGCAGGCAGCGGCCAGTGAGCATCGACTTGAAACGGGGATCGACTTGCCGTCACGTGGTTCCGCAACGATCGGAGGAATGGCGTCAACGAACGCCGGCGGCATCGCGGCCTTCCGGCACGGGGTCATGCGGCATCGCATCCTTGGCCTGGAGGTCGTGCTTGCGGATGGCTCCATCTATTCCGACCTGACACGGATGGTGAAAAACGCCGCCGGCTATGATCTGAAGCATCTGTTCGTGGGAGCCGAAGGCACACTCGGCATCATCACGCGTGTTGCCGTCAAGCTCGAACCCCAGCCCCTTGCCAACGCCACGGTCCTCTTTGGCCTACCGTCTGTGGACGCCGCGCTCGAGACGGTCCGCAGAGGGCTCGACGCAAAGTACGGTCAACTGCGTGCGGCAGAAGCGATCTGGAACGGCTATTTCCGCCTGACATCAGGCCATCATCGCTGGTCGGTCACGGACTACAGTGCCGATCATCCGGTAAACCTTCTGGTCTCGCTGGGTGGGGCCGAGGAAGAAGCGTTGCAATCGGAACTTGGACGTATCTACGAAGACCTCGTCGAGGATCACCCCGACGCTTCCGCAGTGATCGCGTCGTCCGTCGCACAGGAGGCGGATCTTTGGCGGTTGCGCGAGGACACAGACCTCATCTACCGAAAGCACCCTGGTGCGCCGTCCTATGATGTCTCGGTCCCTCTTTCGGAAATCGGGACGTACCTTGATCGCTGTCTTGCGGGATTGAAGGAGGTCGATGCGACCTTTGATCCCTTTGTCTTTGGCCACCTTGCCGACGGAAACCTCCACATCGTCCTCAATGCGGCCGGTCGAGAGGTTCCAGGCGAAAAGGCGAGAGCCGTCGAAACGGTGCTGTACCGGGACATCGCTGTAATCGGCGGATCATTCTCCGCCGAGCATGGGATCGGCCTCAAGAGGGTAGAATCCCTGTCAGCCATTTCGAACCCGGTGAAAGTGGCGCTCATGCGTCGGGTCAAGGACGCGCTCGATGCATCCGCAATCCTCAATCCAGGAAAAGTGCTGCGCGCAGGCAAACGGGAGGCATCGTTGTAACGGACGGCACGCCCGCGGCGGCCAACGGATCGGTCTTGTGGAACAGGACGCCCCACAGTTGTGGCTGGAGCGTGGGCTAGTGGTGCATACCTATCCGATACCAGACGGCATCGCCATTTCGTACGACTTACTTTTCGGCCACTGCCAATTCAACGGCTTGCACGGCGCAAATTTCAGGGTCAGTTTAGTGGCCGCTTAGGGCCGAACTCGGCCCTGGCAGGGATGCGCCAGTTGCAGTCACTGAGATCGCGGATGGCGTTTGGCAACCCAGATGGTTTCATGTGGCAATTCCCGCCCAAGCTAGTTCTTGACCTCAATCACCAGAGGATAGCCCTCGTCCTCCCACTCCGAAAACCCGCCCGCAAAAAGGAGCACGTGCGTGTAGCCCCAGGCAACCGCCTTGGCCGAAGCATAGGCGGAATAGTGGCAATGCTTGCCGTGGCAATAGAAGGCGACCTCGTCGTCCTTGCCCGCCACCTTAGCGAGGCTTTCCTTCGACAGGCCGGTAACCAGCGATAAATTGATGGCCTTGGGGATATGGCCGTTTTCGTAGCTGAGCGGGGCTCGCACATCGATGAAGGGCACGCCGCGGGCGAGCAGCGCCTTTGCGCCTGCTACATTGACTTTCATCGTGCCGTCGACACTGGGTTCGCCGTTCGTTGTCGTTATAAACTTGAGATAGTCGTCAAGGGCGAGGTCGGTACCGGCCCCATCGGGCACACCGGCCTTCCGTAGACCGTCCTGCAGGCGCGTTATGTAAGGTCTATAGTAGGCGAACGCACTACCGTACCAATCAAATGCACTTTCCTGGATCGTGAGCGGATCGCATAGGGAAGACTCCGCCAATTTATTGTACTTGTCGACGAGTGCCTGAGCGCCCTCAGTACGTCCGAGGTGGCCGTAGCTCGATATCAATGTGGTGTAGTCCGCAAGGACATCCGATTTTTTTGCCATCACACGTTCAAAGTTTCCGGCAGCTTCGTCGTACTTTCCCTGGGAGAAGAGGGAGATTGCGAGCATGCGCAGTGTTGCAGGCGAGAAACGGGGATCGAATCGCATCGCCTGGCGGACCTGCTGTTCAGCCTCTACCGCTTGTCCCGTCGCGTTGAGAATCCGCGCCATGCTGACATGGTTGTCGGGATCATTCGGCGCAAGGTTCATCGCCCGGCCGATGGCAGAGAACGCTTCGTCGTAGCGCCCCTGCTGCGCGAGCAGCTGCGCTGTTATCGCATAGGCAAGCGGCGTCGGCCTCTCCATTGCCTTTGCAAGATTTCGGTTCAGGTTCTGGGAAGCGTTCTCCCTGCCATACCAGGTTGAAACGGTAATCCTCCAGTTTGCCGCCGCCAGCGATGCATAGGCGCGACTATAGTTCGGATCGAGTACGATAGCCTTCTGGAAGAAAGCGGCAGCCGTGACCGTTTCCGACTCGGTGTCCCGGCGGAGGTGATCCCATCCCTGCAACAGCAGATCATAGGCTTGCGGATTGGCTGTCTCCAGCGCAACTGAGGCTTTCTGTTCCGCACTTGTCAGCTTCACGGCGAGCGTCGACACGATCTGTCCTATCACCCTGTCCTGCAGCCCAAACACGCCGCTCATTTCACCATCATAGCGCTCTGCCCAGAGGTGGTGTCCTTCGATCGCGTCGATCAACTGGGCATTGACTCGAACATGGTTTCCTTCTCGACGCACGCTGCCCTCGAGGATGTAGTGGACGCCCAATTCCTCGGCCACCTGCTGCGCCGTGGTGGGCTTGCCCTTGTAAGTGAAGGTCGAGTTGCGCGCGATCACGAAAATGCCGGACAGTTTTGAAAGTTCAGTGATCAGGTCGTCAGTCATTCCGTCGGCGAAATAGCCCTGCTCGGCATCGGAACTAAGATTGTCGAACGGCAGGACGGCGATCGACGGCTTTTCTGGCAGCGGAAAAACCGTCCGCGCGACGGACGACGTGTCGGCGCTCGTGTTCCTCTGGGCCAGCCACATTGCAGGAACGCCTATCAAGAGGAGGAGGGCTAAAGCGGCTGGAATTCCCCAATTGCGAAGGCTCCTGACGTTGAACCGCCGATGCTGCGCATCCCCCTCGAACCTCACCCGATAGACACGCACCGCCCGCTCGATATTCTTCACATGTTGCTCGCCGATGAATTCCAGTGGCAATTCGAGCTTGCCTTGCAAGTGATCGAAAGTGGTGCCGGACACGAAAAGTCCTCCCGGCTCACATATCTGCTCAAGGCGGGCCGCAACGTTGACACCGTCGCCCAGCAAATCATCGCCGTCCACGACGACATCGCCGAGATTGATACCCATGCGGAAAAGAAGGCGAAGCTCGGGTGCAACATCTACCTGGCGCGCGGTGACCTCTCTTTGTGACGCGACGGCGAATGTCACAGCATCGACGACGGAGCTAAATTCCACGATCTCGCCGTCGCCCATGAGTTTCACGATGCGCCCGTGATAATCTTCTAATAGGGGATCGAAGATTTCGGAACGCAACGCTTTCATCGCAGCCAGGGTCCGGGCCTCGTCGGCTTCGATGAGACGCGAATAGCCAACAATGTCGACGGCAAGAATTGCGACCAGCCGCCGTTCGGCGCGAACCGCTCCCATGGCCGCCTCTCCCAAAGGTATAGAAGGCCTCACTTTTGCGTTGGTTCAGGGAGGGAAATTTCCCAGCCTCATAGCCTTCGCAAGCTACTCTTGTTTCCGCGCTCGTGCCAGATTTATTGCCTGACTTGGGACCGTGCCGGAATGGCCACTTAGCGCTGACTTCCGACGACGATGTTATCTCGTCCTGGCCAGGGAAAAGCTCGAAAAGCGCTTGACCATGACACGCCGATTAGAGAAGCGTTGCCGGGACCGAACACCCTCGGCAACTCGCCCTCACCTGCCTGCTCTGACCAGTGAACGCGCAATACCGATGATGCCGTCGGGTCGTCCTTGGGCCAAGGCGACCCCCGCCAGTCCAGGATGTCGATTCCGATCCCTCGCCTTGATGGGGACCCAACCCTCGATGCTTCTCGGGGATTGTCGAGATCATGTGAACCAGTCACTAAGCGGACCATGCGTCGGCAGCGTCGCTGCCAGAGCCCGTTCGCGCGCGGCTTGACCTGTTCAAAGGGTCGCCGGAGGAGGTTCAGCATAGCGCCGGCGACCAGCCGGAACCGGGACCGACTAGCCCCGGCAAGCCCCTCTGCTTGCAAATTCGTCGTGCCCTGCCCTCACCTTCCCGCCCTGACCAGCGACCGCGCTATTTCGCTGATGTCGTCGCGGGCAGCAGTAGGATCATCCTTGCTCCAAGCCACGCCAAGCCCGATGCGGAAGTCGACACCCCTCACGTTCCGGAACTCGAAATTGCGGTTGGGCAGATCCAGCGTACATTCCGGCGCAAAGCCGATGCCAAGGCCGGCCGAGACCAGCTTCACTAATGGGAAGGTGTCGTCACAAGTATAGGCGACGCTCTTTGACAGATCATGCTCTTCGAACTTCTCCGCGAAATATGCTATCGATCATCAGATATTGATTGTCCCGATCGGCCGTCAGCGCATCGAACACCTGCTCCCAGATGCCGGCATGGCACCAGCGGCTGAAGCGCTTATGCACCGCCGTTCATTTGCCATAGCGTTCTGGCAAGTCGCGCTAATGTGCGCCGGAGCGCAAAACCCATAGGCAGCCATCGATGAACAGACGGTTGTCCGAACTGCGCCCAGAATCTCCAATCTTACCAGGCAATAGGGATGCAATCTGGAGCCATTGGGCGTCGCTCAGCTCATAACGCCTAATTGCCATCATCGACCTCCGTGACCAACACCATGCTCTATGAATCGGCGATCAAGCGATTTGGGAATCCTGAATGTCGATCGGACCTAACGCTTAAACGCCAAAAGCCCGCCGGTTTTCACCTTGCGGGCTTTTTTGCTTTGGTTTCGTTGGCCGGTTTTGTTGTTTTCTGTCCCGGTGCATCGGCCTTCGCCGGCTTGCGGGCTGCTGACGAGGCATTAAGTCCTCGCCCCGTTACGAGACCAACAGAAAAGCCCGCCGACCTTCTTGGTCTAGCGGGCTTTTGTTTGATTTGGTTGCGGGGGCCTGAGCACACCGAGACTTGTATATTCTAATGCGAAGCTGCTTGGGGCGAAGCAGAATTCGCGGAAATGGGCCCGATGACCGTCCAAACCTTCAACGAACGGGCGATCTACGGACGGGTTAGCGATGAAACCAGCCAGTCAAGTTCCGTGCGAGCGGACGAGAGTAAGCTCGCGTAGGAATTGACGGTCGTCATGTCAGTCCCGTATCTCTTGTCCATAGAGGCTGCGGAACCCTTGCCGATCATCAAGATCCTCAACGGGCTGCTTGAAGTGATGGTCCCTGACAGGTCATCACGATATTGCTCAGCTTGAGCGATGTCTTCCCGAGAAATCGGATGGTTGGGGCGCTTAAACTCAATGAGCAGATAGCTGTCAGCAAGATCCTGCGACAACAGAAGATCAGGCCGTTTCGAGGCCCGCTCGCCCGTAAATTTCTTATCACTATAGTTCGCGATGACCCGTTTCAGTGTGATGTTCGATGACATCAGAGCGTATTGGCGGCCAAGAAGCCACAAATTCGTCTCGAAGGCCTTATGGACGTCTTTTTCGAGGGTCGCTTCGTTGTCGATAAGCTCCTGGAGGTAGTCCAGAAATCTCATCCGTCTGGTCGCTTGAGCAGCGATCCCAGAGAGCTCAACCATACCAAAATCTTCGAGCGCCGCTGCAAAGGAACTGACATCTGTCCGGTCGGTGGCATTTATCCGCTCGAAGACGGCCCAGTAGGCGTCATGCTCCATGGCGTCGAGCGCGACCTCTGCTATCGTCGCAATGCGGTCTTCGCTTTCCCGATAGAATCGCTGCAGGATCCGGTGGAGGGCTTCCTCAGCGTAGCGTCGGCGGTGTTCTGGGAGGTCTTTCAGCCTAGCGTCCAACTGCTTCTTCAATCGAGCTAGCTGAAGGCTCATATCGCGAGAGTGGCTCTCCCTAAGCCCTTCTTTGACGATCGATTTCACGTAGGATTGGATTTCTTGGAACGCCTTGCTGTTCTCGACCACCCCGCCCCAATCGGCAGTTACGAAATGGTCGTTACCCTCGAGCTCCACCTCTCCGTAGACTCGTTTCGAAAGCTTGAAGGGAATTTCCTCGTCGTCATCTAGGCCGAACATCATCGGCTTCCCGACGACCTTCCCGTCCACCTTCAGCACTATACCAGGTAATTTTGGTGCTTTCTTGCCGTCTGCAATCGTAAACCTCAATCGAACTGAGCCGCTCTCTGTAAGGGTCGTCTCGACTTCCCTTAATACGCCCGGAACATCGTCGACCGACAACTGCGCCTCATTTACGAATACCTTGAAGGCATCCTCCCGGCCGTATTCGTGCACGAGGACTTCTCGAAAACGATCAGGCGTAGGGAAATTCAATCGGCTATCAAGACCGGACAGGATGATTGTCGTGCCTACATGAGCTTCGCCTGCATCCTCCTCGATGAATGGTAGAGGCACAGATTCCAGGTCATTCTCATTCTCGGCCAGGACGAGTTTGTCGATCGTCAGGCTGCATTTCCGACCTCGGGCGACCGCTGAAACATCCATCCGGCTTGCCAATGACAGGCCAGCAAACTTACCGATGCCCTTTCGACCCTTAACCTTCCGCTTGAGTAGAGGGGTCCGTTCGCCTGTGCGTGCCCGCTTATCGCTGGCGATGTTCAAGTATTCGTTCCTCATTTCCAGAGATGTCATTCCCGAGCCGTCGTCGCAGACGATAATCGGATCAGACGACAAAGGCGTCGGCAATGTGATCCAGACATTTTTGGCGTCAGCGTCCCATGCGTTGTCGACCAGCTCCTTCAAGGCTGCTTCGCTCGATCGATAGGCTTCACCCAGCAGTCTTGTCAGTCGTGTGTTAACCGAAAAATGCACGTCATCCATAAAACGCGTTCCTCAACCCGTACGTAAACCAGAGGTAGCAGAAGAAATAAGTCTCTGATACCTTCGTCGATACGCCCCACAGGAAACAACGCGACGCGACTAAAGCCACGCAAGTAAATTGGCCCTGACGTCGACCGTTATCTGAAACTGGACTCGGCATCCTGTTTCTGCTGGACGACCATGGCGCCTGTCCGCACCTCCTGACCTGTTACGACGGTGCTGATCTTATCTTTGTCCAGATCGCAGACTTATGGATTGCTGTCGATCACGAGATCTAAAACGCCCGATCAGACAACAGAAGCCGAAGTTCAAGTAGATAAAACGAGATACGCTAGCTAGATTTCTTTGACGAAGTGGTTGCTTATCGATTCGAAAACACGCTGTAGTAGGGCAAGACTAACATTAGCTCGATACGATCCATAGATTTGCGTCTCGTTGATGACCTCGTCGACTTCGTTCAAGGCCAAGTGGCACGGACAGCCAATCGGGGTCGCCGAGCTGCACACCTTCCACGGCAAGATCGAGCAGAAGGCGGCTTGGACGCGCGGCCTTTTCGTCAGCAACAGCGGATTCACCGATGACGGCCTTGTCGCCTTCGGACGCGGCAACCGCGTCATCTGCATGGACGGTCTCGACCTCTACGAGATGCTGGAGCGAGATTTGCCGCTCACACACGTTCTCGAACTCAAGATTCGCCGGGCTGCGGAAACCGGCTCCGCCTTTGTTCGCGTCCGCGATCTCTTTTCTCGGTGACCGGGAGGAAGGGTATGACGCAGTTTAATGATTGGTGCCTTTCGGTGGACGAGCCCGTCGGTAACCACGTCCGTCGGGTGATGACCGGACAGGCCGCGAGCCTTGCTACGGGGATCCAGGCGACGGCGGCCATTGTGCCGGGGCACTATGCGTCGGAAGAATCGGTTGCCAGGGCGCTCAACCGACTCGGCAAGCCGGCCGCCGCCGCGCTCATCGAGGGCAAGCTGCCGACAACGAAGAATATCCGTTCCGGCGATCTCGGCGAAATCTACGCGACGGAGTGGATCGACGCACACAGCGGTGGATATCGCGCGCCGATCAAACGCTTGCGCTGGAAGGATCATCGGAACATGGCGATGCGCGGGGATGACGTTATCGGCATCCTTCAAGATGCCGCCAGCCAACGCTTGCTCTTTCTTAAAACCGAAGCGAAGAGCCGCGTGGCGCTGACCGGTCAGGTTCTCACCGACGCGCGCGCGGGCCTGGACAAGGATGGCGGGCTGCCATCCGCTCACGCGCTGTCCTTCATCTCGGCACGCCTGCTGGAACTGGACAATTTGCCGCTCGCCGACGCGATTGACGATGCGCTGCTCAAGCACGGCATTCCCGTGCAAAATGTCAAGCACCTGCTTTTCACGTTTTCCGGCAATGCGCCGGACGCCCTGCTAACCGCTTCGCTGCAAGCCTACCCTGGACCTATCAACCAATGGGGTGTCGGCCTACGAGTGGAGGGACACGCCGCCTTCATCGGCGCGGTCTATGATCGAGTGATCGCCGATGCCAACAACACCTGAAGCAATCGCGGCGGACATTGCCGAAGCGGCTACTGCTGGCTTCCGCGGCCGTCTCATCGCACGCGGTCAGGCGCGAGCGATCATCTGGCGGGACGGCGCGCTTCCGCCGGACGCACCGGCCTTTGCGCCGCAACTTAGCTACGACTTGCATTCGCATGGGTATGGTCTTCTCGGGCTCGGCCTTCGCCTTCGTGAGCTCGGCGGCGATGCAGCACAGGCGCGCACCGCCTTCGAACAGGCTGCTACGGCCCTCGAGGCGGTGATCGCCAAAGGAGACCGCCTTGAGGCCGATCGCGACTTCCATTTCGTCATGGCGGCGGCGAGCTATCATCTCGCCCATCTCTCGGCCCGCGCCTACTCGCTGCTCGCGATCGTCGAAGCCGACGAGAATTTCGCGCCTATCGAACAGGCACTTGCCCTGCTGATGCGACGAAACTTCAGCACGCTTCGCAGCAGCGTTCTCGACTATCGGGCGTCCGGCGAAGGCAGTGATGCCCGAATTACTGCCGGCATTCAGGCCAACCTCGACCAGGCCGAGGCGGCGGGCAACCCCGCGGACGGCAACGATTTCCTCTTCGATGGTCTCGACACCGCGCTGACCGACGCATTTATGGCGGCCATGTCGCTGTTCCTCCTCGCATTGGAACGCGGTGAGCGGCCGCTGCTCGATCAGGCGCTGGAGCGGCTGCGCACGAGCCTTTCCATTTGCAGTGAGATGAACATGCTACCGCAATGGTGGGCACATCGCATCGCGCTCCACCTCCTGTCGGATCTCTGGTCGAGTACCTTCCACGAAAAGGTGCCGCTCCAACCAGCCGGTGGCGAGGCGGCCGATTGGCCTCGACTACGTGAGCTGTTCATCGCCCTGCTGCAACGGCGGCCGAGAGCTGAGGTCGACCTGTGGCCGTCGCAGATCGAAGCGGCCACCCGCGCGATCGACCAGTCCGACGATCTCGTGGTTTCGCTGCCCACCAGCGCGGGCAAGACCCGTATTGCCGAGCTTAGCATCCTGCGCTGCCTGGCCGGCGGCAAGCGCGTGGTCTTCGTCACGCCGCTTCGCGCGCTGTCGGCACAGACTGAAACGACACTACAGAGGACCTTTGGTCCGCTCGGCAAGACTATCTCGGCGCTCTATGGCAGCATCGGGGTAAGCGGCTTCGACGAGGATGCGATCCGTGAACGGAATATTGTTGTGGCGACGCCGGAGAAGCTCGATTTCGCATTGCGCAACGATCCGTCTCTTCTCGATGACGTCGGCCTGCTGGTTTTCGACGAAGGCCATATGATCGGACTCAATGAGCGTGAAGTGCGCTACGAGGTGCAAATCCAGCGACTGCTTCGGCGCGCGGACGCGCATACACGGCGGATTGTGTGTCTGTCGGCCATATTGCCTGACGGAGACCAACTCGACGACTTCGCCGGCTGGCTGCGGCGCGATCATCCGGGTGGCGTGATCAAGCACGACTGGCGACCGACCCGGCTGCGCTTCGGTGAGGTTGTATGGACGTCGCCAAATGCGCGGTTGAACCTTCGCGTCGGCGACGAGCGGCCTTGGGTCCAGCGGTTCCTCACGGGAACGGCGCCGCCCAACTGGGTGCCGCCAAAGCGTCAGAGAACGCGGCTCTTCCCCGACGATCAGCGCGAGCTCTGCCTGGCAACAGCCTGGCGGCTGATCGAGGATGGGCAGACCGTCCTGATCTTTTGCCCGGTCCGGCGAAGCGTCGAGCCATTCGCCGACGTAATCGTTGACCTTCATGAGCGTGGGGCGCTGCGGACGCTGCTCGAAGCTGATCCCGCGGTCCTCCGCACCGCAATCGCGCTTGGCGAGGAATGGCTGGGCCCGAACAGCGCAATCCTGAAATGCCTGCGCCTGGGCGTCGCGTTGCATCACGGCGCCCTTCCGACGGCCTACCGCAAAGAAGTGGAGCGCCTGCTGCGCGACGGTGTTCTCAAGGTGACGATCTCCTCGCCAACCTTGGCACAGGGCCTCAATCTGTCGGCCACGGCCGTCATCATGCATTCTCTCCACCGCAGTGGGGAGAGGATCGACATCTCTGAGTTCAAGAATGTCATCGGCCGCGCCGGCCGCGCGTACGTCGACGTCGAAGGCATGGTCCTTTTTCCGATGTTCGACGATATTGGGAAGAAGCGGCGCAATTGGGAAGCTCTCATCAGCGATCTTGGCGCGCGAAACATGGAAAGCGGGCTGGTGCTTCTCGTCTGGACGCTTCTGTCTCGTATGCACGCACGAATTGGCGGCGATCTGAATCAGGTCGTCGACTACGTCGCCAACAATGCCGCCGCCTGGACGTTTCCCGAGATCGCACACGAAAAGCCCGACGACCGCGAGCGTGCACTCGCCGATTGGGAGCGGCATGTCGCTACGCTCGACACGGCGATCCTCAGCCTCATCGGCGAAAATGATATCCCTGACGGCGGCATCGAGGCCGCACTGGACGACATCCTGCAATCGTCCCTTTGGCACCGTCGCTTGCTACGTCAATACAAGCAGGTGCAGCAGGCTCTGAAGGCGGGCATTGTGTCCCGCAGCCGCCTTATCTGGAGTCAGTCGACAGCAGCGCGCCGTCGAGGTTACTTCCTGGCGGGGGTTGGGCTGACGACTGGGCATGCGTTGGACGCCATAGCGGAAGATGCCAACCTCCTCCTCATCCAGGCCAACGCTGGGATACTGGAAGGCGATGACGAGGCGACAATTGCGGCGATCACGGGTTTGGCTGAGCGCGTCTTCGCATTTTATCCCTTCACCCCTGATCCCTGGCCGGTGAACTGGCGCGATATTCTGCGCACCTGGCTCCTCGGCCAACCTCTTGCCGGCATCGCCGCCGGTCAGGAGTCCGAAACACTGCAGTTCATCGAGGGGGGCCTAGTCTATCGCCTTCCGTGGGCAATGGAGGCACTCCGCGTTCGCGCGGCCGCGAACGGCGATGTGGTTGGCGTCTTTAGTCTCGCGCTCGAAGACCATGAGGTTGGCTTCGCTGTTCCTGCCGTCGAGACAGGAACGTTGAACCGATCGGCCTCCATCCTGATTCAGGCGGGTTTCACCTCAAGGCTAGCGGCCATCAAGGCCGTCACCGATACGGGTGCGATCTTCCAGACGGGCTCAGAGCTTCGTCAATGGTTGAACTCGGAAGCGGTCACCGCAATGAGCGCCCAGCCGGAGTGGCCGACGGCAGAGACGAAGGCGATGTGGACGGAATTTACCCAAAGCTTCATTCCACCGGAAAACCGGACTTGGGCCGATCGGCGATACTGGGCGAATGCGACATGGCTCGGCGTGCCGCCGCCTCCGGGAACGCCCGTTCAGCTTCACCACTGGGCTGATCAGTCACTCGTGCTGTCGGCCGATGGTGCGCCGCTCGGCATGGTACAGGCCGCGCTCAATCCGGCCCGAGCGGGGTTGGTGCGCGCGCAGGTGGCTCAAGACGTCAACAGGATCGATATCAGCTACCTTGGGCCGGCGGACCTGTCTGCCGCCTAGATGTGTGAGATTCCAACCTTCGCATCGCCATGTCTTCCTGCATACGCTGGCGAAGCGGTGTGGTCGGGGTGTCGTTGGAGAAGCTGGCCATTGAACGTTCCTCTCGTTGAAGGGAACTCCATGGTCAGGCCACACCTACAGCCTGCCTAGAACTCCAAATAATCGCGCCAACCTCCCCGCGCGCACCCTCCCGCGATGCGGGTTCGTGCATCGGGGCGCAAAGCTGCGTTCAAAAATCCGACGTGGGAACATAGTCTCGGACCGGCAGCGGAATAACTTCCAGGCACGCGCAATGGTCCCAGGCTCAGAGCTCGGGCATGACTGTACGGACACTTGCAAGTCCTCCGCCTCACGCCTCTGCCCTGCGACCGCTCCGCATCCCGCCCAGAAACCGCTCTCGTAATTGCGCTACAGCGGTCGATTTCGCTGGGGTACTTTTGAGGCGGGATAACGTATTGAGCGGACATCTTCTTGGTTCGCCCCGCTGTGCCTGACAGGCGCCCGCGAAAATCGAACCCGGGAGCACCAGTGGCATTTCTGCCGTTGCGAAGTACCGGAACTCTTTCGCCTTCACCCCTTCAGCGCAAGACTTGGGAGATTCGACTCGCCAGACCGAGCGCCTATCAACACGCCTAGCGGTATCGCAGGGATTCTATTCACCAGCCCATCTCGTATGCCTTGCAAATGCACTCACTCAGTTCGTCCATCTCTTCGCGAGGGCCGACGAGGCGTTCAACCAGCAGCAAAGTGAGATCGGCTCCCGAACAAGCCGTTGAGCAGAAGCAAACCCCTCGTTCGCTTTCGCGAGCGCCTCGCACTATCAGCGCGTTACAAAAGCTTCCGTCGACGAGCTTGCACTGCACGGTCATCAGATGCCGACCCGTTCCCGAAGCTCCGGATTAAGCTCGGCTCGAAGAGTGGTAACGATCCGCCCTGCCTCTTCCCGTGTGAGGCCGCACAGCAGAAGCGATTGGTCGGCGAGCGCAAGACCGGCCGCAAGATTTTCAGGAAAAACAACATTTGCACCAGCTTTGACAAGGGCCGTGATATCGCGATCATCGGCCGTACTGACAACACAGGGAATGGCCATCTGCTGCTCTCTCGCAAACTTCAGAATCCGTTCGACGGCGGAGTGCCTATCAAAAGTGATGACGACCAGCCTGGCCTTTGCGAGGCCTGCGGCAGACAGTATTCGGCGATGCGCGGCATCGCCGTGGACGATCATGTGGCTCTCTCGTTGGGCTTCCTTAAAGCGCGCGAGATCGGACTCAATGGCGATGTGCGGTATCTTCGCCGCCTCAAACGCAGTCGCAACGAGGCGTCCGACACGTCCGCATCCACACAGCACAACATGTCGGTCGAGCGACGCGCATGTTGCGCGAATCGCATTCTCGGTTGCGGCCACGCGGGTCCGCCGATTCCCAACGAGATGCTCGACAAACGCGGTGTGCTGAATCAGCACTGGGGCCAGGCCCATGGTGAGTGCAAGGGCAATGAGGACCGGTTGACCGACCTCGGAGGGCAGCAGACCGCTGTTCATGGCCATGGTCAACAATAGCAGGCCGAATTCTCCGCCGTGGGCAAGGATGACTGCGACGTGGAGGGCGATCGCGGCGGACCTGCGCAGCATGAGCCCGACAACGAAGGTAACGAGCGCTTTGCCGAACAGAAAGACCACACACCACGCGAGGATCGCGTAGGGAAATACCACCATCAGCCGGAGATCTATCTGCATGCCCACTGTGACGAAGAACAGGCCGACAAGGACGTCGCGGAATGGTCGTACATCGTCCTCGACGCGGTGCTGAAAGTCGCTCCCGCCGATCACCATGCCGGCGATGAAGGCGCCAATCGGCAAAGCCAGACCAGCGAGATGGGCGAGATAGGCGGCCCCGAGAGCAACGAAAAGCGCCGCCAGGAGAAACAGGTCGTTCGAGCGGGACCTGGAAGCACCGGCAAAAACAGTACGGACGAGCGGGCGGGCGATGATGGAGACCGCGATGAGTGCGATCGCCGCAAGCCCGAGACGCCCCACGAGATCGAACGGATCGACAGATGCCTGCCTCGACCAGCTATCCACGGCGACGAGAAGGGGGATCGTCGCGATATCCTGAAACAATAGGATGCCGAGGGCAAAGCGTCCATGCTGGCTCGAAATCTCGCCCTGTTCGGCGAGTTGTTTCATGGCAACGGCGGTCGATGACATCGCCACAGCGCCACCAAGCAGAATGGCGATGCGAGGATCAAGCCCGAGCAACCAGAGCGCGACGGCAATCGTCGTAAGCGTCCCGCCCACCTGCAGGCTGCCTGCCAAGAGGACGTCGGTGCGCGCTGCAAGCAGGGTGCTCAGCGAGAACTCCAGCCCGACCATGAACATCAGGAAGATCAGGCCGAGTTCGGCGAGGAAGAGCGTATCGTCACCGAGTGCCACGAGATTCAGACCATAAGGACCAATCGCAAGTCCCGCCAGGAGGTAGCCCATGGCGGCAGGCATTCGCAGCGCAGCGAGAAGTCCGACAGCAACGGCCGAAACCATGATCATAGACAGACTTTGAACCAGCAGGTGGTCGGTCATCGTATGCCTCGGCGGAGCGGGCGGGCGTCGGCAAAGTCTACCACATGAACGCCGCATTGCCTGATGTGGCGGAGTAACACACACGCAATGTGAGGCTTTCCTGCTATGTGAGGTCTGCCGGGGTGGTTATTGTGGAGAGTTACGCAGCGGGTCGTCGTCTATTTTCGTTGAGGTTCGGGCCGGCGCGAGGCGTCTGAGATCTTCGTTTGAGCCGCGCGGCGGTTTCGAAGAATGCCCGCTATCGCTGCCTTCGGGCCACATGCTGACGAAGCCGGCGGGCAACATAAGCCGAAGCTTGGAGCGCTGCTTCTTCATCACGAGATTCTGACGACGGAATCAGACAGGACCGGTTACGCAACAGCACACGAACAAGCGGATATCGAGTGGCTATCCGACGAACACGACGCCGGCTATGCATAGATGAACATCCGCACCTCGCATCAAAAATGCGTGGTGAGGCGACCCTTGTTCCTGTCCGCTAGTCGGGCAAAACTCGTAAATCAGATGCGCTGGCGGGTCGGCCGAAAAGGAACCCTTGGCCATAGTTACAGCCAAGCTCTCGTAGTGCGTGGAGTTCAGCCACCGTTTCAACCCCCTCGGCGACGACCTGCTTTCCCAGTGCCTTCGCCATATCGATGATGGCCTTCACAATGGCATGATCGGCGCTCGAGCCGGTCATCGCACGTACGAAGGAACCGTCGATCTTGATCTGGTCATAGGCAAAGTCCTTCAGATGCACGAGTGAAGCAAAGCCGGTACCGAAATCGTCGAAAGCCACGATAAAGCCGGCCGTACGCAGCGCCTCAAGCTGTGCGCCGATATCGCCACCCTGCTCCGACAGCATGACCCCTTCCGTGACCTCGATCTGGATATGGCGAGGTGACAGCCCTGCTGAGCGGGTTGCGCCAAGGATTTCATCCACAAGGCAAGGGCTGCCGGGCAACCCGATAAACTGTGACGACGAAACGTTGATCGCAATATGGCCGAAATCGACACCGGCCGTCGCCCACGCCTTGGCTTGAGCGACGGCGCACCGCAGAACATGGCTGCCAATACGTCTGGATAATATCGGCTCGTCGAAAGCCGCGGAAAACGCCATAGGACCGATTACTGATCCATCAGGCTTCTTGAGCCGCAACAGAGCCTCAAAACCAATGCGCCTTCCCGTATCGAGCGCTATCTTCGGCTGGTAGTGGAGCAGAAAAGAACCATGCAGGAGCGCTTCTTCGGCAAGCGCCAGCGCCGCCTTGTCGGCATTTGCGCGACCCAGCCGGCCAGAGTCGATCCGAGATAACAAATAGCGGTCTTCAGATTGCAGGAGACGTTCCACGGCGCAACGCGCCAGCCGATCCAGCAAGCCGCGCACGTCGGCGCCTAAACGTCGCGGCACCCGGTCGAGCACGCAGAGCGAGCCGAGCCGAAGCCCCGGCTCGATCTCCAGCGGCACGCCGGCATAGAAACGGATCCTGTCGCTACCGGTAACGAAAGGGTTTTCGGCAAAGCGGACATCGCGAGCGGCATCCGGCACGACGAAGGGCCTCGACGACCGGATTGTGTGGTCGCAGAAGGCGTCCGCTCTGCAGGACCCGTCCCCTTCGATGCCCCGCTTCGACTTGAACCATTGGCGTTCGCCATCAAGCAAGGTAATGAGGCCGATCGGCGTATCGGCCGCAAGGCAGGCGGCATCGACCAGTGCATCGAGCACCGGATCCGGGTCGGACGACACACTGGACAGTTCTCTCAGACGTTTGAGGCGAGCCGCTTCGCCCGGCAGGGCGTCTTCGGGCCCGAACGTTTCCGCGGAAATCACATGACGGTCAACACACTCAAGCATATGGCTCTTCTACTCTGACCGTTGTTGGATTTCGCTCAGGCGATAGCCCACGCCGCGGATCGTCTTGATAGCATCCCCGCTCGCGGCATCCAGTTCCGCAAGCTTGCCGCGCAGCCTGTTGATGTAGACGTCAATCGTCTTGTCGCGCGGGTCGTGTTCACGAAAGAGCGCCTGGCGTGCAATGCACGACTTTGAGCAGTCTTCTCCCACACTGTTGAAAAGGACCTGCAATATCCTTCCTTCGAGTGCGGTCAGCGACAGACTGGCGCCGTCGAAATCCATCGACAGGCGTCCGATGTCGCAATCGATATTGCCGATCTTGAAAGCAACACTCCGCCGCAAGGCCCTGCGGCCCATCCGCGCCTCGTGCAGGCGATGGACCCGGGCGCGCAGTTCCTTCACGCTGAACGGCTTCATCACATAGTCGTCCGCACCGACACTGATGGCGTCCGCCCGGCTATCCGCGTCTCCAGCGCCCGAGATCATGATGATAGGAACGTCCGAGCGTGAGCGCGCCTCGCGAAGCACTTCCAGCCCGCTACCGTCTGTCAGGTTGATGTCGATGAGGATGCAGTCATAGGCAGCGAGCTCGTTTGAGTGAATGAAGCGGTTCGCTTGCCTTACGGATGCAAGGCAATCCAACCGGTCCCTAGAATCCGACCAGTTCAGCCGCAACATATCAACGACGTCTCGCTGATCTTCGATGATCATTATGTTCATAGTCTCTTCGATTGTTTGGCGGGGTGGCCCAAGCCCCTTTCCTGCGCGCCATAGAGCGGGGATGGCATTGGGCGCAGCATTGGCTGCACATTTTCGCCAACTTATATGGTTCTCGGATTGAGACTTTCCAAGGTGGCAAACGGGGAGCTCATGTGTGCCAGCCGATTGACGAAGTCCGGTCTCAACTGTTTTACAAAGCAAAGATGCAGGTGCCCCGGATCGCGCTGAACGACGATGCTGCCGACCACGACATCAAACTTACCGAAAACAAGGTAAGCGTGATCTGGAATCAACGACTTTCCTATGCGCACGGTCGCCCCACCTTCGCTGATCTCCACAACGAGACAGCGTACGATCTGCGTCTTGCGCATCCATTTCCCGGTGAAGAGCAGATTGCAGAAAAGCGTGACGCTTCGGCGGCACCATTGACGGCTGAAGTAGTCGGATTCGACACGGCTCAGATAGGTCGTTCTCTTTGTGGTTTTCACAGGGTGACCTCGATGCTTGCCGAGGTCCCACCCCATCGGTAGGGCAGGAACGCGGCAGTTGGATGCATCGATTAAACCGGCGCACCGTTAAGCGACCGCGGCGCCAAATTTAAATAAGGTAAAATTAAGCGATCTCTCATGGATTGCGGCATCGCTTGAGACTATCGAGGTTGAAATCAACGGCGGCTGAGGACGATGCAAATCATGCGACGGGAAAACGCAAATGCTGGCAATGGCTTTCGCATCCTGGTGACCGGTCTCAGGCAACGTGCGACGGATCGGTTTTCCGCTGGAATTCTGGTCGGCGGCATCTCCGCTTTCATCGTCGCCTGGCTCCCGACAACTGCATGGCTCTGGGTCGTCGGCGCAACGCTGATCATCGCTTGGCGACTCCATCAAGATCGGGTCGTACCTCGCGACGCTCGCCGACAGTCGCAAGATCTCTATGGAAACCAGGCTCTTATCGAGATCGCCGGCAAGGCCGCGAAGCTAGGTGGATGGGTGGTGCACCTGCCCGATCGGAGAATCGTATTGGCGGATGAAACCTGGGCGATCCACGAGAGACCAAGGGGCAAGACAATCGCCTTCGAGGAGGGGATCGGCTATTTTGCGCCGGAGTGGCGAGATGCGATCACTCGGCATTTCGAAGCCTGCGTTGCCACCGGTCTGCCCTACGATATCGAGGTGAAGATCATTGATGGCACAGGTCGGCGGAAATGGGTTCGCGCAATCGGCGTGGCGATCCGCGACGACATGGGCCAAATCTTCCGAATACAGGGCGCCCTCCAGGATATCGATGAGCGCAAGCGGCTGGAGAATACCGCCAGGGATCTTGAGCGGCGCTTGGCCGAGTCGATGGAGAACATAAGCGATGCGTTTTTCCAGCTTGATACCGATTGGCGCTTCACCTACCTCAACCGTCAGGCCGAACGTCTGCTGGAGCGCCCGCGATCGGCGCTTATGGGCCGCCTGATCTGGCAGGAGTTCCCGGAGGCATCCTCGGGGATCATCCGGCAGCACTACGAGCGTGCCGTCCGCGAAAGCGAGACAGCCGATTTCGAAGTATTTTACGAGTCCCTGAACGCCTGGTTCTCGGTCACCGCCTATCCGGGGCCGGGAGGGCTGACCGTCTATTTCCGGGACGTGACGAAGCGGCATGCGGCCGATCAGCACTTACATCTGCTGGAAATGGCGATCTCGAGAATCGAGGACTTCGTCATAGTCACAAAGACAGCATCGCAGCCCGGGGGCAGGCAAACGATCGTCTACGTCAACGACGCCTTCATCAGGATCACCGGCTATTCACGGCCTGACGCGCTCGGCCGATCTCCCGGCTTTCTTCAGGGTCACGGCACCGAACTCGCCACCATTGAAGCGATTGATCGCGCGATCACGCGGTCAAGGGCGATCCGGGTCGAACTTCTGAACTACGCCAAGGACGGCCGCGAATACTGGGTGGACATGAGCATCGCACCCATTGTCGGTTCCGATGGACGCGCGAGCCATTTCGTCGCAACCGGTCGCGACATCACCGAAAAAAAGCGAGCGGCGGAACGGCTGACGGAAAGCGAGGAACGCTTCGCAATTGTTGCCATGATGACGACGGACGCGGTCTGGGACTGGGACATTGCGACCGGCCGTGTGCAATGGAACAGCAACATCAAATCCGTCTTCGGGCACGACGACGTGCCGATCGAGGATGGTTTTCGGGAATGGGCATCCAAGATCCACCCGGACGACCGCGAACGTGTCGTGTCCACCGTGCTTGCCGCGATCGAAGATGAGGTCGACACGTGGCTGGAAGAATACCGCTTCCGTCGGGGAACGGGGACCTATGCCGAGGTTCTCGATCAGGGGCACATCATCCGCAACGCCGCAGGCATGGCAACCCGAATGGTCGGTGGTGTCCGCGATGTCACCGAGACACGGCTGAACGAGGCAAAACGGCTGCAGGCACAGCGGCTTGAAGCCATAGGCCAACTGACGGGCGGCGTCGCCCATGATTTCAACAACCTGTTGACGGTCATCATCGGGACAGCCGAGACGCTGGCCGACGAAGTTGCCGATCCGCGACTTTCTGCAATCGCACAGTTGAACCACAAGGCCTCGCGGCAAGGCGCCGCCCTCACACGCCAGCTACTCACCTTCGCGGGACGGCAACCCCTAGAGCCGGCGTCCCTGAACATCAACAGGACAATCCGGGCCATGGAGGGATTGCTGTCTACGGCTTTCGGCGAAACCGTCATCCTGCACCTCGCACTTGATCCGGCGGCAGGTCACGTCAGAGCGGATGCTGCACAACTGGAAGCGTCCATAATGAACCTCTGCATCAACGCACGCGATGCAATGCCGGATGGCGGCAGGGTGACAATCTCGACGACGCTAAGCGATGACGACGCGGTGATCCGAATCTCCGACAACGGCTTCGGAATGGATGCGGAGACGCGGGCAAAGGCCTTCGAGCCGTTCTTCACGACGAAGCCCTTCGGCAAAGGCAGCGGATTGGGTCTCAGCATGGTGTATGGGTTCGTGCGGCAATCAGGGGGCCGGATCGAAATTGAATCAGAACCGGGCAAGGGAACAACCATTTTCCTGTCCTTTCCTCGACTGGCGTCTACGGAAATAACCGCGGAGCCCATCTCGAACGGAGTGCTGGAAGGTGGCAGTGAGCGCATTCTCGTCGTGGAGGATGATCCAATGGTCCGTGAATTCGCCGCGGGCACACTCGTTTCGCTTGGCTATTCCGTCACATGCGCGGACGACGCAACGGAAGCATTGCAGCTACTCAAGACAGACGGACCGTTCGATTTAGTTTTCTCCGATGTGGTCATGCCCGGCCCAATTGACGGCGACGCTATGGCGGCCAAGATCATGACGCTGTATCCGAACGTCCCGGTTGTCCTGGCCACCGGCTACGCGGATGTCGAACGCATCGGCACCACGTCGCGATTCCGGCCGCTTGCAAAACCCTATACCCGACGACAGCTTGCGGAGACTTTGCGGAGGGCTATCGACGCATCGCAAGACAATCGATGAGCGCCTGTGTCGGAGATTAGTCGAATGGGGACCGACCAAGCCGTTTCGCCGGCAGCGCTGATAGCCGCCCTTGTCAGGCGCAGTCCGATCACCTGTTCCCCGTGGGCTCCGCCGGGAGTAGCCGCCATATGGCGATCTGGCTCAGCAGCGGCTTCAGGTGCTGCATTTCCATGTGCGCGTCGAGATCCGCCTGGCTCTTCCAATTCTCGAAGAACACCAAGACGTGGGGATCCATGGCATCGACGTGAAGGTTGTAGTCTATGCAGCCATTTTCAGCCCGGGTAGGCTCGACCTGATCGACGAGAAGGCGGAAAAGCTCTTCTCGCGTTTCCGGTCGGGCTGTCAGCGTTGCAATGAGCGAAACGATCATGGCATCAGCTCCGCTTCTGGCTGAGCGCGACGGCAAGAATGATGATGCCGCCGCGGGCGATCAGTTGCTGGCTGAATTCGAGCCCCATCAGAATGAGACCGTTGTTGATGAGGCCGATCATCAGGGCGCCGACGATGGTGCCGATCACCGTTCCCTTGCCGCCGAAGAGGCTCGTGCCACCGAGCACCGCCATCCAGAAAAGCAGCACCGGCACCGGCCCGAGATTGCCGCCGCCAAAGAACCAGGAATAGCCGGGCGACAGTATCGGTACCGCCGCCGTCGCGGATACGCCTCTCTCCTTTCCTAGCTTAAGGAGCGAATCCGATCAGCCCGCCTCAAGGCGGCCGTTGCAGTCAACCGAGAACTCATTTTGCTCTATTGGGGCATCGGCCGCGAGATCTTGGCGCGCCAGAACGTTGAGGGATGGGGCAGCCGCGTCATCGATCGGGGCTTTCGCCACGAAACCTCAAGTACATGCGCGCCTTTGCTGAGGCGTTCCCTGACAAGCAAATTGTGCAACAGCTTGTTGCACAATTGCCCTGGGAAAAACGTGAAACGCGTCGAAGCCCTGAAAAGCGATGAAGAAAGGCTGTGATATGCGCGCCAAGCCGTTGAAAATGGGTAGAGCCGCAACGTTCTCGTCCATCATATCGAAAGCGGTCTCGGCCAGAGGCAAGGAAAAGCGCTGACCAACTTTGGTCGAAGATTGCCAGCCCCCAGTCAGACCTGGCGCAGGAATTGATCAAAGACCCATCAAGCTTCGATTTTCTCGCTCTCGGCCCAGCGATGTCCGAGCACGAACTTGAGCAAGGCCTCATCGAACACCAGCGCTCCTTGATATTGGAGCTTGGCAAAGGCTTTGCATTCGTCGGCAGCCAAACTTGCGGCCAGCTCATTTAGCGGGTGCGGCCATCGCACAGCGAGCTGGGTCGGAGATGCTTTCCATGCTGCGTGGCAATATGATTGGGTAAGAATAAAGCCGCTTCGGCAACGCCATGGAAGAGATGGTGGACTGCGGGCACGAGTCGCGGAGGTCTTCGCAGCTACATTCAATTCGAGATTTTCAGCCCACGGAATCTCAAATTAAATGCCAACCCAAAAAGAAACGGCGGCATTCTTACATTTAAGTGCCAAACGTCACTTCCTCCTCGGTTTCGAAGCGGAAAGTTGGGGCGACGGGACCGAATATCTCCTCGCTGAAGATTTCCGCCTGCGGCGGAACGTCGACCATGACGGTCGGCTCGTAGAAGGTCCCACCGAGCGAACGCCGGCGCCCTCCGGTGAGTGTCCTTGCACCGCGCGCCACGGCGCCGGACACCAGCGCATCCACCTTGTTGATAGCCTTGTGGTCGATAAGGGGGCCGATCTGAACCCCGGGGAAGAACCCTTTCTCCAACCGAGAACTCCGAGACCGCCTTCGCCAGTCGCTCGGCGAACGCATCGTGGATTGCCGACTGAATGAGAAGCCGGTTCGCGCAGAAGCTCGTCTGGCCTGTGTTCCGGTACTTCGAAGCGAACGCCCCCTTGGCTGCCGCGTCGACGTCGGCGTCGTCGAAGACGATGAACGGCGCATTCCCTCCCAACTCCATGGAGGTGCGCTTGACCGTGTAGGCGCATTGCGCGATCAAGCTCTTTCCCACCGCAGTCGATCCGGTGAAGCCTAGCTTGCGAACGATCGCGTTCGCGGTCAGTTCCAACCCGGTTTCCTTGGGCGTTCCGGTGACGCAAGACCACGGTACACTTGCCTGAAGTCGGCGCGGGAACAGTGACACCTTACACGCGCTTGCTTCTTCGCCGAACCACTCGATGTAGGATGCCGCATAGGCGATCTCGCCTCGCGCCTCGCTGAGAGGTTTGCCCTGTTCCGCCGTCACGATGGTAGCGAGATCTTCCTGATGGACTATCAGCAGCTCGAACCACCGGCGCAATATGGCTGAGCGCTCCTTCCCCGCCAACGCTCTTTCAGGCGGGAAGCGCCTTCTCCACCGCCTTGAGCGCCCGCTGCGTTTCCGCTCTTCCCGCCTTGGAAACCGATCCTATGAGCGAACCGTCCGCAGGGTTGTAGACGCTGGTTACCTCGTTATCTTCCGCGCCCTGCCATTTGCCGCCGATATAGAATTCCGCACGCTATTGCGTTTGATCCTTCAAGGCGGGCACTGCCATGTTGATTTCCCTTGTTTGATAATTCAAAAGTGGGCTTCGGCGGTCAGCGACGTGACCTTGGAAACTCACCAGGCCGATTGATAGATCGCCAGGGCATCCGTCTCGTTTAAGTCGCGAGGATTGTTCACGAGAAGCCGGGTTTGCTTCATCGCGTCTCGCGCGAGCCCTCCGACGTCCTCCTGCCGGACGCCGACGTCACGAAGCCGCTGCTGTAGGCCCAGCTTCGCTGATAGTCCCGCAAGGTTATCGATGAAAGCGGAGCAGCGCTCGGCTTCGTCCTGCATGGCGACGAGATGAGGAAACGCGTCGGCCGCGATGGCGGCGTAGGCTCCGGCCGCCACCGGTGCATTGAAGCGAAGCACGTGCGGGAGGACCAGCGTGTTCGACAATCCGTGCGGAACGTGGAAGGACCCGCCGATGGGATAGGCGAGCGCGTGAACGGCTGCAACCGGCGAGTTTGCGAAGGCTTGTCCGGCAAGCATCGAACCTAGAAGCATGGCGCCGCGCGCAGGGCGGTCGCTCCCAACCTCGACCGCGCGTTCGATGTTGGCTCCAAGCAGCGCTAGCGCGCTCCGTGCCAGCATCTTCGACAGGGGATTGTTGTTCGCGTTCTTCGACGTGAACGATTCGATCGCATGCACCATCGCGTCGATACCGGTCGCCGCCGTTACGTGCGGCGGGAGACCCAGAGTTAGATCCGCGTCGAGAATTGCGACATCCGGCAAAAGGATCGGCGACGAAACGCCCCGCTTTTCATCACCACTGACGGTGATGATTGAAACGGGGGTGACCTCGGATCCTGTTCCAGCCGTCGTCGGCACCAGCACTAGGGGAAGTCTCGGGCCTTTTGCGTTTCCCACCCCCCAGGCTTCCTCGATCTCTTCGTTCGATCCGCAGATGAGCGCCACCAGTTTGGCAACGTCGAGAGAAGAGCCCCCGCCAAAGCCGATCACCCCTGTTATGGCCTTCTCGCGGCCGAGTTCAACGGCAGACATTGCGGTCGAGAGCGATGGATCCGGTTCGACGCGGTCGAAGACTGTGACTGCAATGCCCGCTGACTGCAGCGAGTTTAGTGCGGGTTCGCAGAGGCCCAGCTTTCGCAAACCCGGATCGGTGATGACTAGGACTCGGCCGCCGACTCGGCCGCCTAAGAGAGATCCGATCTCTGTTGACGCGCCCGGCCTGAAAAATATCTGGCCGGTCGTGCTAAAGACAAAGGAATCCATTCCACTCTCCTTCAAGTTTCACGCTGCTGGCAATGGCCGCGCCCACCGAAGAGGGCGGCAACCCGACCTAGTGGCCAAAGCTCAGGACTATCAGGACAACGATGCCGAAGGCGACCGCAACGGTGACGAACAATGCCCGAAGACGCTCACGTTCGGCTGCACGCTGATCCGGACGCAGACGGGGTGGCGGTTGATAGTCGGGGATGGCCCCGACATGCGGGCTCGCCATCTCCATCTTGTAGGACAAGAACCAGACGATGCCCAGGCCGGTCACCCATGACACCAAGCCCCAACCCCAGAGTGAGGGCATGCCAAGTGCCCAACCGCCGTCCGGCTTGTTGAAGGCGTAGTTACCCAAGATCAGACCTGGGCCTACGGCGAAGAAGAGCCAGGCAAGCGAAATTGACCAAGCCGTGGAGCGAAGTGCTCTGACCCGCGATGCAGGCCGGAGAATGCCGTAGAGAAAGCTGCGCGCCTCTTGGGCCGCCTCGCCCCCGAACGCCCGTCGCTGGGTGAACGCCGACACCAGCATTGTGACCAGCAGGTTCGCGACCATTCCCCAAGCGGCGGAAGACATGGTCCAAGGCGCGCGGCCCCAAGGCAGCTCAAGCCCCAAGGCCGACAGAACGGCGATCCCGAATGGCTCGGTGAGCAGCACGCCAGCGATGCCGAAGCCCACGCCTGTCACGACGCCGGGCCGCGTGAACCAGCGAAGCCAGGTCATTCCCAGAAGCGGAGTCCACAGCTGAAATGCAAGCGGAAGCGCCAGCGAGGCAAGCATCGACAACGTGACAGGGGTCAACACCTGCATCAGGCCCGAAGCGAGCACAAGGAGGCCGATGGCTACACGCGTAACGGTGACGGTATCGCCCCGCGACAGGCTGCTATGGAACCAAGGCTTGTAGACGTTCCGAATCAGCGACTCGCCGGCCGTCAGAAGCGCGAGACCAGCCATCAGTTGTACGCCGGCCAGCAGCCCGATGAAGAGCCAGGCGGCGAACCAAGGGGAGATCAACGTCAGCAGACCTGACAAGTCCTTGGACGGATCGATCAGGGACGCCGCGCCGAAGCAGGCAACGCAAAGGGCAATCATTGCTCCAAAAGCGCCGGCCATCACCCAGGTCTGGCCCGCCGCGATCGCCCTTGGACTATTTGTCGAGAGAACGACCTTGATCGCCATGGGGCTGGATTGCAAACCCATAAGGGCGAACACCATCGCTAGGCTGGCAAGAGCCGTTCCCTCGTGGGCGGCCGCAGCCTGCCGGCCGCCACCCGCAGTGAACTGAACTACGCCCGAAACGATAAACTTTCCGGCGGCGGCAGGGTCGGCGGCAAGCTTGAGAAGCCCGGCGTTCAGAGCGCCAAACCCACCAAGCTGCAGAACGGCGCATCCTGCAAAACCCACTATCGCGGCGCCGGCGAGAACGGTCTGGACCGCCCCGAGATATCCAACCGCCCTCATTCCTCCTATGACGACATAGCCGAAGAGGATGAAGCAGAGGACCATCGCCGCTGCCGGCATGGATACGGTCTGATCGGTTAGCAGAACGACGAGCCGGGACAGCGCTGCCATCTGGACCCCGGCGAATGCGACCGCAAACAAAGTCGCCACCACGGTCGAGAACGCCACGAGGAATTCAGAACTCCAGTAGGCGCGCAGGAGTTCGCTCAGCGACGACAGTTGGAGCCGCTGCCCCAACAACCAGAGCCGCTTGAAAAAGAATACGCCCGGCAGAGAGAGCGCGATGCCGGCCTGCAGGATCGCCGCAAGTCCGAAGCCGTTGCGGCCAATTTCCTCGGCGCCGACAAGCATGATCCATCCCGAGATGCTGGCCCCTGAAAGGACGAGCGCCGAGACCCATGGCGGCAACGAATGGCTTGCGGAGAAGTAGGTCTGGTAGTTCCTGTTCGCGCGGGCAGCCATGCGAGCCCAGTAGAGAGTGACGGCGGCGTAGAAGAGGATATAGAGCGGCAACCACATCATTTGCTTGGCTCCCTTTCAGTCATCGGCTTGATATGGAAGCGGGAGAAGGCGCCCCGCAGCCCATGTCGGGTGAGCAGGTAGGCGAGGAATCCGGCCGCCAGCACCCCGAAAAGGGTCAGGCCCGAATAGTAATTCGTCATCGTCAGGGAGCCGCCGACGGCGCCAGCGACGAAGACAAGGCCGAGCACCCCGTAAGCCCCGATGCCGAGCGCAGTCTCTCCTGGAGTAAAGCCCGTATCGAAGACACCGTTCACAATGATGTGAGCGACGAACGCCAGCACGATGACTGCGACACCCGCGGCGGAAAGGAGCCAGGAATCCTGCTTCAATCCTTCGAGAAAAATGCCCAGACCAAGGAATCCGAGCACGGCCCAGACTGCGAAAATCAGGATCGAACGTTCAACGATGGGAACTGGCGACTTCATTTGGTTTTCCTGCGCTCCGACGGAAAGTTGGGGACCGGGAGGAAACCCGGTCCCCCATTCGCTTAGTTGGCCCGGCTCTTGCCGCTAGCCCTTGGTTCAGGCGCGGAAGGCTCCGTGTATACGATCTTGGAGAGGTCGTTGAGCGCGTGAGCGCGGTGAACCGTGTCCCCACGCAAACCGATCTCACCGAGGAGCGTGTCGACGAAAGGCGCCTGCGTCCGGTAGCGGAGTGCCGAACTGACGACTTGCTCGGCGAGATTGCCGTCGCGCGGCGGAACACCATCCGCCCCGACAGTGAGGCCGGTTCCGTTCACAGTGCCGGACAGGCCTGGGAGTCCTTCGACGTGCATGATCTTGATGCCCTCGATCTTCTCCATTGGCTTGACGCTTTCGCGGATGATCGCGGGAAGGTTCTCGACAAGCGACTTGTGCAAGGCTGAACGGCGAGCAGCGTCGGAACGCAGATTCTCGGCGGCATTGAGCTTTTCCTTGCCCTGTGCTTCGACGCGTAACCGCTCCTCGAGGGCCGCGACCGCGATACGGTCGGCGTCCGCGCGATCCTGAGCAGCCGCCTTTTCGGCTTCGGCGAGGATGCGAACCTTTGCCGCTTCGGACTCGGCGGCGCGTTGCGCGTCGATCAGTTCGATCGCCTTCTGGCGGTTGGCGATTTCGGTGTCGCGGATGGTCTGGACGCGCTCCTGCGCCTCGACCATGGCCGCCCGGGCTACCTCGGCCTGCGCCTGCGCTTCCGAACGCTCCTTCGATTTGACGGACACGGCGATTTCGCGGGCCTGCTCTTCGATCTGCGTCACTTCGCGACGCTTGATCTCGAGCATTTCCACCTGCCGCTCCATGTCGATGCGCGCGCGCTCGACGGCTTCCCGCTCGCGCAGCTTAACGGACTCGATTTCTCGCTCTCTCGTCGCGTTTTCTGCGGCGATGACGGACTTCTTGTTCGCCCGCTCGACCGACACCTCGGCTTCGTGCGCAAGCCGTGCGTATTCGCTGTCCCGCTGAATCGCGAGACTCTTCTTCTCGGCTTCCAGGTTCTTCGCGCGGATCGCGACCTCCGTGTCCTTCTCGATGTCGTTGCGCTTCTTCTTACGAGTCTCGATCTGCTCGGTGAGCCAGGTCAGACCTTCCGCGTCGAAGGTGTTGGACGCATTGAAGAGCTTGATGTCGGTTTGATCGAGCGACGTCAGCGACACGGATTCGAGTTCCAGGCCGTCGAGCGCCAAGCTTTCCGCCACCTCCTGCTTCACCTCCTTCACGAAGGCTTGACGATTTTCATGAATCTGCTCGAGCGTCATTTTCGCAGCGGCGCCACCCATGGCGTCGACAAACCGGCCCTGGATCAGATCCTTGAGCTGCTCGGCATTCATGGTGCGGTTGCCCAAGCTTCGGGCTGCGGTAGCCACGGCGGCGATCTCAGGAGACACCCGGACGTAGAACTCGACCGTCAGCTCGACGCGCATGCGGTCCTTGGTGATCAAGGATTTCTCTCTGGCTCGGGAGACTTCGAGCCGCAGCGTATTCATGTTGACTTCCGTCAGGTCATGGAGGATCGGCAGCACGAGCGCACCGCCTCCCATGACAACCTTCTCACCACCGAAGCCGGTGCGCACGAAGCTTACGTCCTTCGTGGAACGGCGATACAGCCAGTGCAGAAGATAAGCGGCGACTGCGATTATGATCGCGGCCAGGATAATAATGGCAATTACATCTGCACCCTTCATGGACGTCTTCCTTCAGAATGAGCAGGGGTTACGGGCAAATGATGGGCTTCAGTCTTTTTGGCCTCCTCGGAGACGAGGACACCGGTCGCCAGAACGGCGACACCGAAGGCCATGCGGTTGAGGATGTCAGCGACGTTGTAGGCCACCGACAGGCTGCCATCGTCGGTCATCCCGGCGAAGGCGGTCAGGAAGTTGCCGAGCGGATAGATCGCCCAGCCAATCGTCACGATCAGCCGCAACCAGAAATATCCGCGGCGAAGATGGTCACCCGTGGCAGCACGCACGACGTCGTCCATGCGACCGAAGTAGAGCTCGCCAAGAATGTAGAGCCAGAAAACAAGTCCGATCAGGAAGGCGAGCGTCGGATGCATGTACTGGGCCTCGCCAAGATACCTGACGAAAACCATCAGCACGGCGACCACAATCAATCGCCAGAAGAGTCCTGCGCCCAGCTTTCCTGCTGATTTTGCCAAGAAATACAAAGCCATGACTTGAACGGGCATCGAGATGGCCCAACCGACGTAATGATAAACGACGGGAACGCCGCCGCCTGCGAGCCAGGCGTTTCTCGCCTCGAATGCCGCCGGTATTCCGACGAGCGCTGCGATTGCGCAGAGCGCCACAGGAAGGCGCCAGTTGCGCCCCACCCAGGCGGTTCCAAGGAGCAACAGGATTGCGGTGGCGGCCAGGCCGAACAGGGCTACGGAATAGCTCGCCGCCGTGAGGTCCGTGGTCTGATAGACGGCCATTTTAAAGTCTCCCTTCGCGGAAATACGTACGTTTCATGCAAACCTCCTCAAATCTGCGTTCGGATGTGTGGGGAACGGGCGTAAAGCGCTACCATCGGCAGAATGAGCAGGCCGAAGATGAACTGTTGCCACTTGAAATCGAGGCCGATGCCGACCAGGAAGCTGGAGAGCACCTGAAGGACGAGCACCCCGATTACGGTAAAGCCGTAGCCCCCTGCGCCGCCGAGGAGGGAGGTTCCCCCCACGACCACCGCGGCCAAGGTCAAGAAGAGATACTGATCGCCGACACCGATGAAGCCGCCGCCCGACCAGCCCAGCAAAAGTCCGCCGGTGAGCGCTGCGAAGAAGCCGGACAACGCGTAGACGGCGACCCAGTAGCGCATCTCGGAGATCATGATGCGGCTGGCCGACGTGCGGTTGACACCGAGAGCGTACAGGTAGCGGCCATAAACCGTGGTTCTGAGACCAATGATCAAGATTATCGCGATCAGAGCCCAGATAGCGATCACGGGCGGGAACGGAAGGCCGAAGGTCGATCCGTTCATCGCGGAGAAGTTGGAGAGCCAGGCGGGAACCGTCCCGAACACGTTGCCCGAGTAGGCCGATCCGATCGAAGTGATGATCTGCACGCCACCCGAGATCGCGAATCCGGTTCCGAGCGTGACGATGAGGGCTTGTCCCTGAAGCCGATAGCTCAGCAGGCCGTTTATCACACCGAGCAGCGTGCCTATCGTGAGGACGATGATCACGGCCAGCCACGGGGGAACGCCCAGGCCGATGAGGTACAGGAGACCGACGTTCGCCCCGCCGATAATGAACGGGATCGAGAGGTCGAGTCCGCCCAGCAGCGCCACAAGGGTCTGGCCGACCGAGGCTATGCCGAGGAACGAGGCGAACAGGAGCATCGACTTGATGTTGTTGCCGGACGAAAAGCCCTCGATGTTCATCGATCCGACTGAGAACAGGCCCGCGAGGACCATGATGCCGATAAATGCCGAACGGTTCTGCTGGAACTGCCGCCCGAGGGTTCTGGTGAGAACGAGTATCACCAGCAGAATGATCAGCGAGATCACGTTCCAGATGTTGAAGAATGCCTCGACCGTCAGCGACAGCAGCAGGAAAGCGAGCAGAATGAGCCCGAGTCCCAGCAGCGGCCAACGGTACTGGGTCCAGGCTTGCCTAAGCGGACTGAGCCCGTCCGTGTGCCGCGCCTCGCCGTCGATGAACTGGCCGATGAGATAGCGCCAAGCCCAGTAGAAGAGCACGAGGGTGGCAATAGCCGACAGAATGATGATTTGGACGGAAATCGCTTGGGCGAACCCGAACCCGATCCCGATAACGGTCAGAATGATGCCAATGACGAGGCCGAGAATTCTGGCCGGAAGGCTGAGTTGCGGCAGCTTGTCCATTACTTTATCACCTCAGTCTGCGTGGTGTTAGCGCCCTCGGCGATCACGTAAGCTCCGGCAAGCGCAAGGGCGGCCACGACGACAGCGACAGCGGGTCCGATCGTCCGTCTGCTTGATTGACCGATGGCCAGTCGAAGGAAAACCGCGACGATGATCAGGATGATCGATGAAAACACGAGCGGAGCGGCCGCAAGACGCAGGGCCTCGGTCTCGGTGGTGAGCGAAGCCGTCTCCAGTGGCGCGGTGAGCGCCGCTTGCAGGCTGAAAGGACCGGGGACATACACGCCGACCGCACCGAGCGAGCCATAATCGAAGGTCGCATGAAGGATGATACCGAGAACGACGACGGACAGCGCAACGAAATAGAGAAGTGGCGAGAAGTTGCGGATGTAGCGCTGGATCACGGGAATGAGCAGCGTCATCAGCAGGGAGATCACCAGGATAACGCCGTAGGCCAGATTCGTCACGAAGCTCTGGACCGATCCGAAGTTGAACGACGAAAGCACGTAGGTGATCAGGTAAAGATTTAGTGCGCCGAGGGCCGAACCAAATACGCCGCCCCGGCCGCCCCCAAGCGATGCGCCACCAAGCACGAGGGCCGTGACCGCGATGAGCGTGTAGGTCGTCCCCTGCGAAGGATCGCCCGATGAGATCAGAGCGGTAAAGCAGATAGATGCGAGCCCGGCGAAGCACCCGGAAATCAGATGCGCGCCGATGCGTACAATCGTGATTGGAACGCCCGAGGTGTAGGCGGCGCGTTCATCGGAACCCATCAGACGCAGGTGCGTGTAGAAGGCCGTCGCGGTGAAGAGGAGCCAGGCAGTGGTGGCCAGTAGCAGAATGACCAGAATGGGAGAGAAGATTTCGATCCCGAAGCCCCACTCCTCCATGAAAGCAGGAGCCGTCCCACCCGGCCGCGGGAGAATGACAAGGTTGATCCCGGTCAGCGCAAGATATCCGGAGAGCGAGACGATGATCGGTTGGACACGGACATAGATGACGATCAGCGAGAAGATGAGCTGGTAGGCAGCGCCCACTCCCATGCAGTACAGGAAGACCGGAATCGGACTTTCAAGCAGTCCCGCCGCATGGAGTTGGATCATCGTGACGTTGATGAAGCCGATCAGCGGGCCGACCGACAGGTCGATGGTGCCTCGTCCCGCGATGGTCGATGCCATCAGGGCGTAGGTGGCGAGAATGAGGGGCGTAACCACGATGATCGCAGCGCCGATACCCGACGCGCTCATGAGGCTCGGCGCTCTCAGCACGGCGACCGAGAGGAGCGCGAAGAAGAGGGTGATCGGCATAAGGAGGAAGGGATTCGACCGTCCCCCTTGGGCTTCGGCCACGACCGATTTTGTCGCAGCGGTGATGGTATTTATAGCCGAAGCGCTCATTTCCGGCTCCCTTGACGTTTGGCGCCGAGATCGTCGAATTCGACGACCCGAATTGACTTAGGGGCGATTTTGTCTTCGGAGCGGGGAAGCGGCACGAACCGCTCCGTTGGCGTCGCGCTGAACGTCGGAAGCGTGTCCCCGACTCTCAGTGTGGCCTTTATTTCCGGTGGAATCTGCACGGTAACTCGGACGCCATCGCCGGCCGCGGCGACGGGCATCAGCCCCGACGCTCGATGTGGCGAAAGACCGAACGGACCGGTGAGCCCATGGCCCGCCGTTTGGCCGAACATGGCCTCGAGCACTCGCTTGGGATCGAGACTCCGGCCATCAAAGGCGTCGAATGGGGCTCCGTCCCGGAAGACGACGACCCTGGTGGCGAAGCCGAGGAACTCCTCAATTTCGGAAGAGAGATAGATGACGGCTCTGCCCTCTTCAGCGAACGTCCGGAGGTGCTTGTAGAGCTCCGTTTTCGCACCGACGTCGATGCCTCGCGCCGGGTCGTTCAGGATGATCACGTCGGGCCGCATTGCAAAGCCACGGCCGATCAGAACCTTCTGCTGGTTTCCACCCGAAAGGGAGGTGATCCGGTCCTCTTTGGCACCGAACTTGATAAGGAGGTTCTCGGCTTCACGCTTGAAGATCGTGCCGAGGGGGCCACGATCGACGAATCCAAGGATGCCGCCCCGCTTCTTCTCGCGGTAGAGCGGCATCACCATGTTCTCGAAAATCGACAGCGACGCGAAAATTCCTTCGCGCTTGCGATCGCCGGACACGTAGGCGATCTTGCCTTTGACGGCCTCGGGCAGATTCCGCACTGGCGACCAGGTTCCGTGACGGGAAGCCACCTGGACCGCCCCGTTGGACGCGGGGATCACGCCTGCAAGAACTCGGACGAAGGCATCCTGGCCCTGGCCGTCGAGTCCGGCGACGCCGACGATTTCGCCACGTCGCAGATCGAAATCGAAGGTCCTGCCGTTTCGCCAGACAGCGACGTTGCGTGCCTTCAGTGCGCGTTCGTTTGTCTTTGGGATTGGGGCGGTCGTCGCGCTGTGCCCGCTGCGGTCTTCGCCGGTCATGAGCGCGAGAAGGTTCTTCTCGGTGATGTCCGCCTTTTCCAGGATCCCGACGTCGCGACCGTCGCGGAACACGGTGGCGCGATCGGAAATCCGGACAAGCTCCGCGATGCGGTGTGTAACGATCAGGATCGTCGTCCCCCTGTCGCGAAGCGCCCTCATCTTGGCGAAGAGCCGCTCGGTGGAATCGAAGTCGAGCGCTGCGGAACTCTCGTCGAGGATGAGGATCTTCGGTTCTGAAAGCAGGGCGCGGGCGATCGTGATCCACTGCTTCAGTCCGAGTGGCAGCGTTCCGACAAGTGCGTGAGGATCGACCGGTTCTCCGGCGAGCTCTTCCATCAACTCGGCGGCGCGGCTAACTTTCCGCTCCTGGGAGAGGGTCTTGGTAAAGAGGTGGTCTGCTCCCATGAAAATGTTGTCGACGATCGAGCTTTCGTCGGCGACCAGGACTTCCTGGTAGACCGTCGAAATGCCGAGGGCTCGGCTCTCCGCCGGCGTGGAGGGAGTCTCGCCCAGAATGGATACGGTCCCGCTATCGATAGGAAGAACACCGGAGACCACCTTGGCCATCGTGCTCTTTCCGCATCCGTTGCCGCCTACGATCGCGTGGATTTCCCCGGCGCGCGCCGAGAAGGAGGCGCCGTCCAAGGCCCGCGTCGGGCCGAAGTACTTTTTTACACCACGCACGACGACGGTGTCTCGAGATGCGATCTGGGTAGTTTCTGTGGCGGAAGACGTCATGATTCATCCCGTCCGCTGAAAGCGACGACCAAAAGGATTCAATTGTGGACTAGAGAGGATGGGCCGCATTCGCGCGGCCCCTTTCGCCTCACGGCTTGTAAGCGCGTGGATCCGCCGGGCGAAGGAAGAAATCGTCCAGATACGAGGGGTCGTAACCCCAGCCTTTCGCACCGACCTTCAGCCACTCTGCGCTGTCGACCGAGCAATCTTCGTTCATCAACTTCTTCAGGTCATCGAACGTAATCTTGACCGGATCCACAAGGATCGACTGGACCTTCGGCCCCTGCCCCTGCAGCGTGCGCATCATGACGTGCCACATCAGTGCCATGTCGTCGGCCGGGGGCCACAGTTGGAACGAGGTGTTGATGTAGTTCGGGTTCTGCCGCCAGTAGCAAAGCGCGCCCAGCTCGCCTCCGATTGCGACCGGGATGTCTCCGCGACCAGCCTGCTGCACCGCGCGCAGCACGCCCATTTCAGCCGCCGACTGCACCACGATGCCGTCGAGCTTTCCAGGATTCGTCGCCAGCCATTTCTGGACTTCGCCTTGGGCGACCTGGTCGGTCCACATGCCGGCCACAGAGCCAACGACTTTGATGTCCGACGATGTTGCAAGGCCGGCGAGAACACCGCGGTTCTGGCTGTCCGAGCCCGACGTTCCCGGAATGCCTTCGACGACCAGAACATTTCCCTTGCCGCCGAGCTGTTCGACCATCGCCTTGCCGATCTCGTAGCCGCCCACGTGGTAGTTGACGGACGAGTTGATCGCATATTCGGAAGTCAGGTAGCCGGTCATGGAAAACACCGGAACACCCTTGGCAGCCGCGTATTTGACGGATGCGTTCAACGCGGTGGGATTCGAGCAGCAGAGAATGACGGCGTCCACGCCCTGATCGACGAGCTGGCGAATCTGCTGAATCTGTGTGGAGTCGTTGAGATTGGACTGTGTCACGACGAGTTCAGAAAGGAGACCAAGTTCCTTCCACTCGGGAACGATCTCGTTCTGCAGTTCGTTCATGGCCGCGGCACGCCAGGTGTTTCCGGCATAGGACGACGCGTATCCGATCTTCCAAGGCGGTCCCTTCTTCGCTTTGAAATCCCGCCACTTGCTCGCGCCGATCGGTTGCGCGGGATCAAGCATATCTTTGTTATAGAGACGTTCGACGACGTCGGGTTTGAGTTCGTCCAGCCCCTCCGCCAGCGTGCTCGTCGTGAGCGCGCCCAGAACTGCTGCTGCATACGCGATAGTCTTAAGCATACGTCCTCCTCCAGTTGATATGCTGTCGTTGCGATTCATGCGTCAGTCATAGAAGTCGTGCGGCGCCTTCCGGACGCCTGCCCAGGCCTGCGGATCGTGGCCGGTGATGACGGTCGCCCCGGTCGAGGCTGCGATCCGATGGAGCTTGGCGACTGAATCCGCCGCCTGCGCCGATGAGACCACGAGTCCGGGCAGAGCCCGATTCTCCCAGTGGTCCTTTGTGTAGGCTGCGTCGATGGTGAGCAGGATCGGACCGCTTTTCGGCAGATTGATTAGAAAAGACTGGTGCCCGGGAGAATGGCCCGGCGTGAAGATCATCCGAACCGTTCCGTCGCCGAAGAGGTCGTAATTGTCGGTGACTTCTCCGCCGAGGAATTTCCAGTTCAATCCCGGGCGATCGAAGTCAGAACGAATGTAGGCGCCCGCTGAAAACCAGTGCGGCTTCAAAGCGTAGTCGTACTCGCTTCGCTGAACGTAGTACTGAGCGCGCGGGAACCGACCGATGGCGCCGGTGTGGTCCAGATGAAGGTGCGACTGCAAGACGTAGCGGACATCATGCGGCGCCACGTCGACCATTTTGAGCTGGTCGACGCAGTTCTCCGAGACCGCCATGATAGGATCGTACGTCTCGACGACCTTGCCCCAATGACCATGCTTGTCGATGGCGGCCTCTACCGCGTTGCCGCCATCGATTACGACATTGCCTTGCGGGTGCTTGATCAGGAACCATGGCACGGGGATCTCGATGTCCCCATCGCCCTGGTTCATCTTGATGTACTTCACCTTCGTTCGAAGAGTTCCGGTTTGGAACATATGCAATTCGATCCCCGAAGACTTGCGCCGGGAACGTGGCGCTTCCTTCAGGGCCGGGGAGAATTGGGGACGGGGGGCCAGAGCCGAGCCGCTGCTCCTCGGCGACGCCGATTTTCCCTCGGCCTCGACACGGCGCCCTTTTTCATCAAACTCGATGATTTTCATAGGTAAGCCTCGTTGTCGCTGTTCATCGATCAGGTGCGCTCGTCGATGATGCGGAGAGCCTCTTTGAGGTACACCGCAAACAACGGGTAGTTTTCAGACATCGGGAAATGGCCGATGTCTTCCATCTCGATGTAGATGCCGCCCGGAATCTGTCTGGCCGTATTTTCCGTCGCCTCGGGCGGGGTCAGATAGTCGTACGTGCCGGTCATCATGATCACGGGGCAGCGCTTGGTATCGATGTTTTCCAGCTTGCCGCGTAGGTCGTGATCGATGGAGTAGAAGTAGAGATCGCCTTTGAAAACTTCGGAGCCCTGGCTGTAGTAGTGCCAGGTCAACCAGCGGTCCATGTCAGGGCTCTGGGGGGCCATCAAGTCCCACACGCCACTGGCGCAGACCTGGGCAGCATTGGCGTGCGGATGGCGCCACCAATCAAGGTAGAAGCCCGGCGCATGTTCCGCGGCTTCCACCGGGATGACGGCGCGGAACTTGTCGGGATGATGCAGAGCGAGCTGGAGAGCAACGTTGCCGCCGAAGCTCGATCCCATGAAGATCGGGCGGTCGAGTTCCAGCGCCTCCGACAGCGCGATGATGAAGTTCATGTAGTGGCTGGCGGTGAGGGTGTATTCCTCCTTCCACCATTCGCGGTTCAACGGCGGGTCGGATTTGCCGTGACGTGCCAGATCGTAGGCAATGATGTCGTAATCCTTGGTGATGGATTCGTCTTCAAGGAGTCCGCGCCATTGGTGATTGTGGCAACCAGCCGTGTGCTGGCACATCACCGGAACGCCCGTCCCGTTGCGCAGATAGAAAACCTTGTATTCATAGCCATCCACGTTGATCGTCACGTAACGGCCGATGACTGGAGAATGCTTTGCCATTCCAATGTTCCTTCAGATCGAATTCTGCTCAGACCGGCACACCGACTTTGCGCAAGAGTTCAAATTGGACGGTGAAGTTGCGCAGGTTCTGCATCATCACGAGGATGTTGCCCTCGATCTTCAGATCGCGTCGGAAGCTCGCCGACCAGATTCCGTGATACATTGGGTCGGGGATAGGCTTGGCGAACTCACGCCAGGTCGCCGGGCTTGCCTTCAACGCGAAGTCATAGGCGTCGAGCGGCTGGGGATCCGTGTTGATTCTGTAGGTTTTGCCGTCGACCATCTCCACGATGATCTTCTGCGTGCCCATGTCCCAGAGGAACGTGCACGTGTAATAGCGCGCCATTGCCCCTATTGTCGGGTCGCGATCGGTCGCCTCCCCGAACTTTACAGCCCAGTCGCGGACGTTCAATGCCATGCAAACCTCCCAAAGAAGCACGACCCGAAATGGACGGGAACTCGCCCCTCCCCTTCGCCTGCCGTTCAATATGCTGAACACTTTTCAGTAGACGGGACGCTAATCGCCAGGTTATACGACTGTCAAGAGGAAAAGCGGCGCCGGAAGAGACAAAGTCGGGAGGGCTCATGGATCCACAGACGCGCAAAGCCAAACATGTGCCAGCGCTTGAACGTGGCGCGCGGATTCTCGACCTGGTGGCCCGGTCCAGGAGCTTTCTGAGTCTTTCCGATCTTTCTCGTGAACTGAAGATCGCGAGAAGTTCGGTGCACACGCTGTGCCATACGTTAATCAATCTTGAGCTGTTGATCCGACGGAATGATCAGACCTTTCAACTCGGGCCGCATGTGATGCGGTGGTCGAACGCGTTTACCCTTCAGTCGGACGTCGCCACCGAATTCGCGTCCATCTGGGACCAGGAGACAGAGTTACCTGGTGCCACCATCACCCTGACGGTGCTCGAGGGAGCAGAAGTGGTCTACATCGCCGCCCGAAACTCGGAGTTGAGCAACACTCGCATCGACTTCCGAACCGGTATGCGCCTTCCGGCCGCGTTCACAGCTACCGGGAAGGCGTTTCTCAGCCACATGAGCGACTTTGAAGTGCGCAGACTGTATCCGGAAGGGCTACCGCCTGTGCGCACGCCAAGGAGCGTTCAGGACGTTGACGACTTGCTCAAGGAACTGCAGGAAGTTCGCAGGGTGGGTTATAGCTGCGATGACGAGCAGGTCGCGGAAGGAATCGTGTGCTTCGGGGCCACCGTGCTCGATTCCCGAAATCGACCCATCGCCGGGGTTGCAGTCAGCTTACCGAACGAGGCTGTCAATGACAGCATCCAGCAAAAGGCAATCGCCAACGTGAAACGCATCGCAACGCAGCTTTCCCATCGCATGGGCGCGGATCTACACGGAACCGTCGGCCCGTAGAGTCCGTGAACGTAGGACCGCAATTCATTGACGACATGGTCGCCACTATTTTTAGGATTTACTGGTTGGACGGACACGCTCGCGGCCACCGTTCACTTCTGCGCTCGAAAGGTTAGCGAGGTTTACTGCTTTCCTGAACGTTGCCCTGTAGGTAGGGCCGCGACGGATCGCTATGGGTTGGAACTCCGGTTCTGTACGTCGGCGCCCATCCGTCGAGATAGGCGACTGGCAAGTGACGCGACGACAGACGATACGTTGTGCAACGCTGTTCCTTCCACAAGTTCGCTTGGGGCGCTTAGCATCACCGCTGCAAGGGGCTTGTTGACTGCGTTCATCACCGGAGAGCTGATATTCGTCACGCCGTCGATGCACTGACCGACATCGGTGAAAATTCCTTCTGTCCGCGCCTCCTTCAGCTCCAGAAGAAGTTCGTCAACACCTAGTACGGATTTGTGGGTGAGGGGCGCTGGAAAGCTGCTGGCCACCGATCGACGGATTTCGAAATCGGGCAACAGCGAGAGGACCGCCTTGCCGGAAGCAACGAAAACGGCCGGAAGCCGCATCCCCGGACGCGCCGCAAAGCGATTGCCCGCAGCCGCCTGCCTAGCGGCAATAAAGACCATATCCATCTCTTCGGGCACGGAAAGTGAAGCAGTCGCGTGCTCGGGAATGGAAACCTCATCGCAAAGCAACGCGAATTCAGTCGCGACATCCGTCTGACGGTCGAAGCCGTTGGACCACCGAAGCACATGCGGCCCGACAACAAAGGTTTGATCCGGTCGTCGGACCAAGAGCCCTAGTTGCACCATCGTCCCGCAGAGACCATGCACAGTGCTCTTGGGAAGATCTGTCTCCCGTGCCAGTTCGGAAACGGTTAGGAACCGCCTTGAGGAACTCACGAGATCCAAAATCTCGGCAGCCCGCTCGACTGCCGGGACCAGCTTTTGTAGGGACTTGTCTTGATCCATAGCGCACCAGTATCCGTTTCACCCAGCTATAGGTATCAACGGCACTCAAGACAACCGGCATGAATTGGCCTAGGCGACAAGCAAACAGGCTGGTTTGTCGTCCGCACCGGTCAACTGCGGCTGAATTGGCAAAAGACACGGGATCTTTTTCGTTCCTTTCGCTTTACGACGCGTCGCTGGATCAATTGCGCTCTGCATTGCGGGCTTGCGACCGCGGCTTTGGTCGAGCTGGTGCCGGACAAGTGTGATGACCTGTTCTGGGTTTTCAAGATGAACGAAATGACCCGCGTTTCTCAACGTGACCCAGCAGACGTCACCGCGTATTCGAGCAGCAATGGCGGCGGCCTGATCGAGGCTGATAAATTCATCACGCGCTCCTTGAATAAGCGTTACCGGCACTGAAATCCCCTCGAAAAACTTTGTAGCATTCCATCGTCTCTGGCACTCCGACAAGCGAATCTCACGCCAACGGCGAAAGAAAATGTCGGGTTCGTGGCTGCCGGATACAAGGTTTGACAATGACTCCGGCGCATCCCCCAGCGCGGAAATAGCCTCAAGGGTTGCGCAAAGGTATTGATCGCCAAAGCAGTAGGCGGCCAGCCCGACGACACCCAGGACCCTTTCCGGGAAGAGCCCGGCCAAGATCAAAGCGACAGACGCTCCATCGGCGTGTCCAACAAAGTCTGCAGAAGAAATATCAAGCGCATCCATCAAAGCAGGCAGAACGACGCTCGCTTCGAAAAACAAGGGGTCAGAAACGCTTGGTTCCAAGCATTGCGTACCCCCGCATCCTGGGCGAGACAATGCGATCAACCGCAGGTCCGGCATTAACATCGCGAGATCAACAGCAATGTCCAAGAGCGCCGACCAATCGCCGAGCCCATGGGGCAGGAATATCAGCGCTTGCCCGGAGGGATTGCCAATTTCGACCGCTTCGACGTCACCAGCGCGGGTCTTGATCATTCTCGGCGCGGTTAATGTTTCGTACTCGGTGTGTCGTCTCGCATTTGCGCGATCTTGTCTCATGACGTAGCCTCCCAACTTCGTCGGATTCTCCTGCGACAGACCCTGCTGTCTCTCCCTTCCCACCTAGGTTCCTCTCCTCATAGGCAGGGTCAACGCCAACTGGTCCTTTAGCTCTTTCCAGAGAATTTGTTCTCTGTTAGCTCCACCGGCCTGTTGTTGGCTACTAGTCTAGGAGTATATGGCGAACGGCGAAGGCCGCCATTCGCCAATTGCTCTGCAAAAGGCAATTCTTGCTGTCTTGTGAACATGCTTGCAACGCCGGCCGAAGGTGGCCAGAGAGCGACTGCAGACCGAGGTCACACGCTGCAATCGCGTCCTCTGTATCTGCACTCATCTTGACAGCCAAACTAACCTGCAGGGTCACGCCAATCGCGGGAGCGACTGCTCCCCAGTGGCGAAAGGTCGGCGACGCACCCATCGAAGTTGAAGCATATAGGTGACGAGGAATGGCGCGCGCGAACCATGAAGCTTCCTGCCGCTTTCAACGCTGCGTTACGCTAAGGCGCGTGAGCGTTGTTGCTGGTGGATTGATCGCGACAAAAGAGTCCGATTTTGGATTCCGATCGGTGTCGAATTTGCGACGGTTCACCATGCGCTCCGGCACTACATTTGACCTCACCGCCGCCGACAGGGCCCGGCTCGAAGCCGTCGTTGCAAATCGCGGTTCGCCGCAAAAGCATGCGTGGCGGGCCAGGATCACGTGATGAGCGACGAAGGCTTGGGAACAGTGGCCATTATGGCGGCAACTGAATCACAAACAGCCAAAGGTCCGCCCCTGGCTGGCAAGGCTTCCGCGATGGACCTTCCACTTCGTTCCAACATCATGTTCATGGCTGAACGCCGTCGAGGGCTTCCTCGCAAAACTGACACGCCGACGGTTGACGCACGGCGTCTTTCACTCCGTCGTCGACCTGCAGGCGGCCATCGATCGGGTCATCAAAGAGCACAACCAAGAACCGCGCCCATTCGTCTGGAAGGCAGGTCCCGAGGAAATCATGGCCGCCGTCAAACGGGGGCACCAAGTGTTGGCATCAGACCACTAGCCTAGTGTTGGCTGCGGTATTGGGTCGGTGACAAGCCGACAGACTTTTTGAAGGCCCGTGCAAAATTCGTTCCTGATGAAAACCCGGTCGACAACGCAACATCTTCAACCGTGATGGTAGGATCCGCGAGTAGGGCTTTTGCTCGCGCGACACGCAAATCCGTGAAGTACTGAACGGGCGCGCTTCCGGTCGCCAGCTTGAACGCTCTCGCAAAGTGATAGACGCTCAAGCATGCAACACCCGCAAGCTCGTCCAAGGTTATATCGGCCCCTAGGTTCTGGTACATGAATTCAAGCACTCTGTTCAGCCGTGCGTGATCTAAGGCACCCGATGCTTTTCCATCGATAAAGCGTCCGGATAATTTATTCGGCTCTTGGCGTGTATAGTGTTGAAGCATTCTTGCTGCGAGCGCGAGTGCTAGTGAGTCGAGGACGATTCGGCCAGCGGACTGCTCCGCTTGAAGTTCTTCTGCTATTGCCAAGCCAATATGCTGAACTAATGGGTCGTAAAACCCACCGGTATACATGAGACCGGAATCTACCGAGCTGCCGTCCAAGCTTTCCAAATTTCCGAACAGGTCCTGAGGAAGGTAAAGATGGAGCATCTCCAGGGAACCGGAATGGATATGCAGGTATTTGACCGCCACGCCGCGCGGGCAAATGCACGCTGAGCCTGGTCGAGAAAGAAATTTCTGCTCCGGCCCATCGGCGCGCCGCTTAATCTTGGCAGAACCAGAAAGAGCGATGATAACTTCGTTTACCTGCTGCACGAATGCTGTGCAGTGCAGATCCTCGTGTCGACGGACTTCGGCCGTAATGCTGCTGCCCCATCCCCGATTAACAGACGACGCGAGCAGCTTGCTTCCACCTAGCTCATATTTGCTTCCGAGTAACACGCCGGCCTGGTTTCCGCTGCCTAACAGTCCAGTTTCAGTCGCTGGTTTTGCCGCAATGTTACTCGAATGGTGGTTGCTAAGCATAGGCAACTTCTCCTCCCCGTAGGCTGACGGACAATCTGTCATCCATTCCTGTCTCAGAGCCCCCTCAAACCGACTCTAACGAGGCGCATAGCATCGATGATTGCCTCTTTCTAATATTCATATGGGAACGCTTTCAGGAAGTCGAGATAGCCGGGTCGCGATAAGAAGCGCGGTCATTGTGACGCGATCCAGGGGTATTTAAGTCACTCCGACTATCGTGCCGAGTAGCCACGGAACGCCGGACGACTAGTTCTGCCTCGAAGAATTGGGGGGAGTGGGAAAATGGTAGGGGTAAGAAATTTCGGGTAAGCAGCTGCCTTTTCTGAAGGGGCATTCGTTGGCATCGCAATTAAAGATGATCATCTCGGCCGAGCTTGTTGCCATTGACGGCGTGTCACAGCGTTGCGAAATTGCCAAGGTCGACCGGTCTCTCGATGGGGCCCGTCTCAACGATTTTGGCCTCTCCCTCGAAGAAGCCAAGGAGATACAGCGGCGCCTCCAACAGGAGCTGACGCAGTTTCAGACGGATTAAGCCGCCCAGCGAGATCGGAAGTGCCAAGACTGTAACCGCCGTCGCTCGGTGCATGATAGTAGGTACCGCACGATCCATTCGCTCTTTGGATCTTGCCAAGTGCGTGTCCCGCGGTGGTGCAGCTGTGCATGCGGATCGACCGCGAGGTTGGGAACGGGAAGCGTCGAGACCCTGTTGAATGGCCGAGCTACCCCGGAGTTGGAGTGCATCCAAGCCGAACTGGCTCCCGGTTGGCATTTCGAGAAGCAGCGCGTGTACTTGATATCTTTGTGCCGGCCACGCGGCCTCATAATCATCGAACCGTGAGCAACCGGCTGGGCAAGGCTGCCGATCAGATCGAAAAGTGGGATGTCTCGCGAGACCCTATCGAATCAGTCGCGCCGGCAAGTCTCCCGTTTCCGTTTTCATTGATGGCGCCTATATTCGCGCGGTTCCCGGCTATCAAAGCCGGCATTTCGAGATCGCGATGGGACGCGTTGTTGCGCAAGGCCGAGCACCGCGTCAGTTTGCCGGTGCGCCGAATATCGCTACCGGCAAACACGATATCGTTCGCGCGGCGATGCGCGCGCAAGGATGGCTGCCTGGCCGAGACATCACTGTCTTTAGCGACGGAGAGGTCGGGCTGCAGAGCATCGTCGTCAGTGCAACACGTCAGCCCGTCACGCATATTCTCGACTGGTTTCATCTATCGATACGGCTGCGGCACATCGAACAGGCCTGGGAGGGCATCTGCAAAATCTGGATGTCTATCTGCAAAACGTCGCAGTGCATGTGCCCAGGCTTCGGCATCTCCTCTGGAGCGGATATGTCCGAGAGGCAAGCGAAGCCGTAAAGCAGATGCTCGCCCAATTGGATCAGCATCGCGGTTTTCGCGACGCCCCCGGCAAAATCAGGCGCCTATACGAGCTGATCAACAATCTCGGCACTTACCTGGGGCAGAACGCAGCTTCGATCGTCAACTACTGTCGGCGATACTGGTCCGGTCAGCCGATATCCAGTTCGCCGGCCGAAAGTGCCGCCAACAGCCTCGTCAATGCCCGTATGAATAAGAAGCGGCAGATGTGTTGGACACCGATCGGTGCTCATGGGGTTCTTCAAGTCCGAGCCGCCGTCGCGGACGGCCGTCTCAAACAGGCAAAGCTCGACCTAGCAGCCTAACCCCCAGCTTTGGCCGCTCCCTTAATGTCTGATGGATCTCGCGGCGGTAACCGCCTTGGCCACGCGGTCAACTCAAGGGGACAAGGCTCGTTTGAAGGCCGACTCATCGCCCCGTTCTTTCAGGCAGCCGGTCCTGTCAGTCGCATCGGCGGCCGAAAGCGTCGGCATAAGAGCTTCTTGACATTTGCCAAATATGCTCGCCTCGCACAGGACGGAGCGACGTGTATGAGCGAAATAAGGTCGGCAGTTTGGCCAGATGTCTCTGCCCTCAATTTGGCAGAATTGCTTGCCGCACTCAGTCAAGCGCTCGACATCACGGAGGGGCAGCCTGCCGGACATTGTTCTCGATGCTGCTTCATCGGGATGCGGGTCGGCGAAGCACTCGCCCTCTCAAACTCGGAAATGCGTGACCTATATTTCACGCTGCTTCTGAAGGATCTTGGTTGTTCGAGCAATGCGGCACGCATCTGTGAACTCTATCTAACGGACGATCTGACCTTCAAGAACGACTTCAAAACGGTTGGCGATAGCTTGCCACAGGTGCTGCGTTTCGTTCTAAGCCACACGGGCTTGAAGGCTGGGATGGCCGAGCGCTTTCGCGCAATAATCAACATTCTTCAAAATGGCGGCGCGATCGCGCGCGAACTCATAGAAACGCGCTGCCACCGGGGCGCGGCAATCGCTCGCAAACTACGCTTTTCCGAGACCGTTGCTGGCGGCATCCAGAATCTCGACGAACATTGGAACGGCGCCGGCAAGCCGCAAGGTCTTATGGGGGACCAGATTCCACTGTTTTCGCGAATTGCACTGTTGGCACAGGTCATAGACGTGTTCCACCATGCAAGCGGACGGGCAGCAGCGCTCGCCGAAATCGAACGGCGCTCCGGAACATGGTTTGATCCGGCGCTGGTACACACCTTCATCGCCGTTTCTGCCAGAGACGGCTTCTGGGACGCCCTCGCCGATGACGATCTGCCTCGCCTCATCCTGACACTTCCACCCGCCCGCAACGCCGCAGCATTAGACGACGACTACCTCGATGATATCGCAGCTGCTTTCGGCGAAGTCGTCGATTCTAAAAGCCCATACACTGCAGGTCATTGCGACCGCGTCGCGTTGTTCACGGACATGATTGCCGAAGAGCTCGACCTCTCCGCCATCGATCGCCGATGGCTCAATCGCGCCGCCCTCCTTCACGATATCGGCAAGCTCGGCGTGAGCAACAGCGTCCTCGACAAACCCGGCAAGCTCGATGATGCCGAGTGGGTGGAAATGCGGCAGCACACCGTCTACAGCGAGGACATCCTTTCACGCATCTCGGCCTTTGGGGAGATTGCACGGATTGGTGGCGCCCACCACGAACGCCTCGATGGCAAAGGATACCCACGCGGTCTAACTGCAAAAGATATCTCTTTCGAAACCCGCATTATCACGACAGCAGACTTTTTTGATGCTTTGACAGCCGACAGGCCATATCGATCCGCGATGCCTGTCGACAAAGCACTGTCGATCATGGAGGAGGTCGAGGGCACCGCGATTGACAGCATCTGCCTGGCAGCGCTCAAGAGAGCGCTCTTGCGAATTGATAGACAAGCTTCAAGGGCGGCCTGAGCGCTGATATCGAAGCGATTTCACAGGGCTTCGAACCTTTTGCCTTGTCCTTGTTGACTACGCGGGTGTCGTCCGGCAAGACCTATGAGGAAACGACGTGTTCGAGGGCGTTAAAAAGGTCACGCTCGACTGTCGGCTTACCAACATTGGGAGCCTGCGCTAGGACGCATCCGCCGTCCTCGGCGGGTGCCCCATAGGCACTGGCTATCACAAAGAGTACGTTGATTACCCGAAGGGCCACCGCCACTGGCGTCACCGTGCTGTCCTTCAGTGTTACATCGAGAATAGCAACAGATGGCAGTTGTTCGTCCAGCAGTGCCAGTGCTTCGTCCACCGTTGCCGCTGGGCCGATGACGATCCAGCCCTGTCGCTCCAGCAGCAGCTTGAGGTCCATGGCGATCAGGAACTCGCCTTCGACGAGAAGCACATGAAACCAGCCTCGAGATCATGAGACCGGTCAGCACGAAGAAACTGGACGGGATCAAAGTCGGGCAGAGGCCGCTGTACCGACATGCGATCCACGGAAAAAATGTCGAAGGAGAGAGCAAACGCTTATCTGCGAATTCGAGGAGAACCGGTGTGCGGTCCCTCGGTGGGCACGTTCGAGCTTCTGTAACGGTTTTTGCGTCAATCCCTTGTGAGCTGAATCCCTCGCCGAGTGCCTAGTTGTGTCCGCAGGCGGCGGTGGACCGCCGCCATATGCCGCAACCCTAAATTATAGTAATTCGTATTCAACCACATGCTTACTGATATGAGCCTTGTCCACCCTCAGGGGCGCAGTCTACAAGGTGGTCACGCCGGAACACAGTAGTATCTACGGATATGCGAGCCTGCCGCTTTCCTGAGCAGTCGCTTGAGCGTGCCCCTGATGACTTCGAGGATTGCTGACCGCGACCCCAAGGGTTACGTTAGGCGTTGCTAGACACATCGGATGGTGGTCGCGTCGGCAAAGGAACTGCAGGGTCAAAGCGGCAGTTGCAACCGTCAGCATGATCGATGGCCCTGTGCGCAACGACGGCGTGCCAAACACTCAGGCGTTCCCTATGTGCAGCGAGTACGAGCAACAGATTGGCTACACCGAATACTGCAAGGTGATGCAGGATCTCGCTCTTGGCATCCCCACGCATCAGACGGAACTGGATATGCCGTCGGCCAACGAGATCAAGACGGGCGATATGGCCCCGGTAATCCGGGCTGCGGGCGATCATATCCTCGAGTTGACGCAAATGAAGTTCGGGTTTCCCCAAACCCGGACGCGCGGCCCCGTATTCAACCTTCGATCGAAGGGAAAGCATTTCGGCGACAGCCATCGGTGTCTTGTTCCAGCCAGCGCGTTCTTTGAACATACGCGGAGGAAATACCCGAAGGCCAAACACCGTTTCACGCTCGTGAGGGCGCCGTTGATGGCGATCGCCGCAATCTGGCAGCCCAGCCAGAAAGGCCAGCCCGCGGCGTTCACGATGTTGACAACGGAGCCGGGACCGGATGTGGAGCCTTTTCACAATCGCCAGATCGCTGTTCTTCATCCGATCGATTGGCAGGCGTGGATCGACCTTACCAAGCCAGAGGAAGAATTGCTGCGGCCACTTCCGGTCGGCTCGCTAAGGGTGGAGACCCGCTGAGACGGGTCGACTGGCTAGTTGACCTCCAACACTTCAAAGGGTAGCCGAGCGATAAGGAAAAGCGAAGGCTGGTATCTCGCCTTCGAGGAACGGCATTCTTTCGATTTGAAGTGAACTCCCAGTTCGAATTAGCTTCGACGTGCCGCCTGATATCGAGACGGCCCGTCGGAAAGCCGGCAAGGCGTTAGAGAAGAGGTATATAGCCCCGTCAGGTATCGTACCGCGAATCGAGTTCTCGCAGGGCAGACTGAACCTCATCGATTGAAACCGGCTCGGGCGTTCCTGGAATATGACGGAGAGCCGGCTTCGAATCTATCGCGTAAAAGTCCGAGGCCCATGCGGCGAGGATGGTCCGTTTGTCATCGACAGAAAGTGCAGGAGCCTTCACCACATCCATTGGACGTCGAAACGGCGACCAGTTAGAGGCGAGAACTTCCGGTCCGATGTTCGCGGCAGTTGCGGCAATCTGCCTAAACATATCGTCCATGCTCGGTTCACCTCAGCTCACGTGTGGATCCCGACTCCACCTCGGGTGGTCCGCCATGATGGAGTCAGCTTCCGGCGCAAGCAGGTCGTGCTTTTCCGCGAAGGCGGCAAACAATCCACGTGCGGTCTCAGCTTCGATCTCGCCACGCAAGGCAGCGTGGCATGCCTTGAGTGCAACCGAATGCGGACCATCCCTGAGCGATATCGGCCACTCGACCAGGTGTCGGTAAGCGTCCATAACGCTTCTCACTTCCGTCGGAAATCCAAGGCCGACGAGAATACGCACAGGTTTCTTGAACATATCGGGTTTCATAGCGCTCTCCTTTCCAACCCGGTGTGCTCATGGGCGCCATCGAAACGGCGCCCATATCCAATGCTTCATTTAGGCGGCGCTCTGTGCGTCGATCTGCGGCGCTGCGTCCGGCCGTTCAAGCGTGGAACCGCTTTCAATGCTGATCTTGCGCTGTTTCAATGCCTCCGGAATCTCCCGCACGAGATCGATGGTCAGCAGACCATTGCTCAATCCCGCTCCACTCACCCTGACATGGTCCGCAAGCTCGAAACGATGTTCGAACGGGCGGCCGGCGATGCCCCGGTGCAGATAAGCTTCGGACGGAGAGTCCTGCTTCTTGCCAATAACGGTGAGCAGATTGGACTGGAACGTTATGTCGAGGTCGCCCTCGGCGAAACCTGCGACCGCAATCGAGATGCGGTAGCTGTCGTCACCCGTCTTGACAATGTCATACGGCGGCCAATCGCTGGTCGAACGGTCGCGCTGGGCGTTTTCCAGAAGATTGAAGAGCCGGTCGAAGCCGACGCTCGATCGGAAGAGAGGTGTGTAGTCGTAAGATGTTGCCATAGCCATATCCTCCTAAAAGCAACATGGGTATGGAGCGCCGAATGACGGCGCTTCCAGCATTTTCCAGCCCTGTTGTCAGCGGCTGGAGGAAGATGATCTGGTATCTGAGAAATCCGGCTTCAAGTGCTGCCTTGGAGATTTTTTTGCAAATCTCAGTTCAGCGTGAACTCACCTTCAATGCGGCGCCATTCGTTGGGTCGGATCAGGCGCTGATGCGTATACCGAACGGAATGCAGCGGACCGTCGAGATTGGTTTGCCAGAAATCGAGGAATTGCTGCATTCTAGGAAAGTCGGGAGCAAGATCGTAATCCTGCCAGACATAGGTCTGCAGAACGGATACGAAATCGGGAATACGGTAAAGGATATGCGCGGTGGTCAGTCCGTAGCCGTTTATCTGACGCTCAAAATCCGATGGTTCTCGCATGCTTAACCTCCGTTTATCAACAAGCGCTAAGGTGGCGCAATTGTTCGCGGTCATCAACGGATTTCTAAACGTAAAGTAGGCTTTTGTTGTTCCTTTACAGCATGTTAGCAGCCGCTCGATGCGAGTGCTGATTTTTTTGGGTTGACCTCTTGAATTCGAAAAACCGTGAAACCAGATGATTTTGCGCAAGACGCTCGTTTGAGGTCTTGTACCCGTCCGGACTGGTCATCCGGTCCGGTGATGGGGAACAACGTCACTACTGTTTGTCCATTGGAGGAAAACATGTCTTTCCGACCGCTGCATGATCGCATTCTCGTCCGCCGGATTGAATCGGAAGAAAAGACCAGGGGTGGGATCATCATCCCCGACACGGCGAAAGAGAAACCGCAGGAGGGCGAAGTTGTCGCTGTCGGCACCGGCGCCCGCAACGAAGCGGGCCAGATCCAGGCCTTGGACGTCAAGGCGGGAGACCGCATCCTGTTCGGCAAATGGTCCGGTACCGAGATCAAGGTCAACGGGGAAGATTTGCTGATCATGAAAGAAAGCGATGTCCTCGGTGTCATTGAAGCCCCGGCCGTGCGCAAGCAGGCGGCCTGAACAAACCAGCGATAAGTCCATCAGTCAGATAGCTGCCTATTGAGGAGTTACAGAAATGGCTGCGAAAGAAGTCAAATTCCACCTCGACGCCCGGGAACGCATGTTGCGTGGGGTCGATGTCCTTGCAAACGCCGTCAAGGTCACGCTCGGACCGAAGGGGCGCAATGTCGTCATCGACAAGTCGTTCGGTGCCCCGCGCATCACAAAGGATGGCGTGTCGGTTGCCAAGGAAATCGAGCTAGAAGACAAGTTCGAGAATATGGGTGCGCAGATGCTGCGCGAAGTCGCCTCCAAAACCAACGATCTCGCCGGTGACGGGACGACCACGGCCACTGTGTTGGCGCAGGCCATCGTCAAGGAAGGTGCCAAGGCGGTTGCCTCAGGCATGAACCCGATGGATCTGAAGCGCGGCATCGATCTTGCCGTCGATGCGATCGTGAAGGAACTCAAGACCAAAGCGCGAAAGATCTCCAACAACTCTGAGATTGCTCAGGTCGGGACGATCTCGGCAAACGGCGACGAGGAAATCGGCCGATATCTCGCCGAGGCGATGCAGAAGGTCGGCAATGAAGGCGTCATTACCGTCGAGGAGGCCAAGACGGCAGAGACCGAACTCGAAGTCGTCGAAGGCATGCAGTTCGACCGGGGATATCTCAGCCCCTATTTCGTGACGAATGCCGACAAGATGCGGACCGAGTTTGACGATCCTTACATCCTCATTCACGAGAAGAAGCTTTCCAACCTTCAGGCGATGCTGCCAGTGCTCGAAGCGGTGGTTCAATCCAGCAAGCCGCTGCTCATCATCGCTGAAGATGTGGAGGGCGAAGCGCTCGCGACCCTCGTCGTCAACAAGCTGCGCGGCGGTCTGAAGGTCGCTGCGGTCAAGGCACCAGGCTTCGGTGATCGGCGCAAGGCCATGCTGGAAGACATCGCGGTTCTCACAGGAGGCACCGTTGTCTCTGACGACGTCGGCATCAAGCTCGAGAACGTCACTCTCGACATGCTCGGCCGGGCAAAGAAAGTTGCAATCGAGAAGGAGAACACGACCATCATCGACGGCGTCGGCGCCAAGGCCGATATCGACGGGCGCATCGCGCAGATCCGCGCCCAGATTGAAGAGACCACGTCCGACTACGATCGCGAAAAGCTGCAGGAGCGTCTTGCCAAGCTCGCCGGCGGCGTTGCCGTCATTCGCGTGGGCGGGTCGACTGAGGTAGAGGTAAAGGAAAAGAAAGACCGCGTCGACGATGCACTGCATGCCACCCGGGCAGCCGTTGAAGAAGGTATTCTTCCGGGCGGCGGTGTCGCGCTACTGCGTTCCATCACAGCGCTGGATCATGTGGAGACGGCCAATCAGGACCAAAAGGTCGGCATCGAGATCGTCCGGCGCGCCGTCGAGGCACCTGTTCGCCAGATTGCTGAGAATGCTGGTGCCGAAGGTTCGATCATTGTCGGCAAACTTCGCGAGAAGACGGACTTCTCCTACGGCTGGAACGCCCAGACCGGCGAATATGGCGACCTCTATGTGCAGGGCGTCATCGACCCGGCCAAGGTCGTGCGCACCGCACTCCAGGATGCTGCCTCTGTCGCAGGTCTCCTGGTGACGACCGAGGCGATGATTGCAGAAAAGCCGAAGAAAGACCCGGCTCCGCCCCTGCCGGCCGGCCCGGGCATGGACTTCTAACGCGATTGTTCAGGCCCGTTCTCCCGAGGACGGGTCTGACAGACTCAACCGATCGGCCCCGCCGACTGGGCCCGGGGTACCCCCCTGGCTAACTGGCTCCCCAGATTGGTTGGTGCCGTACCTATTCAGTGAGGTAGAAATGCGCACGAAGATGTTTGATCGACCAGTTTACCTGCGTGAAAGGAAGGATCTGGTCCTCGAAATCACAAACCTGGACGATGCGATCGATTTCCTTGAGGAATGGTCCAAAGGAGATCGCGACATCATTCACGACGCGACCCTGAAGACGTGCTACCTGGCACATGACGGACACAAGCCCGTTCAGGTGGCACAAGACGCACTTCGCTCCTTTGCACGCAAAAAGGGCATCCTTGTGAAGGCTCCCGTGGTTGCGCCATGGATGGTCAAGGCGAAATCGGGCGGCGGTCGGATCTCCCTGTAAACGATGCGTGAAGAGTGAGCGGCCGCACTCGCGGCCTCTCCGCCCGTGTCGTTCCCGACGATATCAAATATGCCACCTTTCCCATCTCAACGACAACGCCGTGTTCAGCCGCCATCTCGTACAGGCTCGGCGTATCGAATGGGCCGTCGATGCAAAGCCGCCTTTCAGCGGTCCGGACCCGTGCTCGCCTATCTCGGCCGTTTCACCGATCGCGTCGCTATCGCCAACAGCCGCGTCGTCGAACTTGACGACGACCATGTTGCCTTCCGATGGAAGGACTATCGGTGCAATGGATGTGACCGCGAGAAGATCCAGCAGAATGAGGCCATAAGAGACTGGCTGGCCGAGCATCGGAAGGCGAGGACGCAATCGATCATTGATCGGGTGAACACGGGCAAACAGTCGGGGGAAATTCCGGCCCATGTCGATGAGGTTGCCATAGGCGATTGTTGCGCAACCTTGCTGCACGGCCTTTCGGTCCAAGCACGTGATGGAATTGAAACGCGCCGCCTTCACGCCATGGTGGACGCTTTTCCGATCGCTTTCGATTCAATGGTAAGCGCGCGTTGAATGCGTTGCGGTCGCGGCCCCAGCAGATCATGGGCTTCCCGATTCAAGCGATGTCGAACGGGGCAAGTGACCATGCACAAAAGCATTGGCGACCACCGGGCGTGGACCGCGATGTCAGGAAGCCAGGCATAGCCTCGCAGTGAACGGCCGCCGCGACATACACAATGGCCTAATCTTTTACGAAAAATCGTTTGGAGAAATCTGAAATGCGAACGCCTTCATGCGATTGCCTCGCCTCTCTATCATAACCACTTTGGATGCCGTCCAGAAGCACTGTACACGTTTGGACGGCATCCAGTTGGCAGCGGAACGCCCGCTCAAAGCCCCCGTCGCATACCCGCGATCAGTTCACCAGAACGCCGTCGACATAGAGACGGACCTGATCGGATGAAACGCGGAGACGCGCCTGACCAGCGGGAAAGGAAACGTCACGGCGTACCTTCATCCTAAGTCGGTCAGAGCCGACAGCGACGTCGACAACAAGCAGGCTGCCGTGGTCCTGCGCAGAGACGATCGATGCGGGGACGCCCAGTTCCTCACCTTGCGCGAAGGCGATATGCTCGGGACGGATACCAAGGACGATTTCAGCATCCGGCGCGATACCACGACAGCGATCCGCCCCCACGAGGGGGACGCCATCAAGCCGGAGATCACCATCTAAGCGCTCTGCCCGAACGAAGTTCATGCCCGGCGAGCCAATAAAGTTCCCGACGTAGAGATTGCGGGGTGCCTCGAACAATTGCTGCGGCGTTCCACGCTGGACGACGCGGCCGGCGCTCATGACGAGGACTTCATCGGCAAAGGTCATGGCTTCGTTCTGGTCATGAGTGACATAGACCACGGTATGGCGCGTCTGATCATTGGCCTGCTTGATGCGGCGGCGAAGATCGAATTTCATGTGCGGATCGATAACGGTCAAAGGTTCGTCCATCAGCAACGCAGCGACATCGTTTCGCACAAGTCCGCGCCCAAGCGAGATCAATTGTTTCTCATCCGCCGTCAGCCGTCGCGCCGATTGGCTAAGGCGCGACGTCAGGCCGAGAAGATCGGCAATCTCGGCGACCCGTGTGGCAATCCGCGACCGATCCCAGCCGCGGCAATGCAGCGGAAAGGCAAGATTCTCGAAAACAGTTTTCGACTGGTAGACGACTGGAAACTGGAAGACTTGCGCGATGTTGCGCTCGGCTGTTCTGGTTCTCGTCACATCCGTGCCGCCGAGCAGCACGCGGCCGTCGGAGGGGGTGAGCAGACCGGAGATGATGTTGAGCATCGTCGTCTTGCCACAGCCGGACGGGCCGAGCAATGCATATGTCTTGCCGTCCTCGAAGTGCATGTCGGTCTTTTCCAGCGCGTAGACGGCCGTGCCGTAGGAATGACCAATTTGGTCCAAATGTATCGAGGCCATCAGTTTTCTCCCTGTCCTGGCGCACGCAGAAGTGCGCCTTCCCCATCGGCGGCGAAGGCGAACAACCGCTCCGGTGCAAGCGACAGACCGATCTGCGATCCATCTGTCACCTGATGAACGCCCTCGAGTTGCATCACCGCCTCGCCGAACGGCGTCTCGACATGCACGAATGTCTCCGATCCCGATACCTCCGAGAATGTGACGCGCCCTGGAATGCCTCTGCCTTCCGAAGGCTCGATCTCGGTTGCCCTGATGCCGAAACGGTAGAGGCCGTGCGGAAGATTTTTCAGATGTGCCGAAGCGGCAAGCTCCACACCGCCGTCGAACACGATACGCCCATGGTCCAAGCGACCCGAAAGGATCGTCATCGGCGGATCGTTGACAATACCGGCAACCAGCGTGTTGGCAGGTCTTTCGAAGACCTCAGCCGGGGTGCCCGTCTGCAGGATTCGGCCCTGGTGCATGACGATGATCCGGTCGCCCAGCATCATCGCCTCGGCGGGCTCCGTGGTGTTGTAGATCACCGTGCCGTCGCTCTGGCTGGTGAGCAGGCCGCGGAATTCCTCGCGCAACTGTTCACGCAGTTTATAGTCGAGATTGACCAACGGCTCGTCGAGCAAAAGGATATCGGCCTTGCGCACCAGTGCGCGGGCGAGCGCGACGCGCTGCTGCTGGCCACCAGAAAGTGCCGACAGCTTGCGCCCCGCAAAATTCGAGAGTCCGACCATCGACAGGACGGATTCGACACGCTGGCGTACATCGACCTCCGGCAGGCGCCGTTTTCGCAGTGGAAAAGCAATGTTGTCGAAAACGTTGAGATGCGGGTAGTTGATGAACTGCTGGTAGACCATCGCAACATCGCGCTGCCAAGCTGGAAGCGTGCCGAATGCTTGACCGTCTCGTTCCATCGTGCCGCTGTCAATACGCTGGAGACCAGCGATCGCACGCATTAGGGTGGTTTTGCCGGCCAGCGTTCTCCCAAGTACGGTTGTCAAGCTTCCACGGGCGAAACTTGCCGAAAGGCCGTCAAGATGGGCTTCGCCGTTGTGCGAAAGGTGTAGGGTATCGAGGATGAGGCTCATATCTGTTTCCTCACCGGATCGCGCCGGCAAGCGTGCCGCGCGACAGGAGCCGCTCGACGAAAATTGCAATGAGGATGAGAGGGGCCACCGATACCAGCGCCGAGGCTGACAGGCTCCACCAGGGTGTAACCGAAGAATTGAGCGAAACGACCGCGACCGGCAGAAGCTGCGTGTCGGTGAAGGTCAGCGTGAAGGCGAAGAAGAAGTCGTTCCAGCCGAAGATCACGCAGAACATGCTTGCGACCAGAATGCCCGGCATGGAGTTCGGCAGGACGATACGCCAGAAGGCTTCGAACGGTGTACAGCCGTCGAGCATCGCCATCTCGTCGATCTGGCGCGGTACGCCATCGAAGAAATCGACCATGATCCACACCGCGATCGGCAGCAGTAGCGCCACATAGACAAGGATCAGACCGATCTTCGTATCGAGCAACCCCAGAAACTGCAGCATCAGGAAGAATGGGATGGCAAGAACGATCGGCGGCATGATGCGCTGGGAGATGAAGAAGAAGATGATGTCGGTGTTCTTGACGAAGCCCGCCCGGTAGTCGAACCGCGACAAGCCATAGGCGGCAAGGGTGCCAAGCACGATCGAGATCAGACTGGCGCTGCTGGTGACGATCAGGCTGTCCATGTAGGGGCGCACGATGTCGATGCCGCCTGCTCCGCCGAACAGGCTGCGCCAGCCGTCGAGTGAAGGCTCAAAGCCGATATAGGGAAGATAGGTCGGACCGCCGGTCACGCCATTGGCCGTCTTGAAGCTGGTTGTTAGCGCCCATAGCAGTGGCGCCACGACGAACGCGCTCCAAAGCACCACGGCGATATATTTTAGCGTTGAGAGCATCAGGCACTCCTTCCGATGAAAATGCGAACGAGGAGCTTGGCGATGATTGTCAGAAGCACGATCATGATGACCAGGTAGGTGATCGAGAGCGATGCGGCATATCCAATCTCGAAATCGCGAAGGCCCTTGATGTAGATGTAGTAGCCGGCAGTTTCCGTTGCCGTTCCCGGCCCGCCCGAGGTGAGCACATAGACGGTTTCCATGATTTTCGAGGCTTCGATGAGCCGGATGACGACCGCGCCGATCGAAACCGGAACCAGCAGCGGAAAAGTCACGTTGAAAAAGGTGCGAACCGGCCCCGCGCCGTCGATGGCCGCGGCGAGGAACGGTTCGCGCGGCAGGCTGAGAAGACCCGCCAGTAGAAGCAGAAACATGAACGGCGTCCACTGCCAGATTTCCACCAGCATGACAGCGGCCATGGCGAAATTGGCCGAGGTGAGCCACGGATACGGACCAAGTCCGATGAGACCGAGGACATCATTGGCGGGGCCGAGGGATTCGTGGAAGATCGTGCGCCAGATCACCGACATGATGACCGGCGTCGTCATCATCGGAATGAGAAACAGCACCCGAAATATCCGCCGGAACAGGATGTCTCGCCAGACGAGCAGCGCAAGTGCAAAGCCTAACACATATTGTACCAGCACGGTGCCGACGGCCATGGCCGACAGTCGCAGCATCGCCTCCCAGAAGCGCCCATCGCTGAAGACATGAGCGTAGTTCGTCAGACCCGCCCAGTTGAGCCCCGGCGCGATTGCATCCCATCCCGAGAGCGAAACGCGAATGGTAAAGAGCAGAGGAAAGAGAATGATTGCCAGAAGCACAAGAAAGCCCGGCAGTAGGAAAGAGAATTTGTAGAACCGAAGCCCTGTCTGGCCCATGATATGACCTGTTTCCTTTGGTAGCAGCTTTGGAACAGGCGGCACGGCACACATGCCGTGCCGCCTTCGTCTGACGTCATCGGCGGCGGTTCATCGACCGTGATCTTCGAGCGCGACGACGTTGGCGTAGGCGTCGCGCACCTTCTCTGTACCGATCTTGTCGATGATTTCGCTCCATTGCGCAGCGACGCCATCAAGCGCTTCCTGAGCGTTTTTCTGCCCCGCCATTGCTTCCGCCACGCCATTCGCCAGCGACGACATGAACTGGTTGACGCCCGGAACGCGCAGGTCGAAGACGCGGTTGGTGCTATCGTCCATGCCGCTCAGCGTCTTGACGTAGGTTTCCGCCACCTTTGGCTCCCATCCGAGCTTGTCCTGCCAGAACTTCGGATCGAAATGGGTCGTGCGGTAAGGGTTCACCCCGAAGCGGCCGATCTGGAGATCGAGCGTGGTGTTTGCCTCGTTGGAGAAGAAGCAGAGATAATCGAAAGCCATGTCCTGGTTCTTCGAGGCCTTCGTGACTGCCGATGTCCAACCCCAGGTGATGTAGGGCGGTGTGTTCGGCGTCTCGAACTTGTCCCAGCTCTTCGTCGTGCGGTTCCAGACTTCGCTGGCGCCCGGAAGCGGGGCGGCTGCGACCTTGTTGCGGATCGGGCTGTCCTTTTCCTGCGCCTGGATGAAGGCGTCGTCCCAGGAATAGCTCATCAGCGCCTGACCGCCACCGAACGAGAATATTTCGTCGCCGAGGCCGAAGTTTGCGCCGCCCGGAGGGAAGGCTTTCTGCGCATCGATGAACATTTCCAGCGCCTTGACCCAGCCCGGATTGTTGACCTGTGGCTCCATGGTTTCGAGATCGAAGAAGAAGCCACCCTTCACGTTCGGGTTCTTGGCGTAGGCGGCAACCCGGCTGATGAAGGCCGAGAACATCAAGTCGTCACGCTTGGTAACCTCTGCGCTGCCGAAATGCGGTTGTCCGTCGCCTGCCCAGTCCCAGCCGGAGAAGAACTTGGCCACGGCGTTGTACTCTTCCCAGGTCGCCGGAACCTTGAGGTCCTTGCCCGTCTCGGTCTTGTACTTCGCCTGCATGTCGGGATCGTCGAAGATGTCGGACCGGTATTTCAAATAGTGCCGGTCGCCGTCGACCGGGTATTGCACCATTTCTTCGCCCCAGGTCGCCACATCCTTGTAGTTCTGCGTGACGTCCTTCATCCCGCTCACCTCCTTGTACGCCGCGGGAACCGGCGCCAGGAAACCGTGCAGGTCGCCGATCCAGAGCGACGGATAGAACAGCACGTCATAGGCTGCCTGCTGCGTCTGGAACGGGATCATGATGCGCTGATAGAGATCGCCGAAAGGAATGTGCACGACATCCACCTTCGCACCCGTCAGCGCCTCGAACTGCCTGGCGTGCAGATCGGTCGGCTCGCCGATGACCGGCACGGCATGACTGATGACCTTGAGCGTTCTGCCTGAATAGTCCTTCTGGTCGATCGCCTGATAGGAACAGGCGCCCGGCACGTCGGCCGCGGCGCCGTATTTGGCGTAGTCTCCATACTGGTCGTAGTTGACGTCCGCGCCTTGAGCGCCGGATGCGATTGTAATCGCCAGTGCGCAGATCGACGCATGCAGAAAGTTCTTGCGTGTCATATGTGGTTTCCTCCCACGGGTTGTTGAAGTCTGAAATCAGGGAACAAGCACAGCGCGTCCGTGGATCTTGCCGTCCCGCAGATCCCTGAGGGCCTGGTTGGCGTCGGAGAGCCTGTATTCGACGGTCCTCAGATCGACGAGCCCGCGGTCAGCCAGCGCCATCAACTCGGTGAGCTCGGCCCATGTGCCGACAAGGTTGCCGATGATGTTTTTTTCGGTGATGACCATATCGACGGTCGGAATGCGGATATCCTCGCCGTAGCCGACGACGTAGTAGCTACCCATTGGCCGCGTCATCGCGAGCCCCTTGAGGGTCGTGCCCTTCTCGCCTACGAAATCGATAACCGCCTCGGCACCCTGCCCGCCCGTCAATTCGAGTACGGCCTCGACCTCGTTGCCATCGGCCTTGATCAGCTTGTCAGCGCCGACTTTGCCAGCCAGATCCAGCGAGGCTTCGGAAATATCGACCACGATCACGTCAGCGGCGCACATCGCCTTCAGGCATTGGATGCCAATATGGCCGAGCCCGCCGGCACCGATGACGACGCAGCTTTCGCCGGGCAGCAGATGGCGTGTCGCCTTCTTGACGGCGCGATAGGCGGTAAGCCCCGCGTCGGCATAGGGCGCTACCTCCTTGGGCGCGAGCGTCTTCGGCAAGGGCACGATGTTGCGCTCCGACGTGCAGAGATATTCCGAATAGCCGCCGTCGCAGTCGAGACCCGGAAACTTTCCGGGGCCATGCATGTCGAAACCGCGCCGGCAGGCAAGGCAGGTCCCGCCGGAAATCTTCGGGTGTACGATCACCGGATCACCGACCTTGATACCCTCGACCTCCTTGCCGATGGCCTCCACCCAGCCTGCGTTCTCGTGGCCCATGATTAGCGGCAGTAGATTGTTGCCGTTCGGATCCATATGGGGCCGCCAAACGCCTTCGATGATGTGTAGATCGGTTCGGCAAACCCCAGCTCCGCCGATGCGCACGATCACGTCGGTGGATTTCGTAATCTTCGGATCCGGTACGTCCTGAAGCGAGACCCACTGGTCCGCCTTCAGGTGGTCATCATATTGGGTGAGTACCTGTGCCTTCATTCCTGTCTCTCCTGCTTCTGCGAACAGTCGGTCCGCATTCATCAGACAAGGTTTGCAAAGGCTGTGCCAGATATTTACATTCAATCATATCAATAGTTTACACAGATACCACACGGCAGGGAATGTCCATTCCCTGAACGGATGCCAACTGAAAACTGTTCAGTTTCTGTCTATTGCAAAGGACGACGACGTAACGCTACTTTGCGCAATTCGTGATGCATGAGGAGGAGACATGCAGCATCTTTCAGGCATCGAGCGCGCTCGCAACGCGCTTGAGAATGGTGGTCGTTTGCCGGTCGGCAGCCTGCCGTCGGTTGTGGCCGACAGTTGGCAGCGATGCCGCGATCTTGGTCTTGATCCGCGCGCTGCGCCGCGCAACAGCGTCGTGCCGTTCTCCCAGGTCAATCAGCGGCGGGAGCAGAATGCTGCCCTGCGACGGCTGGCGCTCGCGGAAATGCAGCTCCTTCATTCGCAGATCGCCGGCTCCAATTTCATGATTGCACTCGGCGATGCCGACGGGGTCGTGCTGGACACGATCAGCGATCAGCACTTTGCCGACAGCGCTGCTGGCCGCTCCATCATACCCGGAAGCCTGTGGAACGAAGATCTGCGCGGCACCAATGCTCTGGGGCTGGCTGCGATGGCCCACAGACCAGTCGCCATTTACGGCCGCGAGCACTATTTTTCCTGCCACGGCCATCTGAGCTGCATGGCCGCGCCGATCCTGAACTCGCGCGGCGAAACCCTCGGCCTGCTTGACGCTTCCTGCGCCTTCGAAGCGCGGCAGGAGCACACGCACGCACTGGTGCGAATGGCGGCCGCGCAGATCGAAAACGGCCTGATCTATCAGGAATGCTCCGAGAGCTTCATTTTCGCTTTCCACCCGCGCGTCGAGTATCTCGATACGCTGTCGGCGGGACTTCTGTCGGTCTCGCCCGACGGCAGCATCATTTCGTTGAACCGGCCGGGCACCACTTTGCTGGCCGGTCTGCCGGCGGCGATCGGCAGTCACTTCGATGATCTGTTCGAGGCCGGATTCGGATCGGCAATGGACGGACTTCTGAACGGCGGCGTCATCCGCATCCGCGACCGGGCGGGAAGTGGTGTGTTTATGGTCTGTCGGCAGATCGGTCAGCGGGGGGCTGACGCTATGGCGAAGCCCGCGCCCGCTTTGCCGGCGCTTCTGCGACGATCGAATGCACCTGATTTTGTTTGCGACGACCCGATCGTTAAGCGGTCGATGACTGATATCGCCGATGCGGTGACGTTGCGTATGCCGGTACACATAACCGGCGAGACCGGCACCGGAAAAGACCTGATGGCTCGCCATGCCCATACGCTAAGTGGTCGCAAGGGCCAGTTCGTGCCGGTCAATTGTGGCGCCGTGCCGGAAAACCTTTTCATCGCCGAAATTTTCGGGCACGAGCGCGGTGCGTTTACCAATGCCCGTGACGAAGGCTCGCCCGGGCTGGCGCGCACAGCCGACAAGGGCACGCTGTTTTTCGATGAAGTTGCGGATATTCCCCTAGCAGCTCAAACGTCGCTTTTGCGGTTTCTGGACAGCATGGAAGTGCGCTCCGTCGGGGGACAGAAGACGCTAAAGGTCGATGTGCAGATCGTCTCGGCAACAAATAGAAACCTGCAGGAGATGGTTGCCACCAAGGCGTTTCGCGCCGATCTCTACTACCGCCTCAATGCCTTCACCATTCGGCTGCCGGCCCTGAAGGCTCGCAGCGATTTTGCCGGCGTCGTCAGACACCTAATGCAGGCCATGGCGCCTGATACAGCGGTCACCGACGCGGCGATCGCGCGTCTCGCACTGCACTCCTGGCCTGGCAATATCCGTGAACTGAAAACCGCGCTGCAGCGTGCGCTTGTGCGCCGCCGGATGGATTACCTTGATGAAGATTCCTTCGAGGATATCAACACAGGAGAGAAAAATGTTGATGACAGCTGCGATAGCTGCCGCCCCCACCCGCTGAGCCGCAGCAAATGCCGCGAGATCCGTTCGATTTTCCAGATGTCCGGCGAGAACATCTCAAAGACGGCCCGGGTGCTCAACCTATCGCGAACGACGGTCTACAAGCACGTTCGTTAGGTGCGTGTCGGATGCTACCACGCTGTAGACAAAGGTTCGAGCGCTGAGGTTGTCTGGCCTGATTACGTTGGCCTGAACCTACGTGCCGATTACGAGTTTGACGTTTTCGGCGATGCATCCATCGAGCAGGATTCCCTTCTCTGGAACGGCCGGATCGAGAAGCTTGCCCGCATCGCCAATGCAATAAGAGCCTTCCTCGTCAAAGGCTTCCTTGTTGATCTCCGGACGCCGCCAATACCCCGGCGTGACCATCGGTCCGCGCAAGCGCAGTTCGAACTTGTCCTCACTCGGTACAAACTTGATTGCAGCACCAGGCAAGAGAGCGCCGAGGTTGTCCGACGTCGTGTTGTCCTTGGGAGAAATGCTGACAACCGGCAAGTTTCCGTCGTGCCCCACGCAACACCTGCGGAGCTCAAGAACCGATTTGCCGATCACCAGGAGCGGATAATCCGAGGGCCAAGGGCAAGTTCAGCGCAAGACTTTCTCATGGAATTGTGGCTGCTGGGGCGCAATTGGAAGGGATAGAGCCGTTCCCTATTCGTTCAAGCTTTCCAAATGCTCATTGAGTTCGGAGCCTTGCAGCAGCAATGTCCGCCAAGACGGAGAGCGCGATAGACGACGCATCTCGAGCTTTGTCAAAGACACCAATCGGCGCTTTGATTTTCGCGATATCGGTTTCGCCAAAGCCGATCCTGCGAAGCGCTGCGCTCCTCTTCTCGTGCGTCCTGCGGCTTCCCAACGCGCCGATGTAGAATGGCTTCGAAGTGAGTGCGCCCTGCAACAGGGGCAGTTCGCGGTCCAGATCATGGAAAAGCAGCGCAACGGCCGAATACTCATCGATCCTCGACGCAAAGTCGATGCTGTTCATTGGTTGATCAATTTGCAGGACTTCATAACCCGCCGCTTGGGCAACCTGCACGGTTGTCGTCAATTCAATGGATCGGCCGCAGAGTATCAACCGCGTTGGAGGTTGATATGAAGTCAGGAATACATCGTCTTGCCAGCCGGTTTCGCTTTCGGTTGGTCCCTCGAATTCAATCGTCTGCGAGCCAGGCAGGTATCTGAGAGTAGCAGGACGCCGTGAAGCGAGGTGAAACAACACCTGCCTCACTGGATCTGCGTCCCTGAGAATGTGGATCGAAAGGTTTATACCTCCCCCACACGGAAGAACGATGTCGAAGAAAGGCGAGCCCTCGCCAAGCTTCAGGAAGCGGTCACGCCCCAAAGACAATGCTTCAAGCGCTTCCGCCGCCACTGCGTTCTCAGTGCACCCTCCCGAGACAAAGCCACAGTAGCGGCCATCGGCTCGCACGGCCATATGTGCTCCAAGAGAGCGAGCGGTACCTCCATGGATGTCGACCAGTGTGACCAAGGCGACTGGTATTCCGGCAAGGAGAGAATCGTAGGCGTAGCGCAGGATGTTTGCTGGCTTGTCAGTAGCGATCGCAACGACCGGCTCTACGCCCTCCGGCACAACTCTCTCAGAAGCCATTTCAACCCCTTCGCGCACAGGCACTGCGACCTTAAACGATCTCACTACCGCTCCAACAAATCCGCAATCTGAGCGCCGACTTCGTCGACGTCGGCGGAAGCGTCGACGCGACGCAGGAGCTTGCGTTGCTGATAGAAAGGCGACAACGCCTCCGTGGCGCGGACGAACTCTTCGACGCGTTTCCTCAGCACTTCCGGGTTGTCGTCGGAGCGCGCCGCCGCACCCATCGCGCGAAATTGCTCAGCTCTTTTGCTGACGCGCTGTTCGAGAAGGCTGATCGGGATATCAAAGAGGATGACGTGGTCGAGAGGGGTACCCAGATCCCAGAGAAGTCGTTCCAGAGCGTTCGCCTGGGCGACTGTCCGAGGAAAGCCGTCAAGGATGAACCCTCTGTCGCGCGCCCCGGAGGAAAGCCGCTCCTGTACGAGGCCGATCACGACCTGATCCGGCACCAGGACCCCCGCGTCGACCGCTGCCTTGGCCTCTCGACCGAGAGGCGTTTGCGCCTTGATGGCTTCGCGAAGCAGGTCGCCTGTCGAAACATGGAGGAGGCCATGCCGCCCCACGAGGCGTTCAGCTTGAGTTCCCTTCCCTGCGCCGGGCGGTCCCAGCAGAACGAGGTTCACCATTGTCAAACTCCCATGCACATGTATTTGATTTCGAGGTAGTCATCCATGCCGTATTTGGAGCCCTCACGGCCGTTGCCGCTCTCCTTCATACCGCCGAAGGGCGCCAACTCGGTGGAGATGATGCCTTCGTTGATGCCGACTATCCCGTATTCGAGGGCCTCGGCGACACGCCACACACGGGAGATATCCCGCCCATAGAAGTATGCGGCGAGCCCGAATTGGGTGTCGTTTGCGAGCTTGATTGCGTCCTCTTCAGTCTCGAACCGAAACACCGGAGCGACAGGCCCGAAAATCTCCTCGGCGAAGATCTGCGAGTCCGGCGACGCGGCGGCAATGACCGTTGGCTGATAGAAACCGTGACCGAGCGCGTGCCGCGCACCACCTGTCAGAACCCGACCTCCGCGCTCCACGGCATCGCGCACGAGTTCCTCCACCTTCGCAACAGCCTTGTCATCGATCAGCGGCCCGATCTGAACGCCCTCGCCGAAGCCGTCACCGACGCTCAGTTCAGAAACAGCCTCCGCCAGACGCTCTACGAAAGCGTCGTGGACGCTGGACTGGACGAGAAAGCGGTTGGCGCAAACGCAAGTCTGGCCGGCGTTGCGGGACTTGGACGCTATGGCGCCCTTGACTGCGGCGTCGATGTCGGCGTCATCAAAAACGATAAATGGCGCATTGCCCCCGAGTTCCATCGATGTTCGCTTCACCGACCCGGCGCACTGCGCCATCAGCACTTTGCCGATGTCGGTTGAACCGGTGAAGCTCAACTTGCGCACGGTCGGGTTCGACGTCAGTTCCTCACCGATCTCGCTGGCTGATCCGGTCACACAAGAGACCACGCCTTTCGGCACGCCGGCCCGCTCCGCAAGCACACACAGCGCCAACGCAGATAGCGGCGTCTGGCTAGCCGGCTTGATCACAATGGTGCAACCCGCAGCCAGGGCCGGTCCCGCCTTCCTGGTGATCATCGCCGCCGGGAAATTCCACGGAGTGATCGCGGCGCAAACGCCGATCGGCTGCTTGACGACGACGATGCGCCTGTCGGACGTCGGCGCCGGAATCGTGTCGCCGTAGACCCTCTTGGCCTCCTCGCCGAACCACTCGATATAGGAAGCAGCGTAAGCGATCTCGCCCTTCGATTCGGCCAGAGGCTTGCCTTGGTCGGCAGTCATGATGGCCGCAAGGTCATCCTGGTTCTGCATGAGCAGTTCGAACCATCTACGCAGGATCGCAGCGCGCTGCTTGCCTGAAAGCGACCGCCATCCGCCAAGCGCCTGTTCGGCCGCGTTGATCGCGCGTCTCGTCTCTGATCGCCCCATCCGCGGGACGGTGGCGACCACGGTCCCGTTGGCCGGGTTGCTTACCGCGATGACCTTGCCGTCGTCGGCGCTCTGCCATTCGCCTCCAATAAAACATTGGTTGCGCACCAGCGATGGGTCTTTTAGAGTGAAAAGAGTCACTGAAACATCCTCCAGCCTTATGCGATCACGGCTGAACCAACAAAGGCTCGAGCACGCGCCTAGCGGCATTGCTGAAATGAACGGGGCGTCGAGCCAGACGGTCGACGTTCACGTGAACGAAAAAGCCCTCGGCCGCTGCGGTCTCGTCTTCGTTGCGAAAGAGCCCGATCTCATAGCGAACAGAGGAATTACCGAGCTTTGCGACCCTGATGCCAGCCGTGACGACGTCTGGAAACGTCATCTCCGCATGGTAGCGGCAACCCGTTTCGACGACGACGAAGATCTCCGATCCCCGTTTGATTTCGAGCACGCCGTTTTGGATCAGGAAGCCGTTCACCGCCGTGTCGAACAGACTGTAGTGGACGACGTTGTTCATGTGCCCGTAAGTGTCGTTGTCCGACCAACGCGTTCCGATGGTGCGGAACACCTTGTAGTCAGACCGCGTGCCGGGAAGGTTACGCTCGGTCATCACCAGGCCGCCTTGTAGATAGAAAGAGCGTCTTCCTCGCTCACCTCACGCGGATTGTTTCCGAGCAGCCTTGTCTGCTTCATGGCGTCGCGAGCCATCCCAGGCAGATGCTCTTGTCCAATGCCCACATCGCTTAGCCTGGACTGCAATCCGAGCTTCGCAGAGAGTTCGGCGAGCCGCTCGACAAAGGCCGCGCTGCGGCCCTGGACCCCTTGTTCAGTGGCCAGGTCCGGGAAGGCGTCCGCGGCGATTTCGGCGTAGTCGGACGCGGCATTCGGTGCGTTGAAGCGTAAGACATGCGGCAGCACGAGAGCGTTCGAAAGGCCATGCGGAACATGGAACGTTCCGCCGATCGGATAGGCCAATGCATGGACGGCCGCGACAGGAGAATTGGCGAAAGCCTGCCCCGCCAACATCGAACCGAGCAGCATTGCGCCGCGCGCCGCACGGTCCCTCCCCTCGAAAACTGCCTTTTCGATGTTGGCACCAAGGAGTTGGAGCGCCTGCCGAGCCAACATCTTTGACAAGGGATTGTTGTTGGGGTTCTTGGAGGCATAGGCTTCGATCGCATGAACCATTGCGTCGACGCCGGTCGCGGCCGTGATGGCAGGCGGAAGTCCCAAGGTCAGATCCGCGTCGAGAACGGCAATGTCAGGCAGGATGATCGGCGACGACACCCCCCGCTTTTCGTCACCACCCACAGTGATGATGGAGACCGGCGTGACTTCAGAGCCGGTTCCGGCCGTGGTCGGGACAAGCACCAAGGGAAGACGTGGGCCCTTTGCGTTACCGACGCCCCATGCGCTGTCGATATCCTCGCCGGATCCGCAAAGCAGGGCCACGACCTTCGCCACGTCCAGTGAGGACCCGCCGCCAAAGCCGATGACGCCGGTAGCGGCTGCGACCTTCGCCGCCTCTACAGCCGCCTCGACGGTCGTCAGCGAGGGATCCGCTTCCACCCCGTCGAAGATGGTTGCCCGGATCCCCGCCTCCGCCAAGGACGACAGGGCTGGTTCGCAAAGCCCGAGCGCCCGTAGGCCGGGATCGGTTACGAAAAGTACGCGGTCTCCAACCTTGGTTTTGACGAGGCCGCCGATCTGCGCAGACGCGCCTGGCCGGAAGACGATCTGGCTGGTCGTGCTAAAGACAAAGGGTTGCATTGTAATCTCCTGTGTATGCTCCCGCGTCATGCTGCAGGCAGGCTCTCGCGAAGCTTGACGCGAAGGATTTTCCCGGATCCGGTGCGGGGAATTTCGGCGACCACGTAGACGCAATCGGGCACCTTGTAGGCCGAGAGGCGGTCTCGGCAGTGCCTGATCAAGTCGTCCTGATTAAATGTCTGCCCGTCCTTCACAACGACGCAGGCGACGGGAACTTCTCCCAGCATCGTGTGGGGGAGACCTATGACCGCGCAATCCATCACCGCATCATGGAGCAGTATCGTCTCCTCCACTTCCGCCGGCGCGATGTTCTGCCCTCCCCGGATGATCAACTCCTTCAGCCGTCCAGTGATCGTAAGGAAGCCATTCTGATCGGCTTTTGCGAGGTCGCCGGTGTGGTACCATCCGTCCACGACGGCCTTCTGGGTCTCCTGAGGCTTGTTGTGGTAGCCCTGCATCAGATTAGGGCCTTTGCAGATCAGTTCGCCTTCAATCCCGCTCGGCACATCCTGCCCGGTCTTCGGATCGACGAGCCTGACAGTCAGGCCAGGCAGAGGCAGTCCGCAGGAGCCGGCAACGCGCCACCTTCCCGGCCAGTTCATCGTAACCATCGTCGACGTTTCGGTGATCCCATATCCGTCGAGCAGCGGAACGCCGAAAAACTCCTCGAAGTCGCTGTTCAAGGTTCCCGGCAGGATGGCGCCGGCAGAGACGCAAAGCCGGACCGAAGAGAGCAGTTTCTCGCCGCTCGCCTGGCACGCCGAGAGGAAATAGTGGAAGACAGTCGGCACGCCCGGCATGAACGTGAAGCGCCCGCTTCGAAGCAGTTCAGTCGCATGAGAAGTCGAAAACTTCTCCATGATGTATTCGCTCGCGCCCGTCGCGACGATCGAAAGAACCGCGATGTTCAGGGCGTAGGAATGGTAAAGTGGCAGTGTGTTGAGAACGACGTCCTTGTGCGTGAGGCCTGCGATCGGCGCCCAGCATGCCGAAGTGACCCAGAGCATTGAGCGCGTAGAAAGCAACACTCCCTTAGGTTGGCCTGTCGTGCCGGACGTATAAACGATGTAGGCCGGACGATCGACGTCTTCGTCGTCCTCGAAAACCGCCCCCTCTCTTCGTTGCGGCGTCTCGAAGCCGCCGTCCTCGCCGGCGCAAAGCAGCACGGCAGGCTTCTCCAGCGCCTGCAGCAGCGCTTCCGCCATCGGCCGTTTTTCCGGCAAGGTGATCAACACCGAGCACGACGCATCGGCGATCCGGTAGCCTAGCTCTGCTTCCGTCGAGTCGATGCTCACCGGAACGGCGACGCCTCCCGCCCGAACGACGGCCAGGCAAGCCACGACCCAGTTGACCGAGTTAGGCAGAAAAATCGCGACCGCTTCACCTTTCCTGAGGCCGAGTGCGACGAGATGAACGCCCAGATCCTCGGTTTCCTTGTTGAGTTGAGCATACGAGACGGAACGCCTCCTGTCCTCAAACGCCATCTTGTTCGGGTACAGCCGATCGTTCCGTTGGAGGATTTTTCCGACGGGTGCTATAAGTTCGAAGTGTATCATTGATGCCTCCCGCTCCTCCGGCTACACCATGCAGAAACCGCCATTGACACTGACCACCTGCCCGGTGATCCAGGACGAGGCGTCCGATGCCAGAAACGTCACCATCGGCGCGATGTCATCCGGCTTTCCAATGCGCCGCAACGGATAGGCCTTGACGATTTTCTCGCGGTTCTTCTCCAGGAACTCCGCATCGGAATGCGACGTCTCGATCAGACCGAGCGACACGGTGTTGACGGTGATGTTGTTGCGGCCAAACTCCCTGGCAAGGGACTTGCCAAGCGCAATAGTGCCACCGCGCGCCGCCGCAGCGATGGCAAGGTTCGCCTCACCGATACGCGAGCTGTCACCGACGAGGTTGATGATGCGGCCCGCGTTCTGTCCGATCATCAACGGCGCGACCTCGTGGCAGCAATTGATCGCGCCGTAGAGGCAGACGTCGATCTGCTTCTTCCACTCCTCCGGCGTCGATTCTACAAACCGCTGATATTTGACGTAACCCGCGTTGTTAACGAGAACGTCGATTGTTCCGAAGTCCGCCTTGACGGCTGCGACCATGGCTTTCACCTGACCATTGTCGCTGATATCGGCCTGATAGGCTTCCGCACGCCCTCCGCTGGCCTTGATCGACTCGACGACCGCCTGGGCTTCTGCTTCCGAGCGGCTGTAGTTAACGGCGACAATCGCACCCTCTGCAGCAAGCGCACGGGCGATATCGCCGCCGACGTCACGCCCACCACCGGTGACGAGCGCGACTTTTCCGTTCAAGTTGGTCTCCATTACAATGCTCCATGATTTTTGGTTTTGCTGACAACGCAGCGAATTCAAAGACGATCTCCGCGGGGGGTGATCGCTATTTCCCGACAAAGCGCGGCGCGCGCTTCTCCTTGAAGGCCTGCCGGCCCTCGATGTAGTCGAGGCTCGCGCTCGCCTCATCGATCTTGCGTTCGGCGGCCTCTCGATCGAGTTTCCCGCGTGCGCAGCCATTCAAGATGAACTTGGCACCCTGGATGGTGAGCGGCGCGTTTTGCGCCATGTCGGCCGCGAGCGCTCCGGCGTCGAGCAACGGGTCGTCGGCGACCCGGTCGACGAATCCGATATCAAGGGCTTCCTCGGCTCCGAAACGCTTCCCGGTATAAAGGATCTGCTTTGCGGCCGTGACACCCACCAGGGAGAAGAGCTTTCGCGTAGCCGATACGCCGTAGATGATGGACAGACGGGCGGCCGGGATGCCAAAGACAGCACTTCGAGCGGCGATCCTGAAGTCGCAGGACATGGCCAGATGTGCCGCCCCCCCAAGGCAATAGCCCCGCAGGGCTGCGATCGTTGGCTTGGAGATCGCGTAGATCGCATCCCCCGCCGCGTCGACTGCCACCTCGTATCGCTTGCTTTCCTGGAGCCCCTCGCGGACCTTATCGAATTCGCTGATGTCGGCGCCCGCGGAGAAATCGCCGCCCTCGCCGGTCAGGATGACGCAGCGGACCTTTGGGTCGCGGTCAAACTCTGTAAAGGTGCGCGCCAGCTGCTGCCACATGTCGTAGGTGACGGCATTGCGCTGGAGCGGCCGGTTCAATGTGACGGTGGCGACACCATTCGCGGTTTCAACAATGATTTCACTCATGGCCTGCTCATCTGGGGTCCTGGAGCCTGCATGCGCAGGCGTAGGGGTGTTTTCTGGAAAGGCGCCCGACCATGAGAGCCGCGCGCCCCTGGCTTACTACTTCACAAGTGGGCACTGGCTTTCGGAAAGCGGCCTGAACGCCTTGTCGCCGGGGATCGTCGTGACAAGCTTCAGAATGTCCCATTCGCCGGCGGATTCCGCCGGCGTCTTGACCTGGTAGACGTACATGTCGTGCACCATCCGGCCATCTTCGCGGATCTTGCCGTTCTTCGCGAAGAAGTCGTTGACGGGCGTCTCGCGCATCTTCGCCATGACCTGCTGCGTGTCGGTGGTGCCAGCGGACTGCACGGCCTTCAGATAGTGGATGGTGGATGAGTAATCGCCCGCATCGCCCATGTGCGGCGGACGGCCGACGCGTTCCTGAAACCGCTTCGCAAACGCCCTCGTCTCGTCGTCGCGATCCCAGTAGAAGGCGTTCGTCAGAATCATCCCCTGCGCCGTGTCGAGACCCAGAGAATGTACATCAGTGTCCCAGACGAGCAGACCTGCGACGGTCTTGCCGGACGCGCCCAGACCGAATTCCGAAGCCGACTTCACCGCGTTGACGAACGTCGTCCCGGAGCCCGCCAGCGCGACGACCTGGGCCGGCGATGCCTGCGCCTGCAGCATGAAGGCGCTATGGTCCGAGGTCTCGATCGGATAGCGCACGGAACCGGAGACCTCGCCGCCGTCGGCCTTGACGATCTGCGTGGCGTCAGCCTCGAGCGCATGACCGAAGGCATAGTCGGCCGTGAGGAAGAACCAGTTCTTCATCCCCTGGGAAATCAACTGACTGGCCGTGCCGTTCGCCAGGGCGTAGGTGTCATATGAGTAGTGGATGCTGTTGGGCGTGCAGCCGTCATTCGTCAGACGCGAAGAGCCGGAGCCGTTGACGATCGCGATCTTGTCCTCGTCTTTCGCAACCTGAGTAACGGCCAGCGCGATACCGGAATTGATCAGATTGTTGATCATCGTCACGCCTTGCGATTCGTACCACTCGCGCGCCGTGGCCACGGCCACTTCCGGCTTGTTCTGGTGGTCGGCGACAACAACCTCGAGCGGGCGGTCAAGGACCTTCCCGCCGAAATCCTCGACCGCCATCTTCACCGCCGTGATCGCACCGTCGCCGGACTCGTGTGAAAACTGACCGCTGACGTCCGTCAGAACGCCGATGCGAACAGGGCCGGAATTCTCGGCAGAAGCGCCGACCGACATGGCGCCTATCGCTGCGGCACTCGCCATCAAGATCTTCATGAACTTCACGATTAAACCTCCCCTTGCACGGCGCGCGGTCTCCTCCATCGCGCCAGTTTTTAACTTGCGTTATCATACTCATTCGCCTTGCAACGCTGTAATTTTTTGCGGTGTTTTGGCGAATGAGCCTTATGGTAAGCAGAAAATTCGGAAGCACGCAAGCTTGCATTATTAGACTTTGTGTGTTTTTCTTGCTTCACCTTCCCAAACCTGGAAAGGATGCGGAGCCGTCCGTTCGGCACCCGCTGGAGGAACACATTAAGCCGGTCGGGAGGACAAATGCCGGACTCAGCACCCATCATCGAGGCGCGGGGCCTGACACGCGCGTTCGGTGGCTTCATCGCCGTAAAGAACGTCAACCTAAAGGTTCGCGGCGGGACCATTCATGCGCTCATCGGACCCAATGGCGCGGGCAAGAGCACGCTCTTCAATCTGTTGACGAAATTTCTGTCCCCGAGCGGCGGAAGTATCTTCTTCAAGGGGCGCGACGTGACGCATATGGCGCCAGCCGACATCGCCCTGCTCGGCCTTGTGCGATCGTTTCAGATCTCGTCCGTATTCCCGCACCTCAGCGCCCACGAGAACGTCCGGGTCGCGCTGCAGGCCCGCGAATGCGAGACCTTCGCCTTCTGGAAATCCAATCGCACGCTCCGACGCCTAAACGACGAAGCCTCGAACCTGCTGGAGAGCGTCGGCCTGGCTGACCGCTCTCAAACCAGGGCAAGCGAACTTTCCTACGGCCGCAAACGCGCATTGGAACTGGCAACGACCTTGGCGCTCGATCCGGAAGTTCTGCTCCTGGACGAACCGATGGCAGGCATGGGAACCGAAGACATCGGGCGAACCGCCAATTTGATCCGTTCGGTAGGAAACGGGCGGACCATTCTGATGGTCGAGCACAACCTCGGCGTTGTAGCGGATCTTTCCGACGCAATCACGGTGTTACGGCGGGGCGAGATCATCGCCGAGGGAACCTATGCTGAAGTGTCCGCCGACAGCGAAGTCCGAAAAGCATACCTGGGAGGGGCACATGGCTGAAGCCGCGCTACTTAACGTCAACAACCTCGAGGCTTGGTATGGTGAGAGCCATGTCCTGCACGGCGTCTCGTTCGACGTACGCAAGGGCGAAGTCGTCACATTGATCGGCCGCAATGGCGCCGGGAAGACAACGACGCTGCGCAGCCTTATCGGCGTGGTCGGCAAACGGCGCGGCACGAGCCTTTTCAAGGGCGTCGACCTCTTGAACGTCGCACCGCACAAAGTCGCCCGCCTGGGGATTGGCTACGTTCCGGAGGAACGCGGCATATTCTCCACACTGAGCGTCATCGAGAATCTGATGTTTCCGCCCGCCTGGCAGGCCGGCGGCATGGAGATCGACGAGATCTACAGTCTCTTCCCGAACCTGAAAGGTCGCGACCACACCCCCGGAACGCGTCTCTCGGGGGGCGAGCAGCAGATGCTGGCGATTGGCCGAATTCTAAGAACCGGCGCCGATTTCATTCTGCTCGACGAGCCGACCGAAGGTATCGCGCCCGTTATCATCGACGAGATCGGGGCGGCGCTTCGCATTCTTAAGGCGCGTGGAATGACGATCATCCTGGTCGAGCAGAACCTTCGCTTCGCGGCCTCCGTGGCTGACCGTCACTTCGTGCTCGACCAGGGCAAGGTGGTCGACGAAATTTCCAACAACGCTCTCGATGCCAACATGGATCGGCTCAACCGATACCTCGGTGTCTGACGGTGGTTCATCTTTTCAAACAGGTAGAGACCCATGACTGAAATCTTCGGGGTTCCCGTGGCCGTGCTTCTCGGTCAACTGCTGCTTGGCCTGATCAACGGCTCGTTCTATGCGCTTCTGAGCCTGGGCCTGGCGATTATCTTCGGCATGCTCAATGTGATCAACTTCGCGCACGGCGCTTTCTACATGCTGGGCGGATTTGCCGCCTGGTTCCTGCTTTCTCGACTGGGCCTTGGCTACTGGGGGACGCTGCTCGCGGCCCCCATCATGGTCGGAGCTCTCGGCGTGCTTGTGGAGCGCTTGCTTCTCAAGCGCCTCTACCGGATGGACCATCTCTACAGCCTCCTCCTGACCTTCGGCATCGCATTGATGGTGGAGGGCCTTTTCCGCCACATCTTCGGATCGGCCGGCATGCCATATCCCGTACCGCCGTCCCTGACGGGCGGCATCAACCTCGGCTTCATTTTCCTGCCGCTTTACCGCGGCTGGGTGATCGTAATCTCGTTGGTCATCTGTATTCTGACCTGGCTTGCGATCGAACGCACGAAACTCGGCGCCTACCTGCGCGCCGCCACTGAAAACCCGGCCCTCGTGCAGGCATTCGGCATCAATGTGCCGCTTTTGCTCACGCTCACCTACGCCTTTTGCGTCGGTTTGGCCGGCTTTGCAGGCGCACTTGCCGCACCACTCTACCAGGTGAGCCCTGGCATGGGATCCAGCATCATCATCGTCGTATTTGCCGTCGTGGTCATTGGCGGCATGGGATCGATCGGCGGAGCGATCGTCACGGCACTCGGGCTCGGGATCATCGAGGGCTTGACCAAGACATTCTACCCCGCCGCATCTTCGATCGCCGTTTTCGTGGTCATGGTGCTCGTCATTCTTATTCGGCCGTCAGGCCTGTTCAATCGCGAGGCATGATCATGGGCAGCGCAACTCTCTCCACTTCTACCCCGATTGCGAGCTTGCAACGCACGACGGGCATACTCCTGATATCGGCGGTCGCCGCTCTCATGTTGTGCGCGCCGCTTCTGGTGTACCCGCTCTTTCTCATCAAGATACTGTGCTTCGTCCTGTTCGCGGCGGCATTCAATCTTGTGCTTGGCTACGCAGGCCTGCTGTCGTTCGGACATGCCGCATTCTTCGGTGGCGGAGCCTATATCGCGGCGCATGCTGCGAAAGTCTGGCACCTGCCGTTCGAACTGGCGATCCTTGCCGGCACTGCGTTCGCCGCCATGATCGGTCTTGCGTTCGGCGCATTGGCAATCCGCCGCCACGGAATCTACTTCGCAATGATCACCCTGGCGCTGGCGCAGATGGTTTACTTCCTCGCCGTGCAGATGCCGTTCACCGGCGGCGAGGACGGCATCCAGGCCGTACCGCGCGGCTATCTGCTCGGAACCGTGGACCTCTCGAACATCACGGCGATGTACTACACCGTGCTCGGCGGTGTGGCCATCGGCCTTCTGATCATCTGGCGTGCCGTGAACTCTCCGTTTGGCCACGTGCTTTCGGCAATCCGTGAGAACGAAGTCCGCGTCACCTCGCTCGGACTGAAACCCGATCAGTACAAGCTGATAGCTTTTACGCTTTCCGCAGCGTTGTCCGGCTTTGCCGGCGCACTAAAGGCCATCGCGTTCCAGCTTGCGTCCCTGGTCGACGTGACCTGGCATATGTCGGGCGAGGTCATTCTCATGACGTTGCTCGGCGGAATGGGCACGCTCATTGGCCCGATCGTCGGTGCGAGCATCGTGGTCGGGCTGGAGCACTTCCTGGCAACCAGCGGCCTGCCGATCACATTCATAATCGGCCTGTTCTTCGTTGTGTGCGTGATGATGTTCAGGCGTGGGCTGTTTGGCGAACTGAAAGCTCTGCTGGAACGGCCGAAATCTTAGAATAAAGTCTCGTTGTGCAAGTTATTAGCCGGGGTCATTAGACCCCGGCTTTCTTGTCAGATACGCGTGCGCGAACGAGTGCCGAACAGATAGCCGATTGCAACCGCCATGACGATCTGAACAACGCTGGCGGCGTCAGGCGACATGTGACCGGCACCCGCCGCGGTGGTAGGCGCGAGGCTCGGCAGGACGCCGCCATGGACAAGCCACATCGCCGCCAGCACCGCAGCAAACACGACGGCCGTGAGGGACATCAGGCCAGCCGGCGCACTTGCCGGGGACATACCCACCGGGTCAGCGGAAGGACGGGGCACCGCCGAGATCTTTGCACTCTCAGCGATAGACGACGGCGGGACCCTCGTCGGCGGATCCTCCCTCGACGCTACCGAAGCCTCACCCGGCTGGGAGCGACTGGAAAGGTTCTGACGCGCTTGGATCTCCTCCGCAAAACGTTTGAAGAACTGCCCGGACATTTGTTTCGCCGTGACATCGATCAAGCGACCTCCCAACTGCGAGAGCTTCCCACCAATCTGCGCCTCGACAGTGTAATGCAATATCGTGCCGCCTTCCGCCGCCTCCAGTCGCACCGTCGCGACACCTTTTGCAAAGCCCGCCACTCCGCCCTGCCCTTCGCCCGTGATCTTGTAGCCATTGGGCGGATCCAGGTCGGAAAGTGTGACAACCCCCTGGAAGCGGGCCTTGACCGGACCAACCTTCATGACCGCAACCGCCGACATCTCTGTGTCGGACGACTTTGTCAGTTCCTGACACCCCGGAATACAGACGCGGAGAACATCTGCATCATTAAGTGCGGCCCACACTTCTTCCTTCGTGGCGGCAATGTGCTGTTGGCCGGTCATATCCATATCTATTTCCTCCTCTCGTGTGATTGAGGCTCGCCCCGACGACCGGGGACCAGCAGGATAGCTTGACATTCCTATCTTAAGTCTAATAATGCAAGTGAAATATACGAAGGCAAGCCCCTCAGTGAGGACGCCGGAGGAGACCGCATGACAGACCTGAAGGAAGTGACTTTCATCCCAGCGGCGGAGTTCAGCCGGCACCGCACCAAATTCGTTCCATCCATGTCATGGTGACGACATGAAGCCTGCATCGTTCGACTATTTCGCCGCAAGCACTGTTGATGATGCGGCAGAGGCACTCGCTGCGGCGGGAGGGGATGGCAAGATCATCGCAGGCGGGCAAAGCCTCATGCCAATGATCAATTTTCGTCTGGTCAAACCAACGGTCCTCATCGACATCAATAGAATTCCCGGCCTCGACCGTATCGAGCTGCGCGGAGCGCGCCTCAAGATCGGCGCCACAGTGCGTCACTACATGACTGCGACGAACAGCCTGATCGAACAGCACGTCCCCATCCTGCGCGACGCCATGCACCACGTCGCACATATGACCGTACGCAATCGAGGCACTTTTTGCGGAAGCGTATGCCATGCCGATCCTGCAGCGGAGATGCCGATGATGACGCTGTTGCTCGACGGGACGATCATCGCCTCCTCCATTCGCGGCGAAAGGGAGATTCCCGCCCCCGAGTTTTTCGTCGGCTCCCTGATGAATTCGCTTGAACCGGATGAATTCGTGACGGCGGTCGAGATCGACACGCTTCCGTCTGACACAGGCTGGGGCTTCGAGGAATTTTCCAAACGCCAGGGCGACTTTGCACTGGCCTGCGTCGCGACGACGATGCGCGTTGTTGACGGCGTGGCATGCGATGTACGCTTCGGCATGATGGGCGTTGGCGAAACGCCGTTGCGCCTTGTCGAAATCCAGGAACTGGTCGAGGGCAACAAGCTCTCCGATGAGGTTCTGGACCGGGTTGGGGAGACACTGAGCAGCGTTCTCACCCCGAACACGGATATCCACGCTTCGGCCGACTACCGGCGGCACCTTTCCGGCGCGCTTGCCCGACGTGCTTTGCGGGACGCGTGGACCCGAGCCGAGACCCGTGGAGGACGAACGCATGGATAAGAAGACGATCACCGTCGGCGTAAACGGCGTGAGCCATACGAGATCGATAGAGCCGCGTCTGCTGCTCAGCGACTTCATACGCTGCGAACTCGGCCTGACCGGCACCCATGTCGGCTGTGAACATGGTGTCTGCGGGGCCTGCACGGTCATCCTCGACGGCAGGAGTGCGAGGTCGTGTCTGACGCTCGCTGTCCAGGCCGACGGAATGGAGATCGAGACGGTCGAGGGACAAGGCACCGTCGATAGTTTGGGCCGGATCCAGGAAGCCTTCCGGCAGCACCACGGCCTGCAGTGCGGGTTCTGCACGCCCGGCTTCATCATGGCGATAACCGATTTGTTGCGCCACCATCCGCTCGATACCGATGAGCAGATCCGTGAAGCGCTCTCTGGCAACATCTGTCGCTGCACCGGCTACGAGAACATTGTCAACGCCGTCCGCGAACTCGCCAATGAAAGAGGACCCCTGAAATGAAGTTGCATTTTCTTGAAGGGGGGCGCCTGCGCATGCGTCGCTCCATCTACGTTCCCGGCGCGGCCAAGGAAGAAACGATCGAACTGCCTGTCCATTCGGCGCTGATAAGACACCCAACGGGCAACGTACTTTTCGACAGCGGCTGCAGTCCGGAAGCCGCGAAAGATCCACAGGCTCGCTGGGGCGGGCTGAGCAAGGTCATGACGCCAATTTTCGCGCCTGAGCAAACGGTCGTCGAACAGCTCAAGCATCTTGAGCTGACGCCCGACGACATCGACGTCGTGATCTGCTCTCACCTCCATCCGGACCATTGCGGATGCAATTCCTATTTCCGCTCCGCCACGATCCTCTGTCACGAGGCGGAGGTCGCGGCAGCGCAGGCTGGCGGAGCCGAAAACCAGGGCTACCTTCGCCACGAATGGGACCAGCCTCAAGGGTTCCAGACGTTCAAGGCCGAGCATGACGTCTTCGGCGACGGGCGGATCGTCCTGCTTCCCATGCCCGGGCACACGCCAGGAATGACGGTCGCGCGCGTATCGCTGCAACGCGACGGCGCTTTCGTTCTGGCCTCCGACGCAGCGCCGCTGCAGATCAACATCGACGAGGGCATCGCTCCCAAGAACACATGGGATCTGGATCTTGCGGCAAAAGCACTCGCCGAACTCAAGTCATTCCGGGACAGGGGCGACACGGTGATCTCCGGACACGACGATGGCCAGTGGCAGGATCTGCGCAAGGGATTGGAGTATTATGAATGAGCCATGGCGATCATTCCGTTGAACTTCGCCCAAAGCTGGTCGGCAAGCGCGTCAAGCGCACGGAGGATCCGCGACTTCTCGCGGGCGTCGGGCAGTATGTGGACGATATGGCTCCCGCAGGTATGCTGCATGTCGCCCTGCGACGCTCAGACCAACCTCATGCCCGCATTCTGAGCATCGACGTTGGCGACGCCTTTTCCGTACCAGGCGTGGTCGCAATCTATGACGCAAGCGATCTGGAAGGAGAGATCAATCCGGCCGTTCCAACCTCGCGCATGCCCGGATACTATGCGACTCCGATCTGGCCCCTGGCACGTGAGAAGGTGCGGTATGTGGGCGAGCCAGTCGTCGCGGTCGTCGCGGAAAGCCGCTATGCCGCCGAGGACGCGCTCGAACACATCAACATCGAATACGAACCGCTTCCTTTTGCGATCCGGCAGGTAGACGCCGTCAAGGACGATGCCCCGCTTCTGCATGAAGAAGCTGGAACGAACACGATCATCAGACGTGAGTTCAAGCGAGGAGACGTGGATGCGGCCTTCGAGGATGCAGCGGTAACAGTCAAGGGCCGTTTCCGGATGACCCGAAAGACGGCGGTCGCGATGGAGAACAGGTCCTATCTCGCCGAATGGGACGGCCGGAAGCAATCGCTTGTCCTTTACACTTCGTCCAACATCCCCGGCGTAATCCGGGACGTCCTATCCGGCTGTCTCGACTTGCCGGGAACCCGCCTGCGGGTGGTCGCTCCGGATGTCGGTGGAAGTTTCGGTGGCAAGGGATCTCTCTACGGAGAAGAAATTCTCGTCTGCGCCCTCGCCCGGAAACTGAAGCGTCCTGTCAAGTTCGTCAGCGATCGCCTCGAGGATTTGTCTGCGACAAGCCAGGCATTCGACGAACTGATCGAGGCGGAACTCGCTGTAACCAGGGATGGTATGCTGATCGGCCTTCGAGCCGATGTCATCGGCGATGTCGGTGCGTACTCCATCTATCCGTGGACCGCTGCGCTCGAAACCGTGCAAGTGGTCAGCTTCCTCCCTGGGCCCTACCGGATGGAACACTACCGCGGTCGTATCAGAGGCGTCCTCACGCCAAAGCCGCCGACAGGACCCTACCGCGGGGTCGGCCGACCTTCGTCGACGTTCGCGATGGAGCGGCTCGTCGAAATGGCCGCCCGAAAGCTCGGGATGGACCCCGTCGAATTCCGCAGGAAGAACCTGGTCAGAGCCGACGAATTTCCCTACCGCACCGCATCTGGCATCATATGGGACAAATCAGCCTTCCAGGAATGCCTCCAGGGCGCGTGCGATCACATCGACTATCCCAACCTCGTCCGTGAACGAGACGAAGCGAAAAAGAGCGGCCGCTGGGTCGGCATCGGCCTTGCGAGCTACGCGGAGCTCACCGGCATTGGTTCGCGCATCTCGGTCGCGCCGGGAATGCCGATCAATACCGGGACTGAGACGTCCAGAATCGAGATCGATGCGACGGGGGCCATCACTGCCGCGTTCGGAATCTCCTCTCACGGGCAGGGTCTGGAAACCACGCTTGCGCAGGTTATCGTCGACGAACTCGGCTGCAAGCTTGAGGACATTGAGGTCAGGCACGGCGACAGCGCATTGGTACCCATGTCGAGCGGGACCTACGCCAGCCGCTCGGCGGTGCTTGGCGGAGGCGCGGCGACCCTTGCGGCCCGCGTGGTCAAGGGAAAGGTGTTGCGTGCGGCCGCCTACCTTCTGGAGCAGAACGTCGAAGACCTCGACATTCACGACGGGATCATCGCGAGCCGCAGTTCGAACGGCACGATGACACTCAAGGAGGTCGCGTCCGCTGTCTACACGCAAATGGGCCGCATCCCGCGCGACCAGCGCGAGGACCTGACCGCATCGGAAACGTACGATCCCTATCTGGGCACCGCCTGTTCGTCGACACATCTCGCGATGGTCGAGGTCGACCCAGCAACCTATGGCGTGAAAATCCTGCGTTACGTGGTCGCCGAAGACTGCGGCAAGATCATCAATCCGATGATCGTCGATGGACAGGTACACGGCGCGGTCGCACAGGGAATAGGCGCGGCGCTACTAGAGGAAGTCATTCACGACGACCAGGGACAACCGGTCGCCGCCAGCCTTGCCGACTACCTGGTCCCCGTTGCAAGCAATGTGCCCGACATCGGGATTGTCCACATTGAGGCAGACCTGCCTAACAATGTCGGCGGGTTCCGAGGCATGGGTGAAGGAGGGACGATCGGTGCGCCAGCGACAATCGCAAACGCGGTATCCGACGCGCTGTCCCATCTGGGCGTTTCAGTCGAGACCCTGCCTGTGACGCCTGAGAGAATATTCCAGATGCTGCGCCCCCGGAAGGCGGCAGGTGATCAAGGCGACGGCGCCTGAGACTCGCCTGCAATTAGATGGAGAAAGACGACTAGGAAACTTTCAATATTAGACTTGGCATTTTATAGTCACGAAGTGTGATTTCGCTTTGGCCGGAAAACGACTGTTATCGCCTTGAACAAGATCAACAAAATTCAATCCGCAGCGGGTTCCCCGCAGCCTCCTCTGCTGCTGCAACGGCAATCGTCCGTTCGTCGCACGATGGAGATCGTCCTCGATACCTGGAACTTCCTGATACTCCGCGAAGCCTATTTCGGCGTCCGACGTTTTGACAAATTTCATCAGCGCCTGGGGATTCCCCGTCAGACCTTGTCGTCGCGGCTTTCAGCTTTGGTCTCAAACGAAATCTTCAGTCTCGGGAAGCGGCCGAACGAGCCCGGTCAGCAATATTTTCTAACACCTCGGGGCAAGGACCTCTTTCCCACCATGTTGTCCTTGATGGAGTTCGGCGACAAATGGTTGACCGGGGGGAGCAAGCCCCCGCTCCAATTGGTACACAAGGGATGTGGTTGCGAGTGCCATCCCGTGACCGTTTGTAGCGAGTGCCTTGAACCCTTTACAGCGCGAGAGGTTGCGCCCCGCGATGGGCCGGGTGCCGGCTACGCTCCTGTCGAAGCGCGCCCAACCTCCCGCCGCAGCTCTGACCCAACCCTTCTTGAGCGGGTACGACCCTGCTCGGTGGCTCGCACCCTCGCCATAATCGGGGACCGGTGGAGTTTCCTTATTCTCCGCGAGGGGTGGTACGGCGTCCGACGCTTCGAAGAAATGCGGGAAAACCTGGGCATAGCGACGAACATCCTTGCGGATAGGCTAGCCCGGCTCGTTCAATCCGGCGTCCTGCGAAAGGTCCCTTACAATTCTGGCGATCGCTTTGAGTATCGCTTCACTGAAATGGGCCTGGACCTCTACAAGCCGATGCTCGTGATGATGGCATGGGGAGACCGGTGGCTTGCCGATGGAAAGCCACCTTTGCGACTGCGCCATAAGGCCTGCGGACAGGATTTTTCAGCGATCGTGGCTTGCTCCGAGTGCAAGAAGCCGATCGAGGCCAAGGATACAGATTACGTTCTTCGCTATCAGTTTGATCTATGAGTTGAAGCTGTCGGCACCTTTTCTCAAGTCGAACTTGGCCAACAAACCGCTTGCGACCAAGAGCTTCGGAGGCCAGAGGGCACTGCGAACATCGAAACAGGGGCGCCTGCCATGCTCGCCCTGCCGCGGCGGCCGCACACTTTAAAAAAGAAGGCCTTTTTTCGCCTGCTACTCAGCAGCAACAATATGAAACTTACTGCCGACGTCGCTTTTTTCGGCGCCGCCCATTAGGTAGATCAGACAGCTCGTGCGCAGAAGCGATGCGAAATTCGATACTGCGCCGTTGATCTCCAGCGCCTCGTCGTAGAGTGTTGAGAGAAAACGCGACGTCGACATGCCCTGGCCGGCCGCAATTTCGTCGATCAGCACCCAGAAAGCAGCTTCGAGCTGAATGCTCGTCGAGTGCCCACCAATCCGCACCGAACGGTTGACGGGGCGGTAGCGTTGCGGGTCCTGGCCCGCAAAAACCTCACACATGGCATATCCTCCAGTCTTGTTTTTATGATGTGATTATGCGGCGCGGCCTGCGCCTGGTCAAATCATCCTTCCACGCCGGAAAACGCAAAATATCCTTCTTCTGCAACTCCAGAAATGAAAATCAGCGTGCGGTAACAGGCTGCTACCCGCAACGGCGAATCCAGGCGCACATTCACTGCAACACTTCGAACTCCAAGCAGGAAAGACAGCATGGCGAAATCCATCCACTCGATGATCCGCGTTCTGGACGAAGACCGGTCCGTCGCCTTCTATAAGGATGCCTTCGGCCTTGCCGTCGCCGACAGGCTCGACTTCGAGACCTTCACTCTCGTTTACATGCGCAACGCCGAAAGCGAATTCGAGCTTGAGCTGACGATCAATAAGGGCCGCGCGGAGCCCTACAATCTCGGCGACGGCTACGGCCATTTCGCCGTGTCGGTTTCCGACCTCGATAGCGAACACGCCCGCCTTTCGGCGCTCGGTTTCACCATTGGCAAGATAGTGGAATTCAAAGGCGATGGCGGCGCTGTCGCCCGCTTCTTCTTCGTTACCGATCCTGATGGCTACAAGATCGAGGTCCTGCAACGGCACGGCCGTTTCAAATGAACGGATCGGCGGCCTGAGGAGAGCCGCCGGTTTCAAACGCAATGGGAGGAATGCAACATGACCACCATCTACGAGCAGCGTCCCGGTCTTTCCCGGCGCGAGCTTTTGAAGCGCGGCACGATCGGCGCCGCGCTCATAATTACCGGCAGTGCGGTGATCAGCCCGGACAGGGCGTGGGGGATGGCGACGACGGCGCTGAAGCCCGACACCATGGCCACGCTGATCAAGCTCGCCCGCGATATCTATCCGCACGATTCTATCGCCGACCGTTTCTACGCCATCGCCGTGAAGGGGCATGACACCAAGGCAGGCACGGACGGGCAACATAAGGAATTGATCGAGGCTGGCATTGCCGATCTCGACAAGCGGGCCGGTGAAGGCGGCTACCGTGGCCTCGGTTGGGAGGACGACCGCGTCGAGATCCTGCGCGAGATCGAGACAACGCCATTCTTCCAGGCGGTGCGCGGCGACCTCGTCGTCTCATTCTATAACCAGAAGGAGCTCTGGCCACATTTCGGCTACGAGGGCGAATCCTATTCAAAAGGCGGCTATATCGCCCGCGGTTTCGACGACATCGAATGGCTTTGACGACGATTTGACGGCCGGCGCTGGAGGAGGCGCAGCTGCGAGGCGCATGGCGCCGATCGTCCATGTTTCAGGAGGAAACCATGACAGCTCCTTATGATCTCAACGACGACAGCGTGGTCGTCATCATCGGTTCAGGTGCCGGCGGCGGCACGCTCGGCAACGAGCTGGCGCAAAAGGGCATCGACGTCGTCGTGCTCGAGGCCGGTGCGCGTATTGAACACGAGGATTTCATCAACGACGAATGGGACAGTTTCGCCCAGCTCGCCTGGCTTGACCACCGCACGACCGGCGGCGGCTGGCGCGTCTCGAAGGACTTTCCCAACCTGCCGGCCTGGATCGTAAAGGCGGTGGGCGGCACGACGACACACTGGGCCGGCGCATCCCTGCGCTTCCAGGAGCACGAGTTCAAGACGCTGACACATTATGGCGAGGTCGAGGGCGCCAACCTGCTCGACTGGCCGCTGACCTTGGCTGAGCTCGAGCCGTACTATGCCAGGGCGGAAGACAAGATGGGGGTGACCCGCACCAACGGCATTGAAGGGCTGCCGGGCAACAATAACTTCAAGGTATTCAAAGCCGGCGCTGACAGGCTTGGCTACAAAGAATGTCACACCGGTCGCATGGCCATCAACTCCGCCGATCGCGATGACCGTATGAGCTGTCAGCAGACGGGTTTCTGTTTCCAGGGATGCAAATGGGGCGCCAAATGGTCGACGCTCTACACGGAAATCCCGAAGGGCGAGGCAACCGGCAAGCTGGAGGTGCGGCCGAACGCGCATGTCGTCAAGATCGAGCATGACGACAGCGGCAAGGTCACGGCCGTGGTCTATGCGGACAAAGACGGCAAGCTGCAAAGCCAGAAGGCTCGCATCGTCTGCGTCGCCGGCAATTCCATCGAAAGTCCCCGCCTCCTGCTCAATTCGGCCTCGAGCAAATTTCCCGACGGTCTCGCCAACTCCTCCGGTCAGGTCGGCAAGAACTATATGCGCCACACAACGGGTTCAGTCTATGCCGTGTTCGAAAAGCCCGTCCATTTCTATCGCGGCACCACCATGGCCGGCATCATTAGGGACGAGGCGAAACACGACCCGGCGCGCGGCTTCGTCGGCGGGTATGAGCTGGAAACCCTAGCGCTCGGCGTACCCTTCATGGCCGCCTTCCTCGATCCGGGCGGCTGGGGTCGGTCCTTCGCCTCTGCCATGGACAGCTATGCCAACATGGCGGGTCTCTGGATCGTTGGTGAGGACATGCCGCAGGAACAGAATGCGGTGAAGCTGCATGGTGAAATGAAGGACAAGTACGGCATGCCGATCCCTGACGTCTGGTTCACGGACCATGCGAACGATGTCGCGATGCGCAACCATGCCTACACACAGGGCGAGGCGCTTTATGCAGCCGTCGGCGCGACGCGTAGCTTCCCCACGCCGCCCTACCCCTCGACGCACAATCTCGGCACTAACCGCATGAGCGAAAAGCCACAGGACGGCGTCGTCAACAAATGGGGCCAGACGCACGACATGAAAAACCTCTTCGTGTCCGACGGCAGCCAGTTCACGACGGGGGGTGCAGAGAACCCGACGCTGACGATCGTCACACTCGCAATCCGTCAGGCCGACTACATCGCGAAAGAGATGGCAGCCGGTACGATCTGACCTCTACTGTGATCCTCCCCGGCCGCTCCTGGGCGGCCGGCGGTCGCGCGTCAGGCAAGCCGCGCCACCTCTGGCCGGCTTTAGCCGGCCACCTTTTATGGAGATCCGAATGAAATTTGCTGCGGCCATTCTCTTTCTGGCTCTCCCTGCCGCTGGTCACTCGGCCGATGGCAGCTCCGAGACCGGCGCCATGGTCTTCAAGACGTGTGCAGCCTGCCATAACGTCGATGAGCCTATAAACAAGGTCGGCCCGCATCTGGTAGGAATTATCGATCGACAAGCAGCATCCATTGCTGACTACAAAAACTACTCAGATGCTCTGAAGCAGGAGGCCAGTAAGGGGCTGAAATGGGATGAAGCAGCGCTCGCAACATTTCTAGCCGGCCCAAGGACCATGATCCCGAAGACGCGCATGGCCTTTTCGGGCCTCAAGTCCGCGCAGGACATCGCGGATGTGATGGCCTATCTCAAATCCCTGAATGGACAATAGCGGTGTCGTTTGCGCGTGACGTTGGTAATCGTGTGGTGTTCCTGAGCCAGGGCGTGATCGCTGAAGAGGGCAATCCAAGAGATATTCTTGTGCGGCCACACAGCGAAAGATTGCGCACATTCCTGTCAAACCAGTTGACGGGATGACATTCTGCCGCTCGGGATCGCCGACGACCTGACCGCGCCTACCCGGGGCTAGCTTGTCTGCCTTTGATTGAAGCGCGTATGGATCTGCCGACCTCGCAACACCGATTTGCCGGCAGTGCGTTCGATGATCATGCGGGCGGCCTCGGTGCCGATCAATGCGCCTGGCGGCTTGATTGTCGTCAAGGCGGGATTGCTTGCCGAACTGAAGCTGAGATCGACAAACCCCACGACGGCAAGACGCTCGGGGATCTCGATGTCCATGCGTTGGCATTCAAACAGGACGCCCAGCGCAAGATGGTCGTTCGAGCAGGCGATTCCGTCGACTTCCGGAAAGCGTCGCATGGCTTCCTCTAGCATGATTGCACCGACCGCGGCATTGGAGGGGCGGGTTGCTGAATGACGTCCGCGTGGATGCGGACGGCACGGGCGGTCGGCGCGATACCGTCCGCGCGCAGTGCTGCACGCCGGTCTTCCTGCATGCGTGCGCCAAGAAAAAGCAAGTGCTTGCGACCGTGCTGTATCAGATTGCTTTCGAACGCTGCCCATCTCGAGTGGTTCGCGGAGACGACGGCCCGCGCCGAACGGCGGCCTTGGGATACGATTGGCCAAGAGCGGATGCGCCCCGATGAGAGCGCGAGTGCGATGCTCAGCGTTCTTGACCAGCTTGATCCGGCAGATACGGGGCGATTCCTTGCCTACGACGGCAAGCCGATAAACTGGTAGATAGATTGACGCGCCCGCCCCGAACATTGCTAAGGTACGTCGAGGAATGCCGTTTCAGGAAGTCTCTCCAGACCAGGAATGCAGGCCACCCTCTCGGGCATCAGCATGCAAGCAAACTGGTTTAACAGGGCGTGACCGCATCCTCCGCCAATCGTTGACGGTTCACCGATACATACATCGATCGCTTCATTGCGTTCACGACGATCGGTCAAGTGAGACTGCGGCTGCGCATGTACGGGATGGGTCCGAACATATTCAAGGGCAAACCCGTCAAGGATAACGATCCAATCGCGCACCAGCGGATCATTCAAATCAGCCGTGACAATTGCCGATTGTTCAGTCGGGCCTCCCCACCATCATGCGACTTCGGGCGCTCGCAACCGGCCACGCCCTTGAGCTGAATGTTCAGGGCTCATTTCGCGAAACTCGTAGCGGCAGGCGTCGGCGACCGTCTTTGGCATAGTCTCACTCTTCATGCGGCAACCTTTGACCCGAGTTTCATTCCCTCTGCCGCAACTGGAGCCATGATCCGCACCGGCCACGATGATCCGGCAAAAGATATGGCCGTACCCTCACCTGCCCGCCCAACACTGTTCATCCGGGCAGCGTCAACGAGGACGCTGTGCCAGGCCCTTTGCCAAAATAGGTCCCGTTGGCCGGCCCGTCGGTGAGCCGCCAGCCTGCTCCAGTGTGATTTCATAAAGCTGACTGTCGCGTGGCGATGGCAGCGCTGGCCCCTCGAGGCGAGCGGAGTGCACACCGTCTATCAGGCCGAGCGAAATTGGTCCCATCTCGCGAGAAGGCAGTGTCCAAACCTGCATTGTCTTGTCCGTCGGGACCTCGATGTCTGCTAGCAACCGAATCCTGGCATTCTCGTTGCCGAAGTCCTCAACAACTGCTTGAACTTCTCCCGCTTCATTGACAAGCACGGCAATGACAAGCGGCTCAGCCGTTCTCGTGAGACTGAAGACCAAGCCAACGGCGAGCATCACGGACGCAGCAATCGCTGAAAGCGCGGCAACACGCCATCCGTTTGTTTGGTTGTCGTTGACCGGTGGGAACTGGATCGAACTTGGAGTCCCGGCTTGCGGAGGCAGGTTGACCTCGATTTTTCGCCACAGGGCCTCGTTCGCTGCCGCGGGCTCGACTGTGGTATCCAGCGGCAAAAACCGTTCACGGCTTGCCGCAACGGCAGCCCTAAGTTCGGCGTCCCGTTCCATTTCGGCCTCGATTTCGGCCGCCTCGGAGGCCCCGATCAGGCCGAGCACGTATTCATCGGCAATTTCTGGAATGTCTCTTCGTTCGTACATCATGCCATGCACCCCCGAAGAGCCGAGAGCGCGCGCCTGATCCAGGATTTTGCCGTACCGAGCGGAATACGCAGCCGTCCTGCGATTTCTCCGTGCGAATAGCCTCCAACATAGGCCATGAGAATGCCGCGGCGCTTCGTTTCGTCCAGCGCAGCAAGGCATTCGTAGAGGCGCGAATTGCGATCAAGCTTTTGCCACGTGGCCATGATCTCGTCCACCTGCTCGCTCTCTCGCAAGGCCTCCACGTCCTCGACCGTATATTCGCGCTTTCCATCACGCAAAAGGTTGAGCGCCCGGTTGCGCACGATCGCGTAGATCCAGCCATGTGCGGAGCCGCGATCAGGACTGTACTGGTGGGCATGGGTCCAGATGCGGATGAAGGCTTCCTGCACCACTTCCTCGGCAAGCTCCCGTCGCTGAACGATCCGCTCTGCCAAGGCGATCAATCGGCCCGCCTCGCGATCATAAATGGAGCGCAACGCCATGCGGTCTCCTTTGGCGCAGGCAGCAAGTGCCTTGTCGAGATCATTCACCCGGACGTCCACCAACATTTCACGCCTCTCCCCCTCCGCGCCACGCAAACGGCGTTGCTACGACCTCTATACGCTTGAGAAGCGCTTATGGATGCAAAGCAGATTTATTTCGCGCTCCTGCATCCAAATACAGTTCTTGCGGTGTCTTCAAGAATGGAAGCGTCAGGAACCGATTGCCGGATGACTTCCGCTGGATCAACGCATGGGAGATAGACATGAAGACCATCCATTCCGCTCTAATTGCCACTACAGTTCTCGTATTGTCCGCAACCGGCGCCCTCTCTGCTCCGGTGCTGGGCTTGACCGGTGCAAAGACGCTCATGGTGTTCGATACGGAAAAACCGGAAGTGACCAAGAAAATCGACGTGACAGGCGTCGACACGCTCGTCGGCATCGACTTTCGGCCCGGCACCAAGACCGTTATTGGCGTCACCACCGACCACCGCATCGTTGCCATCGATCTTGAAACCGGGGCAGCGACCGAGGTCGGCAAGATGGATAAAACGCTAATGGTGACTGAGGCTCCGGTCGTCGTGGACTTCAACCCGATGGCCGATAGGTTGCGGTTCATGACTGGAATGACCAATCATCGCGTCCACCCCGACACCGGTGCGGTGACCGTCGACGGCACGCTCGCCTTCGAAGACGGCGATATGCACAAGGGTGAAACGCCGAACATCGTTGCTGCTGCGTATACGAACTCGATCGGCAAGCCCGAAAAGACAGCGATGTACAACATCGATGCCACCATCGGCGCGCTCATCCAGCAGACGAAACCGAACGATGGCACGCTGAAGGCGATCGGCAAGCTTGGGCTTGCAGACAAGCCCGCAACCTACGCCTTCGATATCCAGGGCATGGAGGACGGCAAGAACACAGCCTATCTTGCCGCCGGCAAGATCCTCTACACCGTCAACCTAGAAACAGGTGCCGCCACCGAGGTCGGTGCGATAGCGGGTCTCGAAGACGATGTCCGCGACATCGCCGTTCTCCCGGCGATGTAAAGCCGATCGGAGGAGGTCGGGCTTTGCATGGCCCGCCTTCTCCACTTACGGCTCGGGATCAGACCGGCGAAATGGCCAGGAGAGCAGACCTCCTGCAAACAGGACCAGCCAGACGATGAACGGCTGGAGTGCCAGGCGCGGAACATGATAGAGCCATTGCCACGTCGAAACGACCATACCGCCGAGATCGTCGAGGGCGTGCTTGATGTTTGCGGGGAAGACACAGATCGCGTAGAGCGCCAGCATGATCCCGGCACAGCGGCGAACCGCCGGGACCAGCAACCCAATCGCACCGGCAATCTCACACACGCCCGTCAGCAGGATAACGTTCGGGGCGTCGGGCACCCAGGCGGGTGTGATGCTCAAGAAGGGGGTGGGCAGGGCGATGTGCAGGATGCCCGCAGCTGCGTAGAACACCGCCAACACGATCCGACTTCGCGAGCGCCAAGTCTCAGTCGTTGCCATCCCCTGCGATCCGCCGCTCGATGGAATTTGCAATGGACGTGAGGTTTACTTTTCGTCCGGCGACTTTTTCGATGGCGGCGATGGCAAGGTCGGCCGCCACGAAATCCGATTTGTGTCCGAGGTTCTGGACGACGATCAGTCTTGCACCACGAATGTTGCGCGCGAGTTGGTGGGCGTGAATCTCCGGGGAAACAACCTCGTCGGTGTTTCCGGTGATTATCACCGTCGAAGTTCTGATGCTGCTATACTTCAAAGACGCTGTCTCGGCCCAGTTGCTCAGCGCCGAGACTTCCTGTGCGTTGTGCCGAAACGCAATCGGCGACAATGCCTGCCAGGCGTTCGTTTTTTCTATGTAATCGTCAGGGCGTCGATTGGGAGCGAAGACTTCCCTGGTCGCACGGTCTATCACCATGAGGCCGAATGGAGGTGCTACCAACGCGCTGAATATCGAACCGGCGACCGGCATGGTTGCGGCATCGTAGTACCAGGCCACCCCGCCCTCCCACGGATAAGCGGCTGGCGACATCAATACCAGCCCCCAAACCATCTCGGGGTGGCGAACTGCCAGGGCAACCGCAATAGCGCCGCCAAACGAATGTCCGACAACGATCGCCTTCCGGATGTCGCGCTTTTCCATCAGAACCGCTATGGCGTCTGCTTGCCCATCCGGCAGGATGTTCTGGGAACCGCCTACGTCCGACTTTCCGTGTCCAGGGCGATCGACGAAAAGGAGCTTTGCTCTTCCATTCAGCTTGTCCAGAAAGGAGAATATCGGATCGTATAGGCTGGTGCTGGCCCCGTGAAGGAAAACAATGGGAGGCAGATCCGCGTTGCGGGCGGGGTCCAACAAGATGCTGTTGAGTTTGTATCCACCGACGTCAATGCGAACGGCACGCGCCGACGGGTCGTCCGCTGTCGAAATTCCGGGAGAGCCGACAATACAGATCAAGATCAGCAAGACGACACGAGCGGACGGCAGGAAATGATTGGACATATATCCTCATGGATTTGCCAAGCCGGGCGGCTCGATCGCCAACAGATACGCTTTTGCACAGCAAATGGTTTCATCAGCAGGTACCGAAATCAAAGCCCGATCGGGCTTGTTCTTTTCAAACTCCGATTGATTGGCGCCACATGAAAACACACATCTCCTTCGCTCGATCCTAGCCCACGTCTGCCTCTCGGCCCGCCGCGAGGAAGAGCGGGGGGCTTTAGCTCGACGTACGTTGCCGTTCTGTTTTAGCCAGCAACCAGGCTGTCATTCACTGCGCAGCGGGGTTTGATTTCCGACTGCAGCCTGACCTGCAGACCCGGCCGCAGCAGATGATCCGGATTGGGAAATTCCGCCAAAATCGCCACGGTCTGTGTCCATCATCGCGGCGCTCGCGACGAACAATGGCGCGAAGGCGAAGCTGGAAATGGAAGCCCATATTCGCAATAGCGCGCAATGCGCAGGGCTCGCACCTTAGGCATCCGCCATATGGACGATTTGGTCGAATACAGAAGTCCTTTTGATCGCTTCCTCCGCCTTTTTTTTCAAGTGGAAGCACCGCGCTGCCAAGACGGCTCTCTTCAGCCCACCCGTGTCGGCGAACGCAAGAAACGCCCGTCTCGAAAGAACGGGCCGCTGGTTGCGCGAACGCTTTCGAGACGGTCCGTTCACTCGACAGATCGATTGGCGTTAGAACCGCCCGAATGCGGCATCAAGACTGGCCGCCTGAAAGCCTGCGTGTCTGTCGGTAGCGGGGTGTGGGCAGCTCATCAGATGGCAACGCTGGAGGGCCATCGAGATCGGATCGATGCCCGTTGGCCGGCTTTTCGCGGATCAAGTTGAATATGTTGACACCCACGGTCTTGGCGCGGCGCAGCAAACGGCTGCCTACCGCGGCACGGATAACTGGAGCGTCGGCTAAGGGATGGACCGCAATTCATACTCGAAGGAATTCTCGGCGGTAGACCACAAGCTAAAGTCAGTGAATATCGTCGCAGAAAATCCCGCGGTGATTCAATGACGGGACCTAATGGCAGCAGCCGCCGACCGCCCGGCAGCGCTTTGTGTTATGGGAGTTCAAAACAGAACGAACTTTCTGGAAACTCATGCGAAAGCGCCTTGATGGCAATCGAACTGCTGTCCTTTAGATGCAAATAGAATGCTTCCACCACGTCACTCGCCGCGCAAAGTGTAAAGTTCGTTTATCGAGCTTGCCTTCATACCTCGACCCCGGAATGTCGCATATCGAGCGAGGTAGGAATGTAACCCTATCGTTGGGTCAGTCTTGTGATGGCGATATTCACAAACGGAAGGAACGCCTGGTTGCAGCCTCCCTTGAACCGGCGCCGTGTAAGCCGAGAGCCGCTGCACGCCCGGCATGCACGTCAGCAAGAACAATCGCCATCACAGGGAGTTTGGGGCTTGTACGGCACGTGGCCGATCAAGCGGTAACGCTGACGGAATGGACAATAACATTTGAAGCCGTGCGCAACCGCCACCCGATCTTCAGATAGATAAGGTGTGGCAAGTGCACTATTGTTCGAGCGCGTGTGCCTCCAGGACCCGCCTGGCGATGGAGCAGCCTTTCGCATCAAAAATGTGGATGTCAGGCGCCCGGGCCGTGAACCGGATGGTGTCCATTCTTGCGTATGCTCTGTCGTCCGCCGCCTTGATCAGGTATTTTTGCGCAGAACCGGCCACATCGACGTAGAGAATCTGAACTTCGCCCAGATGCTCGATCAAATCGACCGTGCCGGTAAGCCCCGGACCACTTGCCCTTGACGTGGTGATCTGCGTGTTTTCGGGGCGAATGCCGATGCTGATCCTTTCGCCCACTGACAGCGCCCCGCGATCGGCAGACACGTCAAGCGCCGTGCCGCACTCGAGCATGAGGTGCGTGACGCCCTCCGACTTCCCGACGACGGTGCCTTCGAGAATGTTCATCGCGGGCGAGCCGATGAACTGGGCAACGAAAAGGTTGGCCGGTCGCTTGTAGAGTTCTAGTGGCGTTCCAACCTGCTCGATGCTCCCGTCCTTGAACACGACAATTCTGTCGGCCAAGGTCATCGCCTCTACCTGGTCGTGGGTCACATAGATCATAGTCACAGCCGGCATGCTTTGCTTCAATTTGGCGATCTCGATCCGTGTTGCTACACGCAACGCCGCGTCGAGATTGGAAAGCGGTTCGTCGAAGAGGAAGACCCGCGGATTGCGGACGATGGCGCGGCCGATGGCAACGCGTTGGCGCTGTCCACCAGACAGCGCCTTCGGCAACCTCTTCAAATAATTGCCCAGTTGCAGGATTACTGCCGCCCGTTGAACCCGCACTTCGATCTCCGCCTTCGACACGCCGGCAATGCGCAATCCGAAAGCCATGTTTTCATAGACGGTCATATGCGGATAGAGAGCATAGGACTGGAACACCATGGAAATGCCACGCTTGGAAGGCGCCACAGTGTTCATACGCTCCCCATCGATGACAAGGTCGCCGGAGGTCACCGTCTCGAGACCCGCGATCGAACGCAGCAGTGTCGACTTTCCGCAGCCGGATGGTCCGACGAAGACGATGAATTCCCCCGACTTTATATCGAGGTCGATCCCGTGCAGCACTTCAAAATCGGCATAAGACTTACGTATGTTTCTCAGCGTCAGATCAGCCATCGTTCCCGCTCCATTTTTATTGATTTCACCCGCGAGGACACCGCACCGTCAGGGCGCGAGCCCGGCCAGGAACCGCGTTATCCGATCCGGCTTCCTGTTCTGGATTTCGAGGTCATTCTTCCGGCGTATGGCCCGACGGACGACCCTGGCCCCCGCGTAACGCAGGGGTTCTGGCGGCAGCCGCGTCCGTCTGTCGATGCCAACCAGTCCGCACCGGCTCCACACATCGTCGCGGCCGAGGACAAGGCTTGCCATGATCTTCCCGGCAACCGGCGCTTGCGCGATGCCCGTGCCGTTGAAACCCATGGCATAGAAGATGTTCGGGTGGTCCCTAAGGCGATCAAAAACCGGCAGGTGCTGCGCCGTGCAGTCGATTGGTCCAGTCCAATCGTAGAGGACTGGCACCCCTTTGAGTTGCGGATAGACCCTATGCATTTCGCGGATATTGTCCACCCCCGCATCCCCGCTGCGGTTGAATCGATGGTCGATGCGGTCACCAAAGGAAATGCCGCCCGTGCCACGCCCGAAGATGACCTCGCCGCTTGGCGTTCGCTGATAATAGAGCACGTGATGCTGCGCATCGCAGATCGAGGCGCCATCGGTCCAGCCGATTTCGTCCAGAACATCAGGTGCAGGTGCGGTGGCAATGACCTGGCTGCTGACAACATAGAGATAAGGGTGCAGTTCCGGAATTGCCGACAGCCAGGCGTTGGCGGCAAGGATCACCTTGCCAGCAGACAGAACGCCTTTTGCTGTGCGCAATTGCGGTCTGTCGCCCGGCACGATTTCGAGCACCGGACTTTGCTCGCGAATGACGACGCCCTTGGAAAGGGCGAGCCGGCGCAGGCCGAGGGCAAGCTTTGCAGGCTGAACGGTCCCCGCCCTCTCCTCGACGATGCCGGCATAGGAGGAGGCGGAGCCCGTGCGGAGCAGGATTTCTGTGCTCTGGAGTGGCCGGAAGCGCTCTTCGCCAATCGTACGGCACACGTTGCAAGCTTGCACCCAGGCGCCTTCCTGCGCTGTCGAGCTTGCCGTCCACAGCCAGCCATCGAGCCGCAGATCCATGTCGATGGTGCCTGCGGCCTGCAGACCGCTCAGTTCCTCGATGGCCTCGGTGGTCGCCCGGCACAGCATGAGCGCTTCATCTTCACCCACAAGCGCCCGCAGCATGTCGATTTCCGCAAACCAGCTGTGAACCTGGCCTCCATTTCGGCCCGAAGCACCCGACCCGCAGAAGTCAGCCTCGAGAACGGTCACGCGCGCCTGTGGGGCTTCCTCTTTTATGCGGAGAGCCGTCCAGAGACCGGCATATCCGCCGCCGACGATCGCCACGTCGCAGACCTCGCTGCCGTGCAACGGAGCGGTGACGGCGTCCGCATCGATGCTCTGCAGCCAGTAGGAGCGGTCCCCCTTTGCTGCTGCCACAGGCGGCCTCATCTTGATGACGTTCATGCTCAAGCCCTTTGTGTCGTGCGGATAACGCTGTCGTACTTGTCCAGCAACCATTGGGGAATTGCCTGGATCGGCTGGGGAAACCCACCGAGATGCGTGCAGGTTTCCGCTGCCCTCGCGGCAGAACGGTCAAGAGCCGCCTCCCCGGAAAGCGTCTCGAAGAAGCGCGACACGAGGAAGGTAGCGATGAAACTGTCCCCCGCGCCGCAGGTATCGACCACGGCGACCGGCACCGAGCCCGCCTGAAACAGCGTGCCGCCATCGTCATGGAAGGAACCGCGCCTGCCGCAGGTGATCACAACTTGGCGCGCGCCCGCCGCCTTGAACCGCGCGATCAGCGGCTCGACCGGCTCGCTAGGGTCTTCAGGGCCGGAAGCGAAGACCAGCGGCACACCTTCGAGCGGGAGGTCGAAATGCCGCGTGGAGACATCAATGCTGAATGTCACGCCATCGGCAACGAGGCGGCGGACCAGCCGCTCGCTCGAATTGGTACCGAGATGCACCCAGTCGGCCTGCAACAGCGCCGCGTAGCGTTCCGCGTTCGGGAAATAGTCCTCGCCGACGCCGAGCGACTCTAAGAGAAAGCGCCGCTCGCCGGCATCGTCGCTCAGGAGCGTCACGGCCGAAGCGCCCGGGCGTATTTCGACATCGGCCCGGGCGAGGCCCGCATCCTCAATGGCGCCAAACATGATCTGCGCTTCCTCGTCCGGTCCGAGCGCGCCGAAATAACGGGCATTCAAACCCTGCCGGCGCCACTGCACGGCGACATTGAGGGCATTGCCGCCCACAGTGACGAAGCCCTTGCTCAGATAGGCGTCGAGGCAATTGTCGCCGATGGCGATCAGGGTAGGATTGGCGTTCTTCATGCTTGTTCCGCTTGATTGAAATGAGGGGCAACCGCGTCGAGGCACCGCCGCCAGTTGGAAACGGGATCGAGCGCAGAGCTTCCGTTGCCGAAGGGCTCGAACGTCAGCGTGCCGGTAAAACCATGCGCGCCGAGTTCGGCGAGATAGTCGCCCAGCGGCAGGTCGCCGTCACCCCAGGCGAGATGCCCCGCCGTCGCCATGACGACAAGATCGAGAACCACGTCGATATGCTCGTCGTCGAGCGCACGCCACAGGGCGTAAAGCTCGTTCGCATTTGTGACGATATTGCTTTCGACGCGTTGTAGCGGCTCCAGCAGGCAGGACACGCCAAGGTTTCTGGCATGCGCCGCAATCCGGTTGATGGATGCGACCGAATGCGCAAGGGCGATGTCCCGGCTTTCGCACTCGAAGCCACGGCCAGGCGTTAGGAAGAGGTAAGTCGCGCCGAGCTCGGCGCAGATGTCGGCGGCGTGCAGGAAACGCCCGACGCTCGCCTCGCGATTGGACCTATGGCCCGAGGCGATGTTGACCGGATAGAGAACCTGCTCGGGGGTGAAGCAACGGACCGTGAGCCCGTTGTCGCTGAGGATCGCCTTCACCTCCGCCAGTTGCGCGCGGCTGTCGTGGAAGAGGTCGAGATGGGGGGCGATCCCCCACAGTTCCATCCGGTCGAACCCCATGGCGCACAGGTGCTCGGCAGTCCAGCGGAACGGATGGTGCTGAAAGGAGAAGTTCGCACCGATGAGCTGTTTGCGGTTCAACATGATGCCCTGCCCTATTTTCCGATGCCCTCGGCAAGCCCGCGGATGAAGAAGCGCTGGGCCGCGAAGAAGGTGACGACGATGGGAAGCGCCGAGAGCGTCATCGCCGCGAAGACGACGGCGTAGTTCGTTCCGTGCTTCGCCATGATAGAAGTGAGGCCGACGGGCAGCGTCTGGAGGTCCGCGCCGCTGGTGAAGATCATGGCGAAGAGATATTCGTTCCACGCGAAGAGCACATGCAGGATCACGCAGGAGACCAGGATCGGCTTGCACAGCGGCAGCGTCACCCGCCAGAAGATCTGGCCTTCGCTCGCCCCGTCCATGATGGCCGCCTCGTCCAGATCGCGCGGCAGTCCGAGCATGTAGGCGCGGATGAGGAAGGTCGTGAAGGGAATGCGGAAGGCGGTATAAAGGATGATCAGCGCCCAGTAGGTGTTGTAGAGGCCGAGCTCCTGCATCATGCGCACGAGCGGGATGACCGCGACCGTCGGGCTCAGCATGAGCCCACCGAGCACGATGCCAACGAAGAGCGGCTTTCCCGGCAGTTTCGAGCGGGTCAGGCCATAGGCTGTCCAGGCGCTGATCAGCACCGTGCAGACGGCCGACCCGAGCGTGACGATAACGCTCGTCGCGATGTAATTCCGGATGCCCTGGTTCCAGGCCGAAATATAGTTCGCAATGCTGAAGCCGCTCGGCAGTGAAAAAGGGTTGCCGAAGATTTCAGCATTGGTCTTGAAGCCATTCATCGCCATCCAAAACAACGGATAGAGCACGACGAAGCCAAGGCTGACGAGGAAGGTGACGAGGCAGGTCTTCGCCAGCACGGCGGCGAAGTCGGTGCGCTCGGTTTCCCGCGGCTGATAAGAGACGCTCACAGGTCGACCCTCCGTCTCTTGGTGTACCAGAGCTGCGCGAAGCCGGTGATCAGCGTGATGACGAAGATGACCGTTGCGATGGCCGCGCCATAACCGAAGTCGTTTTCGATGAAGCCCTGCTGGTATAGCCATGTGCCGAGCACCTGGCTGCTGTTGTTCGGCCCGCCGCCGGTCATCACCATGACCTCGTTGAAGACCTGGAAGGCGCCGGTGATCGTGACGATCACCATGAGGCCGGTCATTTCGCGGGTAAGCGGAAAGGTGATGTTCCACAGGCGCCGCCAGGTGCCTGCCCCGTCCATGATCGCCGCATCGTAGAGTTCGCGCGGGATCTTCTGGATCGCGATGGCGAACAGCAGCGTGGAATATCCAAAGCCCTGCCACTGGCTCATGGCGATGATGGCGTAGATCGCGGTTCCCTCCTCGCCGAGCCAGGCGCGCGACCAGTCCGCAAGCCCGATCTGCGTCAGCGCCGAATCCAGAAGGCCGATATCGGGCTGGTAGATGAAGTAGAACAGGAGGCCGGTGACGGTGATCGAGATGGCCGAGGGTATGAAATAGACGGCGCGCCAGAACCGGCGCCATCTCTCTTCGCTCAGTCCCTCGATGAGCGCGGCGAGCACGAACGCACCGAAAACCTGAAAAATGACGGAGATGACCGCATAGAGCGTGTTGTTGACGATCGCCGTCAATACGACCGGATCGTCCTGCAAGCGCCGGTAATTGTCGAGCCCGACGAAGTCGGTCTGCCCCGTGAAGATGTCCTGGTTCCGCGTGCTGACGAGGAAGTTGTCGATGATCGGGTAATAGACGAACCAGAGGATCAGGACGAAGGCGATGAGGACCCAGCGGAAGGACAGGATCCCGGCGATCGGACCGAGCCGGTCTTTTTCAGGCCGGCCCGGCCCGGCGAAGCCGATTTTGACGGCTCCACCTTTGTAGTCTTGCTTCATGACAGTCATCGTCGGCCTGTTCCTACTTGGACGAAGCCGCCGCTTCCTTGACCCGTCCCATGACCTCTTCAGGTGTCATGGTGCCGCCGATCAGCGCCTGGAGGCCCGAAAGCCAGGCTGCCGCCACGCGCGGCGGATTGGCCGTGTCGAGCCAGGGCATGAGATAGGAGGAATCGGCGATCACCTTCAGGCCGTCGACGACCGCGGGGTTCATGGCATTGGCGGAATAGCCGCCGATCGTCGCGCTCGGCTGGCCGTAGGGCGGCGCCGAAAGCACCTTGCCGTTGTCGGCCGAGGTGACGAACCGCATGAAGTCGATCGCCAGCGGAATGTTCTTCGAGGCGGCGCTGATCATGTATCCCTCGGGCGCGCCCTCGATAGACTTGACGTCGCCCTTGGCGTCGGCGGGCGCCGGCAGCTTGAAGAAGCCGAAGTCCCCGCGCTTCAGCGCGCCGTCGGCCGTCGCTTGGTCGAACTCGATGATCTCCTGGTAGTACATGGCGGACTGGCCGTTACTGAACTGCTGCAGGGCCGTGGCATAGGAGGAGCCGTTGGTGCCCGATCCGTCTGAGCATTCGTCGATCAGCTTCTTGAACTGCGTCAGGCTGGCGACGTAGCCGGGATCGGCAAATTCCGCCGTGGCCGGGACGAAGTCCTTTTCGAGCGTCGCCTGCGGCACGTTGTATGCGAGCAGTTGCCCCGCATAGTGCACGCCCGGCCAGCCCTCCTTGTTGCCAAAGGAAACCGGCGTGACGCCGGACTTGCGCAGCGCAGCGCAGGCACCCAGGAGCTCGTCGAAGGTCTTGGGCTCGGAAACGCCCGCCTTTTCGAACAGGCTCTTGTTGTAGCCCATGAACTTGGCGTCGAGATAAAGCGGAATGCCGTAAAGCTTGCCGTTGTACTGGAAGGCGGAGACGGCGGCGTTGGCGAGCGTCTTGCCCCATTCGGTTTCCGGCCCGATGACCGGCGTCAGGTCGACGGCGCGGTTGCCGCGCACGAAATTCTCACCCCAGCTTCCCGTCCAGGTGAAATAGACGTCGGGCAGCGAATTGGACGCCACCAGCGCCTTCGTCTTGCCCTTCACGCTGTCGTCGCTCTCCTGAATGAGTTCCACTTTCACGCCGGGATGCAGCTTTTCGTATTCCTGGGCGGCATTGACGAAGAAGGGGGAGAGCTGCTGCAGGCCGAATTTCGTCAGCACGCTGACCGTGCCGGAATATTCGACCGCGGCATTGGGATCGGCAATGACGGGATCGGCCGCGCCCGCACCGCTGACGCCGCCGATGACGAATGCGGCCGCGACAAGCGACCCGAGGCTTGTCGTGCTCAAGAACGTGTTGGTCTTCATTTCGCAGTTCCTCTCTCTTCTTTCGTTACCTGGGGCATGCAAGACGGCATCCCGGTCCGGCGCGTTCGCCGGACCGGGCGAACCTCAGTATTCGACGCGCTTGTAGTAGCGGCGCGTCGTCAGCGGATGATCGCGCAGGACTTCCAGGTGGGCGCTTAGGCGCTCCAGCATGGTCGCAAGGAGGACCGGGGAGATCACGCTGCGGGTCTTGGCGGAAACGCCCGGCAGGCTGGCGGACGCCGCATCGAGGACACGCACCTTGTCGGTGTAGCGCCGGGCGAAATTCTCGACACGCTCGGCGAGCGGCCGGCAAGCATCCTCGCCCTTGAAGATGAACAGGCTGACACCCGGCTCCAGCAGTTCGAGCGTGCCGTGGAAGAAGTCCGACGCATGGACCGGGCGGGTGCGGATCCACTGCATCTCTTCGAGTATGCACATGCCGTAATAGTGGGCTTCCGGCCACGCGGCGCCCGCGCCCGTGAAGATGTGGTAGGTCTCGTCCTTGATGTCCCTGGCGAGAGCCGCGGCATCCGCCTCATAGCCTTCCTTCACCGAAACCAGCAGCTCCGGCAGCAGCTTGAGTTCTGTCACCGTCGCATCGAAATCGGGATATTCGCCGCGCTCGGCCAAAAGCGCTAGGACGATGATCAGGGTCTGCAGATAGAAGGATTCCGAGGAGGTATCGTCCTCGGCAAAATTGGTGAAGTTGTGGTCGGCGTCACGGCCGAGCGGCGTGTCCTTATGGCCGGTGAGCGACAGCGTCCTGACGCCACGCTCCTTGAGGAAGGACAGAAGCTGCACGCTTTCCTTGGTGGTGCCGGACAGCGAGGGCAGGACGACCAGCGCCTTCTCGTTCAGGCCGGCCGGGGGCTCCAGCACGACCTGCGCCGAATAGGCCGCCGAAACCGGGAATACCGTCAAAGCGCGCGCAAGCTCGATGGCAGGCTGGGTGAGGAACTGCACGCCGCCGGTCCCCATGAAGAAAATGCGTTCCAGACCGTCGTCGAGCATACCGCGCATCAGGGCGCGCATGTCGTCGGCGATTGCGACTGCGCCGCTTTGTATCTTCACAAAGCGATCTCTATCAAAGTTGAGCATTTGTACCTTCCCGTTTTGCGCTGCGCGAAATCGCCTTCGAAGCGAGGTGACGTGCCTGCGCGAATAAACTTTGAGACGATGTGAGATCGATCTCACATATATTTAACGCATAAGACTTTCGCGCTGGCAAGTGGGCGTCTCGATTTTTTTGAGGCGGGGGTTGCGGCGCTCAGATGACGCTGCGGCGGCTGACAGAGCCGCGTACTATCAGCTTGGTTTCAAAGCGGATTTTCTGCGGCGCCCCGTCCTTGCCGGCGAGCCTTTCGAACAGCACCCGGGCGGCCGCGCGGCCGATTTCGGAGACGGGCTGCGAGACGACGGTAATCTGCGGATCGGTGAAAGTCGCCAGATTGAAGTCGTCGAAACCGATGAGCGAGACGTCGTGCGGGATGGAAACGCCCATGGAACGGAAGGCCAGGAGCGCGCCCTGGGTCATCAGGCTGTCGACGGTGAAAAGCGACGTCGGCGGGGACTTCTGGCTGAAGAGCCGTATGGTCGCATCGACCGCATGCTCCACGGTGGATTGCGACACGGCGACCATACGGTCGTCGGCCGCGATCCCGGCGGCGGCGAGCGCCGACCTATAGCCGCTCCTGCGCTCGCGTGAGGTAAAGATACGCATGTCGTCCTGCAACAGGCCGATGCGGTTATGGCCCATGCCGATCAGGTATTCGACGGCCTTGCGCGCGCCGCCCTCGTTGTCGACGACGACGCTGTCGCAATCGACGCCCTCGGCGACACGGTCGATCAGCACCAGCGGCACGTTCTCGTCGATCAGACCCTGGAGGTGGGCGTTGTTGCCCTCCGAGGTCGGCGCGACGATGAAGCCGCGGATGCTGAGCGACTGGAGGCTCGCCAGAAGGGAAATTTCCTGCGCCAACTCCTCCTCGCTGCTGCCGATGACGAGATTGTGCCCGCACTCGCGGGCGAGGACCTCGATATCGTGCGCGATGCGGGCGAAGAACGGGTTCTGGATATCGCCAAGGATGCAGCCGACGATCGGCAATTGCCCGCTGCGCAGCGCCTGGGCGAGGCGGTTGCCGCGATAGCCGAGCTTTTCCGCGGCCGCCTGGACCTTCTGGGCGGTTTCGCCGCCGACATATCCGTAACTGTTGAGAGCCCGGGCGGCCGTTGCGCGCGACACATTGGCCAGCGCCGCCACATCCTTCAAAGTCGCCGGTTTCCGAACCATGTCACCTCCAATCGTACGAGCAGGACGCTTCGCGATCCCCTTGTAGCTTCGGGCAGCCGGTTCGCCTAGTCATGCGAGTGACGCACGGTTCCTGCCCCTACAGCGATGTCATTTACGAACGAGGCTGAAGGAGAAATGGCTGCCGCGATGGTAGTCGATGGCGTAGTTCACCGGCGCGCCGGCGGCGTTGAAACAAGTTTCGGTGATGAGAAGCGCCGGGCCGAAGTCCTTCAGACCATGACGCTCGACCACGTCGTCCGGCAGCATGACGGCGGAAACGCTGGCCGCCGACATGCGCGGGCGGTTGCCGTGTTCCTCCATGAGTTGCATCAGCGAGCCACTCCAGTCGATGTCGTAGAGGCGCCCTTCAATGAGGCTGCGCGGCATGTAGTCGATGCAGTAGAGGATCGGCTCGTCCTCGTGCAGGCGGATGCGCTCGATACGGATCACGCGGTCAGCCGGGCCAAGCCTTAGGCTCTCGGCGACGCACGCGTCCGGCGCCTCCTCGGAGATCGAAAGCACCTTGTTGACCGTCCGGTAGCCGTAGTGCCGCGCCATGTCCGTGACGCTCTCGAAGACGGTGATCGGTCGATCGACCTGCACGGCCGAGAGCGCCGAGACGAACCGGCCGCGGCCGTGCTCGACATTGATCACATCGTCCTGTTCGAGCAGTTTCAGCGCCTCGCGCAGCGCCGGCCGGGAAATCTTGAACCGCTGCGTCAGCTGTGCTTCGGTCGGCAACCTGTCGCCCGGCCTCAACCCTTTATCTTTGATAAGATCGGCGATCCGGTCCCGGAGCTGGACAGCGAGGGTGCGTGAATCGCGAAGGGGTTCCTCCACCGGCGTGCCTCGTCATTCATTGTCGTTGCAACTTCCTTGTCTGACAAATCCGGGATGGTCAAGTGTATGGCGCATGCAGAAACCGTGCTCAAGATGTTGCACTTCCAGCCGCCGGATCTCCAAGGGTCGTCTTGACAGGCGACATCCACAATGTCCGTTGTCTTACAACTTTTTCATCCATGGCGATGAAGACATGTCCATGCTGAACTTCGACGAACAGTGCTCCCTGCGCATCCAGTCGGGCGTCTCGGCCTGCAGAACTGGATCGAAACGGTGATTGTCTCCTGCCTTTCGGCGGGCGCAGAAACATCTGCTTGCCCGGCACAGCCTCAGTAAACCCACTGCCCTCAAGGCTATTTCAGGACAAGCCAGCCGGACAGGATGATGATTGCCGCGCCCAGCAGCGTGTACAGCTCTAACGGCGTTGCGAAGAGGAACATACCGTAGAAGCAGCCCCAGATGATTTGACTGTACTGGAACGGCGCAACGACCGAAGCCTCGCCAACACGGAAAGCGCGCACCAGTAACGCATGTCCGCCCAGCATCAAGGCACCGCCTGCGACTGAGAAGCCAAGATCGGAAAGGCCGAGCGGAGCTGGCTCGCCCGAAACAGCCGCAACCGCGAAGGCGACAGGCGTCATGACGACGAGCAGGCTGGCAACCAGCGCTTCATCCGTTTCCGCCACCTTCGCCCGGCGCAGCAGAATCAACGACAGCGCAAAAAACACGGCGGACCCAAAGGCGGCGAGATGGCCGAGATTGAGTGGCGCGACGCCCGGTTTCAGCGCCACGACGACGCCGGCAAAGCCGATCAGTACACCGGCCCAGCCGATGCGCGACAGCCGCTCCCTGAGGAAGACGAAGCTCAGCATCGCCACCAGGATCGGCGTCAGGAAGGCGATAAGATAGGCTTCCGCAAGCGGCAACTTGGCGAAGGCGTAGTGGATCAGCAGCGTATCGAACGCCAGCAGCAGCGCTCGCCAGAAAGCGAGCGACGGCTGGCGGGGGATGAGGCGGCGAAGACGGCCGGTTGCGAGTGCATGGACCAGGAGCAGAAGGAGAGCTGCAATGGTGACGAAAAAGGTCACCTGTGGCGCCGGCATCGTTCCGGCCATGATCTTGACGATCGCATCGGTTGCGGAGAACACAAAGAAGGCGGCGAGCACGAGCAGCGCTCCACGACCGTTCGACGGCACGACCGGAGTGCCGTCGCTGTCTGCCACGGATGCCTCAGCGGACATTGAAGCGGCCAAACCTTTCCTCGATGCGGGACTGGGCATATTCCAGGCAAATCGAAAGGGTCCAGTAGATCATGGAGGCGGTGATCAGCATCTCGATATGCCGGAATTCCGTCTGGCCCTGGGTGCGGGCGAGATACATGATTTCCCAGACGCCGACGACAGAGACCAGCGAGGAATCTTTCAGCATTGCGATGAACTGGTTGCCGGTCGGCGGGATGATGACGCGCATGGCCTGCGGCAAGATGACCAGCATCATCGTCTGCGCCGGGCTGAGACCGAGCGCGGTCGCGCCCTCCGTCTGCCCGCGATTGATGCTCTGGATGCCGGCGCGAAAAATTTCCGTCATGTAGGCGCCGTAGCAGAGCGAGAGCGCGAGAATGCCGGCCGGTACGGCGCCGATCACGTACCCCACCTGCGGTAGGCCGAGATAGATGATGTAGATTTGCATGAGCAGCGGCAGTCCGCGGAAAAGCGACGTATAGAACGTTGCAAGCCCGTAGATCACGCCATTGTTGGAGAGTTTCGCGATGGCGCCAGCCAGCGCGATGATGGTGGCGATGACGATCGAAATCGCCGAAATGAAGAGCGTCGTCGTCACGCCCTGCGTGATGAGGAAGCCGATCTTCTTGGCGATGAAGGCGAAGGAAAGATCGAAGGAGTAGAAGAACAGCATCAGGAGCGCGAACAGCTCGAGCCAGACGGCGACAATCTGCTGGCGGCGTGACAGTTGGCGCAACGCCTTCCAGTTGGCGGCGACGATGAGCGCGATCAGCACCGACGAGACGACGCGGCTGATCGCTGGGTTCGCCTTCAGCCAGTCTGTCGAGGACGGCAGAACATGGCCGATCCAGGCGGAACTGACCCCGAGGGCGTAAAGGATCGCCACGACGATCGCAAGGATTAGCAGGCCGCCGGCCCTGCGCGACGCTTCGGGATAGGTGAGTATCAGTCGACCAATCATATTCCGCCCCCTTTTTAATGTAGAAGCTGCTTAAGCCGCACGCTCGCGCCACCAGTCCTGCGCCTGGAGTTTCCAGTAGGTGAGCTGTGCCACCGCAAGCCCGGCAAGGCCGCCGGCCCAGACGAGACCGAAAGGCTCGTAAAGCTTGTAACGTTCGCTTGTCCCCAATATGCCCTCGGCAATGACCTTGCCGCCGATCGCCGTGGTATTGAGGCCGTGACCGCCAAAGGCGGTGCAGTACCAGACGCCAGGGCTCATACGTCCGATCTGAGGCATCAGGTGACGGGCATAGGACATCAGGCCTGACCAGGCGAGCTCCGTCTTGAGTCCGGCAAGTTGCGGATAGGTATCGACCATTTCGGCCCGCAGTTCCTTGACAAGGCCAGCGGTCGAGGCAGCGTGTGTGGTGATACGCCCGCCCCAGAGGATCCGGCGGCCGCCGTCGACGAGACGGTAGTAGTCACCGGCCCGGCGGTTGTCGCCGATGGCGTTCTTCGTGGCGATCGCCGTGGCGATCAGCTCCGGCGCCTCCTCGCTGACCATCACATAGGTGGCAATCGGCAGATAGGAACGCTTCAACTTGCCATTCAGCGAACCGGTATAACCACCCGTCGTGAAAACGACGTCACGGGCCTTCACCTCGCCCCGTGCGGTTTTCACACGTTTTTCGGAACCGGAAGAATCGACCGAAGTCGCCGGCGACTGCTCGCAGATGCGCCCACCAAGCCGCTCGATCTCCGCCGCGATGGCACGCAGATAGTTAAGCGGGTGCATATGGAAGGCAGTCGGATTGCGCAATGCCTGGAAGTAGCGCTCCGATTTCAGCACAGCACGCACGGCGTCGCGGTCCATGTATTCGAGCTCGTAGCCGTATTCGCGGCTTATATCCTCGGCATAGGCCTTGAGGCTCGCGCTATCGTCGTAACGCAGAACGCTCACGATGCCCGGCTCTGGCTTCGCATTATCGATGCCGAGCGTCTTGATGTTCTCGCGGATGAATTCCATGCCTTCGACGGAGAGAAGGTGCAGCTTGCGCGCCGCATCCTTGCCCGTTACGCGGGCAATGTCGCCGCCGCCGGTCGCATAACCGGGGCTGACGAACCCGCCATTGCGGCCGGACGCTCCGAAGCCCACGCTCTCGGCCTCCAGCACCGTGACGCACTTGCCGGCGCGAGCAAGCTGCAGCGCCGTCGAAAGGCCGGCAAGGCCGCCGCCGACGATGACCGCGTCACATTCGACCGTACCCGAAAGGGCTGGTCGCGCAGTCCGGTCCGCCATCGTTCGTTTATAGTAGGTGTCTGGATAAGTCATCGGCATGCGCCCCCCTTCGAATGAAAGGGTGCGGGCGAAAAGACGCCCGCACCGGTGTTTATCAGTCGGCGCTGTAGTCCTTGCCATACCACTTGGTGGTGAGCTGGCCGAGCGTGCCATCCTTCTTCATCTCTTCGACGATACCGCCGACCTTGGCCGTCCACTCCGGGTCGACCTTCTCGGCGATAACGACCAGCGGCTCACGGAAGGCATATTCGCCTTCGAGAACCTTGACCGGATAGCCATTCTTCATGGCATTCATGGCGGTCTGCTCGGGTGCGATTACCGCATCGAGGCGAACGCCAGCGCCGAGGCGAAGGTCGTCGAAGGGCAGCATGGAATCGGCGAAGGTGCGGACCTCACCCGGTTCCAGCTTATATTCGATCGGCGGCAGGCCCGGAGCGTCGATTTCCAGCTTCCGGTTGATGAAATCTTCCGAGGTCGTCGCCGTTTCGACGCCGATCACCTTGCCGTTGAGGTCGGTGACGATCTTGGCATCGCTGTCCTTGTGCACGACGTACACATAAGGGCTGTAGTAATAGATGCCGACGAAATCGATCACTTGGGCGCGTGCCTTAGTGGGCGTGACCGAACCGACACCGAGGTCGTAACGGCCCTGCCAGCGACCGCCCGTGAGCGTCGCCCAGTCCGGCGTCTCGAAGCTCACCTCGACGCCGAGGCGCTTGGCGATCTCGCGCGACACGTCGATGTCGAAGCCGACCATCTCGTTGCTGTCATCGAGATAGCTCTGGGGCGGCCAGCCGCTGTTGGTGGCGACGACCATCGCCTTCTTTTCCATGACGCGATCCAACGTCTCGCCAGCATGGGCCGATACGGCGGCAGCGACAAAGGCAACACCTACGGTCAGTCGCATGAAGAGCTTTTTCATGTGGTCCTCCTTGTGATCCGTCAGTTTGGATCCCCGTTTATGTAAGATGTCTGACAACAAAAGAGTCTCAACAGCCGCTACCGCGAGTCAAGTGGCCACCGTTTCCGATTCATGAAAGAACGAGATCAACACATGTCTCATAGATATGAACTGGCCGATCTTTCGATCGGCCAGTTCATATCAAACCATTTACTTCGATCGAGTGTGAACTGGCAGGACACGCATACCGGTTAATCGTCGCGCCTCATGACGACAAAACGCGCACCCTGGTACGGGGTCTGATTTGTATCGCGGCCTTCGTATTATGACTTGAACCGATCCGGGCGGAAGGGAGCGAGCATGGGGTGCTCAGCGCCGGTCGCGACCTCGTAAGCAAGCAGTTCGCCAACGATGAGGCCGAGCGTCGCGCCACTATGACTGAAGGCGATGTAATAGCCAGGGATGGCCTTGAGGGCTCCCAGCACTGGTTCGCCGTCGCCGGGGATCGGCTTGCCGCCGACGCCGATGGAAGCAGCCTCAAGCTGTGGGTTGCCCTCCATCACCTTGGATGCCTCCGCCAAAAGGGCCTCAACCACCGCCTCGTCGATCTCGTAACCACCATCGTCACGAACCTTCACGCCCTCGTCGGCCGCCCAGTCGGCGTCCACCGAGAAGGTGCCGCCCGGCGCCGGACGCACGGCGACGCGCGGCGTGTTGAGGACGGCGCGCAGGGGATGGGCGAGTGGTTTGGTCTGCACCAGCAGGGCAGTCGGGGTTCCGTCGCCAATTGTCTGCCCCGCTTCAGATGCCATCTTCGGCACAGCCGGACCGGTGGCAAGGACCACAGCATCCGTCAGGAAGCGGCCGCCCGTCGATGTTTCCGCGCCGACTGCCCGACCGCCCTCGATCACGACCCGTGCCGCACCCTGATCGGTTACAAGCGCGCCGCCGAACAAGGCAAACTCCTTGAGCAGCAGGTCGATCAGGACCGGCAAGTCGACCCAGCCCTCGCCCGGGTTGAAGATCGCGCCCTGTGGCGTGATCGCACTCGCATCAAGGCCTGGCGTCACTGTTGTGACATCAGTTGCCGCCAGATGCCGGGCATCGTAGCCGAGCGAAACCTCGTGGCGGTAGGCAGCATCGACCTCGTTTCGTTCGTCGTCTGCATCCCAGGTAAGGCCGCCGTCGAAACGAAGCCAGTCCGCATCAGGATGCCGCGCGGAAAGGGTGCGGTAGCGGTCAATGCCGGCCATGCGTAGACGATGATACGGCTCCGAGCGCATCCGCGCCGAATTCAGCCAGGAGAGCGAGCGGCCTGACGCGCCATTGGCCGGCGGGCCGTCGTTGATTATCGTGACGCGAATGCCGCGCCGGGCGAGCTGCAGGCCGGTAGAAACGCCGAAAATGCCGGCGCCGATGATCACCGCCGAGGTGATGGTGTTGTCGTTCATGGTCATGTCTTTCAATCTGTTGGTCATGTAGATCCGAGAAAATCAGGGCGACTCCCAGCGCCCGCTCTCCGTCGACCGAATGAGGGCGTCAATCGCCTTCATGTTGGCGATGGCATCGTCCAGGCTCAAGGAAAGCGGTTCACCGGAAAGAATAGCCGCAGCGAAGGCGTCAGCCTGTTGGCGGTACTGGTCGATCGGCTCGATGGCGATCTCCTCGCGCCCGCCGCCAAAAAGGTCGCGGCCGTCATCGACCATGATCACGGTCGCCGCATCCGTCGGTGCGTTGAACGGGATCGGAATTTCGATCCGGCCGCGGGTGCCGAGGATCGTCACCTTCTGGGTCAGCGAGAGTTGCGTCGCGCAGGTGAAGGCAAGCTGCCGTCCGCCGGGGAACGCTAGGAGTCCACTCGTCAGCCGGTCCGTGCCGAAGACCGGATCGCGGTCCATCAGGGCGATCGCCCGGAGCGGCTCGGCACCGAATAGGAAGCGGGCCGTATTGATGGCGTAGCACCCGACGTCGAACAGCCCACCACCACCGATATCGACCTGGTTTCGCACGTTCTCCGGATCCTCGAGATAGTAGGAGAAGATCGTTTGGATCGCCCTCACCTCGCCAAGCCGTCCCTGTGCGACAAGGGCTAGGGCCTTCTTCCATTGCGGATGATGACGCACCATGAAAGCTTCGGCGACCGGCAGGCCGGCCGACTTTTGCGCTGCCGCCAGCGTCATGGCTTCTGCGGCATCGAGCGCAATCGGCTTTTCGCAGAGTACCGGCTTGCCGTTTTCCAGCGCCTTGATCGTCAGCGGCACATGCAAATGATTAGGTAGCGGATTGTAGATCGCATCGATCTCGGGATCGGCCAACAGCGCTTCGTAGCTCCCATAAGGCTTGGGAATTCCGAACGCCGCCGCCGTTTCTTCCGCTTTCCTCAGGTCGCGCGAGGCGATGGCAGCAACCCTCCCCAGCCGGCTCGACTGGATGGCCGGGATTACCGCCTTGACGGCGATCCCCGCGCAACCCAGCACGCCCCATCGTATCGTGTGTGTCATGGTCTTCTCCTTGCGCCGGGCTCAGAGCACTTCCGCAAGGAAACGCTGAAGGCGCTGACTTTGCGGATTGTCGAAAATCGCCTCGGGCGTTCCAGCCTCCACGACACGTCCCTCGTCCATGAAGACAACCTGGTCGGCGACACGGCGGGCAAAGCCCATTTCATGCGTGACGACGACCATTGTCATGCCACGGCTGCCGAGATCGGCCATGAGGTTGAGTACGCCCTTGACCAGTTCGGGATCGAGCGCGCTCGTGACCTCGTCGAACAGGATGACCTCAGGCTCCATCGCCAGCGCGCGGGCAATGGCGACACGCTGCTGCTGGCCGCCCGAGAGTCCGCCCGGCCGGTGATGCTGACGGCTGGCAAGGCCGACATCGGCGAGCCGCGCCTTGGCAATGCGCTCGGCCTCGGCATTCGGCAGCCCCTTGATCTTCGTCAGCGACAGCATGACGTTTTCGAGCGCAGTGTGGTCCGGGAAGAGGTTGAAGTGCTGGAAGACCATGCCCACCCGACGGCGCAGCCGCTCCGGCTTCATGGCGAGGATACTTTCACCGTCGATCAGGATATCGCCGCTCTTCGGCTCGACGAGCCGGTTGAGGCCGCGCAGAAGCGTCGACTTGCCGGAACCGGACGGGCCGATGATGCAGGTGACGCTGCCGGGCTTTACCGAAAGATCGACACCCTTCAGCACGTCCAACTCGCCATAGGCCATGCTGAGTTGGCGGACGTCCAGGCTACCGCCCTTGAAGCTCGCCCCGGAGGTACGGCTCGCAGCATCGAGCTCGCTGACTTCTTCCAGCCCGCTGGTGATGATTGCCGGCCGCTGCTTGCCGAGTCTTAGGCGATTGTCGATCGCGTTAACAACGTGGGTGAGCGGCACGGTGACGACCAAGTAGAAGATGCCCGCAAGCAGCAGCGGCGAAAGATTGCCGGTCACGACGGCTTGATCCTGGCCAACGCGAAAGATCTCGCGCTCGGAGGCCAGCAGGCCGAGGAAGTAGACGAGACTGGAATCCTTCACGTTGCCGATGAACTGGTTGACAAGCGCCGGCAGCACGCGGCGCACGCCCTGTGGCACGACGATGAGCCGCATGCCCTGCCCATAGCTCATCGAGAGCGCCCGGCAGGCTTCCATCTGGCCGCGCTCAACGCTCTGGATACCCGAGCGGAAGATTTCACCGATATAGGCGCCGGCAATCAGGCTGAGCGCCAGAATGCCGAGCGGATAAGGCGAAGGGCCGAACAGTTCGCGGCCGATGCGCGCAAATCCCTGGCCGATTAGCAGGATGGTGACGATAGCGGGAAGACCGCGAAAGACATCGGTATAGATGCGGGCCGGTATGCGCAGCCAGGCCGAGCGCGAAATGCCCATGATGGCGAGCACCATTCCGATCACGACGCCGAGCACTGTGGAGGCCGCCGCAAGGATCAGGGTATTCTTCAGCCCGACCGTGATCATGGTCGGCAGGACTTCGGCCATCGCGTTCCAGTCGAGGAAGCTACGGCGCAGGTTTTCAAGCCAGTTCATCAGGGGATCCCTTGAAAGAAAGGCCGGTCCGACCGGGAAAGGCCGGACCGGAAGTCGGCATCACTGCTTGGGAAGGTATTGATCCGGCATCGGCGTGCCCGGGAACCATTTTTCGTGCAGCGTCTTCCAAGTGCCGTCCTGCATGGCTGCCTGGAGCCCCTTGTTAAGCGCGCCGCGCAGTGCGTCATTGCCCTTGCGGATCACAAAGCCGGCTGGCGCGTCAAAACTCGGAATGTTGACCGCAACCTTCAGCTCCGGATAGCGTGCCGCGTAGTCCTTGGCCGCTTCGTAGTCGAGGAAATGGGCATCGACCGTGCCGTTGTTGAGCGCGGAGACGGCGGAATTATTGTCCGGGAACTTCACGAGGTCGGCACCGGTGAAATTTTTCTCGGCGTAGATTTCCTGCAGCGTGCCCTGGACGACGCCAAGGCGTTTGCCCTTGAGGCCAGCAGCGTCGGTGATGCCGGCATCCGATGTCAGCACGGTGAGGAAACCAGCGAGATAGCCATCCGAGAAATCGACGGTCTGCTTGCGCTTATCCGTCGTACCTATGGCGGCCGCCGCGACATCGAAGCGGCTGTTGGCAACCGAAGGCATCAGGGCGGAGAATTCCTGGCCGGTGAAGATCACCTGCTCCTTCTTGAAGCCCATGCGCTCGGCAACGTTGAGGAAAAGCTCGATGTCGAAGCCGGTGAAGTTGCCGTCGGCGGTGGTGAAGGCATAGGGCTTGGCATCGCCCATCGTGCCGACGCTGATCACGGCCGGATCGATCAGACCGAGGGAATTATCCTGCGCTACGGCCGGTGCCGTTACGCCTGCAATGACGCCGAGGGCGATTGCGACGGCGGTCGCCCGCATGCAGGCAAGGGGGGAAGTGATGGCGTCTGATAGTTTCATCGATTTCGTCTCCTCTGGTGGTGTTCTCTGCGATGTTTTCAAGCCGCACGGGTCCCACCCGGACGACGGTACGACCCGCTCGTCCGGCCCATGCCATCGCATGCCGGGATTTCGCTATTCTCACTATGAGACCGGTCTCAAGCAAAAAGAGACCGGTCTCTTTGACTTTTCTCAATTGTTATCTTCGCATTTGCCAGTCGTCAATATCTCTTGTATGGCTAACTTCCATGGACCAAAGCCCGCCCCGATCCTCCTCTGTCACGGTCGCCGATGTCGCCCGCAAGGCGGGCGTCTCGAAGGCCACCGCCGCGCGGGTTTTGGGAGGCTATGGAACCGTGAGCGACCATGTGCGCGATGCCGTGACCGCCGCTGCCCGTTCCCTTAACTACCAGCCGAACGAATTGGCCCGCAGTATGACGACGGGGCGTTCCGGCACGATCGGCGTGGTGGTGGGCGATATCGAGAATCCGTTCTTCAGCCTGGCGATGCGCGGTATCACCGATGTCGCCCGGCAGACCGGCTTCACCGTCATCCTGATCAATTCTGGCGAAGACGCCGATGCGGAAAAATCCGCAATTCGAACCCTGCTTGCAAAGAGGGTGGACGGCCTCATCGTCTCGCCGGCCAAGGAGAGCGATGCCGACCATTTGCGTGAAGCCGCCCGCTCCGGCCGGCCGCTCGTGCTGCTCGACCGCGGCAGCGAAACGCTCGACATCGACACCGTGATCGCCGACGACCGGCACGCCGCAGAAAACATCACACGCCGGTTCATCGCGCTCGGCCACCGGCGTATTGCTTATCTCACCGCCTGCGACACTCCCGATCACCGCTTCCGTGCGCCGACCGACATCAATACCGGCTCGGTGCGCCGGCGGATCGAGGGTTTTCTCGATGTCTGCCAGAAGGCTGGCCTCGAGCGAATGGAAGACTGGGTGCATGTGGGCGCCGTGACGCCGGAACACACCTACCGTATCGCCACCGTCATGCTCAAATCCTCGCGGCGTCCGACAGCGGTCATCGCATCCGACAGCGTGATCGGCCTTGAAGTCTTCAAGGTCTGTCGCGAACTTGGCCTCACTATTCCAACTGACCTGTCGCTGGTGTCGTTTCACGACGCGGACTGGACGTCCGTCACGACACCGCCCGTCACGGTCGTGCGCCAGCCCGTCTACGGCCTTGGCGAAGCGGCGGCCAAGCTATTGGTCGAGCGGCTTAACGGAAACAGCGCGGAGGCGACGCGCGTGGTCCTGAAGACGGAAATCGTCGAGCGCGCCTCCGTGGCCACCGCGCCCGCATAGACATTCGGCGCCGTCAGAAATGGACCCCAAGCCGCAGGCCGCATGAGCCCATCGCCTTCTGACCGCGTCGCCGATCCTGTGCAGTTCGAAGCCAGAGGAGGCCGGGCACGCAGAGGCGTTGAACCGACCAGTCTTTCGATCTCCGTGACGCCAGCATTCACCGAGAGCGGCCGCTATTCGTCGAAGACGTCGTTCACTGGCATCGCCCCATGCTCGACAATGACCTGCGCTTGGATTTCGCGTGGTTCCCGGTCAGTCAGCAAATGACGCAACACTACCTCGCGCCGCCCTCGTGCGCGCTCACCGAAACCAGTTCGTGCTCCAGCAGAACCCGCACACCATGTTCGGCGAGCGCTTTCCGGTAGGTAATGCTCAAACGATGCTCCATTTCCGGCGCGATGGAGGGATCGCCCGTAACGAACGTCACTGCCTTGCCAGCCGCCGCGATTTCCGCGGTAACCGAGGGCGCTGGGTGGCGTCCGGTCGCGATGAAGCCGGGCTTTCACGGCCAGAACGAGTGCCAAGCCGATCGGTAGCCTCCCGCAGGGCGACCCGATGCCCCCGCTCGGCCAGCACTTCCGCCGCCGCCAGACCCGCCGCCTGCGGCGAACGCTCGATCACCTGCGGCAACCGGGTCTCTCGAACTGTTGGCGGACTGTGGATGCAATGCACCGGGCGATAGAGACAGTGCGAAGCCCCGACGCAGGGACGGATCTGCTCCTCGCTGCCCGATCGCAGCTTGTTGACGATCTGCGGATCGGCCATGTTAGCCCGCGTCATACCGACCATATCCACCAACCCCGCATCGACCGCATATCGCGCCGTCTCAACATCGGCGGTCCATTAATCGGGCAAAACTCGTAAATCAGATGCGCTCGTGGGCCGGCCGAAAAGGAACCCTTGGCCATAGTTACAGCCAAGCTCTCGTAGTGCGTGGAGTTCAGCCACCGTTTCAACCCCCTCGGCGACGACCTGCTTTCCCAGTGCCTTCGCCATATCGATGATGGCCTTCACAATGGCATGATCGGCGCTCGAGCCGGTCATCGCACGTACGAAGGAACCGTCGATCTTGATCTGGTCATAGGAAAATTCCTTCAGATGCACGAGTGAAGCAAAGCCGGTACCGAAATCGTCGAAAGCCACGATAAAGCCGGCCGTACGCAGCGCCTCAAGCTGTGTGCCGATATCGCCACCCTGCTCCGACAGCATGACCCCTTCCGTGACCTCGATCTGGATATGACCAGGCGACAGTCCCGCTGAGCGGGTTGCGCCAATGATTTCATCCACAAGGCAAGGGCTGCCGGGCAACCCGATAAACTGTGACGACGAAACGTTGATCGCAATGTGGCCGAAATCGACACCGGCCGTCGCCCACGCCTTGGCTTGAGCGACGGCGCACCGCAGAACATGGCTGCCAATACGTCTGGATAATATCGGCTCGTCGAAGGCCGCGGAAAATGCCGTAGGACCGACTATCGATCCATCGGGCTTCTTTAGCCTCAGCAGAGCCTCAAAACCAATGCGCCTTCCCGTATCGAGCGCTATCTTCGGCTGGTAGTGGAGCAGAAAACAACCCTGCAGGAGCGCTTCTTCGGCAAGCGCCAGCGCCGCCTTGTCGGCATTTGCGCGACCCAGCCGGCCAGAGTCGATCCGAGATAACAAATAGCGGTCTTCGGATTGCAGGAGACGTTCCACGGCGCAACGCGCCAGCCGATCCAGCAAACCGCGCACGTCGGCGCCTAGACGTCGCGGCACCCGATCGAGAACGCAGAGCGAGCCGAGCCGAAGCCCCGGTTCGATCTCCAGCGGCACGCCGGCATAGAAACGGATCCTGTCGCTTCCGGTAACGAAAGGGTTTTCGGCAAAGCGGAAATCGCGAGCGGCATCCGGCACCACGAAAGGCCTCGACGACCGGATCGTGTGGTCGCAGAAGGCGTCCGCTCTGTAGCACCCATCCCCTTCCATGCCCCGCTTTGACTTGAACCATTGGCGTTCGCCATCCAGCAAAGTGATGGAACCGATCGGTGTATTGGCCGCGAGGCAGGCGGCATCGACCAGTGCATCGAGCACCGGATCCGGGCCGGACGAAACAACGGACAGTTCTCTTAGACGTTTGAGGCGAGCCGCTTCGTCCGGCAGTGGGCCTTCGGGTCCGAACGATTCCACGGAAAGCACATGACGGTCATCACACTCAGGCATATGGCTCTTCTACTCTCACCGTTGTTGGATTTCGCTCAGGCGATAGCCCACGCCGCGGATCGTCTTGATGACCTCACCGCTCGCGGCATCGAGTTCCGCAAGCTTGCCGCGCAGCCTTTTGATGTAACGCAGCCTTTTGATGTAGACGTCGATCGTCTTGTCGCGCAGGTCGTGTTCACGAAAGAGCGCCTGGCGTGCAATGCACGACTTTGAGCAGTCTTCTCCCACACTGTTGAAAAGGACCTGCAGTATCCTTCCTTCGAGTGCGGTCAGCGGCTGACTGACGCCGTCGAAATCCATCGACAGGCGTCCGATGTCGCAATGCCGCAAAGCCCTGCGGCCGATCCTCGCCCCATGCAGGCGATGGTCGCGGGCGCGCAGTACCGTTTCCGGCCACTTGCAAAACCCTATACCCGACGACAGCTTGCGGAGGGCTATCGACGCATCGCAAGACAATCGATGAGCGCCTGTGTCGGAGATTAGTCGAATGGGGACCGACCAAGCCGTTTCGCCGGCAGCGCTGATAGCCGTCCTCGTCAGGCGCAGTCCGATCACCCGTTGCCCGTGGGCTCCGCCGGCCGCAGCCGCCATATGTCGATCGGTTTTGCCAGCAAGCGGTCGATCTGGCTCAGCAGCGGCTTCAGGTGCTGCATTTCCATGTGCGCGTCGAGATCCGCCTGGCTCTTCCAATTCTCGTAGAACACGAAGACGTGGGGATCCATGGCATCGACGTGAAGGTTGTAGTCTATGCAGCCATTTTCAGCCCGGGTAGGCCCGACCTGATCGACGAGAAGGCGGAAAAGCTCTTCTCGCGTTTCCGGTCGGGCTGTCAGCGTTGCAATGAGCGAAACGATCATGGCATCAGCTCCGCTTCTGGCTGAGCGCGACGGCAAGAATGATGATGCCGCCGCGGGCGATCAGTTGCTGGCTGAATTCGAGCCCCATCAGAATGAGACCGTTGTTGATGAGGCCGATCATCAGGGCGCCGACGATGGTGCCGATCACCGTTCCCTTGCCGCCGAAGAGGCTCGTGCCACCGAGCACCGCAGCCGCGATGACCGAGAGTTCGTCGCCCTCGCCAAGCTGGAAGCGGCCGGATTGTAGACGCCCCGCATAGAGCATGCCGGCGAGCGCTGCCGCGAGCGACGAGATGACCAGCACCTTGAACTTGATTGCCTTCGTGTCGATGCCGGAATAGTGCGCCGCCGTCTCGCCGCCGCCGGTCGCCAGGACCCGCCGGCCGAAGCCCGAGCGCCGCAGCGCGATATGGCCGATGCCGCCGAGCACCGCCATCCAGAAGAGCAACACCGGCACCGGCCCGAGATTGCCACCGCCGAAGAGCCAGGAATAGCCGGGCGACAGGATCGGTACCGCCGCCGTCGCGGATATCCACATGGCGACGCCCTTGGCGATACCCATCATGGCAAGCGTGGTGAGGAATGAGGGAATGCCAATGCGGGTGGTCAGCCATCCGTTGAACATGCCGACCGCAAGACCCGTGGCGATGCCGGCCCCGACGCCGACGATCGGCCCGCCTGCGGCGATTGCCATGGCCACGGTGACGGTCGAAAGGCCCGCGACCGCGCCGACCGAAAGGTCGATCTCACCGGCCGACAGAACGAAGGTCATGGCGATCGCCATGACGGCGATCATCGCCGTCTGCCGCACGATGTTGAGCAGGTTGTTGGGATTGAGAAACCCCTTGTCGGCCAAAGTCACCGCGAAGACGAGGAAGACTGCGACGAAGCCGATATAGATGATGTTCTGGCGCCAGTTGGCGAAGAAGGCGTTAGCCATTGGATACCTCTTGAACCGCAAGGGCTTTCTGGATTTCGATTTGCAGCCGCTGTTCGGCCGCCTGGAGACGGTGGGCAAGGTCATCGGCGGGCACAGACGGGTCTTCCAGCGCCTCGCGCGCCAGATCCTGGTGCACGCGTCCCTCGGACATGACGAGAATGCGATCGCAGGCGGTCAAAAGCTCGGAGAGTTCGGATGAGATCATGATGATGCCCTTGCCGGCGGCGGCAAGCTCGCGAACCAGACGGATGATCTCGGACTTCGAACCGATATCGATGCCTGCCGTCGGCTCGTCGAGGATGAGGATGTCCGGATTGGTGGCGAGCCACTTACCTATAACCACCTTCTGCTGGTTGCCGCCCGAAAGCGTCGAGACGGCGTGGTCGCGGCTCGCCGTTTTCACGCGCAGGCGCTCGATTTGCGCGTCGGTCAGGTCGTTTGCCGCCTTCGCATCAACGAGGCCGCCCGTGGAAAGCCGATCGATGACAGCGAGTATCATGTTGGAGGCAACCGAATGGGCGGGGATTATGCCCTGCGTGGCACGCGCTTCCGGCACCAGCGCGACACCCGCGGCAATCGCGTCGCCCGGCTTACGGATCGCGACGGCGCGGCCCTTGATGTATATCTCGCCCTTGACCGCCGGGTCGATGCCGGCGATCACCCGCGCAAGCGACGAACGGCCCGAGCCGAGCAGTCCCGCGAGCCCCAGGATTTCGCCGCGATGCAGCGTCAGGGAAATGTTCTCCGGCTTGTGAAGGCCGCTGACATTCGCGAGTTCCAGCAGCACTTCGCCCTTGACGGCCTCGCCGCGCTCGACGTCCGACAGCCCTTTCGAGCGCCGGCCGACGATATGCTCGATCATCGTGTCGATTGGCAATTCACTCAGCGGCGCAGTGATGACGTGGCGACCGTCGCGCAGGATCGTCGCGCGGTCGGCGATGCGGGCGATCTCGTCCATGCGGTGGCTGACATATATGATCGCCACCCCCTTCGCCTTCAGCTTGCGCAGGAAGATGAAGAGCCGCTCGACATCGGAAACGGCAAGCGCCGTCGATGGTTCGTCCAAAACCAGCACCTTGGCATCCTGCGAGATCGCCTTGGCGATCTCAGTCAACTGTTTCTGGCCGGCGCCGAGATCGCCGACCACGGCCTTCGGATCGACGAAGACGTCGAGCAGCGCGAAAATGTCCGCCGCGCGCCGCTCGGCTTCCCGGTCGTCGATAAACCCCGTGCCGTCGCGCCATTCGCGTGTCAGGAAGATGTTCTGCGCGACCGTCAACGTCGGGACCAGGCTCATTTCCTGGTAGTTCATCGCGATGCCGGCCGCGCGCGACGCCTCCGGCGTATGCGTCGTCAGGGGCAAGCCGCCGACCTCGATTGCGCCCTGGTCGGGGCGATGCACCCCGTTCAGCACCTTGAGGATCGTCGACTTGCCGGCGCCATTGCCGCCAAGCAACGCATGGACCTCACCGGGCAGGACCTCCAAGGATACGCCGTCGAGCGCGCGTACCCCCCCGAAAGCCTTGGAAATGCCGGTCATGCGGACGGCAGTGGCGCTAACAGTCATCCCACCTTCTCCCATTGGCCCGTCTCACCGGAGCGGATAAGGGCGTCGGCGACGAGTTCGGTCAAAAAACCATCTTCGAAGTTAGGGCTCGGCTGCCGGTTCTTCGCGATGGCCGAGAAGAAATCGTAGCACTCGACGATCTTCGTCTCCGAATAACCGATGCCGAGACCGGGGATCGGCCAGAGGCCATCGCCATAGGGGTGCGCCGGGCCGGTATAGACAGTGCGGAAGCCGCGCGCATCTGCCGGATCGTCGGCAAACATCACCTGCAGCTCGTCGCGGCGCTCGTAGTTGAAGTGGATCGAGCCCTTGGTGCCGTGGATTTCCAGTGTGATGAAGTTGTTGCGGCCATAGGCGTTGCGGGTCGCTTCCAGGCTTCCGATCGCACCGCCCTCGAATTTCAGCATCGAGACGACCTCGTCGTCGACATCCACCTCACCGCGTTCGGCATCCTTCGCTTTCTCCGCGGCGCCAAGCTTGTCGACGCCTCCTTGCTGGAGGGGCCGCGTCTTGTTGTAGGTCGTGGTTAGGGCATTTACCTCGGCGATCGGGCCGACGAGATAGTGCGCAAGATCAACCACATGCGTGGCGATGTCGCCGACCGAACCGGACCCGGCGATCTTCTTCTGGAAGCGCCAGGAGAGTGGTGAATCCGGGTCTGCCGACCAGTCCTGCAGATAGGTGCCGCGGAAATTCAGGATCCGGCCGATGCGGCCTTCTTCAATATATTTCCTGGCGAGCGCCACGGCCGGCGTGCGGCGATAGTTGAAGGCGACCATGTGGATGACGCCCGCGGCCTTCACCGCGTCGAGCATCGCCCTAGCTTCCTCGACGGTGCGGGCGAGCGGCTTCTCGCAGATGATGTGCTTTCCGGCCTTCGCCGCCTCGATGGCAATTTCGGCATGCACGTTGTTCGGCGTGCAGATATCGACGACATCGATATCCGGTCGATTAACGACGGCCCGCCAGTCCGAGGACGCCTCCTCGAAGCCGTAGCGCCGGCGCGCTTCCTCCGCCATACCGTCTGTCACGTCGACGACGACCTTACGGTGGGGAATGGCCGGTGCGGGCCAGAAGAACATCGGCATGGAGGCATAGGCCATGGCATGCGCCTTGCCCATGAAGCCGCCGCCGATCATGGCGACGTTCATCACTTTGGTCATCAGTTTTCTCCTGAAAGAGGTCGGCTGCAGCGAGCCGCGTTCCATCTGCCGGCCGGAGCCGGATCATGTCATTCGGCACGGGGCACGGTGGTCGCCCCGTGCCTGGTCGGTCACTGTCCGAGGCTTGACTTGATGTTGTCCGTGGCCTCGGTGGAATAAACCGCCTTCCAGCCGTCGAGCAGCGTCTCCCGCGTCACCGGTAGAGCCGGCAGCGCGACGAATGCGGGCGCTTGTTTACCGAGCAGCGCATAACCGGCAAGCTTGGCTTCGACCACACCGGCGTCGTAGGGCCGCTGCGCGCCGAGCCCCTTGACGAAACCGCCCTGGGCCATCGAGATCGCTACGTTCTCGCCGAGGTCGATCGTGGTGATGGCGAGATCGTCGCGGCCGGCAACTCGCGCTGCGGAGATCACGCCTTCGGCCGGAACATCCCAGACCGCCCAGATGCCCTTGATGTTCGGGTTGGAGGTGAGGATCGCGGACGCCGCCTTTTCCGCGTCACCCGAGAAGTCCGGTCCGCCGATGCCCTGCTCGGCCACGATCTTGATATTGGGGTAGTCGGACGCGATCGTTGCCTTGAAGCCATCGTAGCGCTGCTTGGTCACGAAGAAGTCGGCAGCATGGAAGACCAGTCCGATATCGCCCTCCGCGTTCAGCGCCTTCGCCATAAGATGTGCCGCAGCGACGCCATTGCCGTAGTTGTCTGCCGACACGACTGACACGTAGTCCTTGCCGGAAACAAAACCGGTCGGCACGTTATCCATGAAAACGAGCTTGGTGCCAGCCTCCGCCGCCGCCCTGTAGGCCCCGGCGGTCGCTGTCGGGTCGGTCGGGATCGAAACGATTATGCTCGGCTTCTGCGCCATGATCGTCTCGATGTCGGAGACCTGCTTTTCCGGCTTGAATCCGGCGTCGGTCACAGCAAGGACCTTGATGCCCATGGCGGCGAACTGTGTTTGCAGGCCGTTGATCTGGGCGCGCGACCAGTCGTTGCCGCCGTAATGCATGACGATCGCCGCCGTCGCGTTCATCGCCTTGATCTTCGCCAGCTCCTCATCGGTCAGCGTCACATCGGCGGCCGGCGACGGATCCTCGCCTGAAGGTCCCTTGGAAAGAACCGTCTTCTGAAGCTCCGCCAGCGCGGTGTCCGGATCGGCCGAGGCCGGTGCGGCATAACCAAGAGCGAGCGCCAAAACGGCGGCGGTGCCCAACAGAGTTCGTCTTTTCATCATCACTTTCTCCTCCCGAAAGTGGGGCTCCCGCCCCGGTCGCGGCCGTCAGGCCGATTTAAGATAGGCCATGCTCGCCTTTGCTCCCTCAAGCGGATCAGGCCAGGAATCGAGTTCAGTACAGACCCAGCCGGCAAAGCCGGTCTCCCGAAGGGCCGCGATGATCCCGTCCGTTGGCACGTCGCCACGGTCGATCGGCGTGAAGGCGAAGGGCTCTTTCTGGAAGCCCTTCAGATGCACATAGGAGATGCGCGCCGCATGCTCGCGGACAAGCGCCGCCGGATCGCCGCCGGCAGCCGCGAGATGGGCCGTGTCCGGGCAGAAATCGATACCGGTGAGTGCAAAAATCTTGCGCACTTCCGCCGGTCCCTCGACAATCGTCGAAAGATGCGGGTGGTAGTGGGCGGTAAGGCCTCGCGCTTCGGCGATCTCCTTCACCCGGTCAAGCGCTGCGGCGAGCTTGTGATAATCCGCCTCGCGGATGCCATCGAAGCGCTTCGCACCGCCACCGACGACGAGATGCGGCGCGCCGAGTTGGGCGGCGCGATCGGCAGCACGAACGACCCGGGCAAGCTCCTCCGGCAGGATATCGTCGAAGATGAAATTGCCGCCGGCATAGGTCGCAACGAGCGCAAGACCGTTGTCGGCGAGCAGGGAACGCATGTCCTCGATGCTGAAATCGAGAAGGTTGCCGTCGAAAAGCTCGACCCCCTCGTAGCCCGCCGCCGCAATGTCGGCAAAGGCACGGCGCATGTCGCCAAACGTCCGATAGGCGAGATTGGTGATCGACGTGACGCCGACCGCATCCCCGCCAAGGCTGCCCCAGCAATTCGCATGATAAGCGAGCTTGAAATTCGACATCAGCGCCTCCTCCCAGTGACCGTCGTTGCAGACAGTCTTACGTCGAGAAAAAATCGATGTCAAATATTTACAAGCATATCAGCTATAACTTTTGCTGATTTAATACAAAAGTATGAGGTTGCCAGTCGAAACGAGCGGCTTTATCAAAGCAAGGAAGGCGAAGCTGCCAGGAAGGAAGAACCATGCCGACGACGGCGAGCGTACAAACTGATGGGCATCCGCGGCGCAAAGGCCGTCCGCGCGTTTCAGAAACCGCTGCACCCAGCCTCGTCGACATCCTCAACCTTGTCCGCACTGAACAGGCCACCACCCGCCAGGAAATCGAGCGGTACAGCGAGCTTGGGCGCGCCGTCGTCGCGGATCGGCTCGGAACGCTCTGCGAACTCGGCCTCGTCGATGAAAGCGAGCTCGGCACCGCCACCGGTGGCCGAGCGCCGCGCCTTGTGCGGTTTTCGGCGGATCGCGGACGCATTCTCGTCGCCACGCTCGATCAGACCGCACTCGGCGTCGGCATTGCCGATCTTGCCGGCTCGCTGCTCATGGAACATCACGAGGCGACCGAACTCACCCAGCCGGTCTCCGCCCTAGCCGAACGGCTGGTGACGCTCTTCCGCTGGATTCTCGAGCGGCAGTCAAATCCTCAGCTTTACGGCATTTCCATCTCCGTTCCCGGCGCCGTGTCCGACGGTGGCGAGGCGCTCTTCCAGCGTGCCACGCCGGGTGTCCTCCCGGGTTGGGAGAGCTTTCCGCTGGTCGAGACACTGGTGGCCGCCTTCAATGCTCCAGTCTGGCTCCGCTCCAGCGTCGAAACGATGACGATGGGCGAACTCCACGCCGGCGCCGGACGCAATCAACGCACGATGCTGCTGGTCAAGGTCGGCAAACGCATCGGCGCCGGGCTGGCAAGCGACGGGACGCTGTTTCGCGGCGCGCAGGGTACCGTCGGCCTCATCGGTTCCGTACCGGTGACGATTGGCGACAGGACCGGCACGCTCGAAGCGATGGCGGGATCGGACCACATCGCCCAGGACGGCAGGCTTGCGGCGCAGAACGGAGCGAGCCCGGTCCTCGCCGAGCTTGTGCGGCGCGGCGGCGACATCACGGCGCTGGAAGTCGCGCAGGCCGCCCAGATGGGCGATGCAGCGGCAATCGAGATTCTTTCGCAGAGTGGCCGGCTGATCGGCCAGGTGGTCGCGACGCTCGCCAACATGCTGAACCCGGCGCTCATCGTCCTGTGCGGCTCGATCGCCCAAACCAATGACATTCTTCTCGCCTCCGCGCGGGAGGCAATTTACGGCGCCTGCCATCCGCTCGTCAGCCGCGATCTGCAGATCATCCGCTCCCAGATGGGCAGTTCGTCGGGGCTTGTCGGGGCCGCCATCGTCGCGACCGAAGGTCTGTTCGCAGCACCCATGCTGCGAGACTGGATCATGTCGGGCCAACCCCAGGCGCATCCTCTTTTCCAGCAGATGCAAAACGAGATCGCCCAGCGGAAAGTCATCGAGGGAGACATTGTCCGGCCACCGGACATGTGAGGAGGATTGAATGGCGATTACTGGTCTTGGCCCTCACGGCGAGCGCGCGTCGGCTCCCGAACGGGTTCTGCTGCTGCCCGAGGACATGGAGCGGGCGCGGGCAAGCGGCTTCCGCGTCGCGATCGTGCTGCACACGCTTGAGAGCGACTGGGCCAAGCAGCAGCTTTCGGGCATCGTCGGCACGCTCGGCAATTGCGGGGTCGCGGTCATCGATGTGGTCGATTGCGCCTTCAACCCGGAGGCGCAGATCGAAGCACTGGAGCGCCTGACTCTCGAGGCGCCGGATGCGATCATATCGCTGCCCGTCGCCAACTCGAAAGTCGCGGCACCGCATGCGCGCGTTTCAGCGGCCGGCATCAAGCTCGTCCTGCTCGACAACGTGCCGACCGGCCTGCTTCCGGGCAAGGACTATATCTCGCTTGTCTCGGCGGACAATTTCGGGCTCGGAAAGATCGCGGCCGAAGGATTGTCGCCGCATCTGCGCGAGGGTGCCGAGGTCGGCGTGCTCGGCTATGACGCCGATTTCTTCGCGACCAATGAACGCGAGATCGCGTTCGTGAAATGGATGCAGGTCAACCGCCCGGACGTTTCGCTCCGCGTACAGCGTTTTCCGGCGCTGTCGGCGGTCGCAGCAACCACGCGGACGCTTGCCGAAGCCCATCCCGAACTTGCCGGCCTCTTTGTCGTCTGGGACACGCCGGCAATGACTGCCGCCCGGGTTCTCGAAACAATGGGACGCAAGATTCCGATGACGACGGTGGATCTTGGCCAGGAGGCCGCAATCGGCCTTGCGGCCAACGAACCGCTTATGGCCATTGCGGCCCAACAGCCGTTCCGCCAGGGCGAAACCGCAGCTTCCATCACCGTCACCGCCCTGCTCGGTCGCCTCGCCCCGGCCTGGGTCGCCCTTCCAGGCCTTGCCGTGACGGCACGCAATGTCGTGGAGTGCTTTCAAACCGTGTGGCGCATGCCTGCGCCACATGAAGTTCTGCGCAAGCTCAGCCTCGTCGGCCTGAAGAGATCGGACCGGCATCTGCCCTGAGGGCTTAAACACTGCCGGGCTTGCGGTTTCTACGAAATGGACAATATTTAAGCGATGTCGAATGCTCTGCGCATCGCACGTGGCCGCTTTGGGAGGGTGGCGCTGCTGGATATGGATCGGCCCCTGGTGCGGCACGCGCACCCGCATTGCCATGTCCTGCTGAAGGTCGAGGGGGCCGATACGCAGTTTTCGGTGCGCGATCGGCTCGTGCCCCTCACCGACGAAAGCGCCGTTCTCATCAACACGTGGGAACCGCATGCCTATGCGCACGACCAGACGCGTCCGAAGACGGTGATCCTCGCGCTCTATATCGAACCGCAATGGCTCGGTCATTTCCGGCCGAACTGGGCGACGAGCCACGCGCCCGACTTCTTCGCCTGCAATGTGGGCTCGATCACCCCCGACATCCGTTCGCGCACGCGCACGCTTGCGGAGGCCATGGTGCAGGAGCCGAACAGCACCGAAGTCCACGAGGTGCTTCTCGGCGAACTGATGATTGCCGTCATCGAGCGTTTCGCCGACTGGCGCGCGGTGCCGAATTCGATTCGCGACCTCACATCGCGCCCCATGCTCGACTTCCGCATCCGCAAGGCCGTCGAGCGCATGAAGGCGGCACCGGGCGAGATCTCCGACCTCGACCGGCTGGCGATCGATGTCGGCCTCTCAAGGGCACATTTCTTCCGGCTATTCGAAACCTCGATGGGGGTGACGCCGCGCGTCTTCCTCAACGTGCAGCGGCTCGAACGGGCGGTTGCGGCCGTCGCCGACGGGACGGAGAGCTTCGCCGCGATCGGCGACCAACTCGGCTTTTCCGTGCCGGCGCATTTTTCACGCTTCTTCCACGATCATGCCGGGTCGTCGCCGAGTATCTTTCGCAGCGTCACTCGGCTCTCGGATCAAGATTTTGAGACTCCTCGGTAAGGTCTGATACGCATCGGTATCGCCCGATCGCGACCCCTTCTCCACTCTTGGTTCCACGGCACCCTTCACCAACGGGTGCGGGAGGAGCGAATGACGAGATTGGAAACGACGGGAGGCCTGATCGGCCGGACCGTCGAACGTGTCGAGGATGCCGGACTTTTGACCGGCCGCGGCCGCTACATCGACGACCTGCCCGTCCGGCGCGACACCGCGCATCTGGCGATCCTGCGCTCGCCGCATGGCCATGCCGAGATCAGGGCGATCGATACGAATGCCGCCCGCGCGCTGCCCGGCGTCTTTGCCGTCATGACCGGCGCGGACGTGGCGAGGCTCACCCGCAGCATGACGGTGGGAGTAAAGGCCAATGTCGAATGCTGGCCGATTGCCCGCGATCGGGTGCGCTATGTCGGGGAGCCCGTTGCCCTTGTCGTCGCCGAAAACCGCTATGTCGCCGAAGACGCGCTCGACCTGATCGAGGTCGAATACGAGACGCTGGCCGCCGTCGTCGATCCCGAGAAGGCGGTAGCGGCGGACGCACCAGTGCTGCATCCGTCGCTCGGCACCAACCTTATCAACGAGCGCGCCTTTCGCTATGGCGACCCGGAAGCAGCGTTCGCGGCGGCCGCCCACCGCGTTTCCATCCGCATCGCCTATCCGCGCAATTCCTGCACGCCGATCGAAACCTACGGCGTCATCGCGGAATACGATCCAGGCGAGGACGCCTATGACGTCACGGCAAATTTTCAGGGTCCGTTCTCGATCCATGCGGTGATTTCCCGCGCCCTGAACGTGCCTGGCAACCGTATGCGGCTGCGCACGCCGCCTGATTCCGGCGGCTCCTTCGGCATCAAGCAGGGCGTGTTTCCCTATGTCATTCTCGCGGCCGTCGCCGCCCGCGTCTCCGCACGGCCGGTAAAATGGATTGAAGACCGGCTCGAACACCTGACGGCATCCGTCTCGGCGACCAACCGCGTCTCGACGATCGAGGCGGCCGTTGCCGCCGACGGCCGCATCACCGCGCTTTGCTGGGATCAACTGGAAGACTGCGGCGCCCATCTGCGCGCACCGGAGCCGGCAACGCTCTACCGCATGCACGGCAACATGACCGGCGCCTATGCGATCGAAAACGTCGCCATTCGAAACCGCGTCGTGCTCACCAACAAGACGCCGACCGGGCTGAACCGTGGCTTCGGCGGACCGCAGATCTATTTCGCGCTTGAACGGCTGGTGCACAAGATCGCCGACGACCTCGGCCTTGACCCGCTCGACGTCATTCGCCGCAACCTCGTACCGGCTGATGCCTTTCCTTACCGCACGGCGACCGGCGGGCTGCTCGATTCCGGCGACTACAGGACTGCTCTTGATCGCGCCGCAACGGAAGGCGGCCTTAAGGCGCTACTGCGGCAACGGGACGCAGCCCGCGCCGAAGGGCGGCTCTACGGCATCGGGTATGCGGCGGTGGTCGAGCCGAGCGTCTCCAACATGGGTTACATCACGACCGTGCTGACGCCGGAGGAGCGGGCAAAGGCGGGACCGAAGAACGGCGCCCAGGCCGTCGCGACGGTGGCCATCGATCCGCTCGGTTCCGTCACCGTCAAGGTGGCCTCCGTGCCACAGGGCCAGGGTCACCGCACCGTCCTGGCACAGGTGGTTGCCGAGCGGCTCGGGCTTGCCATGGAGACGGTGCGCGTCAACACGGAACTCGACACGGCGCGCGACGCCTGGTCGATCGCGTCCGGCAATTATGCAAGCCGCTTCGCTCCCGCCGTCGCGGGCGCTGCAGCACTTGCGGCCGACCGCATCCGGGCCCGACTTGCAACGATCGCCGCTCGCCAGCTCAACATCACGCCTGACCGCGTGGACTTCAGGGCCGGCAAGCTCCTCGATCGCGACAATCCGGACAATGCCGTCTCCTTCGGGCGCGTCGCGGCGGCAAGCCACTGGGCACCAGGCACCCTGCCGGAGGGTACAGGCCAGACGATCCGCGAGACGGTCTTCTGGACGCCGGACGAGCTGCAGGCGCCGACAGCGGCGGACGGCATCAACTCGTCACTCTGTCACGGCTTCATCTTTGACTTCTGCGGCGTGGAAATTGACCGGAAGACCGGCCAGGTGCGTATCGACCGCTACGTGACGATGCACGACTGCGGCAGCATCCTGCATCCCGGCATGGTCGATGGCCAGGTGCGCGGCGGCTTCGCCCAGGCAGTCGGCGCTGCGCTTTACGAGGAGTACGCCTATGGCGGCGACGGTAGCTTCCTGACTGGAACGCTCGCCGACTACCTGATCCCGACCGTCATGGAGACACCGGAGCCGCTGATCCTCCATCACGAGACGCCGTCGCCTTTCACACCGCTCGGCGCCAAGGGCGTCGGCGAGGGCAATTGCATGTCGACGCCCGTCTGTATCGCCAACGCCGTCGCCGATGCGCTCGGCGTCGAGGACATCCGGCTGCCACTGTCGCCAAGCCGGGTCAGCGAATGGCTCTATGGCGAGGAGCGACCTCCGTCGAAGCCGCGAGATCCGACCCCGGTCGCCACCGGGGCCTCGGGTGAGCGGATGCTGACCGGTTCAGGCTCGGCTGAGGTCACCGCCACCCGCGCTTCGGTGTGGGCGATGCTGCTCGACCCGAACACGCTGAAGGCGATCATCCCCGGTGCGCACGAGGTCCGGAAGGTCTCCGACACGCATTTCCGCGCCGAGGTCACACTCGGCATCGGGCCGGTCAAGGGCCGCTACCGCGCCGACATCCGTCTGTCCGACATGGTCGAGCCGGAAGCCGTTACGCTCTCCGGCGGCACGGAAGGCGCACTCGGCTCCGGCCGCGGCACGGGCCGCGTCACGCTGACCGAAACCGCCACCGGCACCCGCATCGACTATCGCTACGAGGCGGCGATCGGCGGCAAGGTCGCCTCGGTCGGCGGACGCCTACTCGACGGCGCGGCGCGCGTGGTGATCGGCCAGTTCTTCCAGGCGCTCGCCCGTCATGCCGGCGGCGGCGCGCCTCCCAGCGCCGCCGCCGGCTTCATCCAGCGGCTTTTCAAACTCTTCGGGGGGCGCCGATGAAACCCGCATCCTTCGATTTCCTCTGTCCGGAAACGATCGAGGAAGCGCTGGCCGCGCTCGCCGAGGGCGGCGGCGAAGCGCGCGTGATCGCCGGCGGACAGTCGCTGGTACCGATGCTGAACATGCGGCTCGCCCGCCCTGCCCTGCTCGTCGACATCATGCGGCTTGAAGCGCTGCGCCGGATCGAGACATCCGGCGACGAAATCGTCGTCGGGGCGGGCGTGCGGCAGGCGGAATTGGAAGCTTGGCCCAGCCTTTTGCGCGACCTGCCGCTTCTGGCCGCCGCCTTCCCGTGGCTCGGGCATGTGCAGACGCGGGCTCGCGGCACAGTCTGCGGCTCGATCGCCCATGCTGACCCGAGCGCGGAGCTGCCGCTGTCCCTGGTGACGCTCGGCGGCGCGGTCAGCCTGCGCAGCCGCAAGCAGAAGCGTGTGGTCAAGGCGGACGACTTCTTCATCGGCATGATGGCCACCGACCTCGCCGAGGGCGAGATGATCGAAGCCGTGCATTTCCCGAAGGCACGGCACGGCAGCGGTTATGCCTTTCGAGAGGTCGGCCGCCGGCATGGCGATTTCGCCATCGTCGCCTGCGCCGCCGTCGCCGATGACAGGGGCTTGCGCCTTGGCATTGCCGGCGTCGACGACCGGCCCCGCGTCTTCCCGCTGCCGGCGCTCGACGACGACCAGTTCGACGATGCCATCAACGACATCGCCTGGTCGCTGAACGCCCGCGACGACATTCACGCAAGCGCGCGCTACCGGCGCGAACTGGTCCGCAGCCTTGGCCGCGAGACCCTGAAGGAGGCAAGCCGATGCCGCGCATGAATGCTGCCCGGAAGCACCCGGTCGACTTCACCCTCAATGGCCGAACGGTCCGCGCAGAGGCCGAAAATCGCATGCTGCTCTCGGACCTGCTTCGCCACGAGATCGGACTGACCGGGACCCATGTCGGCTGCGAGCACGGCGTCTGCGGGGCCTGTACCGTGCAGATCGACGGAAAGCCGGCCCGCGCCTGCCTGACACTCGCCCAGCAGGTGCGCGGCAGCGATGTGAGGACCGTGGAAGCGCTTTCGCCCGACCCGGCCGAGCTCTCCCCGCTTCAGGCGGCCTTTCGCCGCCACCACGGCCTGCAATGCGGCTTCTGCACGCCCGGCATCCTGATGTCGCTCGACGTCCTTTTGCGTGAGCGTCCCGACGCGGGCCGGGAAGAGATTCGCGAGCACCTCTCCGGCCATCTCTGCCGGTGCACGGGCTACGCGACCATCGTCGAGGCGGCGCTCGCCGCCGCTGAGGAACAACGGAAGGAGGAGAAACCGAATGTTTGATCTTGGAACGAGTTTCCTCGCAAGCGTCGAGCGCGACCCGGACCGGCTCGCGATCGTCGACGGGGAGGTGCGATTGAGCTATCGCGACTGGTACGGCAAGGTTTCGGCGCTTGCCGCAGCTCTCGACGAGACCGGCCTGAAGCGGGGCGACCATGTGCTCACCGCCATGCAGAACCGCTGGGAGAACGCGTCGCTGCATTGGGCCTGCCAATTCCTCGGCCTGATCGTCACGCCGCTCAACTGGCGGGCCAAGACCGACGAAATCGACTTCGGCATCGCGGATGCCGGCGCAAGGGCCGTGTTCTACGAGGTCGCAACGGAAGAGGCCGTGCGCCTGTCGCGCCTCGCGCGCGACCTGCCGCAATTCTCCGCCGATGCGCTCGCCGGCATAATGGATAGCAGCGCCCGCGATGCGGTGCCCCTGGCGGACGCTGCGGACTGGTCGCTTATGCTCTATACATCTGGCACGACGTCGAAGCCGAAGGGCGTGCCTCGACGGCATCGGGCCGAGCGCGCCGGCGCCCTGGCCCACGTCGCGCAGAACCTCTACCGGCATGGCGAGCGCACACTTGGCGTCATGCCTCTGTATCACACGATGGGCGTGCGTTCGCTGATCGCTTCCGCGCTGATCGGCGGGACCTTCGTCTGCCTGCCGCGCTTCGAAGTGGCAAAGGCGCTCGATCTCATCGAGCGCGAGAAGATCACCAACCTCTATCTGGTGCCGACGCTCTACCACGATCTCGTGCATCACGAGGCCTTTTCGCCCGAGCGCGTCGCTTCCGTCCGCAAGCTCGGTTATGCCGGCGCTTCGATGACCGACGGGCTGCTGAAAAGACTTGATCAGACTTTCGAGCCCGAACTCTTCGTCAATCATTACGGCTCGTCGGAAATCTACACCTTCACGATCGAGCAGAAGGCGGCGGGCAAGCCCGGCTCCGCCGGCCGCGCCGGCATCAACCAGATGATCCGTGTCGTCAAACTGGGCGGCCGCAACCCGGACGAGGGAGCGGCCGTCGGCGAGGAAGGCGAGATCATCGCGCTGATGAAGAGCGACGAGGCCTTCGAGGGCTACTGGAACCGGCCCGACGCGGATGCCAAGGCGCTGCACCGCGGCTGGTACTTCACCGGCGACACCGGCTTCGTCGACCAGGACGGCGATCTCTTCGTCACCGGGCGGGCCGACGACATGATCATCACCGGCGGCGAGAATGTTTCGCCGGTCGAGGTGGAAAGCTGTCTTTCGCTGCATGAGGGCGTCGCCGAAGTCGCCGTCGTCGGCCTGCCCGACGAGCGTTGGGGCAAGATCGTCGTCGCCTTCGTCAAGCGGCGCGGCACTGTTACGGCTGAGGACCTCGACCACCATTGCCGCGCTTCCGGCCTTGCCAATTTCCGCCGGCCGCGCCGCTTCGTCTTCGTTGAGGCTATCCCGAAATCCCCTGTCGGCAAGCTGCTGCGCCGCCTTCTGGTGGCCGGCGAGTACACCGAAGAACGCATTCCCGAACATCAGTGAGCGGCCAGAGCGCCGCCAGACCAACGAAAGGAAAATCCATGACCGAACAAGCCGCATTCCAGGACCCGCGCCTCGCCGAACTCGACGGATTCACCGTCACGATGGATGTGGCCCACCAGCGCGCCGACATTACGCTCGACCGTCCGCCCTACAACGTCGTCTCCATGCTGGCGCGCGACCAGTTGCGCCTCGTCTTCGAGGCCCTCGACGAGGACAATCGCGTACGCATCATCGTCGTTGCCGGCAAGGGCGAGCACTTCTCGTCCGGCGGCAATATCAAGGGCTTCCTCGAGGCAAGCCCGGAGCACGTCTCGCACCTAGCCTGGAACATTGCGGCACCTGCCCGTTGCTCCAAGCCGGTGATCGCGGCCAACCGCGGTTATTGCTTCGGCGTCGGCTTCGAACTGTCGCTCGCCTGCGACTTCCGCATCGCGACGGATACCACGCGCTACGCACTGCCCGAGCAGAAGCTCGGCCAGATCCCCGGCTCCGGCGGCTCGGCCCGCCTGCAGAAGATGGTGGGCGTCACCCGCACCAAGAACATCGTGATGCGTTCAAAGCGGATCACCGGCCAGGAGGCCTACGACTGGGGCATCGCCTCGGAAATCGTTGCGGATGCCGATCTTGAAAAGGCCGTCGATGCGCTCGTCGAGGAACTGATCGGCTTTTCGCCGCTTGCCCAGCGCACGGCGAAGAAGCTCCTGAACGACACCGACGACGCGCTGCTGTCGACGGCCATCGAACTCGAGGGCCATTGCTACAGCCGGCTTCGCACATCGGAGGATTTCCGCGAAGGTGTGCTCGCCTTCCACGAAAAGCGCGCGCCGGCCTTCGTCGGCCGCTGAACCATCGGCCGGGCGGGAACCCGGCCCCAGTTCCACGAGGAGGGAGCGGCCATGGATCCGCTTCGGGAGGATTGAAAAATGAACAAGATAAAGCAGACGACACAGGAAAAACGCCTTGTCGAACGGGGACCCGGCCTTGCGTCGGGTCTGCGCGACCTGCCGAAGCATCTCGGCATCAAGACCATGAGCGCCGGCCTCGTCGCCGCCATCTTCGGCTGCTCCGGCCCGGCGCTCATCGTCATCGGCGCCGCCGAGGCGGGCCATCTGACCAACGGGCAGACCGTCGCCTGGCTCTTTGCGATCTACGTGCTCGGCGGGCTCATCAGCCTGCTGCTTGCGCTCTATTACAAGCAGCCGGTCAACGGCGCCTACTCGATCCCGGGTGCTGCCCTCGTCGCCGGCTCGCTTGCGACCATTCCGTTCAACGAAGCCGTCGGCGCCTTCATCCTGGCGGGCCTGCTCGTCCTGCTGCTCGGCGTCACCGGGCTCATCGGCAAGGTGATGCGCTGGCTGCCGATGCCGATCGTCATGGCGATGATCGCCGGCGCCTTGATCCGCTTTGCGACAGGCGCCGTGACTGCGCTCGGCACAGCACCGCTGATTGCCGGCGCCGCGATCCTCGCCTTCTTCGTCTCCATGCGGTTGTCCAGGACCATCCCGCCGGTGCTGGCCGCCCTCGTCGCCGGCCTGATCGCGGCACTCGCGACCGGTGCGGTCGGAGGCGGCGCGGCCAACATCGCCTTCGCAGCGCCTGAATTCACAATGCCGGTGTTCTCCATCGATGCCTTCTTCGCGATCGCAATCCCGCTCGCCCTTCTCGTGATCGGCGCCGAAAACGCGCAGGCGACCGGCGTGCTCATGGCCGAAGGCTACCGGCCGCCAGTCAATGCGATGACGATCATTTCCGGCATCGGCGGCGTTGCGGCCGGCTTCCTCGGCGGCCACAACGCCAATATCGCGGGCCCGATGACAGCCATATGTTCGTCCGAACAGGCCGGCGAGAACAAGGAGGGGCGCTATGCCGCGACGGTTGTCAACGGCGTGCTCTTCGCCGCCTTCGGCCTCCTCGCCGGCGCCGCTGTTCCGATCGTGCTCAGCCTACCGTCGGCCCTCATCGGCACCGTCGCCGGCCTTGCGATGATCGGCGTGCTCCTGTCCGCCTTCCAGAACGCTTTCGGCAAGTCGCTCGGCAATCAGACAGGCGCTTTCGTGGCGCTTGCAGTCGCAATGTCAAACGTTTCGCTTCTCGGTATCAGCGCGCCTTTCTGGGCCCTGGTCGCCGGCGTCCTCGTCTCGGCCGTGGTCGAGGCCGGAACGCTCAAGGCAAAACAGGCTGCGTGACGCGACGTCAAGCGCTGAGCGGTCGCGGTATAAAGAGCAAATCATTGCCCCGGTGCATCCGTATTGGACCCTCCGGGGCAGTCGAATTTCCAGCTTTTGAGTGGGTTCTAGCCGTTGAATCCCGATAGCGATATCAAGGAGCGTGTCAGCGCCGGTAGCAACGCTGCCAGAGCCCCTTAGCGCGCGGCTTGACAGGTGAAGAGGCTCGCGCGCCGCCCACGTTGGTTTCGACATCGTGTTCAGCATCGCGTGGGCAAACGCGATAAATGGCCCTGGCGAGGCGTGTCTCTTCGTCAATGGCAAAGTCTCGAGCAGCGTTGGAGAACCAAACTCTACTCCAGCCGTCAATCGCCGATGGTCGCTCGTGCGTGAACGGTATGACCGCCTGCACCGACATCTCTTATGGGTGAACTTCTTTATGGATTGCACGTCCGACCCACTGGAGACTGAATACGCTATCAGTGTCGGCGACGGTCATCCTGCGCTTCTTGTGGTCCATGCTCCAATCGCGATGGGCTACGACTGCGACACTCATCCTGCACTCGGCTTCTCCTCATCGGCCGCATGACTATCAGCTTCAGGGCGGCAGATCATCGTCTTTCAGTATATGCATCACCGCCTTTTCATCCATCGCCTGTGCATCGAACAGCGCCTTGGCGAGGGCATAGAAGGCCGGCCTGCGCCTCCTGAGGATCGCGGCGGCCCGGTCGAGTGCCGCTTCCAGCCTGCCATGAACGCGTGCCGCGAGTTCAGCATCACGATCGAGAGCCGCGCCCGGATCACGATGCGGGCGATAGAGCAGTGGATATTCGGTGCCGAAGCCAAGCGTCCGCTCCATGTCGAACGCGACCCGCGTGGCCCGCGCCAGATCACTTTCGTCAGCGCCCGCCGAGCCGCTGGATACCCGCTTCAGCACCAGTTTTTCGGCGGCCCTCCCGGCCATCAACACGGTGAGCATGTTTTCGTACCAGATGTGGGTATTGGTTCCGGATGCATGGAAGCCGAGCAGATTATAGGCGCCCTCCCCGGTGTCGATATAGAGACCTCGGACGGGGCCGAGATCGAGAGCATGATGTACGACGGCATGCCCCGCCTCGTGGAATGCGTAGCGCCAGCGCAAATCGATGGGCACGGGCGGACGATTGCCACGAATGCCCTCTTCGATATCCTCATAGCGGATCGCGCGCTTGCCGCGGCGCGCCTTCAATCGCGCCTCCCGGACGATGCGCTCGATATCGGCGCCCGTCAGTCCCATGGCCCGCGTGGCGAGGCGCCGCAGGATCGCGTCGACAGGATTGCCCTGCTGAGTGACCGCCAGCGTTTCCGTCGTGTTGCTGCTCTGCGGCTCGTTCATCTGTCTGCCTCCTTCCGTTCGTTCTCCGCTTCTTCTCTCAGATGATCGGCGACGATCTTCTTCAACGAGAATCCGTCGTTGGTTTCCGACCCGACACCCGATACCGGCTCCCCGATCAGCGCCGTCACGTCATCACCCAGATGATGGGCGAGGATTTCCGCAAGGGTCGGTACATCGGGCCTTGGGATTTCGATATGCGTTTCCAGCCTTCCGGACCGCTTGATGGCCTCGTCAATATGGTCAGGGCGGTTGGTCGCGCCGACGACGATCAAGCCCTCGGATTTCACGGCGCCATCGAGCAGTTCCAGCGCCTTGTTGACCAGGGCGTTCCAATAGTCCGCATGCTCCCGCTCCGCCGGTTGCCGCTTGCCGATGCCGTCGATCTCGTCGATGAACAGAATTGCCGGTGCCATGGCGCGAGCCTCGATGAAGGTCTTCGACATCTTGTCAATGACATCATTCAGATGACCGCCCTGCAGCCAGGTGGACACGGACGTGACGACCAGTGGAACCTGCAGGCTGTTGCACAGCGCCCGCGCAAACGTCGTCTTGCCTGTGCCGGGCGGTCCGGACAGCAACAGCTTGGTGCTCATCTCCGACCAGGTGAGGATGCTGGCGCGGTAATCGTCCAGATCCGCCTTGAGATCGAGCGCCCAGTCTTTTGCGCGGCCGTATCCGGAAAGGGTCTCGACGGTCATCGGTGACCTGTCGCCAGTCCCGCCGGTGGTCGGCAATAGCTCCGGCTGGATCACTTCGGCACCCGACGGCTTGTCCTTCTTCAAGCGGCCGTTGCTGTCACTATCGGAAGCCTTCGGCTTTTCGTCCGACCCCGAGGATTTCTCGGTGGAGGCGGTGGCAGGCTTGGATCCAGATCCCTTTGTCTTCTCGCTTCCCCCACCTTCCTCGCCATCGCCTTCTTCGAAGTCGCTGCGATTGCGTTCGATGAGCGTGGCAAGCACATGCAGCGCGTCCCTGATATGCCGTCCCGGCCGAAACGCAAGGACCAGATCCTCCAGCGACAGCCACCGCGCATCCGAATCCGATGGCAGGGGAACGCTTTCAATTGCCGTGTCCGGATAGAGCACCTCGATCAGGTCAGCGACAAACCTCCGGTCAAGCTTTCCCGTTTCCAGCGACAGGTCGGCGGAGATGCGCAAGAGCGAGGGAATGTCCGATCGCTTCTCGGCGATGGCAAGGATGGGCAAGTCGCGGGACAGCGCGCTGATCATTCGCCGACGCAGGGCATTGCCGGTTACACGATGCACGCCAGCGCCTGAGAATGCCACAAGACGTTTGCGAACCTCTCCTTCATAAACGTCGAAGTGGTTATCATCGAACATATGGTCGGCATCGATGATGGCGAACGGACCGCCAGGCACCAGCCGGGATTTTTCCAGGAGCCTCAACGCCTCCCGTTCGAAGCCATCGAGCGGCGCATGGAGCGTGATGACCGGTGTCACATGGATCAGCGTGTGAACAATCTCCCGCAGCGACCGTCCGCTACTGCGCGCCGCGCGCGCCAACACCAGGGTCGCCACGACATGGCTGACCAGCGGCGGCGCTGCTGCGCTGTCCACAAGACGAACAATGTAGGCACGGCGATCGAAGCCTTTACCCAGCACCGCATCTTGCGCGATTGCACCGCAACGCTTCCGGGGAAAGGCAAGCAACTGCGAGACGGGCGTCATGTCGATGACCTCCATCGTCACGACACCGCCGCCGTCTCCGCCGGGACCGGCGCCGGAACCTGGCTTGCTCGCCTCTTTCGGTGCGATAAGCCCTCCGCCAAAATTGCGCCGGAACCAGAGACCATCGCGAACCGGATCGCCGGTCAGCCTTGTCGTGTCGAAAGCCGGGCTGTAGCAGCAAAGCAGATGACCATCGACATCGGCGACTTTCCCTTCCAGCAGACCATTGCGCAGCGCGGTCCGGCGCGCGTCGCGGCGGGCAAGATGCCGGAGGCGGCGGATGAACAGACGAGCGAGTTTATCCATCGACGCGCCCTCCCGTCTCCGCGGCAATAATTGCCGTTTCGAGGTTTTGCACCGGATCGCGCGGACGCGTCCGACCACGCCGCCGTTCGCCCCTGGGGCCGGACCTCGCGGAAGCCGCCAGCACACGCTCGCGCGGCGAACGGCGCGGCAGATGGATGTCAGCCGCCACCGCTACCGGGGTCGGTGGGATCAGATGCTCGTTCCGGGACCAACCGAGATTCCGGTTGCGGCTTCGCAACCAGTCGAGCAGCAAGCGGCAAGCCGCGTTGCCACCGTCTGATAGCTCATGCAGCCGACGCATCAGAGGCGCCGGCACAGGACCATCCAGCAGAGGGCTTTGCCGCGCAAAGGCGAGTGCCAGGCCGATCAAAACGGCGGGGTCATCCGCGCAGCGATCGATGCCGGCGGGTTTGGCATGGGCGAAAGTCGCCAGCCTGCTGTGGGTGCAGGCCGACGCGATGGTGTCGGTCGTGACCGCTTCGCAATGGAAGCCGGCCACAGTCGGGCTGTGGGTCGCGATGGACATGACTGTCTCCTCGCCGGAGCGCGTGCGCCTCCGGCGTTCATGGAATGGAAGGGTGAGGGAAGCCGGCCACGCGCTATTTGGCGCGGCCGCAATCAGTGACGTCGGACTGGCGGCCCGTCAGTGCGGACGAGGACGACGGGCAAAGCCGACCCTGATACGGACCGGTGCGGGTTCGTCATCCTGCTCCTTGCCGAAGCAGCCGAGATCGTAGTAGCCATCGTCCTCCTTCGGCCCGACCATCGCCTGCTCTTCTTCATAGCTCAGCGCCGGACCGTTCAGGGCGATGAGCGGCCTGTCGGCGATGGCCGAAGCAGGCGCCGTGTTGGCGACGGTCGCCTCCGGAACACCAAGCGCTTTGCGCGCTTCCGCTTCGAGAAGCTGCTGCACGCGGCGGCCGAAGCGCAGACGCAGTTCGGCCATGCAGGCGGCAACACCGTCGATCTCCAGCAAGTCGTCGATCTCGGAAAGCGCCCAGATGCCGGTCGCGTGATCGCTCGGACGGCTGGCGCCATCGACAATCGCAACCTCGACCGTGCCGACCATCATTCGCTTGTGATGCTTGTAGAGCCAGTCGGGCAGCACCATGGCGCCGGCCATCATCTTGAACTTCAATTCTTCGAGGCGGCTGGTGTCACCGTAGGAGGCGAGCGAACGCTTGACGTCGAGGATGTAGGCGGTATGCCGCGCGCGGTTTACGACGATCAGGTCCGGCGTGTAGCTGCCCTTGGCCGGTGCCTCGCAATCGAGCTTCACACCATCGAGGTTCGACCAGTCGTTTCCGGACACGGCTTCGAGCGCCGCCTTTACCAGCGGCAGTTTCAGCGACTGCGTCAGCACCGTCACATTGGGGTTGGCTTTCGCCAGGCACTCGACCGCCTGCTCAAGCAGCTTGCCTTCGCGGAACGAGACGGCGCGAACGAGCGAGGCGATGTGGACGTAGTGTCCGAGGATCTCGTCCTCGAGCGGCTCGCCATCGGCGATGGCTGCAATAGCGCGATCGATCAGCAGGTCGAGATCGGCCTCGACCTCGGCGAAGCGAACGCGATGCGGATGGCGGCGCAACGCAGCCGGTTCGCTGATGCTGTTGGCACCATGGCCGATCGAGCGCTTCGAGAACGTAGCGGCGGCGGCGGTCGAACGGAGAACTTCCCCGGCGGGGACAGAGAGAGTATGCGTGGTCATAGCCCGATTCCTTTTTGAGAAGGCTTGAGGGTCAGGCCCTTGGTAGCGTTGGCGCGCTGCCTTGGGCCGTTTTGTGTCCGGTCATCCGAACGCCCCTAACCTGGCAGGACCGGCGACCGGGCTCAAGGACCCGGACCAACAAAAAGGAACAAAGCCGGTACAAGGTTAATGCCGGGCTCACGAAGCCCGAGACCGGTGAACGCTTACGGCGATCGGCACCATTCGCCAGTGCGTTTTCACTCGGCATCCGAAGGCAAAAAGAAAAGGGCCGACATGCGGCCCTCTCGAGTTTGGTGGGAAGGCTGGATCACCGGCCTTCGCGCAAGCTGAACCTTACGGCGTCACCGCGGGCATCGGTTCGGCTTCGACCACAGCGTCATCCGCAAGCGGCGGCACCTTGGCAAACTGCTTGCGGTTCCGCGGCACTTCCCGAGTGACAGTCATGAAGCCGCCCGTCGCTTCTTCCAGCGCCTTGCCAAACCGGGCGATCCCATCCTCCGTGACATCGGCGCCAGTCGCGACCTCAGCCGACATTTCCGGTGCAACATCGTGCCGGTCGGCGACGTACCGGTCAGCGACGCTGGCCGCCTCAACGGGTACCGCCGGTTCAGGAGCCGAAGTCTTCGCTGCCACGAGCGGCCATTCAGGTTTCCGCTGTTTCGATACTGCCCAGCCGAGAACCGGAAGCACATGCAAGGCAAGCCAGTCCCGCATCTCCTTCGACTTCGGCCAGCTATCGATGCCGCCCAACGTATAAAGCGTGTCATTGACCTCGGCCCAACCCGATTTCTTCGGGAACTTGGTGGGCTTGGTGTTGCGCCCCCAATCAAGCTCAGGCTCGATGAACAGGGCCAGGCTTTCGAGTTCCTGGCGGGCGACGCGGGCGATGTCCTGGATCTCCTTCGCCAGCGCCTCCTTGATGACACGCGGCTTGGCCAGCGCAGCCTCGATCGCCTGGCAGATCGCGACGACGTGGGCGATGAACGCCTTCAGACCCTCGCGGAACTTGGCGGCAATCAGCGCCTTCAGGCCGGTGATGCCGCCGATGTCGGACTGGTCGTCCTTCTCCGGCTTGTCTTCCCCCTCTTCTCCGCCGTTCAGAATGGCCTTCACGTCCGCCACCTGCAGCCGCTTGTTCTCCTCGGCGAAGGCGATGGCCGCCTTGACCTGGTCAGGTGTTGCCGAACTCAGGTGGTACAGCACGGTCGCTCCGATCGAGAGGTCGACCAGATCGTCTCGAAACTGGCCGAGATTGCGGAACACCGCCATATTATTGCGGGCGCTGCGCGCCGAGAGCCCACAGCGCATCTTCACCCAGCGGTCGAACCGTCCGTCCGCCAGCAAGTCTGCAGCCTGGGCCAGGTGGTCGCCGAGCTCAAAGGTCTGCTCGGTCGTGCGGCGGCCAAGGTCGAAGATATGGGCCGCGCTGGTTTCGAGCTGCTCGCGCAGCGCCTGGTCGCGGATCCCGTGCTCCTCGTAGGAGTAAGAGAAAGTGGAGGTAGAAGAAGAGAAAGAGGCGGACGTCTTGCTGGTCTTGGTCGTCATGTCGTGCTCCTGGCAACGCGTTACTCATACATCCGGTGATAAACTCATCGAATTACTATATGATCGCACCATATCGTCAGGTACGCAAATTCAAGTAAAGCAACATTTCAGTATAGGTTGATCTATATTCTTTATTTTATCCGCATTTTCATATACCGTATTTTCGGATTTATCGTAAATTAACCTTATTAATTCAAACTATACGGCATCAATAAATATTTTCTCTTTAATATAAACTACTTTTACTTCTGTCAAAAACAAAACATCGAGCCGAACAAAGCGTCAGCGCGCATTTGCGGTCTCCGCAAAGAAGTCCTCGCGACCAAAAATCGGGCAGCCAAGTATCCGCGAGGCCACCGTCTCACCGCCCCGGGCGGAACGTCCGATTGCTGTCCGGAGAGGTCAGATTCCGCATGAACGGCAGGGGCTACGACACCCGACCCGTGGATAAACCGAACCGGAAAGGGCTCGGTCGGCGGCGGGGCGCAATGGAGAGGACGCTGTCATGTACAAGCGATAGCCGCAAACCGCTCGCGAGTTCAGCCAAGTTGCCGACACGTCATCTCAACGTGCCCAGACATTGAGACAAATTGCGCTCATTTGATTCCAGCCTCGAGATTTTTGATTCCGAACGCTGGTCATTTGATTCACGACCGCGTTTTGCCGCTCGCCAAGTCATCTCGACCTGCCTCGACGTGCCCGCAAGGCATCTCAAGTTGCGCTCATTTGATTCAGAACTCGAGACAAACGATTCATAAACCGGGATTGCCGATTCCCCGCAAACGACGTTGCCGACAGGAATGCGGTCTGGCATCGGTAGCCGCAGACCTGATGGAGAGCGTGCATGCCAGCGAAGTCCGAGGAGATCCGCAACCGCAAACAGCGCGAACGGCAGCAAACGATGCGCGATGCCAATAGAAAGGCGAAGCGGCCCGGACGCGACGACGTTGCCCGAACGGCGCTGTTCATGTCGATTTCGAGCATGGTCGCGAAGGGGAACCACGATGCGTTGGAAGCCTTTCGGTCTGTCGTTATCTCGATGCTCATTCGACAGGGTTTCGACGGACGCGCGTCCCGCGCCGTCTTCGATGAGCTCGTCGAGAAGTACGAGGATGGCGACTGGCCCTTCCGCCGCAAGCCCCATCTGCTCTATCCTGACGGTGCCGACGAAAGCGGCTGAGCGGTTTCGTTCACTGCCACCTGCGATCCCGGCCTGTTCACCCTGCGCGGCCACTGGAACACCTAACGGCGTTTGCAAACCCTACGATACCTCCCCCCATTACTCGGTTAAACGCCGTTTGTCCTGAATCGAATGTTTCGAGCACTTTCGCGGGGAGCCACGGGCCGACAAGCAGGCCTGATTGCCAGATAGCTCATCACCCAATCAATGCGTTGCTCATTTACAACAGCACTTTGATAAATTCATGCTTAACAATGGCTTATTGTCATTCCCGCACGGGCGCGCACGTTCAGACCGCTCAGTCGCTCTCGCTGTCTCATTTCGAGATTCGCGACAAGTTTCGGCAGATTTGCATCGATAACCACGCAGATACAGACACTTGAGAAGTCCCGCGCTTTATGAGCTATTGGCGCCAACGAGTGTTCAACAGGCCAACCCGCAACGGAAAGGAGGCGCCCATGGATCACCAAACCCATGCCGATGGCGCCACGATCCAGCCGTCCCGGGACATTGAGTGCAAGAAAGATCCTGGTTTCACGATCTGCACCGGCCGCATGCGCGGAGAGGTCCTTCGCGTGGTTTTCCTTCGACGACGAAGGCGAACCACGAGAGAAAGGACTCATCATGTCTCGTACAGCACAGCACAAGAACGACGCACTCAAGCTCTTCCAGCCTGAAGGGGATCCCCAGGATGTTCTGGCTCTCCCCTTTGGCGACTTGAACGCTGTTGTCCGCAATCCACCGGAAGCCGCTCCGCGCCCGAAAGGTCTCGTAAAAGCCAAGGTGATTCAAACTGCTCCGTCTGCCGGAACAGTCAAATTGCGTCACCTGCACGATGTCGACAACGACACCAAGTCCCGGGTTTATCCCGGGCCGGACGTTATCGCGTCGATCACCGGCGTAAGTTTGTCTAAAGCGAAAGACACAATCCGCCAGGTCCGCTACGGCTCGCGGTGGCTCGACTTCCCACGCACCCCTACGATCAAAGGAGCCCACGACGGGGAGATTGAGGGGGCACTCCGACTGTTGGGATATGAAGGACACTGGCGCCGTCTTCCTGACCAGCCGACACTCGCTGCCTATCTGAACGCCCGAATCGGCGTTGAGCGCGATCATCCCTGCGTTGTATTCCTCCGGGGGTATTGCGTTGCCGTGAGCGGCGGCGTTCTCTGCGACATCTTCAGCCGCGGTATTGTGATCGACATCGACGAGGCAGAGGGGCGCCGCAAGAAGGTCAGCCGCGTACTGGTTCTGACCAAGCGCATCGCCCCCTCGACGATCGCCTCCAGGAAGCCGGTATCAAAGGCGAAGAAGACTGACGCGAACAGCAAACGCGACCAGCTCTTTCGTGAGGCGATCAAGGCTGAGACCGGAGCAACCCGCATCAGGATCACCCCGAACGAGGTGTTCGTCATCCTGCCCGATCAAAGCGGTTGGTACTGGCTCGGCGCCCGCGACAGTATCCAGCAGCAGATCCTCGAGCCCCAGCGCGACGGCCGCCTTCGTGGCAACTCCGCCGAGGCGGCGGCTTACCGCTCCGCTATGGGCTACTAGCTACACCGGCGCCGGCGAAGCGTGATCGCGGCAATTATTGCCGTCGGCAATCACCTCACACTTCCGGCAGTTCCCATGGATGGTCGTAGATTTCCATCCATCACTCGCGCCAGGCCATGATGGCCTGGCAGCGCTGCGGGGGGCTCTCAGCTCTCCCGCCGCCGGCTACCATGTCCCCCACGGAAGGTTTTCATCTCAAGGGTCCACAATGACGAAGAACGTTTTGTTCTATGCACGCAGTTCGACCACACCCCATCTCGGCGCCTGCTTCGAGACACAGCTCCATTATGCGAAGCGCTTCATCAAGCAGAACGGCTGGTCGCTGGACGCTGTCTGCCGCGATGAAGATATCGGCGAAGTCGTCTTCACGGCGCAGCCGGGTGCCCGCAAACTCCTTGGCCATATCGAAGAGGAGGCGATCGATGTCGTCCTCTGCCATACGCTGGACCGTTTGTGCTCGAGACATGCCGTTGCGGAACGGCTGCTGCATGACCTGCGCGCAAAAGGCATCGAAGTCTGGGCGGCCGATCCGGGCGTTCAGATCAAGGCCAATGACCTGATCGAATACTATTGCGATGATCAGCGCGGCATGTTCGGACGCGGCAATCCTCTTGCGCCGATGCCGGACGAACTCTACGAGGCCGAACACCTTGCGCCTCTTTCCTATGGCTACCGCTATACGGGCGCTTTCAATGCCGATCGCCAATATATCTTCGGCTTCAGGAAGGTGGATGCAGACGCCGGCAATGCGGTTCAGCAGATTTTCCAGTTGTATGCCGAGGGCATGTCGCCGGCAAAGATTGCGGCACTCTTCAATACGCTGGGTGTCGTCGGTCCGCACGGCAAGCCGTGGCGTGACAGCATGATCCGTGGTGACCGCACGCAAAGAACCGGCATTCTCAACGACGAGCTCTATCGCGGTCGATCCTGGGTCCCCGGCCGTGACTGTTTCGACTTCGTGCCGGCACTTCAGCTCGTCGCAGAGGACCTTTGGCACCGCGTGAAGCAGCGTCAGCATATGGCCGCACGGGGCGTTGCAAAATAGCGGCAGCCCAGCGCGCACATTCGCATCACATTGGCCGGCGAAGCCGGCCAATGTTCACCAAAGAGATTGTTTGAGATGGAAGTCTACACATGACCAAGACCGTGCTGTTTTATGCCCGCTACTCCACCGACCGTCAGAACGAGGTATCGATCGAAACACAGATCGAACTTGGCAAGTCCTTTGTCGCCGATAGGGGCTGGAAGCTGCTCGAGATCTATTCCGACTCGGCGATCAGCGGAACGTCCTTCACATCGCGCCCCGGGATCCAGCAACTTCTGGCGCATGTGAAGCGTGAGCGCATTGACGTCGTCTTGTGCGTCACCGTGGACCGGCTCTCCCGTGACGTCGAGCACAGCTCCAAGATCCTCAAAGATCTCGCCTACCACGATACAGCTATCTGGACGGTCCAGGCCGGCCAAGAGGTCAGTCAAATGGAGTTGCATCTGCGCTCCACGCTCAGCCATGAACTGATTGATCAGACCCGCTTCCGCACGCGAGAAGGCATGAAGACAGCGGCGCGCAAGGGCAAGGCAACCACCCGCCTCTCCTACGGCTACCGCCTCGGCCAACAGCGCGACGCCAACGGCGACCGTATCCGCGGCCTGCGCGAGATCGAGCCAACCCAGGCCGAGATCGTCCGCTGGATTTTCGAACAGTATGCGGATGGGGTTAGCCCGGCAGCAATCGCTCAGAGCCTCAATGCGCGCCGCGTTCCCGCACCGCAGGAGGAGCACTGGCGGGACGACACCATCCGCGGAGATGGCAAGCGCCAGGCCGGCATCCTCCACAACGAGCTCTATGTCGGCCGGATCATCTGGAACAAACAGAACTATCGCAAGAACCCGGGGACGGAACGCCGCACCGCCCGCCTCAACGACAAGAGCGCATGGGTCGTTACGGAAGTCCCGTCTTTACGCATCGTCAGCGACGAACTCTGGGCGCGCGTGAAGGAACGGCAACTGACGACGCTTGAGAACTTTTCCCGGACGATGACCAACAGGCTGAACAGGACGCACCGGCCGAGCTACCTGCTGAGCGGCATGCTGGAATGCGCCGAATGTGGCGGATCCTACGCCATCATGGCCAAGGACCGCTACGGCTGCACCAACCACAAGAACAAGCTGCCGATCAATGGCCTCGACGGCGCCTGCTGTTCCAACCAGAAGACCATCCTGCGCAAGAACCTCGAGGATCGCGTCCTGTCCTGCCTGCCCGCCGCCTTCTTCGGCATGGGTGTATTCGACGACGTCGCCGGACAGGCGCGCCGCAACATCGCAAGGTCCGCCAGGAACGAACCCGACGAGCGCCAACAGATTTCCGAGGAGTTGAAGGCTGCCGAACAGGAGCAGCGCCAGATCATCCAGCAGATCAGCGATCGTGCAGCAGAAGGCCGGCCGCGTCTGCCCGCCTACGACGACATGCTCGATCAACTCGAGGAACGCCGAGCGGGGCTCGAGAACCGGCTGAAGCAAGCCCCAAAGGAGGAAGATTTCGGCGAGAAGATCAGGAAGCTGAAGGCGGAAGTCAGTCCGGAAGCCGTCGAGCTGGTCCTCAACTCTGCCTTCTATTACCTGCGCGAGCACGCCGACACGGAGACGAAGCAGCCCTTTATCAACATCGTGCGCCAGTTCATCCGTAAGCGGTTAGCCGATCACGCTCGGCTCGAAGTTCCACGGCATCAGAGCGTCGATATCCTGCGCGGGCCATCCGTT
>NZ_JBWKSC010000014.1:0-267410 GCF_059419585.1 Ensifer sp. GW821-FHT05G01 | reverse complement strand
GCCGCCCGAACGCACAACAACACAGGACCGCGCAAGGGTCGCATTCCGGCCGACAAAGTGGAAACTGTTCAGGGACGGGCACGCTCTCGCCACGCCGAAGCAGGAAGGTGCTGCGGCTGAAGAACCGCAACTGGTCGCGCAGGCCTGAAACACGAAAGCGCCGGCACTGCCGGCGCTCCCCCAGTTCATGTTCGCGGATCGCTCCGCTGCCTACTGCCCGGCGGGCAGCGACAGCGGCGCCAGGTCGCGCATCGGCCGTTTCTTCGGATCGTTTTCCGGCGCCTTGCGACACGCGTAATCCTGGGCTTCCTGCAGCAGCGCCACTGCGCCGTCGTAGTCGATCATGGTCGGACGTCCATGACGCACCACGCATTGCCCGTCGACATAGACCTCCTCGACCGCCCGTTCGGCAGCGCAATGCAGCAGGTTGCGCAAGGGATCATAGACCGGCTGCATCGCGTGGTGTTTCAGATCGACGACAAGAAAGTCCGCCTTCGCACCGACCGCAACCCTGCCAATATCGTCACGGCCAAGCGCACGGGCGCCTGCAAGCGTTGCCGTCTCGAGAATATCCGCGGTCGAGACGTCGAACACCGACTTGCCGGAAAGCCTGGCGCAGATCATCGCCTGGCGCATCTCTTCCAGCATATTGAAGGGATAGCTGTCGGTCCCGAGCGCAACGTTGACGCCGGCGCGGCGATACCTGCCCACCGATTCCAGCGCCATGCCGCTTCGCGAAAAGGTGACGGGGCAATGGCCCACTGTGGTGCGCCGTGCCGCCAGCAGGCCGAGATCGATGTCGGTGCGCTGGCGTGTCCAGGAATGGCTGTCGACGAAGATGCAATGGCCAAGGATCAGGTTGTCGCCGAGGACGCCGAGGCTTTCCAGATACTGCACCGCAGTCAGGCCGGTCCGGCGCAGAAGTTCTTCATGCTCCGCCATCGTCTGGGCGGAGTGGATGGTGATCGGCATGCCGCGCTTGCGCGCCTCGGCTGCCGCGTCCTGCAGCAATTCGGCCGAACAGGTTTCGATCTGCGATGGCGCCACCACGCCACCAAGGCGGCCTGAGGGATGGCTTGCGGCCGCATCGACGACATCGAGCGCCCGGGCGAACGCATCGCGGCCGCGCGCCTTGTCCCAGATGAAGTCGAGGCGATGGCTGTCTTCGACGTGCCACTGCGCTTCGCGGAAACCGGGAGCGACGAAGGCGCGGGCGCCGCTTCGCGCCAATGTCGGCAGCCAGCTTTCATGGGGTCCGGCAATATCGAGCAGCGTCGTCACGCCGCTGCGCATCAGGTCGCCCAGCATCACGGTCAACGACGCCTCGATGGCACCGTCGTCGATCTCCAGCAGGTTGGAGTATTCGTAGAGAGCATTGCCCCAAAGCGCTGACGTCCCTGCATCTTCGAAGATGCCCTTGGAGATCGGCTCCTCGCCGGAATGGCAATGCACATTGACGAAACCGGGCATCACCATGCGGTCAACGCCTGAGTTTTCGCTGGTGAAGGCACCGTCGTAGTGTCCGCCGACATGCACGAAGCCGGTCTCGTCATAGGCGACGTCGGCGTCGTAGAGGTAGACATGGCTCTTCGCTTCGGCATTGAAGCCGACGACGGTGTGCGCCTTGCGGATGACGTGAACTGACTTAGTCATGCGTGGTCCTGAAATATTGCTCGAGGAAACGACTGTAAGCGCCCATCAGTGCGCTGAAAAAGAAGTAAACGACCGCGGCGAAGACGTAGCCTTCGAGCACGGCGATGCCCTGCCATTGCGGGTCGCGCATGGCGGTACGCACGGTATCGAGGAAATCAAGCAGGCCAACGATGGTTACCAGCGTCGTATCCTGGAAGAAGCCGATGAACAGGCCAACAAGCGGCGGGATGACCTTCTTCAACGCCTGCGGCAGCACGATCTTGGACATGATCTGCCAATAGTGCAGCCCGAGCGAATGGCCAGCTTCGATCTGCCCCTTAGGCACTGCCTGCAGGCCGCCGCGCACGATTTCGGCGATATAGGCGGCGGCAAAGAGAATGATCGCCACCTGGGCCCGCAGCAATTTGTCGATGGTGATACCGTCGGGCATGAACAGCGGCAGCATGACGGTTGCCATGAACAGGATGCTGATCAACGGGACGCCGCGGACGATCTCGATGAAGCCGACGCCGAGGACACGGATCGCCGGCAGGCTCGAAGCGCGCGCAAGGGCAAGGGCGATCCCCAGCGGCAAGGCACAGGCGAGCCCGACGAAGGAGAGCATGAAGGACAGCGGCAGGCCGCCCCATTGCGTGGTCGGCACGGGTGTCAGGCCGAACATGCCGCCGGCCATCAGCGTGTAGAGCGTCGGCAGGATCACGACGATCCAGGCAACGGCAAGTGCCCTGCCCCAAGTCCGCGGCACCATCGAGACCCCGCAGGCGCCGAGGAACAGAAGCATCGCCGTCAGCGGCCGCCACTGCTCGTCGAAGGGGTAGAAGCCGAAGAAGATATAGCGCAGCTTGGCAGACAGGAACGGCCAGCACGCGCCGCTGGACGCCTTGCACTCCGCCGGCGTGCCGGCGAAGATCGCATCGACGAACAGCCAGCCGATCGCGAGCTTGGCAAGGCCGAAGATCGTGCCGAGGCAGACGATCGTAATCAGGGCGTTGCCCGGCGTTCCGAAATAGGCCGAAAGCCAGGTGCGGTTGTGGGCGGGCGGCCGGGCAGCGGGCGCCGTCAGGGTCGGGTCGGCAACGAAGCCTTCGAACTGGGCCATGGCTCAGCGCTCCCTCAGCGCAACGCGCGCGTTGTACCAGTTCATCACCAGCGAGATCAGGATGGACAGGCCGAGATAGACGGCCATGAAGATGGCGATGGCTTCGATCGCCTGGCCGGTCTGGTTCATGATCGTGTTGGAGACCATCACGAGATCGGGATAGCCGATGGCAATCGCGAGCGAACTGTTCTTGAAGACCGTCAGATAGGTGTTGGTCAGCGGCGGCACGATGATGCGCAGCGCCTGCGGCAGGATGACGAGCTTCAGCGTGCGCGAGCGCGGCAGGCCTAGGGCCGTTGCGGCCTCCCATTGTCCCTTGCTGACCGCTTGAATACCGGCGCGGACGATTTCGGCGACGTTGGCCGAAGCGCTCAGTGTCAAGCCGATCAACAGCGCCACAAATTCCGGCCGCACGTGGTAGCCGCCGGTCAGGCGAAACCGGCCGAGTTCGGGGACGTCAAGAGACACCGAGATGTCGGCGAAGAGCAAGGTTGCCGCAAGCGGCAGCAGCAGGGCGAGCGCGGCGAAGGTCGCAATCGGCATGTCCTTGCCGGTCGTAATCCGGCGGCGAGCAAGGATGCGCTCGATCACCACGGCGGCAACGATGCCGACGACAACGGCGACAAATAGCGCCTCGAAACCGCTTGCCCAGCGCATGGCCGGCATCACCAGGCCGCTATTGGACAGGAAGACGCCCGGCAACATCTCGATCGCCTGCTTGACGGGCGGAAACACCGAGATGATCAACGAATACCAGAGCAGGAGATAGAGGAGCAACGGAACGTTGCGCAGCGCCTCGACATAGGCAAGCATCAAGCGCGACAGCACCGGGTTGTGCGAGAGACGGCCGATGCCGACGAGCACGCCGAGGATCGTTCCGAAGAAAACGGCGAGCGCCGAAACCTTCACCGTATTGGCGATACCGACAAGGATGGCACGGCCGAAGGTATCCGTCGGCTCGTAAGCGATCGCGGTCTCGGTGATGACAAAGCCCGCCTGGCGCGCCAGGAAGCCGAAGCCGGTGGCGATATCCTGCTTGGCAAGGTTGGCGCTCGCCGTACTGAACATCGCCCAGGCGACAAAGACGACGGCGCCGATCGCGACCAGTTGGTAGAGGAACGCGCGGATGCGCGCGTCATAAATCAGGGACATGGCGACACATCTGCCAGGCAAGGGGAACGTCGAAGACGGAAAGGCCCGCGCCTAGGCGCGGGCCGACGAATATCAACGGAACGGCGGTGCGTAGAGCAGGCCGCCTTCGCTCCAGCGGGTGTTCGGCCCACGGGTCAGACCAAGCGCCGTCTTGGTGCCGAGGTTGCGCTCGAACACTTCACCGTAGTTGCCCACACCCTTGACGATGTTGTAGCCCCACTTGTTGTCGAGGTTGAGCATCTTGCCGAGCTCTTCGCTGACGCCGAGCATGCGCTGGATTTCCGGATCCTCGCTCTTGGCCATCTCGTCGACATTGGCCTGAGTGATGCCGCGCTCTTCAGCCGCCATCAGCATCCAGACCGACCAGGAGACGATATCGCGCCAGTTGGAATCGTTCTGTCGGACGGACGGCGCAAGCGGCTCCTTGGAGATCGTCTCGGGCAGAACGACATAGTCGTCCGGGTTGTTGGCGACGGCGCGGATCGATGCCAGGTCAGAGCGGTCGGACGAGATCGCCTCACAACGGCCGGAGAAGAAGGCGTTGCGGTTTTCATCCGGGCTTTCGAAGACGACCAGCTCGAACTTGCCGCCGATCGAGCGGAAGAAGTCGCTGAGGTTCTGGGCAGTGGTCGTGCCGGGCAGCGTGCAGATTGCCGCATCCGTCAATTCCTTGGCGCTGTTGACGCCGAGCGACTTCGGCACCATCAGGCCCTGGCCGTCGTAGAACACGGTCGGACCGAAATCGAGACCGAGCGAGACTTCACGCGAAAAGGTGTGGGTGGTCTGGCGCGACAGCATGTCGATTTCGCCCGACTGCAGCGCCTGGAAGCGGGTGTTGATGTTCGTCAGGACGAAATCGACCTTTTCCGGATCACCGAAAACCGCCGAAGCAACGGCACGGCAGACGTCGACGTCGAAGCCCTGCATGTGACCCTTGGCGTCCGCGGTGGCAAAGCCGGGCGTGCTCATCGAGACGCCGCAGATCAGCTTGCCGCGCGCCTTGACCGTTTCAAGCGTGGTCGCGGCGTTGGCGGCAAACGCCGTCAGGCCGATCGCCATGCCGGCTGCCGTGGCGCAGAGTTGCAGAATTCTTTTCTTCATTTTCCCCTCCCGATGACTACGACAATCTCGACCCGCAGCGGGTCACGCGATCCTCTTCGCATGCCTCCTCCCGCCTGGGCCGGCGCCAGGGGTATACCACCGGCGCCATCAATTGCATACGATAGTCGGATACAAATGGCAACATTATTGTATACAATATTGACGCGCATGGCTGGGGGCGCTATCGAGGTCATGGGACATGTTTTGCCGACCGCATTCGGCTTGCTTGGGGAGGCAACCTTGTCTGAGAGATCTAGCCGCAGCGAGGTCGTCTATCGGTTGTTGCGCCAGGCGATCCTGGAGCAGGCCCTGAAGCCAGGCACCAAACTTTCCGAAGACACGATCGCCGATCATTTCAAGGTCAGCCGCACCAGCGTGCGCGGTGCGCTCGTGCGCCTGAACGCCGAGGGGATCGTCGACCTCAGAGCCAACAAGGGCGCATGCGTGGCCGAGCCGACGCTGGAAGAGGCGCGCGACATCTTCTCGCTGCGCCGTATGCTGGAGGCGGAGGTCATCCGTCGCCTCGTGGCGGACCTCGGCGCCTCAGGCTTCAAGCGCCTTGAGCAGCATGTGCGCGAGGAGCAGGCGGCGCTTTCCGATCACGGACCGCTGTCGATACGCCTTGCCGGCGAGTTTCATATTCTGCTCGCGGAATTGACAGGCTCCCAGGCGCTGACACGGTTTGTGCGTGAAGTCGTCTCGCGCTGCTCGCTGATCCTCGCCCGCTTTGCCCGCCTGCACTCGCCCGAATGCGCGGTCGACGAACATATTCAGATCATTCGCGCGCTGCGGTCGAAGGATACTGCCGCGGCCGAAAAGATCATGCTTGAGCATCTCGACGCCGTCGAGCTTCGCGCCGAACTCAACCCTGACAAGGCCGAGCCGGATATTTCCGAGATCCTGAAGCGCTACGCCAGCGAAAGCTGACAGCCGTCACAACGCCGTTGTTGGCGGTCAACAGCCTTCTCGCTTACAGGCGGCATCACCATCGACCTGAGGCGCGAACCGCGACCGACGCAGGATCAGGTCTATTCGATCGCCCATCTGTCGATGGCCGAGTGGAACGACACCCGCTTTCAACGCGAAGACTTCGTCGAGCTGATCCCTGCCGCCCACGGCGAACTCGACGAGGGCGGCGGCTGGATCGACAATTCGAACGGCGAACTGACGGGGCCACGGCCAGGTTCGTCAAAAGGAAAAGCCGGAGGCCCTGGATCAGGCTCTCCGGCAATCATCAGCGTCTTGGCTTAAGCAGCTCTCGCACGGGCGAGCGCCGCCCGATGCCGACGCTTAGCGGTGGCGCAGCGACAGCATGCCGTCGTCGGCAATACCCGCTTCGATATCGTTGTAGCGGGCGAGCGTCATGTGCGGCGTGTCGGCTGCGGCGTCATGCGCACCGGTGATGACGATGACTTCCGCGCCGGCTGCCCTGCCGGCGAGAATTCCGGCCGGTGCGTCTTCGAAAACGATGCAGTCTTCCGGGCGAACACCCAGTTTCTCGGCAGCCAGGAGATACCCTTCCGGATGGGGTTTTCCGACAGACACATCTTCGCCGGTGATCATCAGCTTCGGCGTCGGGATGCCGGCGGCCGCGAGGCGGCGAACGGCGAGGTCGAGCGGCGCCGACGTGACGATCGCCCACTTCTCCGCCGGCAATGAATTGAGAAAGGCAATGGCGCCCTCGATCTCGATGATGCCTTCGACGTCGGCGATTTCAGCGAGCGCAAGCTCGTGGGCTTCATGCTCCGGATCAACGCCCGGCAGTTCAAGTGTGCGGATCGTGTCCACGGCGCGAACGCCATGGACCGTCTTCATCATTTCCACGGGATCGAGACCGTTGCGCACGGCCCATGCACCCCAGACGCGTTCGACGACGGCCATAGAGTTGAGCAGCGTGCCATCCATATCGAAAAGGAGAGCAGCAAAATTCTTGGCGAAGAGAGATGAAGGCGCGGTATCCAACGGTGATCCCCTGAAGCTGCGATAATGGGCGGGAAAGCCAGCCCGACAGTTTCGGCACACCTACAGCCTGCCGGGCAGGCGCACAACGCAATTCGGCGAACCCTTGATCATCTTCCGCAACGCCAAGTTACAAACGGTCACCGCCGCCAACGCTCAGAAAACCGATGGGGCCACCCGGAATGTCGTCGTCAAAGATGGCGCAGGAAAGACTGCCGCCGAACACGGCCGCCGAATCCACATTTGTGCGGTTGCCAACCGTCGAAGGGTTTCTTCGGCTCGGCGTGTGGCCGTGGCAAAGATGTTTGCCCCAATAGTCACCCGAATAATGATCCGGGCGCCGGATCCAGAGGAAGATTTCGTCGCCCTGCCGCTCCAGCGGCATGGTCTCGTCGACGCCCGCATGCACGAAGATGCGAAACGGCTCGACGATAATGGAAGGAAGCTGCATCAGCCACTTCAGATGGGTTCCGGGAATGACGTTGTCGTAGGATGCCAGTGTCTCTTTGCCACCGTTGAATAACCACCAGTCGACATCGCTCTCGCCGCTACGGGCACCGAGCAGCATTTCCTCATGGTTGCCCTTGAGTGCCAGCCAGCTCCAGCCCTGCTTCTGCGGACCTGCCATGATCAACTCGACGACGCCACGGCTATCGGGGCCGCGATCGATCATGTCGCCAAGAATGATCACCCTGCCCTCAGGCGCATAAGCTTCGATCTGAAGCAGAAGCGCCTGTAGCTCGGCCAGGCAGCCATGGATATCGCCGACGGCAAAGGTCAAATGCTGCGCACACATGCGCCAGTCCTCCGGCGTTCGACGAACACATAGACGCCGCAACGGATGTCCGACGTTTGAATGCGAACGCCGATAGACTGCACGGATGGCGGAAACACGGCAAGGCCGCCAATCGCAGCGCCGGCAAAACAGACGACCCGCCGGTCAGGAATGACGCCTCGTCTCAGGTTCGAACTGGAGCACGGAAATCGTCGTCGCTAGCGACGGGAATTTCCCTTGGCGATAGCCGAACTGGCAATGGAAACGGGATCGCTGGCCGGAAAGGTGTCTTCGAGACCTTCGTCGAGCTGCTCTTCCATCGTTCCCGTGTCATGCGCAGTGCGCGCATTGGGCAGGGGGTCCCTCGCCGCGGCACCCGGACGCGGTTGATTGGACGCCTCCAGCGCCGTTTCGTCGGCTTCAATCGCCGCCGACAGAATGGCCTTTGCCCTGGCCACCGCATTCAACCTGTTCAACGACGCCTGCGCATCCTGCGGACACGTGACCGTGACGACTTCGCCTTCCGCGCCAACGAACTCTACGGTGAAGCCGGCCTTGCCGGCGCGTTCAGCGGAAACCTGTATTCCGACGACCTGCATCAGTTTCTCCCTCAGCAAAAGGACGGATTGCCGGCGCCGACTGGCGTGGCGTCTCCGTCCCCACGCGCTTGCAGCAGACTTGCTGCCGCAAACAAATGGATATGCAGGGAAGTGCGCGGACGGATGCTTTGTTCCAAGCGTCGATCCGATTTGTTCTGCCTCCAGCGGTCGGGCTGGACCGTTAGAGCGCCTTGGCGTCTGGCGGGGCGGTAACAGGCACGACCGCGGCCGGCAGGTCCTTCGCCGTATCGGCAGCCTGGAAGGTTGACACGGCCGGTTTGCCCGCAGGCCCCTGCCGGGTGCAGTTGGCGAATGCATCGAGATCGCGGTTGTAGACCTTCGTCTCAACATCCATCATGCCAAGCACGGTGTGGAACAGGTTGTCATGTGACTTCGGCTGGTCCGTCTCCTTGGCAAGGCAGCTCGTATCGACGCCCATCGCCGCCTGATACGGCTTTGAAAACCATGTGACGAAAGGAACCTGCGTCTGCTCGCGCGGGGCGATCGCATAGGGCGCGCCGTGCAGATAGATGCCGTTCTCGCCGAGGGATTCGCCGTGATCGGACATGTAGATCATCGCGCCCGAGATGTCGTTCTGATGCTTTTCCAACAGGCGGGCAACGCTTGCGAGCACATAGTCGGTGTAGAGGATGGTGTTGTCGTAGGCGTTGGTGATTTCCTCGACCGAGCATTTCATCAGTTCGGGCGTGCGGCAATCCGGTTTGAACTTCCGGAATTTTTCCGGATAGCGCAGATAGTAGGACGGACCGTGGCTGCCGAGCTGATGGAGCACGATGACGCTGTTCGACTTGGTCGCCGACAGCTTCTTGTCCAGTTCGCCGAGAAAAATCTCGTCGAGGCATTCGCCATTGTTGCACAGCGGGCTGTTTTTCTGGCCGGTCATGCTGGCGAAGTTGATGAGGTCGGCGATGCCCTTGCTGCCGGTGTTGTTGTCCCACCAGGACACGGACACGCCAGCGCGGGTCAGCACGTTCATGAGGTTTTCGGTCGAACGGGCCTTCCAGTCGCTATACTCGTTGCGCGGATAGACGGAGAACATGCAGGGAAGCGAAATCGCCGTTGCCGTGCCGCAGCTTGTTGTGTCAGTGTAATTGATGACCCCGAGAGATTTGAGTTCAGGATTGGTTTCCCTCTCGTAGCCGTTCAGCGAGAAGTTCATCGCCCTGGCGGTTTCACCGGCAACGACGACTACGACGACCGGCTTGCCTGCCGCCGCAACGCGCGCGCCCTGCCGGGCATCGGTGCCGAGCGGCTGCACCACGAGGTTGCGCTCCTTGTAAGTCGAGGAAGCGTATCTGACGGCCGCGGAAACGGGCCCGGTCGGATTGAAGCGCTTCATCAGATCCTTGTGCTCGCGGATGACATAGGCAACGCTGGCGAAATCCGAATAGATCAACCCGCCGCTGACGAGCAGGCACGGGGTTATGACGGCGAGATTGAAAGCCGCCTTGGGCAGCAGGCGCCGATGGCGAACCTTGACCCAAAGCACGAACATCGAAGGAATGACCGCGTAAACCAACAGGTGCAGCATCAGGCTGCCGGTCAGAAGATGGCCCGCTTCCGCCTGGGTGGTGACGGCCGCATTACCGATCATGTCCTTGTCGATGATCACACCGAAATAGTCGACGAAATAGGCTGACGACGCGGAGACGACGATGAGGAAGATCAGCACCGGCTTCATGACGTATTTGACCGACGCAAACGTCAAAACAGCGAAAGTCGCAAGCGCGAGCGCTGTCCCGAACGACAGCAGCGACAGCCGCGAGTGATCGAAATACATCACCGCGTGCTTCCAGAAGGAATTGTTGGTGATAGCGAGCAGATAGATGCTGACGATTGCGCTGAGCGTGATGCTGCCGAGCACTGGCCGGCGAATTCTTGGGACCATCAAAACAGTCTTCTCCTGCTGCGACTGCCGGGCCGATTTTTGGCATGCGGCCAACGTTGTCGCGGGCATCCATTAGAGGCGGAGGCCGCGTCATGCGGGGTCGCCGGTTCGATTGCAGCCTCCTCCTGCCCTGTCGAGATACGCCCGGTAAGCTGTCGAAACCCCGTCAAGATTGCCTATTGGCTCTTCGACACCCGTTTTGGTTGGCCCGGGCGAAGGAGTTGGCAGCCGCGGAGAAAGCCCATATGGTCGGGCCAAGAATGGTCATACCGAGACGACTCGATGCGCCTGCTCCTGGTTGAAGACAGTCCGCGACTGGTAGAACTGGTCGGAGAAACCATGCGCGACGCCGGCTGGCGGCTCGACGCTGTCTCGAGCGTTTCGGACGCTGAGGCCGCCATCGCGGCTCAGGAGCACGATCTGATCCTGCTGGACCTCGGCCTGCCGGACGGCGATGGACTGGCGCTGTTGCGCCGCGTTCGTCAGGAGTATCCTGGTCTGCCCGTCTTGATCATCACCGCTCGGGGATCGGTCGACGAGCGGATTGCCGGTCTGGATGCCGGCGCCGACGACTATCTGGTCAAGCCCTTTCACCATCGCGAGCTGTTGTCGCGGTGCCGCGCCATGCTGCGGCGAAATCCGCAAGCCGTGCAGCCGGTGCTCGAGGCGGGCACTCTGCGCTACGACCCTGCAACCGCAGACCTGACCTGCGACGGCGTCGTCGTCCCGCTGCCGCCACGCGAACGTTCGCTGATCGAGATCCTCATGCGCGAGGTCGGTCGCGTCGTGCCCAAACGGAAGCTCGAAACCGCCCTCTCGGAGTATGGCCAGGAAGTCAGCCCCAACGCACTTGAACTCGCGGTTTCTCGGGTGCGCAAGCGGCTGCAGGCCTACGAGACCGGCATCCAGATCGAGACCGTGCGCGGAATTGGTTATCTTCTCAGGCGCGCTTCATGACGAAGCCGAACCCGTCGCTGATCGGTATCGTCTCCCGTCGCATCCTCGCCTTTTCCCTGCTCGCGATGGCAATCCAGATCGGCGTTGTCTTTGCGGACTACTGGTTCGACGACGACAAGCTCAGCGTCCTCATGCTGCAGCAGGAAACAGAAGCGCTTTCCAGCGCCATCCATGTTCGCAACGGCATTGCGAGTTTCGAGCCAGACCGCGAACTGAGTGAACGTTACCTGGACCGCCATGACCGCGATGGTTCGATCTTCCTGAGGGTGCGAACGGCGTCTGGCGCTTTGCTCTACTCAAACTGCACAACGGAATGTGCCGAGCATTTTTTGCCGCTCAGCATCGATGCGCCGAATTTCTGGAAGCGCGAAATTCAGCCGGGAAAGCCGTTCAGCGTCGCCGGAGGGCAGACCTTTGAGCGTGCTGGCGCGACGGTCCTGGTCGAACTGGCCATCCTGAAAGATCCGAATGGCTTCATGTACGGCGCGCTGCTGCACGAGATGTTTGATTCGATGATCGTGCCGATGACCTTGATGTTCTGCCTCGTCATCGGCGCGACGATCTGGTCGATCCGAAGCGCACTGAAACCGGTGGCCATGGCGGCGGCAGCGGCAGATCGGCTGGATCCGCGCGACAGCAGTGCACGCCTGCCGCTCACCCGCATGCCGGAGGAGATTGCGCGTCTGGTCACAGCCGTCAACCGTATGCTGGCCCGGGTTGCCGACCTTATCCAGTCCCAGAAGCTGTTCTCCTCTTCCATCGCGCACGAAATCCGTACCCCCGTTTCGATCGCGAAGATGGAACTCAGCCATATCGACGACCCCCGCGCCCGCAACGCCGAGCGTGATCTCGATGCCCTCACGCATATTCTCGAGCAATTGACCTCACTTGCCCGCGCCGACGCCGTGGATCCTTCGGCCTATCAGACGGCGGATCTTTCGCAGATCGGTGCTGGCCTTGCGGAGGCGATCGCGCCCTTTGTCTTCGATCACGACAAATCGCTGGAATTCGTCGACGAGGGAACGCCCACAGTCACGGTCATCCCGGCGCTCGTCGAAAACATGCTGCGCAACCTGATCGAGAATGCGGTCAAGCATAATCCGCCGGGCACCCGTATCGTGCTGGCCTGCGGCCCGGGCGCAACGGTCAGCGTCGAGGATGATGGCCGGGGGCTGGTCGACCTCCCCGAACATCATGAAGATCTTGGCTACATCAAACGATCGGGTCAGATTGGTCTCGGGTTGAAAATCGTCCAGCGTATCAGCGAGTTGCATAATGCCCCGATCACGGTCGAGACTGCGCCCGACAATGGGACGAAGATTACCATCGACTTCTCAGCGGCGCGGTCTGACGGCATGACGGTTTCATGATCAGCGGCTGCGCGGCTTGCGCCCACAATGCTTCCGATGCAGGCGCCATGCATATATTTTAATCCGTCGCGTTTTTTTGGATGCAGATTCCCTGCCCAATCCATCGCCATATGCTATTGGACTGAGCAATCAGTGATCCAGTCGCCCGCGAGTTTCCATGTCGAAGGCCAGCGCTTATCTCAAGCGTTTCATCCCATCGCTCGTTCCGATCAGCCATATGGAGCGGCTACGCGCGTCGCTTGGCGCGCTTGTCGGCATTCTTCTGACCGGCCTCGTCAGCACGCTGGCACTTGGCGCCGATGCCAACCTGCCGCTGCTGATAGCCCCCATGGGCGCGTCCGCAGTCCTGCTGTTTGCCGCGCCGTCCAGCCCGCTGGCGCAGCCGTGGTCCATCCTCGGGGGCAACATCGTCGCGTCCGTGATCGGGGTTACCTCGGCCCTTCTCATTCCGGAACCGGTCGTTGCCGCGGCAGTCGCCGTCGGGCTTGCAATCGCGATCATGCTGTTACTCGGCTGTCTTCACCCTCCGAGCGGCGCGGTCGCCTTGACTGCAGTGCTTGGCGGCACATCAATCCATGAGGCCGGCTACTGGTTCGTACTGTCGCCGGTCGCGATCAATTCCGCCCTCATCCTCGTCGTCGCCCTGTTGTTCAACAACGCGACGGGCCGGCGCTACCCTCACCTGGCGCCCGCCGGCAACACGCACCGCACCGACGATCCCCTGCCGACGCACCGTCTCGGCATCGTCCCGGACGACTTGCAGGCAGTGCTGGCGCAATATGGCGAAGTTGTCGATATCAGTCCTGACGAGCTCGATGCGCTCATCCATCAGGCGCAGATCCGCGCCTTCAATCGACGCTCGGGCGAAATCACCTGCGGCGAAGTCATGTCGCGCGACGTGGCGACAGCAACGCCGGAGACCTCGCTGCGCAAAGCCTGGCAGACCTTGCTCGAACACGACATCAAGGCCTTGCCGGTTGTGACGGAAAAGGATGGCCTCGTCGGCATCATCACCCAGACCGACTTCATCAAACACGCGATGCTGGCACCGCATGCCGGCTTCACGCAACGGCTCGGCAGCGTCATCGGCTTTGGACCGAAAGCCCCCCGGCTCGTTTCCGAGATCATGACGCGTCGCGTGCAATCGGCACTGCCGGAAACGATGATCGCCAAACTCGTCCCACCAATGGCCGACATGGGGCTGCACCACATGCCCGTCGTCGACGCCGACAACCGATTGGTCGGCATCGTCACGCAGTCCGATCTGATTGCCGCACTCTTCCAGCGCAGGCTGGAGAATGACGACGAGCGCGACGTCGCCTGACATATTCCGAGTTCGCTGCCTGTAAGAGCGCTGCCAAGCCGAGTCTGAGCGAATAGTGCGCCGGGCTTGCCAGCGGCAGGCGTCATCCAAGCCATCATAAATTCATTCGATTGACTTAATTTCTTGGCTGTCGTAATATGCGCACATGATGAAAAACAAGAACTCCCCATCCGGCCCCAAACCCGATCGCGGCGACGCCACGAAAGAGAAGCTGCTTTCGATGTCGATCGATGTCTTCGGACGCTATGGTTTCGACGGCGCAAGCACCCGCAAGCTCGCGGATGCCGCTGGCGTCAACCTGCAGGCGATCCCCTACTATTTCGGCGGCAAGGAAGGTCTCTACATTGCTGCGGCCGAGCATCTGGCGGCGATCATCGGCGGGCACGTCGCCGACCTGCGAACGGTCATCCTGGAGCGCTTGGCACGGCTTGATGCGGAAGGTGTCGCAATGAGCGCCAAGGAGGCACGTGCCCTGCTGACGCAGATGGTCCAGCGCATGGTTGGTTTGTTTGTCAGCCGGCAATCCGAGAGCTGGGCACGCTTCATCATCCGCGAACAGATGGAGCCGACGGAAGCCTTCGCGCGGGTCTATGAGAACATCATGGGACCGATGATCTCAATGGCCGGCCGGCTGGTCGGCACGATCCTGGGTGAAGATCCGGCATCGGAGCGCGTGCGGCTGAAGACACTGTCCTTCGTCGGCAGCATCCTCGTCTTCCGCATGGCGCACGCCGCAGTGTTGCGGCAGATGCGGTGGGACGCCATCGGCCCCGCCGAACTCGAAATACTGAAAAGCCACGCAGCCGGGCTCGTCGAAGGGCTCGGCGAGAATACGGACCGCCAGCCATGAGCCGGAAAATACCCATTGCCGTCGCCGTGCTTGCCGGAGCCGCAGCCGCCGGCTGGTGGTTCGAGCTTCCTGCACGGTTCGGATGGTTGGAGCAGCGGCCGGCCTCGGTGCTCTACGGCAATGTCGATATCAGGCAGGTGTCTCTCGGCTTTCGTGTCAGCGGGCGCATAGCCAAACTGGCCGTCGACGAAGGCGACCCGGTCAAGACCGGTGATCTTCTTGGCAGCCTCGATCCCACGCCTTTTCAGCAGGCCGTGGACGCGGCGAAGGCTGACCTTGGTGCACTGCGTGCCAATCTTGAAAAGCTGAAGGCCGGGGCACGCAAGAGCGAAATCGCTCAGGCGCGGGCCGTCCACGAGGAGCGGATCGCTGAACTCCAGAATGCCGACCTTGCCTATGAGCGGGCCGTGCAGTTACGGCCGAATGGCACGATTTCGCAGGCGAACCTGGATGAAGCGAGTGCAGCACGTGCAGCCGCCGCCGCCCGCACCACCTCTGCCCGCGAAGCGCTTGCGTTGCTTGAGGAAGGAAGTCGGGTCGAAGACATCGCCGCTGCCGCCGCTCAGGTCCAGGCGGCGGAGGCCAGGCTCGCCAGTGCCCGCACCTCGCTTTCCGATACGAGGCTGCTGGCGCCCGACGATGGCATCGTCCTTTCCCGCGTTCACGAAACTGGCGCGATGATTGCGCCGTCGGACACAGCCTATGTGATTTCCTTGAACCAGCCCGTATGGGTGCGCGCCTACATCGCCGAACCCGACCTCGGACGCGTCCATCCCGGCATGAAAGTCGAGATCGTCTCGGATACGGCCCCGGACCGGCCGTACGAGGCAACGGTGGGCTTCATTTCTCCCGTTGCCGAATTCACGCCGAAGTCGGTGGAAACACCGGAACTGCGGACCGATCTCGTCTACCGCCTGCGTATCGTCGTGGCGAAGCCGGGAGTGAATCTTCGCCAGGGCATGCCGGTTACCGTTCGCCTGCCGCCGGCTGCAGGAGGCACATCATGATCGCCGACGAGCACTTCGTGCAGATCTCCGGTGTCGTCAAGCGTTTTGGCAAAGAAGCGCCCGCGCTTGATCATGTCGACGGAGAAATTCTCGGCGGTCGCATCACCGGCCTTGTCGGCCCCGACGGCGCGGGAAAGACGACGCTGATCCGGCTGATGACCGGCCTGATGCTTCCCGACGAAGGGACAGTGGCGGTATTGGGCTTCGACACCGCCAAGGACGCCGCCAGCATTCAGGCATCCATCGGCTACATGCCGCAGCGCTTCGGGCTTTACGAAGACCTGAGCGTGCAGGAAAACCTCGATCTTTACGCCGACCTGCGCGGCCTTCCGCTCGTTGAACGCACGGCGACATACGACGAACTGCTGGAATTCACCGACCTCAAGCGCTTTACATCCCGGCTGGCCGGCAAGCTTTCCGGAGGCATGAAGCAGAAACTCGGGCTTGCCTGCGCTTTGCTGCGCAAACCGCGTCTTCTTCTGCTCGACGAACCGGGCGTCGGCGTCGACCCCATATCCCGGCGAGACCTGTGGAAAATGGTCGAAAACCTGACCGCTTCCGGTATCGGCGTTGTTTGGTCGACGGCCTATCTCGACGAGGCGGAAGCCTGCGACAGGGTGTTGTTGCTGAACGAAGGCAAATTGCTTTTCGAGGGCGCGCCCGCCGAGTTGACAGGACGGGTCGCCGATCGCGTCTTCAAGATTGCCGGCACGACGGGACGAAAGCGCGAGGCCCTTGCACACTACCTTGACGGAGACGGTGTCGTCGATGGCGTTATCCAGGGGGACGCCATCCGGCTCGTCATGGCGCCGGGGTTTGCCCCCCCTGAAGAGCCGGCCGACACGACCGGAACCGCGCCATCGGCAACCGTTGCGCCGTCGCGGTTTGAAGACGCATTCATCGATATGCTGGGCGGTGGTCCCGGCGGCCGTTCGAAGCTGGCGGAAGCCCAGACGCCGTTTGCCAACGAGGATGGCAAGCCGGTGATCGAGGCGCATGGGCTGACGAAGCGCTTCGGCGATTTCACCGCAGCCGACGACATAAGCTTCGACATTCCACGCGGCCAGATTTTTGGCCTGCTCGGGCCGAATGGCGCGGGAAAGTCGACAACGTTCAAAATGCTGTGCGGACTGCTGAAGCCGAGTGCCGGCGAAGGCCGGGTCGCCGGCTTCGACCTTCGCCGTGATGCCGCCGAAGCCCGCAACCGCCTCGGATATATGGCACAGAAGTTTTCGCTCTATGGCGATCTCAGCGTCGCGCAGAACCTGAGTTTCTTTGCCGGTGTCTATGGTTTGTCCGGCGAACGCAAGCGGGAGCGGACGCGGCTGATGGTCGAGATTTTTGGGTTTGATCGCCTGCTCGACATGTCTGCCAAGGACCTGCCGCTCGGCCTCAAGCAGCGCCTCGCGCTTGCCTGCGCCGTTCTGCACGAGCCGGAAGCCCTGTTTCTCGACGAGCCTACCTCCGGCGTCGACCCGATCACGCGGCGTGAATTCTGGACCCATATCAACGGCCTCGTCGAAAAGGGCGTGACGGTGCTGGTCACCACTCACTTCATGGACGAGGCCGAATACTGCGATCGCATTTCGCTCATCTATCGCGGCCGCTCGATTGCGCTCGGCTCGCCCGACGACCTGAAAAAGCAGGTGGCCACTTCTGCGCTCCCCGACCCGACGATGGAGGACGCCTTCATCGCACTGGTGCAGGGATCGGAAGAAAGGCAGGCGGCGGCATGACGACGCCTGCGCAAATCGAGAAACCGACATCCGGACGAGGACGCCGCTTTGCTGCACTGGTACGCAAGGAAAGCTACCAGATCGTCCGCGATCCCAGCAGCATTCTCATCGCCTTGGTCCTGCCTCTGATCCTTTTGTTCCTGTTCGGCTACGGCGTATCGCTCGACACGACGCAGACACGCATCGGCCTCGTGGTGGAACAGGAGACGCCACTGACGCGCGATCTCGCGGCCGGATTCCAGGCATCGCGCTATTTCTCCGTCAGCCTCGGCCGAGACCGCCGCGATTTCGAGGACGATCTCGTGCTCGGGCGGCTCCGCGGGATCGTCGTCATCCCTGCCCGCTTTACGGCCGACCACGCCGCCGGACGGCATCCGGCATTGCAGGTCCTGGTCGACGGCTCAGACCCGAACACGGCCAACTTCGTGCAGAATTACGCCCAGGCGACAGTCGCCAACTGGGAGCGCCAGCAACGCGGGCAAGACGCTGGCCCGCCACCGGCGATCTCAGCCGAACAACGCTTCTGGTTCAACCCGGAGCTGACCAGCCGCAATTTCCTCGTGCCCGGCTCGATCGCCATCGTCATGACGCTCGTCGGCACGCTTTTGACCTCACTGGTGGTCGCGCGCGAGTGGGAGCGCGGCACGATGGAGGCGATGATGGCGACGCCGGTATCGGCAGCAGAACTGCTCGCCGGCAAGCTCCTGCCCTATTTCCTGCTCGGGCTGGCGTCGATGACGCTCTGCGTGCTCCTGGCCGTCTTTCTCTTCGGCGTGCCGTTCCGGGGCTCGGTTGCGGCACTCTATGCGCTCTCGGCGACATTCCTGATGCCGGCACTCGGTCAGGGCCTTTTGATTTCGGCGGCGACCAAGAACCAGTTCCTCGCGTCGCAACTTGCACTGATCTCGGCCTTTCTGCCCGCCTTCCTGCTCTCCGGCTTCCTGTTCGAGATCAACTCCATGCCGACGGTCATTCAGTGGATCACCTTCATCGTGCCGGCGCGCTATCTCATCCCGAGCCTGCAGACGGTGTTTCTGGCTGGCGACATCTGGCCGATGTTCCTGCAGGCGATCGCCGTCATGCTTTTGATCGGCTGCGTCTTTTTCGCGCTCGCGGCACGAAGCACCAGCAAAAGGATCGGCTGACATGTGGTGGACACGGCTGAAAGCGCTGATCGTCAAGGAACTGCTGGCGGTGCTGCGCGACCCTAAGGGTCGGGCGATCCTGATCGGACCGCCGATCCTCCAGCTTCTGGTCTTTTCCTATGCGGCCACGCTCGAAGTGACGAACGTCGACGTCATGGTTCTCAACCGTGACAGTGGCCATTGGGGCCACGAACTCGTCGAACGGATCGACGGCTCCCCAACGTTTCGAAGCATCGCGTTCACCGATAATCAAAACGAGGTTCGCGACGCAATCGACAGGCAACGTACGATTGCCGCCCTGGAGATCGGCCCGACCTTCTCGCGTGACATCGAAGCGGGCCGGCCCGCCGAGGTCCAGATTATCCTCGACGGACGCCGATCGAACGCGTCGCAGATCGTCTCGGGATATCTGGGACGCATCGTCGCCGCGCTTGCCGCCGATACGCCGGCCGGCAAACGCTCGGCCTCCGAGGCAATCGCGGTCATCGCACGAAACTGGTTCAATCCCAACCTCACCTATCAATGGTTCATGGTGCCCAATCTGGTGGCCAGCATCGCATTGTTGATCGGCCTTATAGTCACCGCACTGTCGATCGCGCGCGAAAGGGAACTGGGCACCTTCGACCAGCTAATGGTTTCGCCGCTCAGGACACATGAGATCCTGATCGGCAAGTTGATACCGCCAATGATGATCGGGATGTTCCACATCACGGTCTACATTATCGCCGCGGTCTTCATCTTCGGCGTGCCGCTGCGCGGGTCGCTGTTCCTGCTTTACGGCAGCGCGATATTCTATCTCGCAGCGGTGGTTGGTCTCGGGCTGTTCATTTCAGCGTTGTCGATGACGCAGCAGCAGGCGATCCTTGGCGCCTTCCTGTTCATGGTGCCGGCAATGTTGCTCTCGGGCTTTGCGACACCGATCGAGAACATGCCTGCCTGGCTGCAGCCGGTGACGCTTGTCAATCCGCTGCGCTACTTCCTGGTGATCGTGAAGGGGGTGTTCCTGAAGGATATCCCGCTGGCCGAGGTCGTGCGCCAGACGATACCGCTTTGCGTCATCGCCCTCGTCACGCTCTCGGCCGCTTCGTGGTTGTTCCGTCGCCGGCTGGAGTAACTGTCAGCCCCTGACGAAGCGCTCGATTGCGGAGATTTCATTCTGGCGGATGTCGTGGCCACCGGCATGCCATTCGATTTCAGTGTCGGTGGCCTGTGCCGTGAAATAGTCCGCCAGCGCCTGCGTCTGGGGCGCCGAGCAAATCGGGTCGCGTTCACCGGCCGTGATCAAGACGTGGCGCCCTGCAAGCGCCGCATTGTCCTTCGGCCGGAACGGGATCAACGGATGCATCAGCACCGCCTTATCGAAAAGGCCATACTCGATCAACACGTTGGCAAGAATGTTTGCCCCATTCGAGTAACCGAGGCCAACGATCTCAGACGCCTGGTGTTCGTCGGCAAGGGCCTTGACGAAATCGGCCATCTTCTTCGTCGCTCGGGACAGGTCCGCCATGTCGTAGACGCCCTCACCCGTCCGCTTGAAGAAGCGGGCAGCACCATGCTCCGACACATCGCCACGCGGCGACACGATCGTCGCTTCAGGCATGAGCTGCGCACCGAAGGTGAAGAACTGGTTCTCGTCGCCACCCGTGCCGTGGAAGACGAAGAAAATGGGATTGCCGGGCTGACCGGCCTTCAGTTTGTGGACGTAGCCGTGATCGGCCATGGAGATCTCCTTGTTTCTTGCGGGATGTCGCATCGGCGGCGGGGCATCGCCCGACCGCCCTGCGTCCTAAGCTTCAAGCTTCTGCAGATGGCTTTCGAGAACCGGGCGCAGGTGCTTGTGCTGCTGCGGCAGCTTCAGCGCTTCGCCGAGATGGGCGAGATCCTCGTCGCGGTTGAAGCCCGGTTCGTTGGTGGCGATTTCGAACAGGACGCCGCCCGGCGTTCGGAAGTAGATCGCCCAGAAATAGTCGCGATCGATCACCGGGGTCACCTGATAGCCGGTGTCCATTAGCGCCTTGCGCACTTCGAGCTGCCTTTCGCGATTGTCGACCGCAAAGGCGATGTGATGCACGGAGCCTGCACCCTGGGCAGCGCGATTGAGGTTCGGCATGGTCTCGAGGTCGATCAGACCCGCGCCATTGCCCCCAGGCAGGATCAGTCGTGTAACGCCATCCTTGCGATCCAGTTCCTCGTAGCCCATGAACTTCAGAAGCTCCGCGGTCGCGCCTTCGTCGCGCAGCCGCATAGCCGCCGAATGAAAGCCGCGGATCGCGTGGTCCCCCGAAACACCGCCGTCCGTCCAGGGCGCCCGCTTGTCGTCGCGCACTTCGACAAGCGCAAAGCCGTCGCCATCAGGGCCCGCGAAATTCAGGCGCTTTTCACCGAAGGTCTGTTCCTCCTTGAGGCCGGTGACACCGAGTTTTGCGAGCCGCTCGCGCCAGAAGCCGAGCGCACCTTCAGGAACGGAAAAGACCGTTGTGCCGACTTCGCCGGTGCCGGCACGCCCGCGCGGCATCTGTGGAAACGGAAAATAGGTCATGACCGTGCCGGGGGTTCCGGCCTCATCGCCATAATAGAGGTGATAGACGTCAGGGGAATCGAAGTTCACCGTTTTCTTGACGCGGCGCATGCCGAGTGTCTTGGTGAAGAACTGGTTGTTGGTGAAGGCATCGTCGGCCATCGAGGTCACGTGATGCAGGCCCTTGATCTGATTGAGCATTGCCTTGATCCTTTCCGCCCGCCGAGACCGGGCTTTGTCATGACGCATAGATGCGCTCATCCCGGTCGTTGCGAAAGACAGTCGCCACCAAACGCATTGTCTACGTTTTGTTGACGACAAGGGAAAATCGTTGAACGAACAGTGAGGACATAGCCGACGCCTTGTGGGTGGGCCGGCGCCTGCTTAAGATTGGTATCAGCCACAGCGTGGCTATCGGGAGCGAGCGGGAGGAGGAGCCCAGACATTCCGTGAAATACCGCCTGATCTTTGCCGTCCTCCTGCTGCCGCTGGCGGTTGCCGTCCTTGCCTGGCAGGGCAATGCCGTGGCGACGCGCAGCTATCTCGACGAAGCATCTGCCCAGGCAAACACCGCCCTGCGGCTCGCGGTGGCGGCGCTGGACGGCCACCTCAACCGATACCAGGCCCTGCCCGCCCTGATCGCCGATCACGACGATATCAAGGAGCTTGCCACGCGGCCCCGCGACCGGCGTCTGCGGGAATCGGTCAACGCCTATCTCAAGGATATCAATGGGCTGCTGCACTCCTCCGATATCTATGTGATCACACCCGGCGGCGATACCATCGCCGCCAGCAATTATGACGGCCCGACGAGCTTCGTCGGACAGAACTTCAGCTATCGCCCCTATTTCCAGGAGGCGTTGCAAGGGCGGCAGTCCAGGTTCTACGCGCTTGGCACGACCTCGCTGAAGCGTGGCTATTTTTTCGGCGCTCCCATCCGCGTCGGCGAAGATATCCGCGGTGTCATCGTCTTCAAGGTCGATGTCGAAAGCATCGAGGCGTCCTGGCAGGGCGGTGAGTACAAGATTTTTGTCTCCGATCCCGAGGGCATCATTTTCATGACCGGGACGCCGGAGTGGCTCTATACCGCGATCCTGCCCCTGACGGAGGAGCGGCGCGCCCAGACGGTGGCTTCGAGGCGCTATGCGGATGCCACCGTTCGCCCCTTGCCTCTGACGCGCCACGACAGCGGCGACCACCACTTGATGCGCATATCCGCCGGTCAGTCCGGCCGCGAATATCTTGTCGTGTCGCAATACATGACGGACGCCGACTGGACCGTAAACGTGCTCGCGGACACGGCCTCGGTGAAAACGCAGGCCCTGACGACGACGATTGCGGCGCTGCTGCTGATCTGCCTTGCCGGACTGGCGGCCGGGATCCTTTGGCAGAGACGTGCGCGGCTCAACGAACGCATCTCGATGCAGGCCGAGGCACAGACGGAACTTGAACGGCGCGTAGACGAACGAACAGCGGATCTCGCACGCGTCAACGCGCAGATCGAGGAGGAGATAGCCGAGCGCCGCCTGACCGAGCAACAACTGCGCCGCACCCAGGCCGATCTCATCCAGGCCGGCAAGCTCGCGGGCCTCGGGCAGATGTCGGCGGCGTTGTCGCACGAGTTCAATCAGCCGCTGGCGGCCGCAAAGACCTATGCTGACAGTGCAACCTTGCTGATTGAGCGCGGGCGAACCGATGAAGCCAGCGACAATGTCAGGCGGATCTCCGGCCTCGTCGACCGCATGGCCGCCATCAGCCGGCACTTGCGCAATTTTGCCCGTAAGCCCAACGAGAAGCTCGGACCAGTGCTGATCGAGGATGTCGTGCGCGACACGATGGAAATCGTCACAGTCAGGCTCAAGGCGGCGGCCGCCGAGATCGACATCAATCTCGGGCCGGAGCCGCTGGTGGTTCGCGCCGGTTCCGTTCGCCTGCAGCAGGTTCTGGTCAACGTGATCTCCAACGCGGCCGATGCGGTCGAGGGGCTGGAGGATCGCCACATTCGGCTTCGTGCCTGGCGCGACGGAGACAAGGTTGTGCTTGCGGTCAGCGATCACGGCCCCGGCGTGCCGGCGGCAATCGCCGAACGGATCTTCGACCCGTTCTTTTCGACCAAGGGGGTCGGCAAGGGGCTGGGCCTTGGCCTGTCGATTTCCTATAACATCGTCAAGGACTTCGGCGGCAGCCTTGTTGCCACGAACCTCGCTGAAGGCGGTGCAGAATTCCGCATCGAACTTCCTGTTGCAGACGACCTGGGCCAGGAGGCCGCCGAATGATCGAAAGCCGTGTCCTGCTCGTCGATGACGAAGAGGAACTGCGCCATTCGAGTGCGCAGGCGCTGGAGCTTGCCGGCTTCCGCGTCGAAACGTTTGCCAGCGCCGAGCGCGCCCTGGAATTCATCGGCTTCAGTTTTCCCGGCGTCGTCATCAGCGACATCCGCATGCCTGGCATGGACGGCATGACCTTCCTGCAGCGCATCCGCGAGATCGACGTCGAGGTGCCGGTGATCCTTGTTACCGGCCATGGCGACGTTCAGCTCGCCGTCCGCGCCATGCGCGAAGGCGCCTATGACTTCGTCGAAAAACCCTTCACCGCCCAGATGCTCGCCGGCACCATTCGCCGCGCACTCGACTGGCGCGCGCTGGTGCTCGAGAACCGACGGCTCAAGGCAGTTGCCGGCAAGCGCGACGACATCGAGCAGCGGCTGCCTGGGCGCAGCCAGGTCATGGTCGACCTGCGTTACCGCATCCGCGCGATCGGCGCCTCCGATGCCGATACCTTGATCATCGGCGAGACCGGTGTCGGCAAGGAGGTCGTGGCTCGTACCCTGCACGATCTGAGTGCTCGGGCGAACAGTCCCTTCATCGCCATCAACTGCGCAGCCCTGCCGGAAAACCTGATCGAGAGCGAACTTTTCGGCCATGAGCCAGGCGCTTTTCCCGGCGCGATCCGTCCACGCTACGGCAAGTTCGAACATGGACGCGGCGGAACCATTCTGCTCGACGAAATCGGCTCGATGCCGATCGACCTGCAGGCAAAATTTCTGCGCGTTCTGCAAGAGCGCGTGATCACGCGGCTGGGCTCCAACGAGGTTGTGCCGCTCGACGTCCGTTTCATCGCCACCAACAAGGTAGATCTGGAGCTGGAAGTGGCAGCAGGTCGCTTCCGGCCCGACCTTCTCTATCGCCTCAATGTCGCGACGCTGCGCGTGCCGCCGCTCGCGCAACGCCGCGCCGACATTCCGCTCCTGTTCCTGCAGCTCGCGCGCGAATCCGCTGCGCGTTATGGCCGAGACGAAGTCGAGGTTTCACAAAACATGCTGGCAGAGATGGCGGAACGCAACTGGCCGGGCAACGTGCGCGAACTGCGCAATGCTGCCGAAAGGCTTGTGCTTGGGCTGGACTCCACATCGAGCGAGACCGCCTCGCCCATGACGACCGGCAGCCGCCTGGCAGACAAGGTCGCTGCCTTTGAGAAGGGGCTGATCGCAAACGCCATCGCCGCGCATGGCGGCGCGCTAAAACCGGTCTATGAATCGCTCGGCATCTCGCGCAAGACGCTCTATGAAAAGATGCAGAAGTTCGGACTCGACAAGAAGCTGGTGGCCGCCGACCTGTCCGGCGACGGTGACGGTCTTTAGGCCTGTCGTATAACCCCAACCAAAAGCAGGGGCGCGAACATCGCGCCCCTGCAAAGCTGTGACAGGACTGTTGGCCTCAAACGTTGAAGGCCGCGCCGATCAGCGTCCTGGTATACGGCTCCTTCGGAGCATCGAAGATCCCGTCGGTATCGCCTTCTTCGACGATCTTGCCGTTTTTCATGACGATCACGTAGTCCGACATCGCCTTCACCACGGACAGATCGTGGCTGATGAAGATGTAGGACAGGCCGTGTGAGCGCTGCAGATCTCGCAGAAGCTCGATCACCTGCCCCTGGACCGAGCGGTCCAGCGCCGATGTCGGTTCGTCGAGAATGACGACCTTCGGCTTCAGGATCATGGCGCGAGCAATCGCGATGCGCTGCCGCTGGCCACCCGAAAACTCGTGCGGATAACGGTTGCGCGACGCCGGATCGAGCCCGACTTCCTTCAGCGCTTCGATGGCGCGACGGTCGCGATCGGCGCGGCTAAGCGCCGGCTCGTGCACGTGCAGACCTTCGGTGATGATTTCACCGACGGTGCGGCGTGGCGACAGCGAACCGTAGGGATCCTGGAACACCAGTTGCAGCGCACGCCTGAGCGGACGCATCTGTCCGCGATCGAAGCCGGAAATGTCTGTCGTTCCGAAGCGGTAGTAGCCGCTGCTCGGCAGAAGCCGCAACAGCGCCCGCCCGAGCGTCGATTTTCCGGACCCGGATTCGCCGACAACGCCGATGGTCTGGCCTTCGCGGAGCTTCAGGGTGACCTTGTCGACGGCACGGAAGACGGCGTTGCCGCGGGTGAAGAAGCCGCCGCCGATCGCGTAGTCGACACAGACGTCCCGGCCTTCAAGGATGATCGGTGCATTGTCTGTCGGGGGAGCCTTGCGACCGCTCGGTTCTGCCGCGAGCAGCATCTTCGTGTAGTCGGCCTGCGGCCGCTCGAAGATGTCAGCGGTGGTGCCCTGCTCCACCACTTCGCCGCGGCGCATCACTGCCACCCGTTCAGCGAAATGCTTGACGATGCCGAGGTCGTGCGTGATCAGCACGATCGCCATGCCGAAGCGCTTCTGCAGCGACTTTAACAGATCGAGGATCTGCGCCTGGATCGTCACGTCAAGGGCCGTCGTCGGTTCGTCGGCGATCAGAAGATCCGGTTCGTTGGCAAGCGCCATCGCGATCATCACACGCTGGCGCTGGCCGCCCGAAAGCTCGTGCGGATAGCTGTCGATGCGCCGACCCGGCTCGGGAATGCCTACCAGTTCGAGCAGTTCCAGCACGCGCTTGCGCGCCTGCTTGAATGTGCCGCCGCGGTGATGAACGATCGGTTCGGCAATCTGCCGGCCGATCGTATAGAGCGGATCGAGCGAGGTCATCGGCTCCTGGAAGATCATGGTGATCTTGGAACCGCGCACGCCATTGAGCGCCTTGGGCGAGAGGCCCACCAGTTCCTGACCGCGATAGCGGGCAGAACCGGTGACGGTGCCGTTCTTGGCGAGCAGGCCCATGATGCCCATCATCGTCTGGCTCTTGCCCGAGCCAGACTCGCCGACGACGGCAAGCGTCTCGCCGGTGCGCACATCGAGATCGATGCCCTTGACCGCTTCGACCGTACCGTCCGGCGTCGAGAAGTTCACCTTGAGGCCGCGGACGGCCAGAATGGTTTCGTTTGTGTCAGCCATATCAGCGGTCCTTCGGGTCGAGCGCGTCGCGCAGGCCGTCGCCGACGAAGTTCAGCGAGAACAGCGTCAGAACAAAGAAGATGGCCGGGAAGATCAAGAGCCAAGGGTACGACTGGATATTCTTGGCGCCTTCCGAGATCAGCGCGCCCCAGCTCGTCAGCGGCGCCTGGACGCCCAGGCCGAGGAAGGAGAGGAAGCTCTCGAGCAGGATCACCTTCGGCACGACGACGGTGACGAAGACGATGACGGGACCGATGGTGTTCGGAATGATGTGCCGACGGATGATCTGCCAGTCAGTCAGACCGAGCGCCTGCGCTGCGCCGACGAATTCCCGCCGTTTCAGCGCCAGTGTCTGACCGCGCACGATGCGGGCCATATCCAGCCATTCGACCGCGCCGATCACCAGGAAGATCAGGATGAACGAGCGCCCGAAGAAGACGACGAGAACGACGACGAGGAAGACGAAGGGCAGAGAATACATGATCTCCACCAATCGCATCATGACGTTGTCGACGCGGCCGCCGATATAACCCGACGTCGCGCCATAGACGACGCCGATGCCGAGCGACACGAGACTGGCGAGCAGGCCGACGGCGATCGAGATCTGGCCGCCAAGCATGACGCGGACCAAGAGGTCGCGACCGTTCGAATCGGTGCCGAACGGGAAGTATTCGCGGTCGACCTGGCCGGTCACCTTGAGGGTGCGGCCTTCATCCTCGGTCGCCACGACCTGTGTGTCGCGGAACTCATTGGCACGATCGAAGTAGCGCGTCGCGCGTGCATCGATCGGCTGCTCGGAGGTGATGGTCGCGGTGAAGGTCTCCCCCTCGACGTTGAACTCCTTCAACGTGACGCGGGCGCGTGTCGCGATCCCTTCCATGACCCCTTGCAGGGTGGACGCATCCGGACGAGGCTCGAGGCTCGGCCCGATATTCACATAGGACGGGAACACCTGATCATAGGTGTGCGGCACGAACAGCGGCCCCAGGAACGAGAAGATCGCGATCAGGGCAAGCATGACGCAGCCCGCCATGGCCGCGCGGTTGCGCTTGAAGCGCATGGCAGCCAGCTGGAAGAGGCTACGCCCCTTGGTTTCCGGCGTTGCCGCCGGTGTCTGGACGATATCAGTCATGGCGAACCCTCGGATCGAGCAGGCCGTAAAGAATGTCGACCAAAAGATTGAAAACGATAACGAAGATGGCAACGAGAATGACCGTGCCCATCACCAGCGTATAGTCGCGGTTGATCGCCCCGAGGACGAAGTAGCGGCCGACGCCAGGAATGGTGAAGATCGTCTCGACCACCGCGGAGCCCGTCAGCAACGCCGCCGCGCAAGGTGCGAGGTAGGAGACGACAGGCAGCATCGCCCCGCGCATGGCGTGGGTGACGACAACCGTTCTTGCGGGAAGACCATAGGCCTTGGCGGTGCGGATATGATCGGTGTGCAGCGCCTCGATCATTGAACCGCGGGTCAGGCGCGCGAAGACGGCCAACTGCGGCAGGGCGAGCGCGATCATCGGCAGGATCAGGTAGCGCATCGAACCGTCACCCCAGCCACCGGCCGGCAGCCAGGCGAGGAAGATGGCGAATATCAGCGTCAAGACGGGGCCGACGACGAAGTTCGGCACGGTGACGCCAAGCGTCGAGACCGACATGATGGTGAAGTCGAGGATGCTGTTTTGCCGAAGTGCAGCGATCGTGCCGGCGATGACGCCGCCAATTACCGCGAACAGCAGCGCATACAGGCCGAGTTCTATCGAATAGGGCAAGCCCTTGCCGATCAACTGCGCAACGTTGTTGTCCTTGTAGATGTAGCTCGGGCCAAAGTCGCCGGTCACTGCATTGCTGAGGTAGTGAACATATTGGCGCCACAGGGGCTGGTCGAGCTGATACGTCGCCATCAGGTTCGCCATCGTTTGTGGCGGAAGGGGACGCTCAAGGTTGAAGGGGCCGCCTGGGGCAAACCGCATCAGGAAAAAGGAAATGGTGACGACGATAAACAAGGTCGGCACCGCACTCGCCAATCGGCGAAGGATGAAGGAAATCATGGACGTACTCCGGAGGCGACGCGCGGCATTTTCGCCGCGCGTCGTCCCTGTTCGTTATTCGGCGACGCTCAGGAACCGGCTCAGGTGCTGGTTCGGCGAGTTGTCCTGCCAGCCCTTGACGCGGTCGGAAACCAGCCAAAGGTCGGCCTGGGTCAGAAGCGGAGCGATCGGCTGTTCCTTCATCAGCAGAGCTTCGGCTTCATGCAGCAGCTTGGAGCGCGCTGCCGGATCCTGCTCCTCGTAGGACTTCTTCATCAGGCCGTCGAATTCAGCGTTTTCGAAGTGGCCGTAGTTGAAGGTCTTGTTGGAGCTGAGGCTGAGAGCGAGGAAGTTCTCGGCATCGGCGTAGTCGGCAACCCAGCCGGCGCGCGCCACGTTGAACTTGCCGCCTTCCTGCAGGTAGGCGTAGTGCGACGACACGTCGAGGTTCACCAGCGACACCTTGGCGCCGAAGGTGTTCTTCCACATGTCAGCAACGGCAGTTGCAACGCGCTCGTGGTTCGGGTTGGTGTTGTAGCGCAGCTCGATTTCGAGCGGCTTGCCACCTTCGCCGTAACCGGCTTCCTTCATCAGGGCCAGTGCCTTGTCTTCACGATCGAGCTGCGACAGGGTGCCGAACTCGGCCTTGGACGGCTCACCGTAGCTCTCGATGCCCGGGGGCACCATCGAGTAGGCCGGAAGCTGCGAACCAGCGTAGATTTCCTTGGCAAGGAAGTCGCGGTCAACCGCCATGGACAGCGCCTGACGGACGCGAACGTCGCTATAGGGCTCCTGGCGGGTGTCGAAGGCGTAGTAGTAGGTCGCGAGCGTCGGCGACACGTGGACCTGATCGCCATGGGACTTGCGGAGACGATCGAGCTGATCGGCCGAGAAGTTGTAGGCGAGATCCATTTCCTTGGCTTCGAAGCGGCGGACCGAAGCGGCCTGGTCGTCGATCGGGTAGAAGATGACCTTGTCGAGCTTGACGTTGGCGGCATCCCAGTAGTTGGGGTTCTTGACGGCGGTCAGGCTGTCGTTCGGAACGTGGGCGGCAAGCGTGAACGCACCGTTCGAAACCATGACGCCGGGCTTGACGAAGTCCGCGCCGTTCTTTTCGACGCTGGCCTTGCTGACCGGAAGTGCAGTCTGGTGCGCAAGCAGTTCGAGGAAGAACGGGGTCGGGCGCTCAAGCGTGATTTCAAGCGTCTTGTCATCGACGGCCTTCATGCCGAGCTGGTCGGTCGGCAGTTCGCCCTTGTTGACTTTTTCGGCGTTCTTGATCGGGAAGAGAATGTTGGCGTAACCGGCCGCAACCTTCGGGTCTTCGACACGGCGGAACGAGAAGACGAAATCTTCGGCCGTCACCGGCGAACCGTCGGACCACTTGGCATCAGCGCGCAGCTTGAAGGTGTAGACCGTGCCGTCGTCCGAAAGCTCCCACGTTTCGGCTGCACCCGGGACGATCTTGCCCGATGCGTCATAGACGGTGAGGCCTTCGTAGAGATCCTTCAGGATGAACTCTTCGATGTTGATCGACGTATGGGCCTGGTCCAGCGTCTGCGGCTCACCGGCATTGCCACGATGCAGGACAGCTTCGGCAAGAGCCGGGCTTGCTCCGATGAGCAACGAGCCGATCAGCGCGGCAGCGCTAAGGTTGAGTTTCAGTGAGGCCATTTCGTTTCTCTCCTTCCCCTTTTTTGGGTTTGTGATCGCAGGAGAGAAGTGCAAATCTTTCTCAAACGCAAGGCGGATTCTGCAGCCGGCTGCATCTTTATCTATAGAGCCGTAATTTTGTGAACTTTAAAGTTGTATTTCGTTTGCGATCGTTTTCGTCGTTTTTGCGACGCAGATATGACAGCGGCGCGGTAATCCACGCCTATCTCCTGTAACGTTTTAGATGCGACCGCCATTTTGCCGGATCGAGGCCAAGAATCAGCCGTCGTGCAAACTTCGTGAATTCGAGGGGCAGTTTACGTAATGTGCGAAAAGAAACAGGGCCTTTGCCGCAATCTTCTTGCAGCACATCCACTGAACGGTCACGCAGCGCTTCCTCACAGGCCATTTCCAACTCGGTGCAGCTCGGCATCGGCGCGCGCAAAGGTAGCATTTGGCCCGATCGATCCGACCCGCGGTGACGCACCACTAGAAAGCGAAACGGTTAGATCCGTCCTGTTGCATCCAGTCCACAGTAAAATCGATTGAAGCGCGTCCGGCACCCCTCGCAGCCAGCCTGTCGCCCGTTGCCAAACCACTTTGATGAACTATTGTGCGCCTGACTTCGGTGGGCGCGACCATTTCGCACGCGTTGTCACGTCGCACGACAAATCCGGCCATCGACTGGCGTCGATGAAACCACGTGCGGCGACATGGCCGGACCATTTTCGTCGCGCACCAAGCTGCGCAGAGACATATAAAGGGAGATTATCGAATGGCATTGATCACATTGCGGCAACTGCTCGACCATGCGGCGGAGAACGACTACGCACTGCCGGCGTTCAATGTGAACAATCTCGAATACATTCAGGCCGTCATGCGCGCTGCAGACGCGACTGATTCTCCCGTTATCCTGCAAGCAAGCCGCGGCGCTCGCTCCTACGCGGGTGACGCCTTCCTGCGCCACCTCATCCTGGGTGCTGCTGAAGAATATCCGCATATTCCGGTTTGTCTGCATCTCGACCACGGCGACCAGCCGTCGACGTGCATTTCGGCGATCACCAACGGCTTTACATCGGTCATGATGGACGGTTCGCTTGAAAAGGACGGCAAGACCGTCGCGAGCTATGAATACAATGTCGCAGTCACCGCCGAAGTCGTGAAGATCGCGCACGCGGCCGGCGTTTCCGTCGAAGGCGAACTCGGCTGCCTTGGCAACCTGGAAACCGGCGCTGGCGACAAGGAAGATGGCCACGGCTTCGAGGGCAAGCTGTCGCGCGAGGAACTGCTGACCGATCCGGAGCAGGCTTTCGACTTCGTCACCAAGACCGGTGTGGATGCGCTCGCCGTCGCCATCGGCACCAGCCATGGCGCCTACAAGTTTACCCGTGAGCCGGATGGCGACATCCTGTCGATCGAAACCATTGCCAAGATCAACAAGCGTCTGCCGAACACCCATCTCGTGATGCACGGCTCGTCCTCTGTTCCGAAGGATCTACAGGATCTGTTCAACACCTATGGCGGCAAGATGAAGCCGACCTGGGGCGTTCCGGTCTCGGAAATCCAGAAGGCGATCCCGCTCGGCGTTCGCAAGGTCAACATCGACACCGACCTGCGTCTCGCCATGACCGGCACGATCCGCAAGAACTTTGCCGAAAATCCGGAAAATTTCGACCCGCGCACCTACCTGAAGCCGGCGACGGCGCTCATGACCGAGGTTTGCCGCGAGCGCTTCGAAGCCTTCCGTACCGCCGGCAAGGCATCGAAGATCCGCACCCTGCGCCTGCCGGAAATGGCCAAGCGCTACGCCGCGGCCTGATCGGCATCAGGCACGCCGCCGTCAGAATGTCGGCGGCGTGTTGATCCACAGAAGGACCGTTTCGCCGTCATGCCGGTTTGTCCAGGCATGGCGGCGTTTGCTTTCGAAGTAGAGCGAATCGCCGACCCCAAGGTCGTAAAACTGGTCATTGTCGAGAATGAACTCGACGCGCCCCGAAAGCACATAGACGAATTCCTCCCCCTCGTGCCGGTAAGCGCCTTCGCTTGAAGCACCGGGCTCCAGCACGAAACGATGGCAGTCCATCTGGTTGCGACCGTCGGCAAGGAGTTGGACCGTAACGCCGGGTGTGGTCTTCGGCCAGGCCCGCCATTCTCCCGCGCGGACGACGGCGCGTGCGTCCGCCTCTTCCTCGCCCGAAAGGCTCGAAACCGTCGATCCGAAATATGCGGCGATGTTGTGCAAAACGGCAACTGACACGCCTTGCGAGGTGCGCTCGAGCGTCGAGAGTACGGAAGCGGCAATCCCGATCTCGCCCGCGACCAGCTCTAGCGTCTTGCCGGCGGCATGGCGCAGACTGCGCAATTTGCGGCCGACCTGGTTGTCGATACCGCTCTCTCCCGGCGCAGGCGCGTCATCATCCGCAGCCACCTCGGCTTCGAGTGCTTCTCTGATAGCCGCCGGGTTGAGACCGCGTTCGACGCGAAACCAGGAAATGCGTTTCAGTCGCGCCAGATCGGCTTCCGTGTATTGCCGGTGGCCCGTCGGTGAACGCTCCGGCACGACCAGTCCTTGCGTTTCCCACAATCGGAGCGTCGAGGCGGACACTCCCGCCAATCGTGCAGCCTCGGCAACCTTGTAGCGCACGCCGCTCATTTTCTCTTCCTTGTTACAACCGCCTGGTCCGGCAACGAATCTGCGCCGCACCCGCGCGCTCGCGAACTTATCCGCCCGACCTAAGCTTTTACAAGAATGCCTCATCAGCGCCGGTGTTCTCTCGATCACCAAATTTGATTTGCATTCCATTTTGAAAGATGTACCACTTCCCAAATAAACTTGCAGAAAAAATGCAACATATTGCCTTCGCCAGCAACAGGACACGCACCATGACTAGCCTCACCGATCGTAAGAACGCTGCCATTTCCCGTGGCGTGGGCATGACCACGCAGATCTACGCCGACCGTGCGGAGAACGCCGAAATCTGGGACAAGGAAGGCAACCGCTATATCGACTTCGCCTCCGGCATCGCCGTCGTCAACACCGGCCATCGCCATCCGAAGGTGATCACCGCCGTCAAGGCGCAGCTCGATCGCTTTACCCACACCTGCCATCAGGTCGTACCCTACGAGACCTATGTGCATCTCGCCGAGCGCCTGAACGCGCTTGCGCCCGGCGATTTCGCGAAGAAGACCATCTTCGTCACTACAGGTGCTGAGGCTGTCGAAAATGCGGTGAAGATCGCCCGTGCGGCGACTGGCCGCCAGGCCGTGATCGCCTTTGGCGGCGGCTTCCACGGCCGCACATTCATGGGTATGGCGCTTACCGGCAAGGTGGTGCCGTACAAGGTCGGCTTCGGCGCCATGCCGGGCGACGTCTTCCACGCGCCCTTCCCGATCGAGCTTCACGGCATCACCGTCGAGCAGTCGCTGGCCGCGCTAAAGAAGCTGTTTGCCGCCGATGTCGATCCTGGCCGGGTCGCCGCGATCATCATCGAGCCGGTGCAGGGCGAAGGCGGCTTCTACCCGGTTCCGCCAGCCTTCATGAAGGCACTGCGCGAAATCTGCGACCAGCACGGCATCCTCTTGATTGCCGATGAAGTCCAGACCGGCTTTGCCCGCACGGGCAAGATGTTCGCGATGGATCATCATGAGGTCGCAGCCGACCTGATGACGATGGCAAAGAGCCTTGCCGGTGGCTTCCCGCTCGCTGCCGTCACCGGCCGCGCCGAGATCATGGACGCGCCGGCCCCCGGCGGTCTTGGCGGCACCTATGGTGGCAATCCGCTCGGTATTGCCGCGGCGCATGCCGTACTCGATGTCATCGCCGAGGAGAAACTTTGCGAACGGGCCGAACAGCTTGGCGGCCGACTGAAGCAGCGCCTTGCCGCGATCCGCGAGCAGGCGCCCGAGATCGTCGACATCCGCGGCCCGGGCTTTATGAACGCCGTGGAATTCAATGATGTGAAGACCAATCTGCCGAGCGCCGACTTTGCCAACAAGGTTCGGCTGATCGCGCTCGACAAGGGCCTGATCCTGCTCACCTGCGGCGTGCACGGCAACGTCATCCGGTTCCTGGCACCGATCACGATCCAGGACAACGTCTTTGCCGAGGCGCTCGACATCCTCGAAGCCTCGATCCTCGAAGCGCGCGGTTGACGCCTTGCCGGGCGACCGCTAACGCGGTTGTCCGGGCCGATGAAATGGCTCCGGGCGTCGGGAGGAACGACGCCCGCAAAAACAAACAGGAAGCGGGCCGGTCGGCATGCGACGGGCATCGCTGGAGGACGCCCATCATGACCCTGACGCCGGCCTTGACCAAACACCTGCGTGACGCCGAACTGTTTTCTGGTTTGGACGGCGTTGTGCATTGCGCCGGGAATTGGACGGGCGCGACCTTCGACGTTTTCAACCCATCGAGCGGAGAGTTGCTGGCGTCGTTGCCGGATATGGGCATTGAACAGGCGAGCGCTGCGATCGATGCGGCCGCCGCCGCGCAAGCCCTTTGGGCAGCAAAACCGGCCAAGGATCGAAGTGCCGTGCTTCGACGCTGGCACGACCTGATCATTGCCCATGCCGACGATCTCGCCGCCATCCTCACCGCCGAAATGGGCAAGCCGATCAGCGAGTCGAAGGGCGAGGTGCTGCACGCTGCCGCCTACGTCGAGTGGTACGCCGAGGAGGCCAAGCGCATCTATGGCGAAACCTTCCCGGCACCGGCCAATGACCGACGCATGCTCGTCATCAAGCAGCCGGTCGGCGTCGTCGGTACGATTACCCCGTGGAACTTTCCTGCTTCCATGGTCGCCCGCAAGATCGCGCCCGCACTTGCCGCCGGCTGCGCCATCGTGTTGAAGCCCGCAGAACAGACGCCACTCGTTGCCGGCGCCATGTTCGTGCTCGCCGAGAAGGCCGGCTTCCCTGCAGGCGTCGTCAATCTGCTCTACGCTTCGGAAGGGGCTGCGATCGGGCGCGAACTCTGCAGCAACCCCAAGGTCCGCAAGATCAGCTTTACCGGCTCGACGGAAGTCGGCCGCCTGCTGATGCGCCAGTGTTCAGATCAGATCAAGAAGGTGAGCCTGGAACTCGGCGGCAACGCCCCCTTCATCGTCTTCGACGATGCCGATATCGACGAGGCGGTCGATGGGGCCGTCCAGGCGAAATTCCGCAACGCCGGCCAGACCTGCGTTTCGGCAAACCGCATCTATGTGCAATCGGCCGTGCATGACGCGTTTGCGGAGAAGTTCGTGGCACGCGTCGCCGAACTCTCGGTCGGCGACGGCTTTTCCGCCGGCGTCACCATCGGCCCGATGATCGACCGGCATGCGATCGAAAAGATCGAGGCCCACGTCGCCGACGCCGTGTCGAAGGGCGCCAAGGTGCGCGCCGGCGGTCATCGCATCGGCGCGTCGGGCACGTTCTTCGAGCCGACGGTGCTCACCGGTATCTCGACCGACATGCGCGTCGCCCAGGAAGAGACATTTGGGCCGATCGCTCCGATCATCCGCTTCGAGACCGCCGAACAGGTCATCGCCGAGGCAAACGACACGATCTATGGCCTTGCCGCCTATTTCTACGCCGAAAACCTCAAGCGCGTGTGGCATGTGGCAGAGGCCCTCGAATACGGCATGGTCGGCATCAACACCGGCCGCATGTCGTCCGAGGCGGCTCCCTTCGGTGGCATCAAACAATCCGGCATCGGTCGCGAGGGCTCCCGCCACGGGCTCGAGGACTATCTCGAGATGAAATATCTCTGCATGGGCAACATCTGAGGTTTGACGCGCGGGCCTCGCGCTCAATCGATGATGTGATAGCCGCCGTCGACATAGAGAACCTGCCCGGTTATCAGCCGCGCGGCATCGTGAGCGAGAAATGCCGTAGCGGCACCAACGTCGTCGATGTCAACAAGCTCGCGGGCCGGAGACTTGACCTTGGTCTTTTCCAGCAGCGCGTCGAATTCAGGGATGCCTGAAGCAGCCCGCGTCGCAAGCGCACCGGGCGAAATGGCGTGGACGCGAATGCCCTTCGGGCCGAGCTCTGCCGCGAGATAGCGGACGGCACTTTCCAGTGCCGCCTTGGCGACACCCATGATGTTGTAATTTTCCACCACGACCTGCGAGCCATGATAGGTCATGGTGAAGAGCGTGCCGCCATTCTTCATCAGTGGTTCGGCCAGATGCGCCATGCGGATGAACGACCAGCAGGATATGTCCATGGTCTTCAGGAAGCCCTCGCGCGGCACGTCGACGACGCGTCCGCCGAGCGTATCCTTCGGCGAAAAGGCGATGGAGTGCACGACGAAGTCGAGCTCTCCCCAGGTCTTCTCGATCTCCTCGAAGACCGCTTCCATCTGACCGGGAATAGCCACGTCGAGCGGCAGGAAGATCGGCGCTTCGAGCTCGCGCGCCAAGGGCTCCACATGGGGCTTGGCCTTGTCATTGAGATAGGTGACGGCGACTTCGGCCCCGAAGGCGCGGAAGGCGCGAGCGCAACCCCACGCGATCGAGCGGTCGTTGGCGATGCCAACGATGAGGCCTTTGCGGCCTTCGAGAAGCTTGGCCTTCGCGGCGGGAATGGACATGGATTGCCTCCGTTGGGTCAGGCTACAGCGGTTTTGAGAAGTGCCAGCGTGTGGCGCGCGATCATCAATTCCTCATCGGTCGGAAGAACGTAGAGCGCGACGCGGCTTGAAGCCGTGGAGATCAGGGTGGCTCCGCTGTCGTTGGCGACTGGGTCGAGTTCAGCTCCAAGCCACGCGAGACCTTCCGCGATCCGAGCACGGATCGGGGCGGAGTTCTCGCCGACGCCTGCGGTGAAGACGAAGGCGTCGATGCCGCCGAGCGCGGCCGCAAGCATCCCGGCGTTGAGCCCGCAGCGATAGACGAAGTGATCGATGGCGAGCTTGGCGTGCGGATCGTCGCTTGCCAGAAGATCGCGCATGTCGTTCGACACCGCGGAGAGCCCTTTCAGGCCAGCCTCATGGTAGAGCAGGTCCGAAACTGCCTTCGCGCTCATACCGCGCTGGAGGATCAGGTAAAGCACGACGCCGGGATCGAGCTGACCCGGCCTGGTACCCATTGGCAGGCCATCGAGTGCAGTGAAGCCCATGGTCGTCTCGACGCTGTGCCCGTCGCGCAGGGCACACATCGAAGCACCGCTGCCGAGATGCGCAACAATCACCCCGCCCCGCGCATTGCGTGGCGCGACCTCGCCGAGGCGCTCGGCTATGTACTCGTAGGAAAGGCCATGGAAGCCGTAGCGCCGCACGCCCTCGTCATAGAAGTGGCGCGGCATCGCATAGCAGTTCACCTCTTCGGGGTGCCCGTGATGGAAGGCGGTATCGAAGCAGGCGACCTGAGGCACGTCGGGGTTGATTGCCATTGCCTGACGAATGGGCGCGAGGTTGTTGGGCTGGTGCAAAGGCGCCAGATCCTGATAGCTCGCCAGCCGGTCAAGCACGGCCGCGTCGATCAGCACGGGCGCGGCATAGTCCGGTCCGCCATGCACCACCCGATGGCCGATTGCACGCAAAGTGAAACCCTCAAGCGTCAGCAGCCAATCCCGCGCCGCCGCAATGGCTGCTGGCAAATCGCGAACGGCATCTGCCTCGTAGCTCCGGTCGACGAGTACGGCACCCTCGGCGCTCTTCGCCTGCAAGCGCGGACGTGTGCCGATGCCACCAACCTGACCTTTGATCTGACGGACGAGGCCGGCCTCTGTGATCCCGAAAACCTGAAACTTTAGACTGGACGACCCGGCATTGACGACGAGGAGTGCGTCCATGATCACACCGCCGCAACCTGTGCGACCCGCCGCCGTGCCGCGTAGAGCGCGGCTACGGCACAGGAAGCGAGACGCGTGCGAACCGTATCCGCCCGCGATGTCAGCACGATCGGCACGCGTGCGCCAAGCACGATGCCGGCAGCATCGGCATGGGAAAGGAAGGTAAGGTTCTTGGCGAGCATGTTGCCGGCCTCGAGATCCGGCACCACCAGGATCTGGCCACGGCCGGCGACCGGCGAGACGATGCCCTTGATGCGGGCGGCCTCCGGGTCAATCGCGTTGTCGAAGGCGAGCGGGCCATCGAGCAGGCCGCCGGTGATCTGGCCGCGCTCGGCCATCTTGCAGAGCGCGGCTGCTTCAATCGTCGAGGGGATCTTCGTCGTTACAGTCTCCACCGCCGACAGAATGGCGACACGCGGCTGGCCGAGGCCGATCGTCACCCAGAGATCGATCGCGTTTTGCACGATGTCGCGCTTGGCCTCGAGGTCCGGAAAGATGTTGATCGCGGCATCGGTGATGAACAACGTCTCGGCATGGCCAGGCACATCCATGATGAAGACGTGGCTGATCCTTCGGTCGGTCCTGAGCCCGGTTGCGGAGGCCGCAACTTCCTTCATCAGCTCGTCCGTGTGCAGGCTCCCCTTCATCAGGAGCTCGCCGCGGCCCTCGCGGATCATTGCTACGGCCTTGGCGGCGGCCGCATGGCTGTGCGGCACATCAACGATCTCGCGCCCGCCGAGGTCGAGGCCGTGTTCCGCGGCGACAGAGCGGATCTTGGCCTCCGGTCCGACGAGAACGGGCGCAATCAGGCCCATATCCGAAGCCTCCAACGCACCGCGCAACGATGTCTCGTCGCAAGGATGCGCCACGATCGTCACAGCCGGCGTTTCATCCCGCGCTGCTGCGATCAGGCGGTCGTATTTGGACAGTTCAGGCGTCAATGCGCTTGCTTCAGACACGTCGGAAACTCCCTCGTCGATCAGGATGCCTTGCGATTGCGAACGGTCTTGCCGGCAGTGATCGAGACCGGTGGTTCGCTGCCGAGGCGAAAGAGCGTCGCTACCCGTTGCAGCCGCTCGGCGGCTTCACCCTTCACCGCACCGGACGCTTCGAGGACTTCCCGCAGGGCGGCAAAAGCCGATCGCCGCTCCTCCATCGCCTCCGGCAACAATGCCGGAAGGGCCGCAAGCGCGGCATCTTCGTCGATCAGCAGCATGAAGTATTGCTCCCGCATCACCGCCTTGAACGCGGCAAGATCCAATTGCCGCGTTTCCGGACGAGCCTGCCGCAGCCGGCGCACAGCCTCGAATCCGCGCTCGTCGGCGCCGCCGCGCGCCATGCCGACGAAAGTCAGGGCTCTGGCGAGACCTTCACAGGTCCCGCCCTGCTCCATTCGGGATCGAAGTTCGCCGATCCGCGCCTCGACGAGTTCCTGATGCAGAAGGCTTTTTGCTGCCTTGCGCGGTTTCCCGGCGCGCGCATCGATGCCGAGCGCCGCCTGCAGGGTCGGAGAGCCGTAAATGGCGTGAAAGCTCTGTTCCGAAAGATACTCGGCCGTCCGCCGCCATCCCTCGAACCCGTCGACGATCTGTTGCGACAAGGCCTCCTGCCATGCGACGAAAGGGTTCTCCGGGGCTACCGGCTCGCGGGTTTCACGGACCTGCTCTGCAAGAGCCCTCGCCCAATCCATGAAGGGATTGTCGGGCCCGAACAGCGCATATTGCAGGCGCAGCGGATGCAGATTCCGCATCGCCGCGGCCACCGACGGCGTCACCGCCGCCTTGACTGCTGGCTGCAGGTAGGTGCGGTAGAGCGCGAGATTGACTTCCGAGAGCTTCGCCGCGGTGGCGAAACGGCGTTCATCCTCGGCGTCGTTGCCACCAAGCGCGCGGATATCGTCGAGCGTGCGTGGTTCGCAGCGCATCAGCCATTCGCCGGAAGCGAACTCCCTGCCTTCGGCGACCTCTCCTGCCGGTGTCAGCACGGCTTCGTACAACCCAGGGGGCAACACATCGATCAGGTCGATGTTGGAAGCGAATTCGTCGTGCTCCTTGCGCGCAACACCGGCCGACACGAAGATGCCGAGATGCCCGATCGTCTCATGGACGGTGTAGACGATGGTCTGGCCATAGGCGCGGATCTCGTCGACGCTGTCATAGAGATCGAGGATCCAGTCGAGTGCCTGCTGCGGCGGCGTAATGTTGTCGCCCTTCGAGCAGAAGACCACGATTGGAGAATTTACGTTGCGCAGATCGATAGCGGTTCCATCTGATGTCCGGATCTCGCCGGCCGCAAGCTTGTTGCCGACAAAGAGTTCATCGACGATGAACTGCATTTCCTCAGCGTTCAGCGTCACATGGCCGCCCCACCAGCGCTCAAAGCCGAGATAGCGCGCCGCTTCGGTATCGATCTTCGAATAGAGATTGTACTGCTTGGTCCAGAGCGTGTTGGCCGGATTCTGGTTTTCGAAGTTTTGCACCAGCCAGGCGCCATCGAAGATACCGGCGCCGAGATCGCCGGTCAGCGCCGTTAGCCAGCTGCCGCCGAGAAGTCCGCCGGAATAGCGCATCGGGTTCTGCCCCTTCACGCCGGCCCAATAGGAAAGCGGCGCGCCGGCGATAATGATCGGGCCGAACAGCTCTGGTCTGAGCGCGGCGACGATCATCACGGCCCACCCGGCCTGGCAATTGCCGATCACGCAGGGCTTGCCGTCCGCAGACGGATGGCGCGCAATGACGGTTTCGAGAAAGTTCGCTTCGGCAAGAGCAATATCCTCAATGGTCTGACCGGGCACGGGATCGGGAAGAAAGCCGATGAAATAGCAGGGATGGCCCGCCTTCAGCGCCACGCCGATTTCGCTATCGGCCTTGAAGCCGCCAATTCCGGGACCGTGGCCGGCACGGGGATCAACCACGACAAAAGGCCGTTTCGACAGGTCAACCGCCACACCTTCGGGCGGAACGATCTTGACCAGTGCATAGTTCACCGGCCGCGCGAGCGTGCGCCCGTCACGGATGAGTTCGACCTCGAATTCCAGCACGTTTGGAGCGGTTTGCGTGCGGTGTTCCTCGTATTGCGCGCCGCGCTCACGCATGACGTCGAGAAACAGCACCGAACGCTGCCACGCGTCCAACGAATAGGCGTAAGCGTCAGCAAATGTCGGAATGCTGGTTGGCTTGGGCATGATGTCCACTCCTCGGTGCGATTGAGGGTCGGGCCTGTTCCCGAAGGCTATAGGGCAGTGCAAGTGGTCAAGTGTTGATTTACGTCAAAAACGACATGCGTAGCGCGACCCGAAACGCCTCATCGGGGCCATAGGAATATATCTGCGGAGTGTTGCCGCGAATTCTCACCGTTGCGATATGCTAGGCTCGCACCCGGTCGACGGCGTCCACTTCTCACCTGTAGTCTCGTCTTCTTCGCACTGCAGCATCGTACAGAAACATGCACTCCACAAGACAACCCTTGAAATTTGAGACGCAGCTTGCCAATTGGGGCGAAACCCAAAGGAGGTCCCACCGCGATGAGCGAAACTGAAATGTCCGTAGAGAAACATGTCTTCGAAGCCGATGTAGCCAGGCTGCTCCATCTCATGGTGCACTCGGTCTATTCCGACAAGAACGTCTTCCTCCGCGAACTGATTTCCAACGCCGCGGACGCCTGCGAGAAGTTGCGATACGAGGCGATCGTCTCGCCCGAGCTTTTGGCCGGCGACATGAGCCCCGGCATCAAGCTGACGCTCGACGAGGAAAACAACCGCCTCGTCGTCGAGGACAACGGCATCGGCATGAGCCGCGACGAGCTCGTTGAAGCGCTCGGCACCATCGCCCGCTCGGGCACGCGCGCCTTCATGGAGCGCATCGAGGCCGCCCAGGGCAAGGAAGGCGCGCAGCTCATCGGCCAGTTCGGCGTCGGCTTCTATTCCGCCTTCATGGTCGCCGACAAGGTTGACGTCGTCTCGCGCCGAGCCGGCTCCGATCACGCCTGGCTCTGGTCGTCCGACGGCAAGGGCAGCTACACGGTGGCAGCAGCCGATCTCGCAGACGCGCCGGCGCGCGGCACGCGCATCACCCTGCACCTGATGGACGATGCCAAGACCTACACTTCGCGCTGGACGGTCGAGCGCATCGTCAAGGATCAGTCCGGCCATGTGCCCGTGCCGATCTCAATCGTCGAGAAGCCCGGCGCCGAGCCGGTCTCCGTCGGCGATGGCACGGCGCTCTGGACAAAGCAGAAGAGCGAGATTTCCAAGGAAGACTACGCCGATTTCTACCGCGGCGTTTCCGGCCAGTACGACGACCCGGCATTGACGGTGCATTTCCGTGCCGAGGGCCGGCACGAATATACCGCACTTGCCTTCGTACCTGGCTCCAAGCCCTTCGACCTCTTCGATCAGGACCGCAAGGGCCGGATGAAGCTCTACGTCAAACGTGTCTTCATCACCGACGAGGCGGAGTTGCTGCCGCGCTACCTGCGCTTCGTGCGCGGGCTCGTCGATACTTCGGATCTTCCGCTCAACGTTTCGCGCGAGATGATCCAGGAAAGTCCGCTGCTGTCGAGCATCCGAAAGGGTCTCACCAACCGCGTGCTGACGGCGATCGAAAAGCTGGCCGAGAGCGACAAGGAAACGTTCGACAAGGTTTGGGAAAACTTCGGCAGCGTGCTGAAGGAAGGCATCTACGAGGACTTCGAACGCCGGACGCAGCTGATTGCGCTTTCCCGCTTCCGCACGACCGCGTCCGAAGACGGTCATCGCGGCCTTGCCGACTACGTCAAGGACATGAAAGACGGCCAGTCGGCGATCTATTACCTAACGGGTGACAACCTTGCCCAGCTCAAGGCCTCGCCGCAGCTCGAAGGTTTTCGCGCACGCGGCATCGAGGTGCTGTTGCTGACCGACCCGGTCGACAGCTTCTGGGTGACCTCGGCACCGGATTTCGAAGGCAAGCCGATGAAGTCGATCACGCAAGGGTCGGCCGATCTCGGCAGCGTCGCAAAGCCGGAGGGCAGCACCGACAACGCTCATGAGGCAAGCCAGGCGGTCACGGACTTCGTCGCCTTCGCCAAGGAAACGCTCGGGGAAGCCGTGTCGGAAGTTCGCACATCGGACCGCCTGACGGAAAGCGCTGTCTGCCTGGTGGCGCCGGAGCATGGCCCCGACCGTCAGCTCGAAAAGATGCTGCAGGGCGCCGGTCGCCTCGATGGCGCGGCCAAGCCGATCCTCGAGATCAACCCCGGCCATGCGCTGATTGCGGCAATCGCCGCTTGCCCGGCCGACGACAGCGCCTTCAGGACCGACGCCGTTCAGCTTCTGCTCGACCAGGCGCGCGTGCTCGATGGTGACAAGCCGCAGGACCCGCGCGCTTTTGCTGAGCGCCTGTCGCGCGTCTTCAACCGCGCGCTCAAGGTTTAACGCGCCGGCCCAACAGACTGTAATTGCAGGAGATGAAGGGGTGAGAGGGTGAAATCCCTCTCACCCTTTCGCTTGTTCGGGCACAGGCGTCATATCGATCTCGGCCAGCACCTCGGCCGTATGTTCGCCGAGACGCGGAACACCGCGGTCGAGCACCAGCGAGGCGTCGGAAAAGCGGATCGGCGTTCGGACGCCCGGCGAAGTTCCTCCAGCCGCGCCGGAATGCGGGGTGTCGATCTGCATCTGCCGATGCACGATCTGCGGATCGGCAAAGACGTCGGCGACCGTGTTGATCGGGCCGCCGGGAACCCCGGCCTCTTCCAGCAGCGTCAGAAGCGTATCTCGCTCGAACCTTGCCGTTTCCGCGCTGAGCGCCGGTGTCAGGCTGTCGCGATTCTGAACGCGAGAGGCGTTGGTCAGATAGCGCTCGTCTGTCGCCAGATCAGCGCGACCAAGCAGGTTGCAGAATTTCACGAACTGCCGGTCGTTGCCGACGGCAACGATCAGATGTCCGTCAGCCGTCGGAAAGACCTGATAGGGCGCGATATTCGGATGGGCGTTGCCAAGGCGGCGTGGCGCCTTTCCCGAGACCAGAAAATTGAGCGCCTGGTTGGCAAGCACGCCGGTCATGCAGTCAAGCAACGCCATATCGATCTGCTGGCCCTTACCGGTGCGCTCACGCTGCGCCAAAGCTGCCTGTACGGCGATGACGCCGTAGAGCCCTGTGAAGATGTCGGCAAAGGCGACGCCGATCTTCTGCGGCTCGCGGTCCGGCTCGCCGGTCAGGTCCATGATCCCGCTCATGCCCTGGACGATATAGTCGTAGCCGGCGCGATGGGCGTAGGGTCCATCCTGGCCAAAGCCCGTGACCGAGCAATAGATCAGGCGCGGGTTGACCTTCTTCAGGCTCTCATAGTCGAGGCCATATTTCTCGAGGCCGCCGACCTTGAAATTCTCGAGCAACACGTCGGATTGCGCTACCAGCCGGCGAACGGCTTCCTGCCCTTCCTCGGTGGTGAAATCGAGCACGACCGAGCGCTTGCCGCGGTTGCAGGCGTGGAAATAGGCGGCATCGAGCTTCTCGCCGTCCTCGCCCTCCACGAAAGGAGGCCCCCAAGTGCGGGTGTCGTCACCCGCCAGGCTTTCCACCTTTATGACGTCGGCGCCGAGATCGGCCAACGTCTGGCCGATCCAGGGGCCCGCGAGAATGCGGGCGAGTTCCAGAACACGAATACCCTTCAGTGGCGCTTCCATGACCGGCGGCTCAGAAGAAGGCCTGGAGGCCGGTCTGGGCGCGACCGAGGATCAGCGCATGGACGTCATGCGTGCCCTCGTAGGTGTTGACCGTCTCGAGGTTCACCATGTGGCGCATGACCTGGTATTCCTCGGAAATGCCGTTGCCGCCGTGCATGTCGCGCGCCATGCGAGCGATATCGAGCGCCTTGCCGCAGTTGTTGCGCTTGACGAGCGAGATCATTTCAGGCGCCATCCGGCCTTCGTCCATCAGCCGGCCGACGCGGAGCGACCCTTGGAGACCGAGCGAAATCTCGGTCTGCATGTCTGCAAGCTTCTTCTGGAAGAGCTGCGTCTGTGCAAGCGGGCGGTTGAACTGCTTGCGGTCGAGACCGTACTGGCGCGCCGCGTGCCAGCAGAATTCGGCCGCACCGAGTGCGCCCCATGAGATGCCGTAGCGGGCGCGATTGAGGCAGCCGAACGGGCCCTTCAGCCCCTCCACGTTGGGCAGCAGCGCATCTTCGCCGACCTCGACATTGTCCATGACGATTTCGCCGGTGATCGAAGCGCGAAGCGACAGTTTGCCCGCAATCTTCGGCGCCGAAAGGCCCTTCATACCCTTGTCCAGCACAAAGCCGCGAATGGCGTTGCCATGGGCCTCTGACTTTGCCCAGACGACGAAGACATCGGCGAGCGGCGCATTGGAGATCCACATCTTCGAACCGACGAGGCGGTAGCCGCTCTCCGTCTTGATGGCGCGGGTCTTCATGCCCGCCGGGTCAGAGCCGGCGTCCGGCTCGGTCAGTCCGAAGCAGCCGATCCACTCGCCGCTGATCAGCTTGGGCAGGTACTTCTGCTTCTGCTCTTCCGAGCCGTAGGCATAGATCGGGTAGATGACGAGCGAGGACTGCACGCTCATCATAGAGCGGTAGCCAGAATCGACGCGCTCGACTTCGCGGGCGACGAGACCGTAGGCGACATAGGAAGCGCCGACGCCACCATAGGTCTCCGAGACGGTGACGCCAAGCAGGCCGAGATCGCCCATTTCGCGGAAGATTTCGGGATCGGTTGATTCTTCGCGATAGGCAGCAATGACCCTGGGCTGCAACCGATCCTGCGCATAGGCCCGCGCGGTATCGCGGATCATGCGCTCGTCCTCGGTCAACTGATCTTCGAGGAGGAACGCGTCATCCCATTGAAATTGCGTCTTGCCGGCCATGTCTCTCTCCCATCGGATTTTTCCACTTGCGGTTATGGCAAGCAGAACCAAGGCTTTCAAACGAAATTGAGGCACCGGCTCATGCGTCTGCGGAATGGCCCAGGCGGTCGGGGCAATCTTAACCTTGTTTAGCGACGCCTTATGGACCGAGCCTTATGGTTGTCATATCCTTAACGGGACATTTTATGGGAGTGTGTCTGTCATGGATCGTCGAATCTGCAATGTCCGTTTGACACCGCTCATCTGGTTCATCGCGGTGATGATTGCCGGTCTGATCGCCATTCATTGCTTCGTCATGGTTTGCTGGACGCTGAAGAGCTGCGGGCCCCTCACTGCAACGGTGACGAGTTTCGGCCACCTCTTCGATCTCAATCGCGAGCTCAACATTCCAAGCTGGGCAAGCTCCGTCCTGATCGTCCTGGTCGGCGCCGCTTGCATGCTGGTCGGATTGGCCGAACGGCAACAAGGCGGTTCAGCGTGGCCGTGGTGGGGGCTCGGCGTCGTGTTCGCCTACATGTCTCTGGATGAAGCGGCAGAGCTTCATGGGTTACTCGCCACCGACAAATTGGCATTGCCGGGCATGACGGGCGCCGGATTCGCCTGGATCGTGCCAGGGCTTGTGCTCGCCGCCGTCATCGCCCTGGCCTATCTGCGCAGGGTGTGGCGGCAACCCGCAGAAATACGCAACCTCTTCTTCATCGCCGGCACCATCTATGTCACAGGCGCTCTTGGCTTCGAAGCACTGGGCGGCCTGCTGGCCGATCCGACCTACTTCAACCCCGCCTATCTCGTTGCCTCCACGATCGAGGAAACACTTGAGTTTCTCGGCATGCTGATCATGCTCTACGCCGTGCTGCGCCGATTGGACATGTCGGGACTTGCCTTCGAGTTTACGACGCCGCGCCTGCGTCAACCAGCAGGCGCCACACCGCAGATCCAGCCGACGGATTTGGATGGAGCAACAACCCGCTGATTCTCCACGACGATCAGCGACGGCCATTCGTTCCTGGCATTCTCGCCTCGCGTACATATTGCAAATCCGGGCCAATATGGCGACAAGGCTAAGGGCTGGCTGTAGAGGAAAGCATCCGCACGCAGCTGCCGAATGCCATCCATGAGACAAAGGGAAGCCACGATCCACTCCCATGGCCAATGACCGTCTGGAACGCTTCGCCCACAATCTCGACTGGAACCTGCTGCGCACCTTCGTCGTCGTGGTGGAAGAAGGCAGCATCACCGCTGCCGCCAACAGGCTCTTGCTCCAGCAACCGGCCGTCAGCATGGCGCTCAAGCGGCTCGAACAGACTGTCGGGCAAAAGCTGATCGATCGCCGTCCGGGCCGGTTCGACCTGACAGACGCCGGAGCGAGGCTGCACGCACAGTGCCGCGACATCTTCGCCGCCGTCATCCGCCTTCCGAACGTCCTTGAAACGGCCGGCGAGGAAATCACCGGCCATCTCAACATTCATGTCGTCAGCCATGCCCACAACCCGGCCTGGGATCGCAAGCTCGAGAGTTTCTTTGCCAAGCACCCGAAGGCGACGATATCGGTGACTGTCGCCACGACTGTCGACGTGCTGAGTGCCGTCGAGCGCAACATCGCGACGATGGGGCTTTGCGACGGCAACATCCCGGACTGGCTGAACAAGGCCTTTCACGTCCGCGAACGCTATGCGCTCTACTGCGGCCGCGATCATCCGCTGTTCGGCGTCGAGGGCGTCGATTTCAACGACTTGCGCGGCAATGCTTATATCGCCTTCATCGCCGACGTGCTCGGCGGCCAGCACATGAACTCTGTTACAGCGGTGCGCGCCATCGGATCGTTCGGCCAGCAGGTTCGGGCTGTATCCTGCAATGTCGAGGAGGTTATGCGGCTGATCGCAGCCAATATCGGCATCGGCATGCTGCCGGACCATCTCGCCGCAGCCGGCGTTGCAGAGGGTCGGCTCTGGCAGCTTCCGCCCTACGACAACCTGCCGACGACAGACGTGTTTCGCATCTCAAACCCGAACTCCATTCTCAACCCCGCCGAGGCCGCCTTCCTCGCGCATGTGGCCGACACAGTCCCCCTCGACCACTGCCTCGAGCATCATCAGAATTGATAGCGGCATTTCCCGTTATAAATTTGAACGCAGATCACACGTTGCCTATGGTCCGGCCAAATCAGGAGTGAGGGCGGGACATGCGTGAATTTGATGTGGCTATCATCGGCGGCGGCGTCGCAGGACTATCGCTTGCCTATTTCCTGGCACCGCACCGCTCCGTCGCTATCATCGAACGGGAAGATGGCCTCGGCTATCACAGCACTGGCCGCTCCGCTGCGGAATTCGTGCTGCGTTACAACGCGCCCGAAGTGTGCAAGCTCGCCGCCATCTCCAAAACCTTCTTCGATCAGCCGCCGGAGGGCCTTTCCGACGTGCAGTTGCTCAAGCAGCGCGGCGGCGTGATGATCGCCAACGCGGAAAAGGCGGCGCGGCTGGAGGCGGTGTTTGCTGAAGAGAGTGCAGCCAATCCCGACCTCAAGAGACTGACGGTCGACGAAGCGATCGCGCTCGTTCCGGTCCTGCGACGCGAGTATGTCGCCGGCGCCTTCTACGATCCCAATTTCTGGGACATCGAGGTCGAGAACCTCATGCAAGGTTACCTGCGCGGTGCCCGTCGCCATGGCGCCGAGGTGATCGAGCGCAGCGACGTCATCGCTCCGCGCCGTGAGGGCGACCGCTGGGTGCTCTCGACCAGTGCAGGCGACATTCGCGCGCAAGTCGTCGTCAACGCCGCCGGCGGCTGGGCGGATCCGGTTGCCACTCTCTTCGGCGTGGAGCCGGTCGGCATCGTGCCACATCGCCGCACCGCGATCACCGTGGACCTCCCCGCAGAGATCGACGCCCTGACCCTGCCCGAAATCAACGAGATCGACGAGGACTTCTATATGAAGCCCGAAGGTGGAAGGCTGCTTGCCTCCCCCGCCGATGCCACACCGTGCGAGCCGAGCGACGTCCAGCCCGAGGAGATCGATGTCGCGTGGGCCGCCCATTATGTGGAGGAGGCAACGACCGTGCCCGTCCGCCGCATCTTCAAGAGCTGGGCGGGCCTGCGCAGCTTCTCGCCCGACAAGTTGCCGGTGATCGGTTATGCGAAGGGTCGGACGGATTTCTTCTGGCTCGCCGGCCAGGGCGGCTACGGCATCTTGACATCACCGGCATTGGGTGCTTTTGCCGCCAACCTGCTGATCGGGGCGCCCGCACCCGAGAGCTTCGCCGCCAACGGCCTTGGTGCGACCATCTTTAGCCCGGAGCGCTTCCAGCAGTAGCAACGGGTGTTCCTGTCCGCTGAATGTGTCACATTTTGTTAACGACGTCCTTGAGGGTGTGAACTGTAACACAAACGACAAGAAACTGACATTTCGCTTTCATGAAGCGCCGATATGGCAGGTGTCATACCGATGACCGGTCTCCCCGTAAGAGGACCTGCTAGAAATGTTTCAGTTGAAGAACGTAACCCGCCAGTTCGGCAAGAAGACAGCCGTGAGCTCGGTTACCTTCGACATCCCCCAGGGCCAGATGGTCGGCGTGATCGGCCGCTCCGGCGCTGGCAAGTCGACGTTGCTGCGCATGATCAATCGCCTGGTCGACCTGTCGTCCGGCTCGATCGAATTTGCCGGCACGGAAGTCTCGTCGCTGCGGGGTGCCGCCCTTCGTAATTGGCAGCGCGACTGCGCGATGATCTTCCAGCAGTTCAACCTGGTGCCGCGCCTCGACGTGTTGACCAATGTGCTGCTCGGCCGCCTCAACCATCGTTCGACGGTGCTCAGCATCCTCAACATGTTTACCCGCGAAGAGCGGATCATGGCGATCGGCGCGCTGGAACGCCTCGGCATCGAACAGACGGCATTGCAGGCAGCCGGCACGCTTTCCGGCGGACAGCAGCAGCGCGTGGCGATTGCCCGTGCCCTGATGCAGCAGCCGAAGATGTTGCTCGCTGACGAACCGATCGCCTCGCTCGACCCGCTCAACGCCAAGATCGTCATGGATGCACTGCGCGACATCAACGAGCGCGACGGCATCACCGTGATCACCAACCTTCACACGCTCGATACCGCGCGCAACTACTGCGAACGCATCATCGGCATGGCCCACGGCCGCGTCGTCTTCGACGGCCAGCCAAAGGATCTGACGGCGGCCGCCGTCGCCGAGATCTACGGCGCCGATACGGGCATCGAGGAATCGATGACCTCGACAAGCATCAACATTCCCGCGGCCGTCCCGCAGGAACAAACGGCATCTGCCGGCCTCCAGCCGCTGGCACTGGCCGGCATCTGACGCCCGCCAGGATCGAAGGCCCACGTCAAGGGCACCTCTTTGAAACCGAATATCATCCGGCACAGCCGGAGAAACGGGAGAACCTTATGCTGAAGAAAGCTCTTCTGGGCACTGTTGCCCTGCTCGCCCTCCTTGGCCACGCCCAGGCCGAAGACCTCAAGGAATTCCGCGTCGGCATCATCGGCGGCGAAAACGAAGCCGACCGCCTGCGCAACTTCCAGTGCATTGTCGACAAGCTGCCGGCCGCAATCGGCGTCGAAAAGGTCTCGCTGTTCCCGGCCGCCGACTATGACGGCGTCATCCAGGGCCTGCTCGGCGGCACGCTCGACTACGCTGAACTCGGCGCGTCCGGCTTTGCCAAGATCTACCTCGCCAAGGCTGACGCCGTCGAGCCGATCCTGACGACGGTCCAGACTGACGGTTCGACCGGCTACCACTCGATCATGGTCGCCCGTAAGGATTCGGGCATCACCAAGCTCGAAGACCTGAAGGGCAAGAAGCTCGGCTTCGCCGATCCGGACTCGACCTCGGGCTACCTGATCCCGCTCGTCACGCTGCCGGAATCGATCGGCGCGCCGGTCAAGGAATTCTTCGCTGAAACCGGCTTCGGTGGCGGTCACGAAAACCTCGTTCTCGAAGTCGTCAAGGGCACGTTCGATGCCGGCACGACCTTCGGTTCGGGCGTCGGCGAATTCAAGGACGGCTACACCTCGGGCAACCTGAAGAAGATGGTCGACAAGGGCATCCTCGACATGAACGACCTGGTCGAACTCTGGAAGTCGCCGCTGATCCCGAACGGCCCGATCGTCGTGCGCTCGACGATGAACGACGACATGAAGGCCAAGTTCAAGCAGTTCATGCTCGACCTGCCGAAGACCGATGCCGCCTGCTTCTCCGCCATCCAGGGCGGCGATTTCACCGGCTTCACCGAAGTCAACGCCGACTTCTACAAGCCGATCATCGACGCCCGCAAGGCGACGATCGGCGGCTGATCTTTCCGATCATTCAAGGACGCTGGCCGCCAAAGCGGCCAGCGTTCGCCTTTTTGCTAGGGCGCTGGTAGCGCCTGTCGACAGAGGCCGGCACTGCCGGAACATTCATGGCAACTTCCATGCTCCCGAAGCATCTGAGTGACAATGGCGCGCTAGTGGAGCGTCACTGGCAGGAGCTGAATTCCCGCCGTCGACTCTACTCCTGGCTCGGCTTCGCCGTGCTGATGCTCGCCCTTTCCGGCTCGCTCTGGTTTGCCAACGATTCCAATGCCGGCAAATTCTTCGACCGGCTGCCGCACTTCTTCGATTTCGTCGGCGATCTCGCGCCGCGCGACGGCCTTGAAATCTTCCGCGCCATGTTCGACCTGCCCTCGCCCTATGACGACGGCAGCTTCAAGTACAATTACCCCGAAGGCCGGCTCTACCTGACGGAAAGCTTCTACATTCCCGAATATGTGCACAAGATGCTGGAGACCGTGAACATCGCGATCTTCTCCACCGTCATCGGCACCTTCTTCGGCTTCATCTTCTGTTTCCTCGCCGCCCGAAACCTGATGCCCAATCCGTGGATACGCGGATTTGTGCGGCGGTTGATGGAAATTCTGCGTGCGTTTCCCGAGGTGGTCATCGCCGGCTTCTTCCTGGCGATCCTCTCGCTCGGACCGATCCCGGCGATCGCGGCTGTCTCGATCCACACCATCGGCGCACTCGGCAAGCTGTTCTTCGAAGTGGTTGAGAATGCCGACATGAAGCCGGACGAGGGCCTGCGGGCTGCCGGCGGCAACTGGATCGAGCGAGTCTGGTTCGGCATGGTGCCGCAGGTCCTGCCCAATTTCGCCAGCTATTTCCTGCTGCGCCTCGAGATCAACGTGCGCGCCTCCACCATCATCGGCGCGGTCGGCGGCGGCGGTATCGGCGAGCTGCTGCGCCTGTCGATCGGCCAGGGCCACCAGGCGAAGACGCTGGCGATCGTCATCCTCCTGTTTGCGACGATCTTCGCCGTCGACCAGTTTTCCGCATGGCTGCGCCGTCGCCTCGTCGGCGACCAGGCCTTCCAGCTTGCCCAGTAGGTGCCCATCATGACCTCCGCGAACAGACTAAGCCCGCTCGAAATGGATGCGATTGCGTCGCGCCACCCGCACCTGCTGCAGGGTTCCTCGAACAAGCGCCTGCGCACCATCCTCATCAGCGCTGGCCTCGTGGTCTATCTCATCTTCAGCTGGTGGTTCTTCTCGATCGGGCATGTGCTCGGCAACGCCAACTGGGGCATCGCCGGAACCTATCTTGCCGACTGGGTCTCCTATGAGGTCCGCCCCGAGCTCAAGATCGCGCGCGACAAGACGATGACGATCGACTTCCAGCGCAACTCACCGCTCGGCCCCAATCCCAATCCGTCGTGGGTGGAACTCGACAAGGAGATCGTGACCCGGACCGTCGAGATCCCTGCGTCCGCCACACCGTCGGCAATGCCGAAGGCAAGCTCGTCGTTCAGCTTCATGGCGCCCGGCTCGGCACTGGGCAGCACCGACGCCGCAAGCATGCAAAGCCGATCCGAAACCCGAACGGCTGAGGTCATTACGAGGGCGGTCATCACCCTGAACCGCTCGACGAAGATCGAAGTCGCCGACGGCCTGGTAACGGCCACACACAGGGGCGAAACCCTGACCATGGCCGTCGATGGCCAGGACACCGTCACGCCCCAAGGTACCCTTCCTGCCTGGGCCACACAAAAACGTCCCGGTGAAAAAATCACACTCGCTTTCGGCGCCACCGGCTGGGCGGAAGTCGAAGGCGACGACGTCTCGGTGCGCAACCGTTTCTTCGGCTGGGCCAATTTCCTTTTCGACACGAACTCGCCCTTCTTCGGCAAGAGCTATGGTGAGGTGCTTTCGCTGATCACAGGCGGCGAGCGCATCGATCCGGCGCGATCAAACCTGGGGCTCGCTTGGAACAACATTCTCTACAATGCAGAATGGCAACATCTTGATGTCTGGACCAAGCTGCTGCAGACGGTGGTCATGGCCTTCGTCGGCACACTTTTCGCCTCGCTGGTGGCGTTTCCGCTTTGCTTCCTGGCGGCGCGCAACATTACCCCGAATTTCCTGACCAACCAGATCGTCAAGCGCTTCTTCGACTTCCTGCGCTCGGTGGACATGTTCATCTGGGCACTGTTCTTCACCCGCGCCTTCGGCCCCGGGCCGCTTGCCGGCATGTCGGCGATCTTCTTCACCGACACGGGCACGCTCGGCAAGCTCTACTCCGAGGCGCTGGAGAACATCGATGACAAGCAGCGCGAAGGCGTGAAATCCGTTGGCGCCACGCCGCTTGCCGTCCAGCGCTTCGGCGTGCTGCCGCAGGTACTGCCGGTCTTCGCCAGCCAGGCGCTCTATTTCTGGGAATCCAACACGCGTTCGGCCACGATCATCGGAGCCGTCGGTGCCGGCGGCATTGGCCTTAAACTCTGGGAGGCGATGCGCACCAATTCCGATTGGGAAAATGTCGCCTATATGGTGCTTCTGATCTTGCTGGTTGTGTTTATTTTCGACAGCATCTCGAACGCCCTGCGTTCGCGGCTGATTGGCCAGAAAGCGCATTGACGAGATGAGCGTTTTGCAGCTTCGCCATCATGATGTTGTCATGGAAATCGGCTAGCTGCGCATCGCGTCCCGCGAACAATCGACCCGCCGTCCTGGCGGGCCGGTCGATACAAGAAAGTGAAGACCGTGCGTTATGCAATCTACTTCGCGCCGCCGGCGGATGACCGGCTGTCGCAGACGGCGGCCCGTTGGCTTGGCCGTGACGCCTTTACCGGCGAGACCAGTGAATTTCCGGCACTGGCCGATCTCGATGCCGACACGCGGCACGCATTGACGGCCGACCCCCGACGCTATGGTTTTCATGGCACCCTCAAGGCTCCCTTCGCCCTTGCCGATGGCCGCAGCGAAGCCGAACTGGTCGCAGCGTTTGAAGCGTTTGCCGCAGATGTCGAACCTTTCGAGATACCGGAACTGACACTGCATCAACTCGGCCCCTTCTTCGCGCTCGTCTCTGCAACCCATTGCGAGCCGCTGCAGAATTTGGCGGCTCAAGCCGTCCAGTATTTCGAGCCGTTCCGGGCACCTCTGTCGGCGGCTGACATGGCACGGCGCAATCCGGAAAAATTGCCGGAGCGACAGAGAGAATACTTGAAAAAATGGGGATATCCCTATGTTTTCGAAGAATTCCAGTTCCACTTGACGCTGACCGGGCCCGTCCCCACCGAGACAGCGAAAACCATGCGGACCGTGCTCGATAGCACTTTTGCCGATCATATCGGCGACCCGCTTGACGTTACGTCAGTTGCGCTCTTCGTCGAGCCGCACCGTGGCGCACCGTTCCTGGTCCATTCCCTGCTGCCGCTTGGCGGCGCGACACAACGAAAGATCGCATGAGATGAGCAAAGAACAAGTCCTGACCAACGCCCGCATCGTTCTCGAGGACAGCATCCTCGACGGTTCAGTGCTGATCCGCGACGGCAAGATTGCCGATATCTCGAAGGGCACTGTAAGCACCGGCGAAGACTTCGAAGGCGACTATTTGCTACCGGGTCTCGTCGAACTGCACACCGACCATCTGGAAGCGCACTATTCGCCACGGCCGGGCGTTCGCTGGCTGAAGATCGCGGCGATCCAGGCCCATGATGCGCAGGTGGTCACGTCAGGCATCACCACCGTGTTCGATTGCCTGCGCCTCGGCTCAGACGAGGACGGCGGTTTCCAGAAGGGCGAGATGCGCAGCATGGCCGACGCGCTGGCGCAAGCCCAGCAAGAGGGTCGCCTGCGCGCCGACCACCTGATCCACCTGCGCTGCGAGGTTTCCACTTCGGACGTGCTCGATCACTACGAAGACTTCCAGAACGACCCGCAGGTTAAGCTGGTATCGCTGATGGACCACGCGCCGGGCCAGCGTCAGTTCCAGACGATGGACCAGTACACGCTCTACTACAAATCCAAGCGCGGCCTGTCAGATGCCGAGTTCGAAAAGTTCGTCGCGCGCCAGCAGGCGCTTTCGGCGAAGTATGCCGGCCCGCACCGCGACGCCCTTGCCAAGGCCTGCGCCGAGCGCGGCATCACCATCGCCAGCCACGACGACGCCACGATCGCCCATGTCGACGAATCGATCGGCTACGGCATCAAGCTCGCCGAATTCCCGACGAGTTTCGAAGCGGCCGAAGCCTCCCATCGCGCCGGTCTCAGCGTGCTGATGGGCGCACCCAACATCGTGCGTGGCAAGTCGCATTCGGGCAACATCGCCGCCCGCGATCTGGCCGACCGCGGCGTGCTCGACGTGCTTTCGTCGGATTATGTGCCGTTCAGCCTGATCCACGCGCCGTTCGTGCTGGCTGACGAACTTGAGGCCATCGACCTGCCGAAGGCGATTGCCATGGTCAGTGCGACGCCGGCTCGCACAGTCGGCCTTGACGATCGCGGTCGCATCGCCGTCGGCCTGCGCGCCGATATCTCGCGGGTTCACCGACAGGAAGGCATTCCTGTCGTGCGTTCGGTCTGGCGTGAAGGCCGGCGCGTCGCATGAGTGCGTTCGAACGCAGGCGCGGCGCACTCGTCGTCGTGGTCGGCCCGAGCGGCGCCGGCAAGGACAGCGTCATGGGTTTTGCCGCCCAGCACTTTTCCGACTGTCACGACGTGCATTTCGTCCGGCGCGTCATCACCCGCCCGTCGGACGCCGGCAGCGAGGTGCATGAAAGCGTCTCGGAAGACGATTTTCTGGACATGCAGAAGGACGGCGCCTTCGCCGTCTTCTGGGATGCGCACGGCCTGAAATACGGCATCCCCTCAGCAGTGCTTCAGAATGTCAGGGCCGGCATGACGGCGATCGTCAACGGCAGCCGCGGCGCTCTGCCGGCGTTCAGGGAAACGTTCGGCGACATCGCCGTCGTCGTCGTCACGGCGGAAGCCTCGGTGCTCGCTAAGCGGCTTGCCGAACGCGGTCGCGAGAGCGAGGAAGAGGTGCTGCGACGTCTCAGCCGCCAGGCACCCGACGTCACCTCGGGCCCCGGCGTCAGCGTGATCGACAACAGCGGCAGGCTGGAGATCGCCGGCAACCGCTTTGTCGAACTCGTTGAGCGGCTGCGTATCGACGCGGATCATGCGGCCTAGCGAGCACAGGATGGGAAGGCCACGCATTTGAGCCGCAGCACGCATCGTCTCGTCAGAGCAATTCGGTAACTGCCGCGAACCAGAGACAGAACGAAGCCCCGACGCCCGTCGCGTTTCGGGGCTTTCTTCGTAACGCACAAGCAACTTGCGGACTTAGATCGGGACCTAAACATCAAGCCCAACCTGATGCAGCGCAAACCACAGGTGGCAAACGACATGAGGAGCGTTTGCAACGCATTCGACAAAGCTTTGCAGCAGCGAGCTGCCGGCTACAAACAGATCACGATTTTCTCAGATCATCGTAGAGAATGGCAATCCCGGTCGCCATGACGCCGATCGGCGCCATCCAGATCAGGATTTTGACTGGCTCAACCACGAAGAAGAACATCCACAGGAAGCCAGCTGCGCCGGCCAGCGCCATTGCGGCTCCCAAGGCAAGTGAAATCGCCTTCCTGATCTCTGAGCGGTTATCGTTCTGCATGTCGTGACCGTACACGACGGACGCGTTTTATCAACCCTTGCTGGTGCCAGGCAACGGCATCACCCCTGGCCGATCGCCCAATCAGGGAAGATGACGGCGATGACTTCATCTCGGGTGATACCGCGTGCTTTGGCGAACCCGACGTCTGTGGCCCGAGTCAGGTCGAGAGATCATCCGCGAAGTTCAGTAACACAAGGTGCTCACCGAACTGACGGTGCCGCTCGCCAAGGCGCTGTTCGACCGCGATGTGCGGACTACTCTCCGGTTGGAGTCCGCCCGCCAAACGCAACGGGAATTCTCCCAAAGATCAAAAAGCTAGCGTCGCCAGTTCAACTTCGAAACGGTGGCCAAGGCCTCGTTTCCACGCCACGGTCTCTTTCCTTTTCAGCCGGCTTCCCAAATTTCCTCTTGTGAAGCAAGTTAATATGTATATACATTATATTCAGTGGAGGCGACCTTATGAACGAACTCTCGACCCGCAAGCCGGCATCCGGACTCTGGCGCAACACGCGCCTTGTGACGCTCAGCGAAACCGCCGAAGGTGCTGGCCTCGTCGAGCACGCGGCCGTAGCAGTTGTCGATGGACGCATTGCTTATGTAGGGCCGGAGAACGCACTGCCCGCCGAACTCGCACACAGCCTTGAAGCGACCGATTGCCAAGGCCGGGTAATGACGCCCGCCCTCATCGACTGCCACACCCATCTCGTCCATGGCGGCAACCGTGCCCGCGAGTTCCAGATGCGGCTCGAAGGCGCTACCTATGAAGATATTGCCCGCGCCGGCGGCGGCATCGTTTCGTCGGTGAAGTCGACCAATGCACTGACCGTCGATCAGCTGGTCGAAAGCGCCCTACCGCGCCTCGACACGCTGCTTGCTGAAGGCGTTTCGACCGTCGAGATCAAATCCGGTTACGGGCTGAACATTACGGCCGAACTCAATATGCTGGGCGCCGCCCGCAAGCTCGAAACGCTTCGACCGGTGCGCGTGGTCACCAGCTACCTCGCCGCCCATGCGACGCCCGCGGAATACAAGGGCCGCAACGGCGACTACATCACAGACGTGGTTCTGCCAGGCCTCGACGCGGCCCATGCCGAAGGTTTGGTCGACGCAGTGGATGGGTTCTGCGAAGGCATCGCGTTCTCGACCGCCGAGATCGCTCGTGTCTTCGATCGCGCCAGAGCACTCAGCCTGCCAGTCAAACTCCACGCCGAACAGCTTTCCAACCTCGGCGGCGCTAAGCTCGCGGCGTCATACGGTGCGCTCTCCGCCGACCATCTCGAATATCTCGACGCCGAAGGTGCAGCAGCGCTTGCCAAGGCCGGAACGGTCGCCGTGCTTTTGCCCGGTGCTTTCTATGCGTTGCGTGAAGAGCGTCTGCCGCCGGTTCAGGCACTGCGCGACGCCGGTGCGCGCATCGCAATCGCCACCGACTGCAATCCGGGCACCTCGCCGCTCACCTCGCTGCTCCTCACCATGAACATGTCGGCGACCCTCTTCCGGCTGACCGTTGCCGAATGCCTCGCCGGTGTCACCCGCGAGGCGGCGCGTGCGCTCGGGCTCCTGGGTGAAACCGGCACTATCGAAGTCGGCAAGTCGGCCGACCTCGCACTCTGGAATATCGAAGACCCGGCCGAACTCGTCTACCGCATCGGCTTCAATCCACTTCATACGCGCATCTTTAGGGGCGAAAGGACCGGTCCATGACCATCATTCTGCATCCGGGCTCGGTTCCGCTTGAGGATCTCGAGGCCATCTACTGGACCGGCGAACCTGCCCGCCTACATCCATCTTTCGACGCAGGCATCGAAAAGGCCGCCAGCCGCATCGCCGAGATCGTTGCCGGCAATGCGCCGGTCTATGGCATCAACACCGGCTTTGGCAAACTGGCTTCGATCAAGATCGATAGCGCCGATGTCGCCACCCTGCAGCGCAACCTGATCCTGTCGCACTGCTGCGGCGTCGGCCAGCCGCTTGCCGAAAACATCGTCCGCCTGATCCTGTCGCTGAAGCTCGTCTCCCTCGGCCGCGGCGCGTCGGGCGTCCGGCTCGAACTGGTACGCCTGATCGAAGCGATGCTCGAAAAGGGCGTGATCCCGGTGATACCGGAAAAAGGATCTGTCGGTGCATCCGGCGACCTGGCGCCCCTCGCCCACATGGCCGCCGTCATGATGGGCCACGGTGAAGCATTCTTCGCGGGTGCCCGCCTGTCCGGCGCCGAGGCCCTTGCCAAGGCAGGACTGACGCCGGTCGTGCTTGCCGCCAAAGAAGGGCTGGCGCTGATCAACGGCACGCAGACCTCCACCGCGCTGGCGCTTGCCGGCCTCTTCCGCGCCCACCGCGCCGCCCAGGCAGCCCTTGTCACCGGCGCCATGTCCACCGATGCGGCGATGGGATCTTCGGCCCCGTTCCATCCCGATATTCACGCACTTCGCGGCCATCAGGGCCAGATCGACACGGCCGCCGCCCTTCGCGCGCTCCTGTCGGGCTCGGCCATTCGCGAGAGCCATATCGAAGGCGACGAGCGGGTGCAGGATCCCTATTGCATCCGTTGCCAGCCGCAGGTGGATGGTGCCTGCCTCGACCTGTTGCGATCGGTCGCGCGCGTGCTCGAAATCGAAGCGAATGCCGTCACCGACAACCCGCTGGTGCTTTCCGACAATTCCGTGGTCTCCGGCGGCAACTTCCATGCCGAGCCGGTTGCCTTTGCCGCCGACCAGATCGCGCTCGCAGTCTGCGAGATCGGCGCGATCTCGCAGCGGCGCATTGCGCTTCTCGTCGATCCGGCTTTGTCTTACGGCCTGCCGGCCTTCCTCGCCAAGAAGCCCGGCCTCAACTCCGGCCTGATGATCGCCGAGGTCACATCGGCAGCATTGATGTCGGAAAACAAGCAGCTGTCGCACCCGGCCTCGGTCGACTCCACGCCGACCTCGGCCAACCAGGAAGACCATGTCTCCATGGCCTGCCATGGCGCGCGCCGCCTGCTGCAGATGACCGACAACCTGTTTTCGATTATCGGCATTGAGGCGCTGACGGCGGTACAGGGCGTTGAGTTCCGCGCGCCGCTCGCCACAAGCCCCGAACTTCAGAAGGCTGCCGCAGCCCTGCGTGCCGTCTCGGCGACGATCGAGGAAGACCGTTACCTGGCAGACGATCTGCAGGCTGCCGGCGAACTGGTCGCCTCTGGCACGCTGAATGCCGCGATTTCCAGCGACATTCTGCCGAAACTGGGAGCCTGAGATGAGCGTCTTCGAAGTTCGTCAGGGCACCTCGCCGGTCATTCTCGGCTTTCCGCATACCGGCACGGATGTGCCGGCCGAGATCTGGGAGCGCCTCAACGACACCGGTCGCCTGCTCGCAGACACCGACTGGCACATTCACAAGCTCTACGAAGGGCTGCTGCCTGACGTCACCGTCGTGCGCGCCACCTTCCACCGCTATGTCATCGACGCCAATCGCGACCCGGAGAACGTCAGCCTCTATCCCGGGCAGAATACCACCGGGCTCATTCCCGAAACCGACTTTGACGGGTTGCCGATCTGGAAGGATGGCGCAGCCCCGACCGAGGCCGACACGGCGGAGCGCCTACGCCAATTCCATGCGCCCTATCACGCCGCGTTTCTGGCGGAGATCGAGCGGGTGAAGGCCATCCATGGCATCGCCATCGTATACGACTGCCATTCCATCCGCTCGCATATCCCGTTCCTGTTCGACGGCAAGCTGCCGGACTTGAACATCGGCACGGATATGGGCCGCACTTGCGCGCCTGAAATCGAGAAGGCCGCCGTCGATATCGCCGCTTCGGCCGAGGGTTACACAAGCATTCTCAACGGTCGTTTCAAGGGCGGCTGGACCACCCGGCACTACGGGCGGCCCGAAACCGGCGTGCACGCCATCCAGATGGAACTGGCACAATCGACCCACCTTGCCGCCGAAGAGCCGCCGTTTGCGCTCGACGCGAGCAAGGCAGAACGCCTGCGTGTACCGCTTCGGGCCATCCTTCAACGCATCGAGAACACCGCATTCGACCTTAAAACGCTGACAGGGAGCGAGGCATGAACATGAACAATCCGCGCCACAACATTCGCGACGTGCGCGCCCCGCAGGGCACCACGCTCAACGCCAAGAGCTGGATGACCGAGGCGCCGCTGCGCATGCTGATGAACAACCTCGACCCGAACGTCGCGGAAAACCCGCACGAGCTGGTGGTGTATGGCGGCATCGGCCGCGCCGCCCGTACCTGGGCCGATTTCGACAAGATCGTCGAGACGCTGAAGGACCTGAATGAGGACGAGACACTGTTGGTCCAGTCCGGCAAGCCGGTCGGCGTCTTCCGCACTCACAAGGATGCGCCGCGCGTTCTGATCGCCAACTCCAACCTGGTGCCGCATTGGGCGACCTGGGACCACTTCAACGAGCTCGATAAGAAGGGCCTCGCCATGTACGGCCAGATGACGGCCGGCTCGTGGATCTATATCGGCACGCAGGGCATCGTTCAGGGCACCTATGAGACTTTCGTCGAGGCCGGCCGCCAGCATTATGGCGGCAGCCTGAAGGGCAAGTGGGTGCTGACAGGCGGTCTCGGCGGCATGGGCGGCGCACAGCCGCTGGCAGCCGTCATGGCCGGCGCCTCGTGCCTTGCCGTCGAGTGCAATCCTGATTCGATCGACTTCCGTCTGCGCACCCGCTACGTCGATGAAAAGGCGGAAACGCTCGACGAAGCGATGGAGATGATCGCTCGCTGGACGAAGAACGGCGAAGCCAAGTCCGTCGGCCTGCTCGGCAACACCGCAGAAATCCTGCCGGAAATGGTCCGCCGCGGCATCCGTCCTGACATGGTCACCGACCAGACCTCCGCGCACGATCCAGTTAACGGCTACCTGCCCAAGGGCTGGACCATGGCCGAATGGAAGGCCAAGCGCGAGAGCGATCCGAAGGCTGTCGAAAAAGCTGCGCGCGCTTCCATGCGCGAGCATGTCGAAGCCATGATCGCCTTCCAGGATATGGGCATCCCGACTTTCGACTACGGCAACAACATCCGCCAGGTCGCCAAGGAAGAAGGCCTCGAAAACGCCTTTGCCTTCCCCGGTTTCGTGCCGGCCTATATCCGCCCGCTGTTTTGCCGCGGCATCGGTCCGTTCCGCTGGGCGGCCCTCTCGGGTGACCCGGAAGACATCTACAAGACCGATGCCAAGGTCAAGGAACTGACCCCCGGCAACACCCATCTGCACAACTGGCTCGACATGGCGCGCGAGCGCATCTCGTTCCAGGGCCTGCCCGCGCGCATCTGCTGGGTCGGTCTCGGCGACCGCCATCGCCTCGGCCTCGCCTTCAACGAAATGGTCAGGAACGGCGAACTGAAGGCGCCAGTCGTCATCGGTCGCGACCATCTGGACTCCGGCTCGGTCGCCTCGCCGAACCGCGAAACCGAAGCGATGAAGGACGGCTCGGACGCCGTTTCTGACTGGCCGCTGCTCAACGCACTGCTCAACACCGCGTCGGGTGCCACCTGGGTGTCGCTGCACCATGGCGGCGGCGTCGGCATGGGCTTTTCGCAGCATTCGGGCGTGGTCATCTGCGCCGATGGCACCGACGATGCAGCCAAGCGGCTTGAACGCGTGCTCTGGAACGACCCGGCGACCGGCGTCATGCGCCACGCCGATGCCGGTTACGACATCGCGCTCGACTGCGCCAAGGACAAGGGCCTGCGCCTGCCGGGCATCCTCGGCAACTGACGAACGACAAGGGGCGCCCGAAAGGCGCCCCTTTCTTTTGAGCAAGATGAACTTTCAGCCATAGGCGGCTGAAATTTCGAAATTTTACGCCGTGGCGTTACCGGTCTTACGATTGCCGTCGAGCACCAGCAAAAGCGCCAGGCCGGCAAGTCCGGCGACACCGCCAAGCAGCGCAGTGCCCGAGTAATTGCTGATCCTCGTGCCCAGTGCAAAAAGTCCGGCGCAAAGCCCGCCGCTCAGGAAGATGTTCACAGCGATCAGAGAACTTCCCAGTCCCGGCCGGTCGGCAATCAACTCCTGAAGATAGCTGATCGGGATGGTAATCAATGCGGCGGCGCCGAAGGCGCTGATCAGACTGAGAGCGTAGATGTGCCACGTGGCCGTCGAGAAGCCGAGCAACACCATATAGCCGATATAGATAACCGTCCCCAGCGCCAAAGCCTTGAACGGAGCAAGGTCCATCTGGATGCGCGCCCACACGAGGATGAAAACGACTTCGAGTAAGGCGACGATGCCGACGATGATGCCTATGTCGGTGACGCTTCCGCCGATCTCGTCGGTCATGATCAACGGCAGAACGGCGCCATTGACGTGAAGGGTCGAGGTGATGGTTGCCACGGCGATCACGCGCAGGAAAATGCGTGGCGCCAAGATCTCCCGGAACGACGTCCAATATGAAAGCCGCTTGCCCAGCGCCGGATCGGCGCCGCCTTCATTCGGGAGTGAAAAGAAGACGATCAGCAGATTAACGGCACAGCCGAGACAGGCGAGCAGATAGGCGGGCAGCATGCTGTCTCCGCCGGCCAGCGCAAAACCGACCAGTCCGGGGACCAAAACCCATGCGAGCGAGATGGCGGCCCGCGCACCCGTCGTCAGTGATGCCGCATCGTGGCCGCTCATCCGCCGGGCGATGCTGCGCACATTGGCGAAAAGCAGCGTATAGACTGCGCCGTAGATCGGCAGCAGCAACAGGACGCTGACGACAAAACTCGTCTGGTTCGGCATCGCGTAGACAATGCCGTAGCCGACGACGCCGAACAGGATCGCCGACGACATCAGCAGCCGATAGTTGCCGACACGGTCGGCCAGGATGCCGATCGAGACACTGACCACGACATTCACCGTCGAGGCAACGAGGATCAGCAGCGAATAGAGCGCATCGCTGAGGCCAAGCTCGTTGATGCCGACCACCGACTGATAGGGCGAGGTCGCAGCACCGGCGAAACCGAACAGGAAGATCGCCAGCATGCTGACGCGCATGGCCGGGTTGCGCATGGCGCTGAGAAGCGTGGAAGTCATGATGATGCACGTCCGCGAAGGATGCGATTTCTGAAGGAGGGCTTGGCGCCGGCGGATCTCGCCGGCGATTGGATCATGGCAAACCGCTTAGACCGATTCCGCCCACCGCGCCGAGAGCTTTGCCTCGGGCGAAAACGCGAACTCCTCGTCGAAGGGAAAGACGGGGCGCTGACGGTGCAGGCTTGCAAGGCCAGCGATGTCCTGATTGACGACGCCATCGGTCAAGGCCATCAGGTTGGGATTGGCGATCGGGGCCAGTTCCGGTGAAAGATAGCCGGATTTGACCACCAGCAGCCGAACAGTGCCGGGGTCCAGCCCGAGACGGCTGAAATCGGCGATGTTGTGGTAGGGCCGACGTCGCGCTGAAAGCACCACGTCAATCGCGCCGACACGCACCACCGCCTGGCGCTCATCTTCCGGACCGGGGTCGTCAAGCCGCACGACTTCCACCAGCATTTCCGCAACCGGGCTTGCCGGGTCGAGGCTGCCGCCGATCTTCAGCATCAGCGTTTCGCCGACACCGGCGGCAAAGCAGGCATCGACTGCGGGACGGTCGGCGATACCGGCGATGAGCGCGCCGCGCCAGCCGCGCGCAAGCAGGGCCTTCAGCACATCCGCCCTGTCACCAACGCCGCCCCCGGTCGGGTTGTCGCCGGAGTCGGCAAGGATGATCGGGGTTGTCGTCGCCTTTTCGGCGATATCGAGCATAGCATCCAGCGGCCCCGTGACCGGACCGAAGCGGAAATTGCGACGTTCCGCCCAGTAGGATGCTGCTATGTCAACGGCTGCCTGCTCCGCGGCGGCCTGGTCGGTCGCGGTAACCACGGCGCAGGCCGTTGCACGCGGCTCGTCCGCCCAGACATAGCCGACCATCAGATTGGCATCGAGCACACCCGGTCGAGCGTCGATGTCGGGCAGCTGCAAATAGAGGCTCTTGGCCGGCTCATCCTCGGTCGAGGTGCATTCTCCCGGCAACAAGACCGGGATTTTCGCCCAGGCGACACCCGGTCGGGTGCCGCTGCGCAGCGCCGAAACGAGCATCGTCCAGGCGCGGATCATCGTTTCGCGCGTGTCGATGTGCGGCGCTGTGCGGTAACCTGCAAAGATGTCGATCCGGTCGATGATGCGCTGGCTGACATTGCCGTGCAGGTCGTAGCTGGTCGCGATCGGGCAATCCGGCCCGACGACAGATCTCGCTGCCGAGATCCAGTCCCCCTCGGCGTCTTCCATGCCGTCGACCTTGATTGCCCCATGCATGGCCAGATAGAGCCCGTCGATCGGCAAGGCCTGCTGCAACCGCTCGAGGAATTCTGCCTTGAAGGCATCATAGGTTGGGCGCGAAACCGGCCCGCCGGGCACGGCACGGGCGTGTATGAGCGGCAGATGCTCGACACCCTCGGCGTCGAGGAAATCGAAATATTCTGCTTCAAGCAGATCGGCGCCGCGCAGGACCCGAAAATCCTCGGGGACCATCAGCACCGGCGAATAGGTGCTGCACTCTGTGTGAATACCGCCGACGGCGATGCGCATGAAAGCTCCTGTCACAGTTTTGGGCTCATCGGAGCGATCGCGGCAAAGCGCTGCCAGTCCTTGGCGGATTTCGGGGTCCATGCGGCCTCGGCAATGGCACAAAGCCTCGGGAAGACCAGGCGGTTGAAATAGCCGCGCGACAGGAAATGCTCCGACCAGATGCAGGCCTGAACGCCCTTCATGCGCGGCTTCAACTCTTCCGGAAACTCCCCTTCAGCCTCGTAGCCATAGGTGTGTGCCGGCGTCGCCGTGCCGGCCCAGCTCGCGCCCGGCTCCTGCCAGGCATCCGCCTGCGCCATATCGAGATAATAGGCCTGCCCAGGCGTCATCACGACATCATAGCCTTCACGCGCAAGCTCGATGCCGACCTCCGGTCGCTCCCAGGCCATCAGAAGCGTGTTCTCGGTCGAAACGCCGCCGCCATGGGCAACCTCGTTCCAGCCGGCAAGCTTGCGGCCGCGCATCGTCAGCATCTGCTTGACCTTGTTCAGGAAGAAGGACTGCAACGCAAATGTGCCGGAAAGTCCTTCCTTCTCCATCAGCTTCTTTGCCAGCGGCGAGGCAAGCCAGGATCCGTTGGCAACCTCGTCGCCGCCAATATGGATGTACTGGCTCGGAAACAGCTCGACGATTTCGTCGAGGACTTTTTCAAGGAATTCATAGGTGAAGGCGATCGCCGGATTGAGCGCATTGTTCGGGTAGCCCTGGACGGAGTGATAGCTCTCCGGCGCCTCCTGCCCGTCCGTCAGATCAGGTAGCGCAACGAGCGTGGCCGTGCTGTGGCCGGGAATGTCGATCTCCGGCACAATCTCCACATGAAGCGCTGCGCCTTGAGCGACCAAGGCCCGCACCTCGTCCTGGCTGTAAAATCCACCGACCGGCTCGGCGCCGTTGCCGAGTTGCGGCAGCAGCGGTTCATCCGGACCGCGCAGGACACCGAGCGTCGTCAAGGTCGGGAACGCCTTGATCTCGAGCCGCCAGGCCTCGTCATCCGTCAGATGCCAATGGAAGATATTGAGCTTGAACCAGGCGAGAATGTCGATGAGCCGGGAGACATCAGACGTCGGGTAGAATTGCCTGGAGACGTCGAGATGGCAGCCGCGCCAGCCGTAGCGCGGTGCGTCGGAAATCTTGCCCTGCGCCGGAAAGCGGAATTTTTCCGGATGCGTGCGCGCGCCATTCAGCAATTGCGCGAGCGTCGTCAGCGCGTATTGCCGGCCGGCCGCACCACCATAGGCAAGGCCGATCTCCTTTGTAGAAAAGCTGAGATCGTAGGCTTCGGGCGCGAGTGCCGCATTCTTTGAAAAGACGATCGCCCGCCCCTGGCCAGAGGCGACTAGGCTAAACGGAGCGTGCCCTTCCGAAAACAGCCTATGAAACAGCGCCAGCACGCTGCCGACTGCCGCAACGTCATCAGGCGTTGCACCGGGTGCCGGGTAGAGCACGACAGGAAAGCTGTCACCGGCCCATGCATCGATCTGCGCCGGCCACGGCTGCATCGAAAACGGCAGGTCAAGCTTGCCTTCGGGCAAACGCGGAGGCGGCGGCTCGCTGATCGCATTTTCAAGGAGCAGATCGGAGACGGCAATCGGTACATGCTTGCCGCTTGCAAGCGTGAGATAGGCCGACTTCGCACCATCAGTGCAATGCTTCGCGTTGCGATGCAGACCGCTCACCGTAAACGTCCAGCTTTCGCCGGGGGCAAGGGTCAAGCCCGCCGGCGGCGCGAACTCGTGAAAATTGGCATTGCGGCGCAGGAACGTCGCGTTTTCGCAGGCCTCAGGAACGATGACGCGCGTCAACGAGGTATAGACCAGACGAAAGCCATTAAGCGGCGCTTCCGAAAAATTGAAGAGCGTAAAGGTGAACCGGCCAAATGCGCCGCCATCCGGCTGCCAGGACGCTTCGAAACGATAGGAAACCGGCGTCATGTTCTTCCTCCCAGAAGACTTACAGTCAGTAGTGGCTTGATTGCGAGAAGGTTCGCGCGAGCTCCGCCTGGCCGGCGGTCAGCCCGCAATCGACCGGCAGGCATACGCCCGATATCGCCGCGGCCATCGGACCGGCGAGGAAGTGTACGGCGTTGGCGACATCGTCAGGGTTGACGATACGCTGCAACGGATACCAGCGGCGCGCCTCCTCGAAGACCTGAGGATTTGCGGCGGCCCGCACCTCCCATGCCTGCGTTCGCACGGTGCCCGGCGAAACGGCGTTCGAGCGGATACCGAACTTGCCGTATTCCACGGCGATGAGGCGGGTCAGGTGCAGCAGGCCGGCCTTGGCAACGCTGTAGGCCGGATGGCCGAAGACATTCATGCCGTTGACGGAGGCGATGTTGACCACCGACCCGCGGCTTTCCTTCAGCATGTCTTCCACGGCGCGGAAGCACAGGAAGGCTGCCTCGAGGTTTAGAGCATTGTCCATGCGCCAGATATCCGGCGTCGTGTCGTGCAGGCTGACGGCGCGCGCAGCACCGGCATTGTTGACGAGCGTTCGCACGATCCCCCGCTCTCTCGCAGTGGCGGCCAGTTTGTCGACGCTTGTCGCATCCGTCACGTCACAGGCCACCGCGATGAAGCGCTTGCCGTCGCCGATCTCGCGCGCAGCCTTCTCGGCAGCGCCGCTGTCGATGTCTGCAAGCAGTACGACCTCATGATCCTCGCCAAGGCGCTTGGCGATTGCGCGGCCGATATCGCCGGCTGCACCGGTGACGATGGCGATGGAGTGCGTCATGCGGGAACCTTTCGCGGCAGGTCAGTCTCCCAACAGCTGGCGGTCGTCACCGTCGCGGTGGGTCACCAGCTGTTGTTTGATGCGCCGAAGTGTGACAGTCGCCTGCGGCTGAACCCGGTAGGCAACGAGGCTGGAGAGGATATCGAGCAGCGCCAGATAGGCGATGCGTGTGGAGGTGGGGCGATAGATGTTGTTGCCCTCGGGCAAATCGACGGGAACCGTGATCGTCGCTGCAGCCGCGACCGGGCTGTTGCTCTGGGTCAGCGCAATCGTCGGCACCTTCAGCTCGCGCGCCAGCGTAAAGGCGCGCACCAACTCGGCGTTGCGGCCGGAAAAGGAAGAACCGATCAAAAGGTCGGTCGGACGAGCGGCGGCGGCCATCATCAGCTGCATGCTGTGGTCCGAACTGGCGGTCACGCGCAGGCCGTAGCGAAAGAGCCGGTTCTGCAACTCGCTGGCAATCATCGACGAGTTGCCGCCAGAACCGAAGGCATAGATCATTTCAGCCGTCGCGATCCGCTCGACAGCCTGCTCGATCGCCGCGAGATCGAGCGAGCGATGCAGGAGGAACAGCGCATTTTGCGCCTTGGTGATGATGTCCTGAGCGACATCACCGGTTTCGCGGCTCTTCGGCTCCGGCTTCAAATAGCGCATGCCGATATAGGCGGTGCGCGCCAGTTGCACCTTGAAGTCTGAAAAGCTGTCGCAGCCGAGCCGCCGACAGAAGCGCGTCACAGTGGGGGGAGAAACATCAGCCTTGCCGGCCAGCTCGATGATCGACGCATTCACCGCGAACTCGAAGTCATTCAGAAGAATGTCGGCTATCCGGTTCTCAGATTGTGAGAGCCGGCCTTTTTCTTCCTGAAGTGTCGCGAAAATATCCATCGCCTGCTGATGTCCTTAGGGTCTATCAGCCTTCCTTCGGCTTGTAGGCGATGCAGTCGATCTCGACCTTGCAATCAACCATCATCGCCGACTGGACACAGGCCCGGGCCGGTGGATGCGCACCGAAATACTCCTGATAGATCTTGTTGAAAGTCCAGAAGTCACGCGGATCGTCGAGCCAAACGCCGCAACGCACCACATGCTCGGTACCGTATCCGGCCTCTTCCAGAATGGCCAGAAGATTGGCGATCGCCTTGTGCGTCTGCGGAATGATACCGCCCTCGATGATCTCGCCTTTTTCCATCGCGACCTGGCCGGAAACGTGCAGCCAACCGTCCGCTTCCACGGCGCGCGCAAAGGGTAATGGCTTACCGCCCGCACCGACTTGTTCAGTGCCATACCGTTTGATGGTCATGTGTGCCTTCGTGCAAATTATTTTCTTTAATCGTTGACAAATGACCATAGAAAGCTGAATTTGGCCAGAGAAAAACACCATTCATGAAAAGAATTTCAGTTTAGGGCGAAAACATGCGGGATCCCTTCCTCAATCCGTTCCCCTCCTCCGACACCGCGCGCCATGCCATCTGGGAGATGCTGGTTCCGCGTGACATCGACGCTTTTCTTTCTGCCGATTGGTCGATGGTATCAGGCGATTTTGTCGAAGAGGGCTTCATCGGCATCGACGGACGTCGCCAGACCAATCCCGACGATTGGCGCCTCACCTTTCCCTCGCTTGTCGCCTATCGCGACGAGTGGTTGCGCCAGGCGAAAGACTTCGCTGGGCTTTCTTTCGCCGAAGACACGCGCACCGCAATCTTCACCACGACGACGCTTGAGGACATCGAGGTCAATGGCAACGTCGCGCTCGCGCGCAAGAAGTTTGATGGCGGGTTGAAGAAGTCGGACGGCAGCTTCGACGTGATGCAATGGCAGACGGTTTATTGCTGCCGCCTGCACGAGGGACGCTGGAAGATTTCCGGCTTCACCGGCTACCTGCCGAACCCGATGGGATCGGCTTGAACCAGCGACGCACGGGAAAGGCAACGGCATTGCGGATCTTCACAGCGGCGCTTGCGACGGAAACCAACACCTTCTCTCCCATCTGCATAGACCGTCGTGCCTTCGAGGCGTCGCTCTATGCACCACCGGGCGAGCATCCGGAGACGCCGACGCTCTGTACGGCCCCGCTCACGGTCGGCCGCCGCATCGCAGCGGAAAAGGGTTGGACGCTGATCGAGGGTACCGCCACGTGGGCGGATCCGGCCGGCCTCGTCAACCGCCAGACCTATGAGGGTCTGCGCGACGAAATTCTCGATCAATTGCGCGCCGCACTGCCTGTCGATGCCGTTGTCATGGGACTGCACGGCGCCATGGTCGCCGACGGCTACGAGGATCCCGAGGGCGATCTTCTGACCCGCATTCGCGCGATCGTCGGTTCCGACGTTCTCGTCTGCGCTGAACTGGACCCGCACAGCCACCTCACCGCAAAGCGCGTTTCGGCGGCGGACTTCTTCGTCTTTTTCAAAGAGTTTCCGCACACCGACTTCGTCGATCGAGCGGAAGATCTCTGGCGGATCGCCATCGATACGCTTGAAGGCCGTGTCACGCCGGTGATGTCCGTTTTCGACTGCCGCATGATCGACGTCTATCCGACGTCGCGTGAACCCATGCGCTCGTTCGTCGACAAATTGATCCGCATCGAGGCAGAGGATCCGGACGTCCTGTCGCTGTCGGTTGTGCACGGTTTCATGGCCGGCGATGTCCCCGAAATGGGGACGAAGGTGCTTGCCGTGACCAACGGCAAGCCGGAGAAAGGCGAAACGCTGGCACGGGAACTCGGGCTCGAACTCTTTTCGAAGCGCGGAACCTTCATCATGCCGCAGATCGATGAGAAGCAGGCTGTTGCCGAGGCCTTGGCGGCCACCGAAGGTCCGGTCGTAATTGCCGATGTCTGGGACAATCCGGGCGGAGGAACAGCGGGCGACGCGACCGTGCTGCTCGAAGAATTGCTGGCGCAAGGCGCGACCAACGCCGCTGTCGGAACGATTTGGGATCCGATGGCCGTACAGATCTGCATGGCCGCCGGCGAAGGGGCTGAAATTCCGCTGCGGTTTGGTGCCAAGTCAGCGCCAGGAACGGGTAACCCGGTCGATGGCATCGTCAAGGTCATCAAGCTGGTACGCAACGCGGAGATGCAGTTCGGCGAGAGTTTTGCTCCCTTCGGCGACGCGGCCCTCATTTCCTATCGCGGCATCGACATCATCCTCAACTCGACGCGAGCGCAAAGCTTCGATCCGAGCCTGTTCTCGGTGATGGGCATCGAACCGCAGGCAAAAAGCATCCTGGTCATCAAATCGACCAACCACTTCTACGCCTCGTTCTCCAAGATCGCCGCGCAGATCCTCTATTGCTCGGCCGGAACGCCCTACCCGAACAATCCCGCCAAGACTGCCTATCTGCGCGCGCCCCGGAATATCTGGCCAAAGGTTGCAGATCCGCATGGCCTCGAGAAAGGCGCAGCTTAGTCCCGCTCGCGGCCCTGCTACGGTGGCCGCTCGGTAGAGGGGGCCCTTCGACCAAGCCTTGTTCAATTGCATATGAAAAGGCCGCCGTCCCGATCAGGGACGGCGGCCGATTGCATTGGGAGTGATCGTCAGGCCGCAGCCGGATCGAGCAACTCCATGTCGATATCCGTGAGTTCCACCCGCCGCTCGAGCGCGATACCCGCCTCGTCGAACAGGTGGCAATCGGCGGCACGAATGCCCGTCAGCACCTGTTCTTCGGGGCGAATGGCAACCGTGCCCGGCAGCATCGCACAGTAGTTCTCGCCTTCGCCACCGATCGCGGCGTAGGCAACGGTGTGGGCGCCGAGACGCTCGATAACCGTTGGCGTGACAGACAGAGACAGGTCGCCGGCTCCGAGCAAGATATGCTCGGGCCGCACGCCCAGCGTCAATGTCCGTCCGACCAGACCGGCATGCGGCCTGACCGGAACGACAACAGCCTGCCCCTTGTAGTCGACCTCCACGCCGACATCGCTGACGGCCGTGCAGGTTACTGCCAGGAAGTTCATCTTCGGATTGCCGATGAAACCGGCAACGAAGATGTTGGCAGGCTTGTGGTAGAGTTCGAGCGGCGCGCCTGTCTGAGCGATTTCACCGGCATTGAGGACGACGATCCGGTCCGCCATCGTCATCGCTTCGACCTGGTCGTGCGTGACGTAGATCATCGTAGCCTGCAATTGCCGATGCAGCTTCGCCAGTTCAATGCGCATGTCGGCGCGCAGCGCCGCATCGAGGTTCGAAAGCGGCTCGTCGAACAGAAAGATCTTCGGTTCGCGCACGATCGCCCGGCCGATAGCCACCCGCTGGCGTTGGCCGCCAGACAGCATTCCGGGCTTTTGCTGCAGCCGTTGGTCGAGATGGAGGATGCGCGCTGCATGCTCCACCTTGGCCTTCAGTTTCTCTTCCGGCATCTTTTCTACGCGAAGCGGAAAGGCAATGTTCTCGAAGACGGTCATGTGCGGGTAGAGCGCATAGGATTGGAACACCATGGCGATCCCACGTTTGACCGGCGGCAGGTCGTTGACGCGTTTGCCATCGATCAGGATGTCCCCCGAGCTGGTCTCGTCAAGACCGGCTATCATCCTGAGCAATGTCGACTTGCCGCAACCGGAAGGTCCGACGAAAACGACGAACTCACCGTTTTTGACTTCGAGTTCGATGCCCTTCAGCACCTCGAATGTCCCGTAGAATTTCTGAACCGTATTGAGATTGAGCTGTCCCAAGAAACTGTCTCCGGCCGCCGGCTGGAAGCGGCCCGTTCGTAACGGATTGGTCAGGGCCGCGGACCGAAGATCCGCGGCCCGATGAACTTACTTGTACTCTTCGAGTTCACCAGCCGCCTTCTTCAGGGCGTCGGCCGGCTCTGCCTGACCGGTCACGACCGACTGGACCATGGCGATGACGACGTTCTGGAAGCCCTTGTAGTCGGTGAAGAGCGGCTCCGGACCACCAAAGGCGATACCGTCAATGAACGGCTTCCAATAGGGATCCTTCTTGACGAACTCGTCGACCATCGGCGACGGCCGCAACGGCGTCAGGCCGGCAGCGCCCTGAAGCTCATACTCGCCTTGCGGACCGGGCGAGGTTATGAACTTGGCAAATTCGATCGCCTTCTCTTCGACGCCGGACCCCTTGAACACCGCCAGGCTGTCGGTAATCAGCAGCGTGCCCTCGCCCTTGGCCGAGGGGCCGAGCGGCAGCGGCGCGACTCCCCAGTTGACCTTGGTATCCTTCAGGCGCACGGCGGCACCTGAGCCCGACTGGAGCATGCCAACCTTGCCGTCGAGGAAGATGGCCCGCATCTCGTTCTGTTCGTAGGCGGTCGCACCTTCGACGGAATAGGGCGTGATGTCCTTGTAGGCCTGGAGCGCCGCCAGAACTTCCGGGCTGTCGATGACGATCTTGTCGCCGTCGATCACCTTGCCGTTGTTGGTGTACACCCAGTGCATGAACTGGTGCATCGTGTTGTCGAAGGTCTTGGCCGGAAGACCATAGCCGGCGACACCAGTCTTTTCCTTGATCGTCTTGGCAAACTCGATCTCTTCAGCCCAGGTCTTCGGCGGCTTCTCGGGATCAAGGCCAGCCTGCTTGAACAGGTCCTTGTTCCAGTAAAGCGCCTTGGTCGAGAAGGCGACCGGAACGCCCCACTGGTTGCCGTCGAAGGTCACCGTGTCGACGATGTTGGGGTAGTACGTCTTCTTCTCCTCGTCCGTCATCGGCACGGGCACGATCAGATCGTTCTGGGCGAACTCCTTCAGCGTGCGCGAGCCGACATAGGCCATGGCGACCGGCGTGCCGGCGGCGGCGAGCGTCGTCGCCTTGTCCTGGCACTGAGCCCAGCCGACGACTTCCGGCGTGACCTTCCAGCCTGGGTTCTTTTCTTCCCACTGCTTGATGTACTTGGCATGCACCGCATCCATGGTGTCGCCGCAGTAGATCCAGCTGATCTCCTGGTCGGCAGCCTGGGCAGCAACGCCGCCGAGTGCGGTCGAGCCGAGCAGGGCGAGCGCGAATACCCCTGTCTTGAATTGAATTGACACTTTTTATGCTCCCGTTCTCTGGTGGTTGGTTGGTCTTATTGTTTCACCGCGCCCGCGGTCAGGCCGCTGACGAGATACCGTTGTAGGAGGAAGATCACGACGACCGCCGGCGCGATGCCGACGAAGCTTGCGGCCATGAGTTCGTTCCAGATGACTTCCTGGCGACCGAAATAGGCAAACAGCCCGACCGGCAGCGGCATGAACTCGGTCTTGGAGTTGAAGGTCAGCGCGTAGATGAACTGCTGGGCATAGGCGCCGATGAAGGTGGTGATGGCGACGACCGTGATGCCCGGCATGGCGATCGGCAGGATCACGCGACGCAGGGTATAGAAATGGCTCGCGCCATCGACAAAGGCGGCCTCGTCCAGTTCGCGCGGGATGCGCATCATGTAGGTGCGCAAAAGCCAGATCGCCGACGGGATCAGGAAGGCAACGCCCGGCATGATCATCGCGAGATAGGTGTTGAGCACGCCGAAGCTGCGCATCAGCCGGAAGAGCGGGATGAGAAGAACCGCACCCGAGAACATGTTTACGGCCAGAAACGCCCCGAGCAGCAGCCCGCTGCCGCGGAATTTGAAGCGGGCAAAAGCGTAAGCCGCCGGGATGACCAGGATCAGCACGATCGCGGTCACGATGGTGGATATGAAGAAGGAGTTGAAGATGTAGCGCGCAAAGCCTGGCACGCTCTCCCACATGGTGAAGTAGGCCGCAAAAGAAGCGTTCTCGGGCCAGAACTTGTAGGGCGATGAAAAAAGCAGGCTCAGCGGCTTCAAGGATACGATAAAGCCTTCGACGAACGGCGCCAGAATGAAGGCGAGGAACACGAAGATACCGACATAGATGGCGACGAGTTCGTACCAGCGATAGCGGTTGATCAGGGCAGGCTGGCTCATTTCTGTTCCCCCGCGGACAGACGGCTGGTAACGCGGAAATAGGCAAAGCAGAAGATCGACAGGAAGATGCAGATCAGCACGGCGCGCGCCGCGCCCTCACCGTATTTCTTCGAGCCGATCGCGGTGCGATAGGTATCGATGATCATCGTGGTGGTCTCGCCGTTGGGGCCGCCCTGCGTGAGGATCCAGATGATGTCGAAGGAATTGAAGGTCGCAATCAACGACAGCATCGACATGGTGATCAGCGACGGAACAAGAAGCGGCAGCGTGATCCGGCGGAAACGGTAGAACCGCCCTGCGCCATCCGTCCACGCGGCCTCATAGAGGTCCTGCGGGATCGCCTGCATCGCTGCCAGCATGTAGAGCGTGACGAGCGGCACGCCGATCCAGACGTCAGTGACGATCGTCGCCCAGAAGGCGGTCGAACCGCGGGCCAGGAAAGCGATCGGTCCGTCGATGATCCCCCAGTTCTGCAACACGCCGGAAATCATGCCGAACTGGCCATTGTACATCCAGCCCCACATGAAGATGCCGATGGCCATCGGCACGATCCACGGCGGCATGGTGAGGAGGCGGAAAAGCGCGCGCCCGGGCACGGCGGCATTCAGCATCGTCGCACCGAAGACCCCGATGATCATCTTGATCGAGACCGAAAAGAAGGTCCACACGAAGGTGCGGAAGATGACCTCGGCGAAGGTTTCGTTGAAGATCTTGTCGTAATTGACCCAGCCGACCCAGTTCGTCGTCTTCTTCAGCGAGGCGTCGGTAAACGACAGGATGAAGGTATCGACGAGAGGATAGGCGACGATGACCGTGACGTAGAGCACGGCGGGCAAAAGCAGGATCCAGGCGAAGATGATCGTGCTGCGTTGAACACTCATCCCGCTTCTCCTCTCACGCCGCCCGTGAATGCAGGGCTTCGTCGAAGCGGTCCCAGATGGGCCTGAGATCGATGACGCTGCGCTTGCGGCGGGCCTCGTCCATCGACAGGGCCAGGATGCCGGCTTCAAGCGCATCGATCGTCGAAACAGGCAAGGGCCGGCCATCACGCACGTGGCCGATGATATCGGTCGCCATCTGCTCGTCCGCACCGTAGTGCTGCGACAATTCGGTGGCGGCGTATCTGTTCTCGACGACCTTCTTGCCGGTCAGCATCTCGTGCACGTCGAAATAGCCGCGGATGAAATCGCCCTCGGCCATGCCGCGCGACCCCATGATGCAGAAGCGGCGGAACTGATCCGGCACATTGAGGTTGGTGTGGAAGTTCATGCCGACGCCATTGGCGTACTCGACGATCGCGACCTGGTAGTCGATGATGTCGCCGTCGCTATCGAACACCTTGTCGGACCCCATCCAGCCGCTCGGCTTGCGATGGAAAAGCTCAAGGTCGTTGATGCCCTCGCGCGCTGGGTCGTTGGCCGGAATGAAGCTCTTGCGGCCGCCGAAGCTCGCCACCCGCTCCGGACGAGCGCCGATGACGCCGTTATAAAGGTCGAGGTCGTGGCAGCATTTCTCCAGCATGAAGCTGCCGGAATAGCGCTCGTAGCGACGCCAGTCGCGCATGAAGAAGGCGCCATGATAGGGCTCGATGTGTTCGGATGCCTCGATCGAAACGACCTGGCCAAGCTTCCCTTCCGCAAGCGCTGCGCGAAGGTCCCGGTACATCGGCGCGTAGCGCAGCACCAGGCCGACCATCAGGCGCTCGTGGCCGAATTTCGCCATCAGCTGCGCAAGCTCCAGGCTTTCCTGAACGGTCGTCACAATCGGCTTTTCGCTGAAGACCTTGAGACCGGCCTCAAGCCCGATCCGGATATGATCGAGATGCATGTGGTTCGGTGACCCGATCATCAAGAGGTCGAGCTTCTCGTTGGCGATCAGCTCTTCGGGCGTCGCATAGGCCTTGCCGACGGAGATGCCTTTTTCGACCAGACCCGGAAGTCCGGCCGGCGCCGGATCGACGTATCCCGCGATCTCGAAGTTCTCATCCATGGCTTTGAAAACGTAGCCCAGATATCCCAGACGGAATCCGAGTCCGATTATCCCGACTTTCATGCTCGCACTGTTCCCTTGCCTTATGGCGTAATTTATTTTCGCAGACTGGGACAGTTTTTTGAGGTCGTCAACCCAAATCCGCGTATTTTGTAAAATTGTGAAATTCATTTTCATGGAACGCAGCAAATGCCGCTGTGACAGGCATTCCCCGGACAACCAAAGAGGGTGCGACCTCCGCAACTCTCCGACAGGAGGAAAGCGGTCCAGACCACTATACGTTGCGTGGGTGATTTCTGGTCGGTTCAGGCTTTTGCGAGCAAGCGGTCGCCCCAAGTGCAGCAGCCGTGGCAATGGCCCGGCCAGACAATGGTAGCCTCATCTTGGGATGATCACCGACCGTTCCCTTCAGTGTGATCTGCGCATTTGGCGCAGTCAAGAACGGAACGGCCAGCGCGCTACGAGCGGCAAAGACTTCCTTCTGACGCCCCTATAAAGCACGCTCCATTCCAGCACGCAGTCCTGTGTTCTGACGCAGCGCGCAGCCGATGACCCCAATGGCATGGCAGGCGGTGGGCGGCGCTGCCCTAACGTCCCATTCGAGACCCGAGACTTCGTTCGCCTGCCTGCAGGGCATCGTGGATCAGGACGGCAAGCACCGCAACGATGAGCCCCCCCTGGACGACGAAGGCAAGGTTGTTGGACTGCAGACCGGCGATGATCACTTCGCCGAGCGTCCTTGCCGCAACCGTCGAGCCGATGGTCGCAGTCGCCAGACTGATGACCACGGAAAGCCGGATGCCGGCGAGGATCACCGGCATCGCCAAGGGCAGTTCGATCTTCATCAACCGTTGACGCCCGGTCATGCCGGTGCCCCGCGCCGCCTCCATGATCGATGGCGGCAGGGTCGTCAGCCCCGTCAGTGCGTTCTCGAAGATTGGCAGCAGACCGTAAAGGAAGAGCGCAATCAGCGTCGGCTTTTCACCAAAACCGAAGATCGGCACGGCGAGTGCCAGGACGGCGACTGGTGGAAAGGTCTGCCCGATATTCACCAGGCTGCGCGAAAGCGGCAGGAACTCTGCCCCCGAACGACGCGTCACCAGGATCGCCAGTGCCAGCGCGACGACAGTCGCGCAGGCCGTTGCGATCGCCACCGTGCGCAGATGCAGCAGCGTCAGTTGCAACAGGCTGCCCTGGTTGTAAATCGCCGGCGCATTCTCCTGAACCAGCGGCCGCAACAGCGGTTCGAACCATTGAGGCTGGATGAGAAAGGCGACGAGGACAGCAAATGCAAACAGCCGAAACAGAGTTGGAAGGCGCAGCATCACGTGGGCCCCGCGGCACGCTGAACCAGGCCATCAAGGCTGACCTTGCCGATCAGGGCACCATCGGGGCCAATGACGGGAAGTGCCTTGCGACCGGTCCAAAGAAGCGTCGACAAGGCCTCGCGCTGGGTGGCCGCGCTCGCAATCGCCTCGCCTTCTGCCGCACCCGGCTCGACGGCATCAGCGACAGTTTCGATCGCCAGCAGCCGGAACGGTCGCTCGCCGGCGCCGATCAGGCTTTCGACGAAGGCTGTCGCCGGTTTGACGAGCATCTCGGCGGGCGTTGCGTATTGCACCACTTCGCCCTTGTCCATGACGGCGATCCGGTCAGCCAGATGGAAGGCTTCCTCCATGTCATGCGTAACGAGGACGATCGTCGTTTCGAAGTGCTTCTGGATTGCTAGCAGATCGTCCTGCGCCTTGGCCCGAATGATCGGATCGAGCGCGCCGAAGGGCTCGTCCATCAACAGCACCTTTGGCTCTGCCGCCAGCGCGCGGGCGACACCGACACGCTGCTGCTGGCCGCCGGACAGTTCATGCGGATAACGCGGGCCGAACGCCACCGGATCGAGTTGAAAGAGTGTCAGCAGTTCGGTGACCTTGGCCTCGATGCGGGCGCCATCCCAACCGAGCAATGTCGGCACGGTGGCGATGTTTTGCGCAACGGTACGGTGCGGAAACAACCCATGCCCCTGGATCGCATAACCGATCCGCCGGCGCAGTTCGTAGTCCGGAAGCGAACGGTTATCCTCGCCGTCGAGCTTGATCGTGCCTGATGTCGGCTCGACCAGACGATTGATCATCCTGAGCAAGGTCGTCTTGCCGGAGCCGGAAGTCCCGACGATGACAGTGACCGTGCGTGGCGCGATCGTCAGACTGACGTCCCTGACAACAGTGGTCTCGCCATAGCGCTTGGTAATACCTTCGATCTCGATCATGCGCTTTGCACCCGGTTGCGGTTTGGTGTGGCCGTCTCGATCAGGGCATCGAGGACGATAGCGGCGGTGAATGCCAAAAGGACGGTCGGAACTGCTCCGAGCAGGACTAGGTCCATTGCCGTTTGCCCGACGCCTTGAAAGACGAAGACGCCGAAGCCGCCACCGCCAATCAATGCCGCGATCGTCGCAAGCCCGATGTTTTGAACGAGAACGATGCGAATGCCGGTGAGAATGACCGGGAAAGCCAAGGGAAATTCGATACCGACAAGGCGCTGGAAGTCCGTCATGCCGATGCCGCGCGCAGCGTCATTGGCTTCCCTCGGCACGCCGGCAAGCCCGACCACGGTGTTGGCGACGACAGGCAGCAGCGAATAGAGGAAAAGCGCGACGAAGGCCGGAGCCGTGCCGATGCCGCGGATGCCGATGGCGGCGGCACCCGGAACATGCACCGCGATCCAGCCGAGCGGTGCAATCAGAATGCCAAAAAGCGCGATCGACGGGATCGTCTGTATCGCATTCAGGACGCCGAGCAGACCGTCGCGAAGGCGCGCGACACGATGGCAGAGAATGCCGAGCGGAATGCCGACGATGGTCGCGGCGGCAAGCGAACCCAAGGCGAGCGTCACATGCTTGCCTGCCTCGGCCCAGAAGGTGTCTGCGCGGCTGGCATATTCCTTGAGAAGGGACAAACCGTCCCACGTGCCTGACGTCAGAACAGCGGCAATGAAGCCGAGGACCGCGGAAAGAAAGAGCACGCGCACCAACGGCGACGGCCGCAGCCGGGTCAATGCGTCGGCGGCCAGCAAACCGAGCGCGAACAACAGGATCCAGAACCCGGAGGCCGGCGAAACGCGAGCGTAGGCGTTTTCAGGTGGCGTCAGATGGCCCGCGGCAGCACCGATGCCCAGCGCCAACGCGGCGATCGCAGCAAATGCGGTGCCGAGGCGCAGCCGGCTAGGCGTTTTCAGAACCGCGACAACCACGGTCGCGGTGACAAGGAGGAGAACAACGACTGTCCATGCAGACGGCAGGGCTTCGCCTATCGATTTCGCCTCGCCGGCGACAATGCGATTGGCGCGAAAGGTCGCGAAAGGCGCCAGCAACGCGCCGTAGGCGGCAAGTGCGGCAATGATCACGCCAAGCTTGTCCACGCGGAACTGCATCAGATCCCTTTTTCTCATCCGGCTACCGCTTGACGGACCTTCGTTGTTCCACGCCCATAAAAGAAAACGCTGGTCGGATGCGTGCATCCGACCAGCGTCACGCTTTTGCGTCAACCTATTTCAGGAAGCCGTTCTTCTTCAGGAAGTCCTCGGCGACCGCCTTTGCCGGCTCGCCGCCGACCTGGACGCGACCATTCAGTTCCTGCAGCGTCACCAGGTCGAGTTTCTCGAAGACCGGCTTCAACAGCGTCTCGATCTGAGGGTTCTCCTTCAGCACCGCCTCGCGGATGATCGGAGCCGGCTGGTAGACCGGCTGAACCGACTTGTCGTCTTCAAGCACCACGAGGCCGGATGGGGCGATACCACCATCGGTTCCGTAGACCATGGCGGCATTGGCACCGTTCGTCTGGTTGGCCGCCGCAGCGATCGTCGCGGCGGTATCACCACCTGAAAGGGTGATGAGCTGTTCCGGCTTCAGCGTGAAGGCGTAGGTCGTCTGGAATGCGGGAAGAGCCGCCGCGGAGTTGACGAATTCGGACGACGCGGCAAGTACGACACTTCCGCCGCCGGCAACATATTTGCCGAAATCGGACAGCGTCTTCAGCTTGTTGGCCTCAGCCACATCCTTGCGCAGGCCGATCGCCCAGGTGTTGTTTGCGGGAGACGGCGTCAGCCAGACGATCTTGTTGGCGTCGTAGTCGAGCTTCTTGGCGTTCTCGTAAGCCTTCGCGGCATCCTTCCAGGCCGGGTCGTCCGCCTTTTCGAAGAAGAACGCGGCATTACCGGTATATTCCGGATAGATGTCGATTTCACCGGCGGTAATCGCCTTGCGCACCACCGGCGTGGCGCCGAGCTGCACCCGGTCTACCGTCTTGATATTGTTGGCATTCAATACGGCAAGAATGATGTTTCCGAGCACGCCGCCTTCCGTGTCGATCTTGGACGACACGACGACGTCGGCGTTGGCGGCAGCAGCGGTCAGCGTGAAGGCAAAGGCTGTTCCGATAAGCAGTCTGGTCAGGCGCATGGAGTTCTCCCTCGAAATTCGGTTCCGCAGTTTGATCACGGAATATTCCCGTCGTCCGGGCAAGCCATTCCATATATGTCAGCCTTCGACAAAAAATAGAGCTGCGGGCAGACGGCGCGATGGGTGAAAAATCCCTTCATCCATTATCACCATCGAAACTATAGACTACACCCCAAGCCGGCAGGCGATTGGGCGTTGCAATCGGCGGCGTTGTCGGTCACTCTGATTGCGGCCCGCCATAAAGTCCGCTTTCACTCATGGTTGCGATGCCGCTCGATCCGAACCGCCTGGGGGCTGGCGGCGCGGGCTCGCCCGGCGAACGTTCGGGGAATCAATGTCGATCTACTTTCTCGCGCTTCTTATCGGCGTGGTGGCCGGCCTTCGCGCCATGACCGCGCCTGCCGCCGTCAGCATTGCGGCTGCGGCCGGATGGCTGCCGGTTACCGCGACCTGGGCTGCCTTCATGGGCTTCCGTTTCACACCCTATATCTTCGGGCTTCTCGCGTTGGTCGAGTTCGTCACCGACCAACTTCCAAGCACACCGAGCAGAAAGGTGCCGCAGCAATTCGGCGCACGTATCGTCAGCGGCGGTTTCTGCGGTGCGGTCCTCGGCACGGCCGGCGGCTCGCTGATCGGCGGCCTGATCGCAGGGATCATCGGCGCCGTGATCGGCACGCTTGGCGGCTATGAGGCACGCAAGCGGCTGGTTGCCGCAACAGGAGGCAGGGACCTGCCGATCGCTCTGCTCGAAGACGTCGTTGCCGTGCTGCTCGCGCTCTGGGTGGTGTCCTCGGTGCTATGACGAAACACTTCGATGCCATCATCATCGGCGCTGGCCAGGCGGGGCCGTCATTGGCCGGTCGCCTCGCCGCTGCCGGAAAGTCCGTTGCGCTGATTGAGCGCAAGCTGTTCGGCGGCACCTGCGTTAACACCGGCTGCATGCCGACCAAGGCGATGGTCGCCAGCGCCTATGCTGTGCACATGGCCCGCCGCGGTGCGGATTTCGGCGTGACGACCGGTCCTGTTTCCGTGGATTTCAAGCGCGTCATGGCGCGCAAGGACAAGGTGAGAACCGACGCCCGATCGGGCGTCGAAAACTGGCTCAAGGGAATGGAGAACTGTATTATCTTCGAAGGGCACGCCCGCTTCGAGGATCCGCACACCATTCGGGTTGGCGAGGACATTCTCACCGCCGACCAGATCTTTCTCAACACCGGAGGCCGAGCGGCCACGCCAGATTTTCCCGGTGTCGACGACGTGCCCTTTCTCACCAATGTGTCGATGATGGATCTGGACGTTCTTCCGCGCCACCTGATCATTGTTGGCGGCAGCTATATCGGCCTTGAGTTTGCACAGATGTTCCGGCGTTTCGGCTCCGAGGTGACGGTGATCGAAAAAGGACCGAGGCTGATTGCGCGCGAAGACCCTGACGTTTCCGACGCCGTGCTGGCAATTCTGGAAAAGGAGGGCATCCGGTTCCGGCTCAATGCCGAATGCATCCGCTTTGCCAGACAGGGCGACGATGTCGCCGCCGGCGTCGATTGCACCTCGGGCGCGCCGGAGATCACCGGCTCACATCTGCTGCTCGCAACGGGACGGCGGCCGAACACCGACGATCTCGGCCTCGACAAGGCGGGCGTGAACACCGACGCGCGCGGCTATGTCGAGGTGGATGACATATTGCGCACCAACGTGTCGCACATCTTCGCCATGGGCGACTGCAACGGCCGCGGCGCCTTCACCCACACCGCCTATAACGACTTCGAGATCGTCGCCGCCAACCTGCTCGATGGCGAGCCGCGGCGGGTGAGCGACCGCATCTCCACCTATGCGCTCTATATCGATCCACCGCTCGGGCGCGCCGGAATGAGCGAGACCGAGGCGCGCAAGACTGGCCGCAAGATTGCCGTCGGCAGGCGACCAATGACCCGTGTCGGTCGTGCGGTCGAAAAAGGCGAGACCGAAGGGTTCATGAAGGTGGTCGTCGACGCCGACAGCAAGGAGATCCTCGGAGCATCGATCTTGGGCACCGGCGGCGACGAAGCCGTTCAGAGCATTCTCGACGTGATGTACGCCAGAAAGCCCTACTCCACGATCACCCACGCGGTGCACATTCATCCGACCGTTTCGGAACTGATCCCGACGGTCTTCGGCGATGTCGCGCCGGCAAGCTGACGGTCGGCGAACCGACCGTCAGGCGCTCGTTCAGACCAGCGCCGAGCGCGCCAGATGGTAGAAATACATCGCGCCGCGCTCGAGGATGTCGTCGTTGAAGTCGTAGCGCGTGGTGTGGAGCCCGCTCGAATCGCCGTTGCCGATCAGCACGTAAGCGCCCGGCACCTCTTCCAGCAGGAAGGAAAAATCTTCACTGCCCATCAGCGGCTCGGCGAGTTCGACGAAAGCGCCCTCGCCGAACTTTTCATTGATCACCGCGCGCGCATGGTCGACCGCATCGGCGTTGTTGATGGTCGCGGGGTAGCCGACCTGCCAGCCGAATGTGACCTCGGCGTTGAAGCTCTGTGCCTGGAAACGGGCGATCTGCTCGACGCGTTCCTGCAGCTGCTTGCGCACGACCGGGTCGGTCGCACGCATGCTGATCTCCAGCACGGCCGTATCGGGAATGATGTTCGAGGCCGAGCCCGATTGGAACGAGCCGACGGTCACGACTGAGGGCTGATGCGGCGAGACATTGCGCGACACCAGTGTCTGCAGCGCCATGACGATGCTCGAGCCGACGACGACAGGATCGACCGTGAGCTCCGGCTGCGCCCCGTGGCCGCCCTTGCCCTTGATCGTCAAGGTCAGCACGTCGATGGAAGCGGCCATCGCGCCGGCACGGGTCGAGAAGGTGCCGGCAGGCAAGCCCGGCCAGTTATGAAGCGCAAAGACGCGCTCGCAGGGAAAGCGCTCGAACAGACCGTCCTCGATCATCAGCTTCCCTCCGCCGAAATTTTCCTCGGCGGGCTGGAAGATCAGATGCACTGTGCCGTTGAAGCTTGCGTCCTGCGACAGTGCCCAGGCCGCACCGAGCAGCATGCTCGTGTGGCCGTCATGGCCGCAGGCGTGCATGGCGCCGGGATGTTTGCTCTCATAGGCAAGCCCGGTCTCCTCCTGCATCGGCAACGCGTCCATGTCGGCACGAAAGCCGATCGAGCGGTTGCTGTTGCCGCGCTTCAGCGTCGCGACGATGCCGGTCGTTGCAAGGCCGCGTGTCACTTCGAAGCCCCAAGACTGCAGCAGGCCGGCGACGAATTCTGAGGTCTTGACCTCGGAGAGGCCGATTTCCGGCATCGCGTGCAGCGTGTGGCGGATATTGATGAGTTCGGGCAGGAACTCCGACAGGGTCGCGTCGCGCATGGGTCTCTCCTCAGGCCATCTGCAGGAACTGGCGCAGGCGCGCCGATTTCGGGTCACGCATGACCTGCGACGGGGCGCCGCGTTCCTCGACGAGCCCCTTGTGCAGGAAGATAACTTCGCTTGAGATGTCGCGCGCCAGCGACATTTCGTGCGTCACCATCACCATGGTGCGCCCCTCCTCCGCCAGCTTCTTGATGACGAGAAGCACCTCGTTCACCAATTCCGGGTCGAGCGCCGAGGTCGGCTCGTCAAAAAGCATGACGTCGGGCTTCATCGCCAGGGCACGGGCAATTGCCGCGCGCTGCTGCTGGCCGCCCGAAAGCTGGTTCGGGTAATGATCGCGCTTCGGCGTGATGCCGACCTTCTCCATCAGTATCTCAGCTTCGCCAATGGCATCCTTGCGCGTCATGCCGAGCACATGCATCGGCCCTTCGATGATGTTTTCGAGGATCGTCTTGTGAGACCAGAGATTGAAGCTCTGGAACACCATGCCAAGGCGGGTGCGGATATGTTCGAGCTGGCGCTTGTCGGCGGCAACGAGCTTGCCGTCCTTGCCCTTCACCGTCCTGATCACTTCGCCCGAGACGGTGATTTCACCCTCGTCCGGCGTCTCGAGATAGTTGATGCAGCGCAGCAGCGTGCTCTTGCCCGAGCCGCTGCTGCCGATCAGCGAGATGACGTCTCCGGATTTCGCTTCGAACGAAACGCCCTTGAGTACCTCGACCGAGCCGAAGCTCTTGTGGATGTTGTTCACAGACAGTGCGGTTGCGACCATCGTCGTTCCTCCTGTGGCGCGGCTGCGCGCCTTGTCCTTATGCCTTGGCCGTGCGGTAGCGGGTTAGCCGCTTTTCGACGACGTTCATGATCCGCGTCAGGATGAAGACGACGGTGAAATAGATTATGCCGGCTGCGATCAGCGGTTCGAAGATCAACAGTGACTGGCGCTGCAGCATGCGGGCGGTGCCCATCACCTCGAGAATGGTGATCGTCGACGCCAGCGAGGTCGTCTTCAAGAGGATGATCAGATCGCCCGTCAGAACCGGCAGGCAAGAACGCAGTGCCTGCGGCAGCGTGATGCGCCGAAGGATCAGCGAGGAGCGCATGCCGATCGATTTTGCCGCCTCGATCTGTCCGCGCGGGATCGCCTTGATCGCGCCGCGGATGACTTCGGCATTGTAGGCCGCCTGATTGAGGCTGAGCGCGAAGATCGCATACCACAGCCCGTCGCGCAGATAGGGCCACAGGAAGCTGTGGCGAACCCACGTTCCCGGCAGGACCTGTCCGAGGCCATAATAGACGAGATAGATCTGCACGAGCAGTGGCGTGCCGCGAAACGCGAAGGTGAAGACATAGGCCGGCATCGACAGGACGCGGCGGGGCGAAAGCCGGGCAAGGGCCACAAGCGTGCCGATGACCAGACCGAAGATGCCGGCAACAGCCGTCAGAAGCAGCGTGAGCGGGGTCGCCTTGATGAGGGCCGGCAGGAAGCCGATAACGTTGGAGATCGTTTCCATCAATGGTGCCCCCGGTTCAGGCGGCGCTCGATCTGGGCGATCACCAAGGCCGAGACGAGCGTGATCAACAGGAACAGGACCGCCGTCAGCCCGTAGAAGAAGATGTATTGCTTGGTGCCTGCGGCAGCGCGATAGCCGGTGTAGAGCAGTTCGCTGAACGAGCCGAGCACGCTGATGATGGCGCTTTCCTTGGTGATGGAAAGCCAGAGATTTCCCATGCCGGGCACCGCGTGGCGCATCATCTGCGGCAGCACGATGCGGGTGAAGACCTTGCGCGGCCGCATGCCGATCGAAACCGCGGCCTCGATCTGCCCCGGGGGGACTGCGAGGAAGGCAGACCGCAGCACTTCCGTCATGAAGGCGCCGGAGACGAAGGCAAGCGCGATGATGGCCGCCCAGAACGAGCTGAACTGGAAGGTCTCGGCGACGAGGCCGAAATGTTTCAACAGACGTTCAGCGCCGCTTGCGACCGAGAAGTAAAGAAGCAGGATGACCAGGAGTTCAGGAAGCGAACGCACGACCGTGGTATAGATATCGGCGAGCAGGCGGGGAAGACGATGCTTCGAAAGCTTCCCAGCAGCGCCCAACAGGCCGAAGACGACCGCGACCGCATAGGCGACCACGGAGACCTGCAGCGTCATCACCAGGCCCCAGGCGAAATCGTCGCCCCAGCCCTCGCCGCCCCAGGCAAGCAATTGCCAGTAATACTCCATCCGTCGCTACCTGTTCCCGATTGGTGTCGTCAGCCAAGGGCTGCGATGATGCCCGGACGCTGCGGTCCGTTCGGCAATCGAGGGCGAAGGGGCTCGGCCCGACGCCCTCGAAAATGCACTTACTTCTGGCCGAAGATCCACTTGTCGACAAGCGTCTTGACCTGTCCGTCCTTTTCGAGGGCGGCAAGACCGGCATTGACCTTCTCGAGTGTCGCGGCATCGCCCTTGCGCACCGCATAAGCGACACCTTCGCCGAGAACGGCGTTCTTCGGAACCTCGACCTTGACTTCATAATCGGCGCCATCAGGCGACTTCAGGAACGTCTGGATGTAAAGGTCCGGGATCAGAACGTAGTCGACGCGGCCGGCAACGAGATCGGCGACGGAGTTGTCGGCGGTATCGTAGCTCTTGGCCTCAGCGCCAGGCAGGTACTTGGCGACATAGGCCGACTGCACGCTCGACGTCTGGACGCCGATGATCTTGCCTTCGACGCTGGCCGGATCAATGATCTGACCGGTACCGTCGGCAGCGTCGACCGTCTTGATCTCGCTGGTGTCGGACTTGGCGCCGACGAAGGACGTGCCTTCGGTGTAGTAAGGCGTCGAGAAATCGACGACCTTGCGGCGTTCATCGGTGATCGAGAAGGCGCCGATGATGAAGTCGACCTTGTTTTCCTTCAGCGACGGGATGAGGCCATCCCACGCCATCTGGTTGATGTCGCACTTCACAGCCATCTTTTCGCAGAGCGCGCGAGACAGGTCGGCCTCGAGGCCTTCCCATTCGCCGCCGGCATTGACCTGCGTGAAAGGCATGTAGGGCTCAGGCGTCATGCCCAGGCGCACAGTGTCCTGAGCGAAAGCAGCGCTTGCCGCCATCGAAAGGGCGATCCCTGCAAACAGGGCCGACTTGAACTTCTTCATGATGTTTCCTCCGCGAAATTATGTCTGGATCAGAGCGTGTTGCTGAACCAACGCAGCGACATGCAGGACAGGCCCGCGTCGATCTTGCCGATTTCAGTCGTCTTCATCGGCACGACCTTGTAGCCGAGCTTGTCGAGCATCTCGATCGTGCGCGGGAAGTCCGAGCCGACCATGACGACGTCGTTGACGCGCAGCGCATTGGCCGCCGGCTCTTCGCCTTCGGGAATGATCACCTGCTTGAAGCGATCGAACACGCCGGACTTGGCAAGACGGGCGGTCGACAGCACGGTCTCCTCGTCGAGCAGCGAGCAATCGGTCTTGAAATGCAACACGCCTTCCGGAGTGGCGACGATCTCGCTCTTGCGGCCGAGCTTGTCGAGGCAGGCCTGCAGCGCTTCGGCGCCGACCTTGTCGGTGCGGGCCGAAAGGCCGATCATCACGCTTTCGCGGGTCGTCAGCACGTCGCCGCCGTCGGCAAGGCCGGTGCCCGGCAGATCGAGAACGGTCTCGAACATGGCGCGGAGCGTCGGCTCAATTTCGATGGTTTCCTTGACGCGGGTCGCAGCGCCCGGACGCAGGAGGATCGCGCCTTCCGTGAAGACCAGCGCCGGATCTTCGACGAAGATCGAATCCGGGAAAGCTTCGAGCGCCGGAAGAACGGTAACCTTGACGCCCGCATCCTTCATCGCAGCGATGTAGGTATCGTGCTCGGCCTTCACGCCTTCATAGGTCGGATTGCCACGATCATCGGCGCGCAGACCGTTGACGACGGTGGTCGAGGGCGTGCGGACGATGATGTTGTTGAAATTGTAGACGGGGCGTGCTTGCGACATTTGTAGTACCTTTGGCTTGGATGAGGTGCTTCTATCGATCGGATGTGGCGGCGTAAAGCTTTTGCGTACCGGCTGGTTCTCTGCGCGACAAATGCACCCCGGCGAGCATGCAGCGCACGGAGCCGCCAGCAAGCTCGATGGTGGGCACGTCGAAGGCGAGCACGCGGGCCGAAGCCTCGATCGCCTTGATCTGGTCCGGCCGAAGCGAGGCAAGCGCCCGTGCCGACATCACGACGACGCGGCCATCGGCGCCATCGAGTTCGATCGCGTTACCGGCAAAGTTTTCGATCTGATCGATCGTGAGATCGATGACCTGCCGACCGGTCTCTTCCAGACGCGCACAAATTTCCTGTCGCCTTGCAGCGTCGGGGATCATGCTGGTGCCGATCAGCGCGAAATCCGTGCCGATGCACATCAATACATTGGTATGGTAGATCGAATTGCCATTGCGGTCGACCGCACCAAACATCATTGGCTCGAAATTGAAGTGGGTGCAAAAGCGCTCCAGCGCCACCTCGTTGGTGCGGTTCGAGCGTGCGGCATAGGCGACGCGACCGATATGGTCGAGCACCATCGCACCGGTGCCTTCGAGATAGACGCCGTCCTTTTCGAGGCCGGAATAGTCGATCACGTCCTGGACGCGATACTCGGTCTTGAGCATCTCGATGATGTCGGCGCGACGCTCGCTCTGGCGGCTTTCCGAATACATCGGATAGATCGCCACATGTCCGCCCGAATGGGTGGAGAACCAGTTGTTCGGAAACACCGAGTCCGGGCGCGTCACCGTCTCGTCTTCGAACAGGTGGACAGCGACGCCGGCCACCGACAGGCCGTCAGCCATGCGCGTCACCTCGTCGAAGGCGGCCGTTGCGATCGCCGAGGGCTTGCGCGCCTCGTCGGTCGACTGGAAAGCATTGTCCTTGGCCGTCATCGGGTTCGGGCCGAAATGGTGCGGACGGATCATGACGACGCCCTTCGGCGCCTGTACGGACAGTCTCTTCATGTTATGCAGCGCTCCGCTCGGCAGGTGCCGCCGGCTGCTGCCGGAACAGGCCGTAGAGGTCACGCGGGTGCTCCGGCTGCGTCGTCAGGTCGAGCTCGGTGTAGAAAGCGGTGCCCTGGATCTTGTCGCGCAAGAAGCGCAGCGCCGAAAAATCCTCGGTGGCAAAGCCGACGGAATCGAAGATGGTGATCTGTGCGCTCGAGCGACGGCCTTCGGCATCGCCGGTGATAACCTGCCAGAGTTCAGTGACCGGGAAGTCCGGCGCCATCTGTTGGATTTCGCCTTCGATCCGCGTCTGCTCCGGATATTCGACGAAGACGTCGGCGCGACGCAGGATATCACCCTGCAGCTCGGTCTTGCCCGGGCAGTCACCGCCAACGGCGTTGATGTGCACGCCGGCGCCGACCATGTTGTCGGACAGGATCGTCGCGTTGCGCTTGTCGGCCGTCACAGTCGTGATGATGTCGGCGCCAGCAACGGCCTCTTCGGCGGTCTTGGCGACGACGATGTCGAAATCCATGTCGGCGAGGTTCTTCAGGAACTTGTCCGCTGCCTCGATGTCGATATCGAAAACCTGCAGGCGTTTGATACCGAGCAGCGCCCGGAATGCCAGAGCCTGGAATTCCGACTGCGCGCCAAGGCCGATGATCGCCATCGAGCGAGCATCAGGACGGGCAAGGTATTTTGCTGCCAGGGCCGAGGTTGCGGCGGTGCGCAGCCCGGTCATGATCGTCATCTCGGACACGAGACAGGGATAACCCGTGCTGACATCCGAAAGCACGCCGAACGCCGTTACCGTCTGCAGGCCGACATTGGGGTTCGTCGGATGACCGTTCACGTATTTGAAGCCGTAATGCTCGCCGTCCGACGTCGGCATCAACTCGATGACCCCCGTCTTCGAGTGGCTCGCCAGCCGAGGCGTTTTTTCAAAAGCGTTCCATCTGCGGAAATCGTCTTCGATATACTCCGCAAGACCCAACAGGAACGTTTCAATGCCGATCGATTTGACCAGCTCGATTACGTTGCCGACACCGACATACTGAACCACGATTCCAACTCCATCGGGAAATTCGATAAAGTCAGCCTAGGCATGCAAGAAGCGAGTTGAAATTTGAAACTTGCGCAAATTTTTGCAAAAGATTGCACATATTGCACAACTCCCCTATAAGATTCTTATGCACATCTTCGACGACCTCGACCACCAGCTTATCTCGCTCCTGCGAGAAGACGGCCGCGCGCCATATTCCAAAGTCGCCTCGGTTCTCGGCATATCGCGGGCAACGGTGCAGACGCGCATCGACCGGCTGCTGGAGACCGGTGCGGTCCTGGGTTTCACGCTGCGCGTGCGGCAGGACTATGACCAGCGCGCAATCCGGGCAATCATGATGATCGAGGTCAGCGGGCGAACGACCACAAAGGTGATCAAATTCCTTCGCGGCCTGCCCGAGCTCTACGCTCTCCACACCACCAATGGCGCCTGGGACATGGTGGCCGAAATCCGCGCCAACAGCCTTAGCGACTTCGACCGCATCCTGCGCGAGGTCCGCGACGTCGAAGGCGTGCTCAACAGCGAGACGAGCATTCTTCTCAGCACCATCTGAAAGGGCGCATTCCCGCGCCATCACCAATACAGGCATGACCGTGAGCCACATTCCCCAGATCGATTACGATACCGCTTCCGACGCTATCCGCGCCGCCCACGACGAGGAAGTCCAGGCCCGTGGCCGCATGACCAATATGAAGCGCACGCTGTTGCATTCGCCGACGGCGCACCGGATCTACGCCGAGTGGTTCACGCTGAGGGAAGAATTGCGGCCGGCGCTCGACGATCGGGCGATCTGGCTGGTGTCGCACGCGATCTCCGAGGCGATGGAATCGCCGATCGCGATGGGCTTTTTCCGCCGCGCCTTTGCCAATTCCGGCGTGGACTTTCATTCGCTTGTGCCGACGGCAGACGAACAGCGGCTGATCGACTTCGGCCGGGCGATCGTCGCCGATTCCAATGCTGTGCCTGCAGAGATCTGGGATGGGTTGAAAGCGCGCTATGACAACGCGGCGCTGGTCAACCTCGTGGCGTTTGCCGGAATCATGGTCGCGACCGCGCTGTTCAACAACGTCGTCGAAGTCGAGTTCGACCAGGAATTGGCGCCGTTCATGGATTGAGCGGGCCGTGGCCCGAGACAGTCGGGCCACTCGTACAAAGAGGGTCAATCTGCGTATCGGGTCACAAATTCCGGGTTGCCGCGCAAGGTGTTGCTGACGGTGCAGATTTCATTCTCTGCCGCCTCGGCAATGGCATGCCGCGTCGCTTCGTCAAAATCGCCCTTGATGTCGAAGACAATCTCGAATTTCCCGATGCGTGACGGTTCATCATGCGCCTTTTCGCCGGTCACCTTGGCGCTGACTTCGGTCAAGCGGTCGAGCACGCCAAAGCGGCTGGCGGCAATGCGGGCACTCAAGACCAGGCAGCTCGCGAGCGAGGCATAAAGCAGGTCGAGCGGTCCGTAGCCCGGCTGCGATGGCCCGGTGACAATATCGAGTTCACCGCCGGTGACCGAAGTCACGTGCGGAAAACCGGTTCTGCCCACCGTGGCCGTGGCGCCTGTTTCCCGCGTTCTTACCTTCACGTCTGCCATTCGATTCGCCTTCTCCAATGTTCACGTACCGGGGTCAGCCATCGTGCAGAAGTCCCGGTCCGGTCGCCATGCCGTGGGCCACGCGTGGCCCACGGCTCTGATATGTCCGCGCTCAGTCGCTGACGCAAGTGAGCGCGCGCAGGAATCAGTTCTTCTTGACGAGGCGGTAGAAAACGAAGTCGGACGTGGCGCCGTTGACGTAGCCTTCGACCTTGTCCTTCATTGCAACCTGGGTTGCGGCCTGGAACATGATCACGATCGGCGACTTCTCCTGCACCTTGCGCTGCAGGTCGACATAGAGCGCCGAACGCTTGGCCGGATCGGCTTCCTTCAACGCAGCCTTCGTCTCTTCGTTGAGTTCGGCCGGAACCGCCCAGCCGTTACGCCACGTGGTCGTCGACTGATACTTGTCGTCCGCGTTGTCTTCGTTATAGGCGAAGGCCTTGGCGTTCGAATGCGGGTCCATGAAATCAGGGCCCCAATAGAGCAGCATGGCTTCATGGGTACGGGCGCGGTACTTGGTGATGACCTGGCTGCCGGTTCCCGGAATGATGTCGAAGGTGATGCCGGCTTCGGCAAACGAAGCCTGCAGCGACTGCGCCATATCGGTGAACGGCGTCGAGTTGATGACGTCGAGCGTGACCTTGATCGGCGTCTGGATGCCGGCGTCGGCGAGGATCTTCTTCGCCTTTTCGACATCGTAGGTGTAAGGCGTCTCATCGAGCGAGCCCGGGAAGCCCTTCGGCCAGAATGCCTGGTGGATGTCCATCTGCCCCTTCAGGAAGCTGTCGGTCATGCCCTTGTAGTCGACGAGGTAGCGGGCAGCTTCCCAGACGGCTGGAGGCTGCAGGGCTGCGGCCTTCTGGTTGAACGACAGGAAGTGAACGGCGGCCTGCGGATAAGATTCGACCTTCATGCCGCCCTTGGCGGCAACGCTTGCCATCTGATCCGGCGTCAGGTTCTTCGCCATGTCGACGTCGCCGGTCTCAAGCATCAGCTGCTGTGTCGCGGCTTCTGCGACGTGGCGGATGATCACGCCCTTGATCGCCGGAGCGCCGGCGAAATAGTTCGGGTTGCTCGCAAGGTTCAAAAGTTCGCCAGCGCGGAAAGCCTTCAGCACGAACGGACCGGAACCGGCCGAATTCGCCTTGAGCCAGGCATTGCCATAGTCACCATCGGCTTCGTTCGCCTTGACCGCTTCAGCGTCGACGACCGAGGCCGGACGGGCGGCAAGCACGTTGAGCACGAAGGCCGACGAGAAGTCGCCTTCATACTTGATCGTGACCTTGTTGCCGTCGGCGGTCACCATCTTGTCGATGTTTTCAGGGGTCCAGCCGAGCTGCGTCAGGATGAAGGCCGGTGCCTTGTTGAGCACGACGACGCGCTTGAAGGAGTAGACGACGTCTTCGCCGCGCAGCGGGTTGCCGGAAGAGAAGGTAACGCCATCGCGCAGGGTGAAGTTGATCGTCTTTGCCGCATCGTCTGCGGTCCATTCGCTGGCAAGACCAGGAGAAAGCTTCAGAACGTCAGGCGCATCATACTGCACCAGACGGTCATAGGTCTGCGTCACATATTCGCCGGACGAAAACTCATAGGCTTCGGCCGGATCGATGCTGACGATATCGTCGATGTTCTGGGCAACCACCAGCACTTCGGCAGGGGTCTCCGCCAAAGCTGCCGGAGACACGCTCAGCATAAGGGACGCCGCGAAAACCGCGACCTTGAACATTCTCATCATTGCTCTCCTATTTTCGATGAGGTTTGGTTTTTGTTGTCGTCGCCGGCTTGGGGACTGCCTGAGGCATGCCGGTCTCGTTGGGCAAGGATGTGCGGGATCGGAACAGCGGCAGCGTGCCAGTCCAGATCAGCCGAACGGGTGCATCCGTCTTGTTCCACCAATAGTGTGGCTGGATGCCCCGAAAGTGCAGGCCGTCGCCGGGGGTAAGCGTGGTCTCGTCATCATCGAGACCGAACAGGATTTCACCCGCGAGCACGTAGACCAGCTCCTCGCCCTCATGGCTGAAGACTTCCGAGCGGTGCCCGGCGGGGATGGTGATGACGAAGCTGGAGAGCTGGTTTCCGGCAAAATCCGCGCCGATGCGCTCGTAGGACACGGGCGAGCCACCGACGGAAAAGATCATGCGTTCACTGGCACGCGACAGACCGGTGTCGATCGCCGGCGCCAGGATGAAGTGATTGAGTTCGGCGTTCAGCCCCTGGGCGATCTGCGCAAGCGTGCCGAGCGAGGGCATGGCGAGGTCGCGCTCGATCTGGCTGAGATAGCCGACCGAGACGCCGGCCGCATCGCTGAGCGCCTGCAGCGTCATATGCATCTGCCGCCGCCGCGCACGCACCAGCGCGCCGATCCGCGGCTGACCCGCAGTCGCGGATCGGCCGGATGCGGTATCTGCATCCTCCGATGGCACGGTCACGATGGATTCTCCTCCCCAGTAAAATTTTTTTGATTTAAGCAAACTTATTTATATACTCCAAGCGAATTCTTGCGCTATCGACAGCCGCGACCGCAAGCGAACGAGGGATGGAATCGCCACGTGGCAGACAACAATACGACTACAGCGCCCGCGCCGACGCGCCGCGCGGGGCTACAAAGCCCGGGCAGACGGCGCCTTTTTTCGGCTCTGGGCTTTCTCGTCACGCTTGGCGTGACCTTCATCGGCCTGCTCGCAATCACCTTCTTCATCGGCCGCATCGTGCCGATCGATCCAGTACTGGCCGTCGTCGGCGACCGCGCACCCGTCGCCGTCTATGAGCGTGTCCGCGAGGAGATGGGGCTTGATCGGCCGCTGGCCGCCCAGTTCGTCAGCTATGTCGGCGACGTGGTAACCGGCAATTTCGGCACGGCGGTTTCCACAGGCAAACCCGTGATTGAGGACCTTGCTCGGGTCTTCCCGGCAACGCTGGAGATGGCAACGCTCGGCATCCTTCTCGGCGTTTTGATCGGCGTCCCGCTCGGCGTAATCGCCGCAAGCCGCCGCGGCTCATGGCTCGATCAGGGCATCCGCGTCGTCGGCCTGCTCGGTTACTCCGTACCGGCCTTCTGGCTCGGCCTTGTCGGGCTTGCGGTCTTCTACGCCAAGCTGAAATGGGTCGGCGGTCCCGGCCGTGTCGACATCTTCTATGACGGCGTCGTCACCCCGGTCACCGGCCTTATCCTCGTCGACAGCGTCATTGCCGGCGACTGGGAGATCTTCCGCAACGCGGTCTGGCACCTCATCCTGCCGGCCTCCTGCCTCGGCTTCTTCTCGCTTGCCTATATCGCCCGCATGACGCGGTCCTTCATGCTCGACCAGCTGAGCCAGGAATATGTGACCACGGCTCGGGTCAAGGGCGTTCCGGAACGGCTTGTCATCTGGCGCCATGCCTTCCGCCCGATCCGCGTACCGCTCATCACGGTCATCGGCCTTTCCTATGCCGGCCTGCTCGAAGGCTCCGTGATGATCGAGACGATCTTTTCGTGGCCCGGCATCGGCAACTACCTGACCGTCGCGCTGCTCAACGCCGACATGGCAGCCGTCCTCGGCTCGACCCTGGTGATCGGTGCGGTCTTCATCGGCATCAACAAGATATCGGACGTGCTCTATCGCGTGCTCGATCCACGTGCGCGCTAGGGAGAAGCGAACATGACAACACTTCGCGACTGGCTGATCGACGACAGCCCCGCCTCGCCGATGCAGGCGCGCCTCGGCCGGTTCTACCGGATTTTCGGCGCGCTGATGCACAACCCGCTCGCAGTGGTCGGCGCGATCATCATCCTGGTGCTCGTGTTGACCGCGCTGTTTGCGCCCTGGATCGCCACGCATGATCCGCTGCGCCAGGCGCTCGGCGAACGGCTGCTGCCGCCAAGTGCGGCGCACTGGATGGGAACCGACGAACTCGGCCGCGATATCTGGTCGCGCGTCGTTTACGGTGCGCGCATCACGCTGGCAATCGTTACCCTGGTCGCCGTGCTTGCAGCACCCGCCGGCCTGGTGATCGGCGTTGCCGCCGGCTATTTCGGCGGATGGGTCGACCGCATCCTCATGGGCATCACCGACATTTTCCTGTCGTTGCCCAAGCTGATCCTGGCGCTTGCCTTCGTCGCAGCACTTGGCCCCGGCATCGAAAACGCGATCATCGCCATCGCCATTACCTCCTGGCCCGGCTACGCCCGCGTCGCCCGCGCCGAGACGATGACGTTCAAGAACTCTGAGTTCATCTCGGCCGTGCGCCTGCTCGGCGCATCGAGCCTCAGGGTCAATCTCGGTCACGTGCTGCCGCTCTGCACCTCGTCGATGATCGTGCGTGTCACGCTCGATATGGCGGGCATCATCCTGACGGCAGCCGGCCTCGGCTTTATCGGCCTGGGTGCACAGCCGCCGCTTCCCGAATGGGGCGCGATGATCTCGCGCGGCCGTTCCTTCATTCTCGACCAGTGGTGGGTGGCAACCATGCCGGGCTTTGCGATCATTCTCGTCAGCCTCGGCTTCTGTTTCCTCGGTGACGGCCTGCGCGACGTGCTCGATCCGAAGAGCGGGGAGCAACGCTGATGAACCCGCTTCTCGAAATCGAAAACCTGCGCGTCACCTTCCCGACGCCACGCGGCGACCTTGAAGTCGTGCGAGGCCTCTCCTTCACCCTCGGCCGCGAACGCCTGGGAATCGTCGGCGAAAGCGGTTCCGGCAAGTCGATGACCGGCCGCTCGATCCTGAAACTGGTGCGCGCACCGGGCCGGGTCACGGCCGACAAGCTGACCTTCGACGGCATCGACCTCCTGACGCGCTCCGAACGGCAGATGCGCCCGATCCGCGGCGCCCGCATTTCGATGGTGATGCAGGATCCGAAGTTCTCGCTGAACCCGGTCATGACGATCGGCGAGCAAATCGCCGAGGCGCTTTTGACGCATCAGCGCCTGCCGCGCCGCGAGGTCAACAACCGCGTCCTGACCATGCTGGAATCGGTGCGCATCGCCGATCCGGAACGCGTTGCCAAGCTCTACCCGCATGAAGTGTCCGGCGGCATGGGTCAGCGCGTGATGATCGCGATGATGCTGATCCCGGAGCCGGACCTGCTGATCGCCGACGAGCCGACTTCCGCACTCGACGTCTCGGTGCAGGCCCAGGTTCTCGACATCATCGATGAGCTGGTCAAGCGCAAGGGTATGGGCCTGATCTTCATCAGCCACGACCTCAACCTTGTTTCGAGCTACTGCGACCGCATTCTGGTGATGAACACTGGTGAAGTGGTTGAAGAGTGCAAGGCGGGTGAGTTGATGAACGCCAAGCATCCCTATACGCGCGGCCTCATCGCCTCCATCCCGCGTCTCGACGAAACCCGGACCGAGCTTCCCGTGCTCGACCGCAGCGCATGGGCCAAGAAATGACGGCGCTTTCCCTCAAGAACCTCGATATCTTCTACGGCGAAGCGCATATCACGCACGACGTCAACCTCGAGATTGCCGATGGCGAAAGCTTCGCCCTCGTTGGTGAAAGTGGCTCCGGCAAGTCGACCGTGCTGAAGGCGATCGCAGGCCTGGCGCCTGAGTGGACCGGTGAGATCAACGTTTTCGGCAAGCCGCGCAGCCATGGCATCGACCGTGCCTTCTCCCGTCAGTGTCAGATGGTGTTCCAGGACCCCTACGGCTCGCTGCATCCGCGCAAGACCGTCGACGCCACGCTCGGCGAAGCGCTGACGATTCACGGCATCGGCGATCGCAGCGCCCGCATCGAAGAGGTAATGTCTTCCGTCGGGCTCGACCGGAAATTCCGTTTCCGCTTTCCGCACCAGCTCTCGGGCGGCCAGCGCCAGCGTGTCGCCATCGCGCGCGCGCTGATGCTGAAGCCGAAGGTGCTGTTGCTCGACGAACCGACCTCGGCGCTCGACGTCTCGGTGCAGGCGGAGATTCTGAACCTGCTGAAGCGATTGCGGCAGGAACAGAACCTGACTTTCCTGATGGTCACCCACAACCTGCCGGTCGTTTCCTTCCTCTGCGATCGGCTGGCTGTCATGCGGCAGGGCCGCATCGTCGAGGTGGCCGACGTTGCCGACCTCAAGCGTGGCGACCTCAAGGACCCCTATTCGCGCGAACTGATGCACATCAGCGCAGCGCACGCGAATTAATCAACATCCCAAGGACATATGATGAACAGTGAACAGATCGCTGCCGCATTGGCTGAATTCGATGCGGCGATTGCAAGGGAAACCGACGCGGACACCATCTTGGGCGCGCTTCAGACGCTTTGCCGCCAGGTGATCGGCGCCAAACTCTTCACGACGATGACCGTCGATATGGTCAATGAAGTTGCCCGTCGTGCCTACACGTCGCACCCGGAAGAATACCCGACGTCCGGCACCAAGCCGATCCGCTATGACAGCTGGTTCGACATCGTGCACAAGGAGCATAAGACCTTCGTGGCCAACACCATTGTCGATATCTCCAAGGTGTTCGGCGATCACGAGACGATCTGGGCGCTCGGCTGCGGCTCGGTCGTCAACATCCCCGTGGTTGTCGGCGGCGAACTGCTCGGAACCGTCAACTGCCTCGACGCCGAACAGCATTACACGCCTGAGCGCGTCGCCCTGTCGAAGCACCTGGAACTGCCTGCCAAGCTGGCGTTTCTTGCCGCTGCCCGCGCGACCAAGAACTGACTTGTCGAGGCCGGGGGCGTCGTTCGCCCCCGGCCTTAACCTCTGCTTCAGCGTCCGATCGCCATCCCGGTCTGCTTCAGGAAGAAATGCATATTCTGCGCCTCGATCGGCACCTCGATCGTATCGTCCGGCCTGACCGGTGACGCCGCGTGTATCTGTCCAGTGAAGGTCGCTTGTCCCACCCTTCCGAGCGCCAGCGTATGGGGACCCAGCGGCTCGATATCGCGCACCTGTAGCGTCAGCCTTGGCGCATCGGCTTCTGACGACATAGTATGCTCCGGGCGAATGCCGAGCACGACGGCCTGACCGACAAAAGCGTCCAGTTTTCTGGCGCGCGTGTCCGGGATCTTGACCGCGACACCGCCATCCGCCCTGAACCACAGCCCGCCATCACCGCGTTCGAGCAATCCTTCGACGAAATTCATGCTCGGCGCACCGATGAATGCGGCGACGAACAGATTGCTCGGCGCCTCGTAGAGCGTGATCGGATCGGCCGCCTGCTCGATACGTCCCTGGTTCATGACGACAACGCGGTCCGCCATCGTCATGGCCTCGACCTGATCGTGGGTGACGTAGACCGCTGTGGTCTGAAGCCTTCGGTGTAACAGTTTGATTTCCGTGCGCATTTCAATGCGCAGTTTGGCGTCGAGGTTCGACAGCGGCTCATCGAACAGGAAGACATCCGGCTGGCGGACAATCGCGCGGCCGATGGCGACACGCTGGCGCTGGCCACCGGACAGAGCGCTCGGCTTGCGGCTGAGGTAAGCGCCAAGGTTGAGAATGCGGGCCGCCTCAGCGACCGATTTTTCGATATCGGCCTTGGACGTGCCCCGCACCTTCATGCCGTAACCGATATTCTCCGCCACCGTCATATGCGGGTAGAGCGCGTAGTTCTGGAACACCATCGAGCAGTTGCGCAGGCCCGGGCGCAAGTCGGTGACATCACGTTCACCGATCCGGACCGTGCCCGAAGAAGCCGTCTCAAGGCCCGCAATCATGCGCAGGGTGGTCGTCTTGCCGCAACCGGATGGCCCGACGAGCACGACGAACTCCCGGTCGGCAATTTCGAGATCGAGCGGCGGGATAACGGTGACGCTACCGAAGGACTTGGTGATTTGCTCCAACCGGACCTGGGACATGCTGACGCCTTTTCTCATGACGGTAGCCGGCGCGAAAGCGGCCGGGATGCTGCATAATTCCGCAAATCGACATCGATTTGAGCAATTATCCAGCAGGTTTCAAGCGCTACAGCGCCTCGGGCGCGTCATAGCTAACGCATTGCGCTGTAGTGTATCTGCGGCCAGTGTGACCCGGCCGCAGGGACCGCGAAGCTCGCCCCGATCGTTTCGGGGCGAGCACTCGATCATCTCACTTCTGTGGCAGGCCCATCGATGCGCGATAGGCAGCGAGCTGCTTGTCGCGACCGAACTCGTCCGTCAGCTGGTTCCACTGCTCAGCGACGCTGTCGAGCGCCTGTTGCGGCGTGACTTCTCCGGCAAGCGCCTTGGAGAGTTCGATCTCCAGCACTTCCGTGTAGGAGAAATAGCCGGGCAGGCGCATGTCGAGGGCGATGTTCTTCGCGGTGACCGCATCCTTCTGCGCCCCCAGATACTCCTTGGCTTCACGCTCGGAGAAGATCTTCGACCAGAGGTCGAGATTGGTCGTGTGCGAGATGCGATAGGGATTGACGCCGGTGCCGCCGGTGATCGCCGCCTGGCCGGAAACGGCAGGGCTCGACAGATACTGGATGTAGTTCCAGGCCGCTTCCTGCTTGGTCGACGATGCGGGCACCGCCGCCTGCCAGCCACCGAAGGCCATGAACGAGGTCTGGACGACGTGATCGAACTTGTCCCACTTCTTGGTCTTGTAGTTCCAGATCTCGTCCGATCCCGGCAACGGTGCAGAGCCAACACTGCCTGCAACCTTCGACTGCTTCGGATCGGCGCCGATAACGCCGGTATCGCCCCAGCCGATCGATTCCGCCACCTGGCCGCCGGCAAAGGCGGCATTCACTTCACCAAAGGAGAAGTTGAGCGCATTCGGCGGCGCAAGTTTCGACGCGCGAATGTATTCCTCGAGGCCACGAACCCAGCCCGGATTGTTGACCTGTGCATCCATCGTGTCCGGATCGAAGAACATGCCACCCGGATTGCCGGGATGGCTGGTGTAGCCGGCGACGTGACTGAACAGGAACCAGAACTGCTGACCGCCGCGACGGAAGGCTTCCGCCGTGCCCCACAGGTTATTGGTCGGCTGGTTGAAGTACTCGGCAATGTCGAGATACTGCTTCCAGGTCTTCGGCGGCGCGAGATCGTAGCCGTACTTGTCCTTGAAGGCCTTCTGGTTGTCGGCGTTTTCGAACAGGTCGATGCGGTAGCTGTAGGTATGGGCGTCACCGTCCATCGTCTGCGACAGGATCTTGCCGTTCCAGACCATCAACTGCTCGCGATAGACCGGCGCGATATCCTCCCAGTCGGCGCCCTTCTGCATGTCACCCGGCATTTCCGACAGGAAATCGGTAAAGTCCGGCGCCCAGGCCGGCGCAAAGGCGATGACGTCGAAGGCATCTTCACCCGATGTCAGGGACGTGACGATTTTCGGGTAGAGTTCCGACCACGGAAACTCGACGACCTTCACCTTGCCGCAGGTCTTTTCCTCCCACCCCTTGGCCGCAAGTTGCAGCGCGGACGCGATATAGGGCCCGGTCTGCGTGGTCGCCGTCAGTTCGACGCCGGAATAGTCGGGGTCGCATGCGAGTGCCGTGCCGGTGCTTGCCATGGCAAGAACACCCAGCGACGCTGATGTCAGTAGCAGTTTCCTCATTCTTTCCTCCCTTGAATGAATTGTTGCCGAAAAACAGGTCGTTATTTGATCGCCCCCAGCAGCAGACCGGAGCGCATGAGCCGACTGAGAAGCACGGCCATGACCATCATCGGAATGATCGCCACCAGGGCGGCGGCGGAGATTGCCCACCATTCGTCGCCGCGCTGGCTGTTCTGGCCGGCAACGAGGATCGGCAGCGTCTGCCATCTCGAATTGGTCAGGAACAGCGCGAAAAGGAACTCGTTCCACACGAAGGCAAGCGTGATCATGAATGTCGCGATCAACCCCGGCTTCGACATCGGCAGCACGATGCCGAAGAAGATGCGCCATGTGGGCACGTTGTCGACCATGGCGGCCTCTTCGACCTCGACCGGCAACGCCTCGAAGAAGTCCCGCATCAGCCAGATGACGATAGGCAGCGAGAAGGCGATGTAGGCAAAGGTCAGGCCGATGTAGCTGTCGACCAGCTTGAAGCCGAGCTTGCCCATCTCGGTGTACATCAGATAGAGCGCGAAGGCGGCGACGATCGGCGGGAACATGCGCTGGCTCACGAACCAGAAGACGATGTCGTTGTTGCCGAGCTCAGGCCCCGGTAACCGGAAGCGGCTGGAGAGCACCGCCAGTGCCAGCGCGGCGATAAAGGCATAGATCAGCGATATCCCTTGCCCGAAGCCGAGCACATTGCGACCAAGCAGGAAGCCGCCGAAGGCGATGACGACGAAGATAAGGGCAGACAGCAGCCGGAAGCGGAAGGTGAAGCGGACCAGCGCATAGGCCGCCATCGCACCAATGCCCGTCGCGAGAACCGATGCCGAAAGGCCGATGATCGTCGAGGCCAGGAACGTGTTGAAGAACTGGCCCCGCTGGCCGGACAAAAGCTCGCGCCATGCCGTCAGGCTCGGCTCGAAATCGACGAAAGGCAGGTAGGTCGGGCCGCCGACCACGGCGATCGGTGTCTTGAACGATGTGATCAGGACCCAATAGAGCGGAAAGAACGTGATGGCGAGCCAGACAAGGCAGCCGCCAAGCGCGATCCATCGCCGTTTTCCCTTGAGAGTGCGCACGCTCATTTGTGCTTCTCCAGATACGGCTTGAGGATGGCGAGATAGACGAGGCCGATCACCGTGATGACGATCAGGAACAGGAACGACAATGCGGAGGTGTAGCCGAGATTGAACTTCTTGAAGCCCTCCTGATAGGCAAAGAGCGTCAGCGTCTCGGTCGAGATCCCAGGTCCACCGCCCGTCATCACGAAGACGGTATCGATAATCTTGTAGCTTTCGATCAGCCGGATGAAGACGACGGCGACGGAGATCGGCAGCAGCATCGGAAAGGTAATGTCGCGGAACTGTTGCCAGGGCGTGGCATTCTCCAACGCGGCCGCCTCGTAAACATCATCTGGCAGTGTCTGCAACCCGGCCAGCAGCATCAGAATGACAAACGGTGTCCATTGCCAGACTTCGACGGCGATGATCGAGCCGAGCGCCCAGCTCGTCTGCGTCAGGAACGGCAGATTGGGAAAGCCCAGAGCGCTCATCAGTTCGTTGAGCGGACCCATTGTCGGGTTAAGCACCTGTCGGGCAATCAGCGCCACGGCGACGGGCGCAACCAGCATCGGCAGGAGAAAGCTGACGCGAAAGAGGCCCTCGCCCGGCACCCGGGAATTGAGCGCAAGCGCCACGGAAAGGCCGATCACATATTGCAGGCCGACGGAGATGAAGGCGATCAACGTCGTCGTCCCGGCCACGTGCCAGAAGCGTGGATTCTGCAAAAGATCCGCATAATTGCCGAAGCCGACGAAACGCGCCGGCATTGGCGGCACCAGACGCATGCTCATGAAGCTTGTGGTCAGCGAATAGACCAGAGGAAAGATGGAAATCACCAGAACGATGATCAGGGCCGGCCAGATGAAGAAGTGCTTGATCGGGTCGTTGCGCGTCGTCATGCGGCCGCCCCTTGCGCCAGGAGAGCCTCGATCTCCGCAAGCGTCGGCATGGCAGGGGCCGTGCCGCGACGGGTGACCGAGATCCCGGCGGTAGCACAGCCGAACCGCGCGGCATCCGCTGGCGCGAGCCCCCGCGCCAAGGCTGCTGAAAACCCGCCGACGAAAGCATCGCCCGCGCCGGTCGTGTCGATAACCGGGCCGCTTGCCATCGCCGGGACGAATACGGACTGGCTCTGATTGTGGAGAAGAACGCCTCTTTCGCCGAGGGTGATCAGCGCTGACTTTGCGCCCTTCTTCAGAAGCGCGTCACCCGCCCGCCGCGCATCGTCTGCCGTGGCAAGAGAAAATCCCACCAGCGCCGCCGCTTCGGTCTCGTTCGGCACGATGTAATCGCAAAGCGGATAGATCGCATCCGGGAAGGGCTCTGCCGGCGCCGGGTTGAAGACGGTGACCACGCCTGCCGCATGTGCGATTTCCAATGCTCGCTGGGCGGCGGCCGCCGGCTGCTCAAGTTGCGTCACGAAGATGCGCGATGCTTCGATCGTATCCCGCGCTGCCTCGACATCGTCGATGCCGATCGAGCCGGCTGCACCGGGATAGACGATGATGGCGTTCTCGCCATTCTGATCGTTGACGTAGATGAAGGCCGCGCCGGTCGGCAGGTCGTCCATCTGGACGATCTTCGGCGTCACGCCCGCCTCGGCATAGGTGCGAAGCGCCATATCTCCGAAGGTATCGCGTCCGATTTTCGAGATGAAGGACACCGGACTGCCCGCACGTGCCGCCGCGACCGCCTGGTTCGATCCCTTGCCGCCGGGCCCGACCGAGAAGCCGCTTCCGGTAATGGTTTCGCCGACAACCGGCATGCGCCGCGCCAGATAGGCCGTATCGGCCACGAAGATCCCGAGGATCGAAACACCAACCTTCATTCCTGCCTCCCCTGGTCACGCCGCTGCCAAAGGCGAAGCGGCGATCCAAGATAAATTTCACGCGTTCAAGATGTTATGACGACCAGCTCACAGAGCCGATGCGCAGGCTAACGTTTGTCAGCTAGGCATTTTCAGGCGGAATGACGCCCTTGGTGAAAAGGAAGCAGCCATAAAAGCGCGTTTCTCCGGTGGTAATGACGCAATAGGCCTTCTTGGCTTCTTCATAGAAGGCGAAGCGTTCGATGCCGTACATCGGCGCGGGCTTGCCCTCGGCACGATCGATTTCGGCCTGGACTTCCTGCTGCACGCCAGGAATTTCGGTCGGCGCACCCATGATCTCCATGCGGCCTGCCGATGGCTGCAGCGGCGTGTCGAGAGGAAGCACCGACAGAACCGCCTTCACGGCGCGCGCTGCAGAGACATTGTCGATCCGCAAAAGTTTGCCGAGTGTGGTCTGCCTGGCAATCGCATCGGACGGGAAATTGGTATCGGAAATGACCAGCGTGTCGCCGTGCCCCATGGAGCGAAGCGCGTGCAAAACATCGGCGTTGAGTGCCGGGTCCAGATTCTTCAGCATAGACAACCCTCCTCCAGACGCCGGCTCGCATGCTTTCGAGTGGCGCGAAACTCGGTGACGCGCTGTCGGCGCCACCTCTCCCAAATCTACCCTTGCAATGTTGCAGTCGCTGCATTCCCGGGCCGGCTCCCCCCGCCCCGGGATCTGGATTCCTTACTCCCCGTAAGGGATCCAGATGTTCTTCACGTCCGTCGCGCGACGCAGATAGGCTTGCCCTTCTGCTGCGAAGCGATCGAACCAATCGGTCGCCTTGCCATAGTCGACGAAGGTCCGCTTCAAATTGCCAGCCGAGAGCTTCTCGACCACGGTGGAAAGCTCCTGCGTGCCGAAGGCCCAGAGCGCATCGACGTCGTTGTGGCTTGCCAGCGTCTTTGCCAGTTCCATCGCCGAACCGGTGACGATGTTGACGACACCTGCCGGAACGTCGGACGTTTCGAGGATCGAATAGAAGTCGGTGGCTGCCAGCGGATGCTGTTCGCTCGGTACCGCGACGACGCGGTTGCCGGTGGCAATCAACGGCGCCACCAGGCTGATGAAGCCGAGCAGCGGCGCTTCCGTCGGGCAGATGACGCCGACGACGCCGATCGATTCGGGCATCGCGAGTGCGACGCCGCGCAACGGCGGCTGATGGACCACGCCTTCGTACTTGTCAGCCCAGGCGCCGTAGCTGAAAAGCCTGGATATCGACGCCTCGACCTCGGCCTTCGCACCGGCTGCCGATACGCCGGTCATCGCGGAAATGCGGTTGGCAAACTCATCGGCCCGGCCGCTAAGGTTCTCGGCGATGTAGTAGAGGATCTGCGCCCGATTGTGCGATGTCGCCGACGCCCAGCCGGAAGCCGCATGCGCAGCAACCACGGCGTTGCGGATATCCTTGCGGTTGCCCTCTCCCACTTCACCGATGACCTTGCCCTTGGGCGAAAGCACGGCACGCGAATAGTTGCCGTCAGGGCGCGCTTGCTTGCCGCCGATGAAAAGCTTCGCCGTGCGATCGAGCGACGGAGCGGCGAAATCGCCGGTGGCCTGCTTCAAGACCGGTTCTGCTGGCGCTGCGCGCAGCTTGCGACCCGCCCACGCCTTGGGCTTCAGATACTCGTAGCAGCCTTCGCGGCCGCCCTCGCGGCCGAAGCCGGATTCGCGCTTGCCGCCGAAACCAGCCGCAGCATCGAACAGATTGGTGGCATTCACCCAGACGACGCCCGCCGCGAGCTTGGCGGCAACGTTGAGCGCCAGACCGATCGTTTCGCTCCACACGCTTGCCGCCAGACCGTAGCGGGAATGGTTGGCGAGCTGGATCGCCTCTTCCGGTGTGCGGAAGGTCATCGACACGGCGACGGGACCAAAGATCTCCTCCGTTGCGACGATCGACGTCGGCTGCACATTGGTGAGCAAGGTCGGCGGGTAGAAGCTGCCGCCCTTGGGCAGCTCGATCTTCGGCTGGTGGAGCTTGGCGCCTTCGGCCACGCCCTTGGCGACCAGGCTCTCGATGCGCTGCAATTGAACCGGTGCGACGATCGCCGCCATGTCGATTGCCTTGTCGAGTGGATGGCCAACGCGCAGGCTCTGCATGCGCCGCGTCAGGCGTTCGTAGAAGAGAGGTGCCACACCTTCCTGCACCAGCAGCCGCGAGCCGGCGCAGCAGACCTGGCCCTGGTTGAACCAGATCGCGTCGACCACACCTTCGACCGCGCCATCGATGTCGGCATCGTCAAAGACGATGAATGGCGACTTGCCACCGAGTTCGAGTGTCAGCGACTTGCCGGTGCCAGCCGTCTTCTCGCGGATCAGGCGGCCGACTTCGGTCGAGCCGGTAAAGGCGATCTTGTCGATGTCGGAATGCTCGACGATCAGCGCACCGGTTTCGCCTTCGCCGGTCACGACGTTCAGCACGCCCGCCGGCAGGCCGGCGGCAGCGGCGAGCTCTGCGAACAGCAGAGCCGTCAGCGGCGTGAACTCGGCAGGCTTGAGGATGACGGTGTTGCCCAGCGCCAAGGCCGGGGCGACTTTCCAGGCAAGCATCAGGAACGGGAAATTCCACGGGATGACCTGGCCGACGACACCGACCGGCACCTGGTCGGCAAACTCGGTTTCCTGCAGCTGCGCCCAGCCGGCATGGTGATAGAAGTGACGCGCGGCCAGCGGAACGTCGATATCACGCGTTTCGCGGATCGGCTTGCCATTGTCGATCGCCTCGACCACCGCGATCAGGCGCGCATGGCGCTGGATCGTGCGAGCAAGGGCATAGAGGTGGCGGGCGCGGGCATGGCCCGGCAACTTGGCCCAGGAGCCTTGCGCTTTTCGGGCAGCAGCGACGGCGTCATCCACGTCCTTGGCACTGCCAAGCGCCACCTTCGCCAGCAGCGCACCGGTCGCGGGCTCGAAGGTCTCGAACGTCTTGCCGGACGACGGCGCGACAAAAGCACCGTTGATGAAGTGGCCGAACTCACCCTTGTGACGCGCCAGCCATTGGCGGGCCTCGGTGTCGGCTTCCGGTGCGGGACCATAGGACATTTCGTCAAAATACCTTGCGACTGTCATCGGGATCATCCAATCGGGTGTCGGTTGAGGGCCGAGTAGGCGCCGGTCACGTGATGCTCAAGCTGGCGCTCGATGTCGCCGAGCAGGCTCGAGGCACCGATGCGGAACAGATCCGGCTCCAGCCACTCGCGACCGAGTTCGTCCTTCATCAGGAATTGGTAGTTCAGGATATCCTTGGCGGCGGAAATACCGCCCGCAGGCTTGTACCCAACCTTGATGCCGGTGCGTTCCTGATAGGCGCGGATCATGCGCAGCATCACCAAGGTCACCAAAAGAGTGGCGTTGACGCCCTCCTTGCCGGTCGAGGTCTTGATGAAATCGGCGCCTGCCATCATGCAGACGAGCGAGGCACGCGCCACGTTGCGCAGCGTTTTGAGATCGCCGGTCGCCAGGATCGCCTTGACATGCGCATCGCCACAGGCGGCGCGGAAATCGCGCATCTCGTCATAGAGCGCCTGCCAGTTGCCGGTCAGGACATGTTCGCGGGTGATGACGATATCGATTTCCTTGGCACCATCGGCAACCGAAGCCTCGATCTCGCGGAGCTTGACGTCGTGCGGAATGAGGCCTGCGGGAAAGCCGGTGGAAACGGCAGCAACCGGAATGCCCGAACCTTCAAGCGCCTCGACTGCGGTCGAAACGAAACGGTGGTAGACGCAGACGGCGCCGGTCGTGATGTCGCGATTGCCCATGCCAAGCGCATCGAGAATGTCCTGGCGCACCGGCTGGCGCGCCTTGGCGCAGAGTCGCTTGACGCGCTCCGCCGTATCGTCGCCGTTGAGCGTCGTCAGATCGATGCAGGTTACGGCCTTCAAAAGCCATGCGGCCTGCGCGTCCTTCTTCACGGTCCGGCGACCTGGCAGCGTCGCAACGCGCCGCTCGGCGGCCGACAGATTGACGCGCTGGTCGACCACCCAACCGAGATCGAGCTCCGTGCCGTCGTTGCGCGGCCAGTTGTGGCCGGAAGCCACAGGCGCCACGGTTTTCGCGGCCACATTCTTCACAGCAAGGTCTTCCAAGCGATTGCTCCTCGAACTCCCTGACATCGCAGCACGATACCACGGCTGTTATCCGCGTCGGCGGCGATTCTCATTTTGTTATTTTTCTATCGTATTTTTGTTAGCATTCCATCAGATGTGGAATGTGTCAAGCGCCACGATCGCGTTTCGATGGAATCCTACCATTTTCCTGGCGAAGCGTCAGATCGCCGGAAAGACTGCGTCGCCGTCTTCGGTGATCACCGAGCGAAAGACGTTCATCGGCGCAAAGAACGCCGGTTTCAGCTTGCCGATCTTGCTCAGGTCGACAACGAGATGGCTTTCGCGCGCAAGCGAGATCACCTTCTGCTTCACCGCCACCTCGTGAAAATGCACACAGGTTGCGCCACGCCCCGGGTCTACCCCCGCAGCCGAAAGAAATGCGACATTGATCCCGAGTGAATCGAGCGTTTCGAGCCCCGAATTTCCCGAAAACGACGCCGAGGCCGGATGATAAACACCACCGAGCATGACGATGCGCACATTGGGCTTCCGCGTCAGCCTATCCGCGACATTGAGCGAGTAACATACTGCAGTGATTGAATAATTATCCGGAATGAGATCGACGAGGTATTCGAGAGTCGTACCGCAATCGATGAAGATGGTTTCGTCCGGACGGATGTGTTGGGCTGCATGGACACAGGCTTCGCGCTTTGCCGCTGCATGACTGTCGGCTTCGCGCGCCAACTCATACGGCATATCGCCATCCATCTCGCCCGCCGGCACGATGTGGCCGCCGAGGAAAGTGAATTGCCCCGGATTGTCGGCGACGTCCCGCCGAACGGTCATCTCGGAGACCCCGAGTAAGGCTGCGGCATCGCGCAGATGAAGAACGCGACGGCCCGACAGCGCGTCGGCGAGTTGAATGATGCGGGATGTCTTGCGGCTGGCCATGATCGTTCCGTGTGTCCGGTCGTCCGAGCCAATGCATTGTATGCTGAAAGGGTCGAACAATATTTGTGACAATTATCACAAATGGTCGCTATTAGGCAAGTAACTTCACACGACCCGGCGAAAGCGGACGACGGAAGTCGCATCGCAAGCCTCCGTCGTCCATATCTTCAAATTGAGAACGCAAAGGGCGGCAGATCCATTGCTCGCCGCCGCAACTCGTCCGGCTAATTGCCGATCGGCGCTGTCCTTACAGCCAGCCAGGCAGCCGTGGCGGGATCGAGCACCCCTTGCATGGTCTTGGCAACGCGCCAATGATAGGCGTCGATCCACTGCCTTTCGGTTTCGCTCATGAGCTTGATATCTGCGAGCCGGAGATCGATCGGCACCAGCGTCAGGCTGCGAAAGCTCATGAAACCGTCGCCATCGTCGATTACTTCCACCTGGTTCTCGATGCGGATGCCGTATTCTCCGGCCTTGTAGTAGCCGGGCTCGATGGTCGTCACCATGCCCGGCCGCAATTCAACCTCGTTGACGCGGCGGTCGAAGCGTTGGGGCTGCTCATGCACCGACAGGAAATGACCAACGCCGTGACCGGTGCCGTGATCGTAGTCCAGTCCGAGATCCCAAAGCGGACGGCGTGCAAAGGCGTCGAGTTGATGGCCGTAGGTGCCTTTCGGAAATTTGAGCGAGACCATGGAAATCAGCCCCTTGAGGACTGCGGTATAGGCGCGGCGGATGTCATCACGGACAGGCCCGATCGCTGTCGTGCGCGTCGCATCCGTGGTTCCGGTGAAGTACTGCCCCCCGGAATCGAGCAGATAGATGCCATGAGAGGTGATCGGCGCATCGCTCTTCGTGGTCGCCGCATAATGGCACATGGCAGCGTGGCCACCGGCAGCCGAGATCGAGCGGAAGCTCGGCTCGACGAAGGTTGCCTCCATCCGGCGGAAGGCGAGGATGCGATCCTCCGCCTCCAGTTCGGTTATAGGCCGCCCTTCCTCCTCCCGTGCGGACGCGTTGGCCTCCAGCCAGGCGAAGAACCTGATCCACGCGGCGCCATCATGGCGATGGCAATCGCGAAAGCCCTGGAGTTCAACGGGGTTCTTCAGCATCTTGGCGAGGGTGATCGGGCTGCGCAAAAGGCGGACGTTGCCGCCGGCCTCGCGTGTCGCATGGGCAACCGCCGATGGAGCAAAGCCGGGATCGACGAGCGCCACCCGCCCGGCGGTCGCCGTACGAACCCTGTCGAGCAACAGGTCAGGCTCGGACATCGCAACACCTTCGAGCTCGAAGTCCGTGAGATCGTTCGGCAGCTTGCGGTGATCGACCAGCCATTCGACCCGGCCCTCCCTGTCGGCGATCATGAAGGACTGCGGCATCGGGTTGAATGCCACATCCCGGCCGCGAACATTCAGGAACCAGGCGATATTGTCGGGCTGCGCCTCGATCAGGACATCGGCGCCCTGCTCCGCCAACATCTGGCCGATGCGGCGCTTCTTGTCGGCGACGCTTTCGCCGGCATACTCACGCGACAGCGCGATCACATTGCCAAGCGGCCGTTCAGGCTGGTCCGACCAGATCGCGTCGACGAGATCGTCGGTCACGGCAACCCATTCGGCACCGGCAACAGCAACGGATTGGCCGCAATCGATGTCCCAGGTGGGCGGCAACAGCATGGAATTGAAACCGACGCGTTCGCCCTTGCGCAGGTTCTTCCGCAGCCAGTCCTTCAGCGGTGCATCGTAGAAATGCTCGATGGCGAAGCAGTCGACGTCGATCTCTTCGCGCACCTGCACCTGATAGCGACCATCGACAAAGATGGCGGCCCGGTCGCGCATGACAATTGCGACGCCGGCCGATCCGGTGAAGCCGGTCACGAAGGCGAGCCTGTTGTCATGGGGCGCACAATATTCGCCCTGATGTTCGTCGAACCGGGGGATGACGTAGCCGTCGAGCCCCTGCTCGTCGAGTTTGCGCCGCAGGGCCGCGATCCGGCTGGAGGCGCTCGGCGTGTCTTTCGATGTCATATGGTCTTTTCCTATTCGATAATGGTCTTCACGCGCCGCCGATCGTCTCGGCGAAGTGACAGGCAGTCATGCCGTGGCCGACCGGCCGCAGCGCCGGCTTTTCCTTGCGGCAACGCTCCGCGGCATGCGGGCAGCGGACGTGGAAAGGGCAGCCAGGCGGAATGTCGAGCGGGCTCGGCAATTCGCCGGAGAGCGCCGGCGCCCTGCGTCGCGCCGTCGGATCGAGCGAAGGGGCTGCGGCCAACAACGCTTGCGAATAGGGGTGCATCGGCCTGGAAAAGAGCGCCTCCGACGGGCCGATCTCGACGATAGCACCGAGATAAATCACCGCGACACGATGGGAGACGTGGCGCACCAGCCTGAGGTCATGGGCAACGAACAGCACCGTCAGCCCCAGACTGTCCTGCAGCTCCAACAGCAGGTTGACGACCTGCGCCTGGACGGAAACGTCGAGCGCGGACACCAGCTCGTCGGCGACAAGGCAGGTCGGCTCCAGCGAAAGCGCCCGCGCGATACCGATACGCTGTCGCTGGCCGCCGGAGAACTCGTGCGGATACTTGTCCGCGGCGCCATCGGGCAGCCGCACCAGATCAAGCAACTCGTCGACGCGGCGATCGATGCCGGCGCCTTCGCGCATGCGGTGAACCGTGATCGCTTCCCGGAGCGTGTCGCGCACCGTCATGCGCGGATTGAGCGACGTATAGGGATCCTGGAACATCATCTGGACGCGCTTGTTGTAGCCGCGTCGCCTTGCGCCCTTGAGGTCGATGACACTTTCGCCTTCGAAGCGGATATCGCCCGACGTCGGCCGGTTGAGGCCGGCTATGCAGCGCGCGAGCGTCGACTTGCCGCAACCGGACTCACCGACAATCCCCAGCGTTTCGGCCGGCATTACGTCGAGGTCGACGCCGTTCAGGGCCGAGACGACCTGACGCGGCCGGCCGGCCAACGTGTCCGACAGCGAACGGCGCTTTTCAAAGCGCATGAAGAGATCGCGGATCGAAAGCAGCGGCGTGGCCGCCTGATGGATCGATTGGCTCATTGCGCCGCCTCCCGCGCGCTGAAATGGATGAGGGCTTGCTCGCGGTGATGGCAGGCGACCTGACGGTTTTGCCCGGCAGTGCCGAGGTTCGGCCGGACATCGCGGCATTCCGGCCCGGCGACGGGACAGCGCGCCGTAAATGCGCAACCGGCCGGCAAGGCGTTGAGCGACGGCGGCGCACCAGGGATCGAATAGAGCAGCGTGCGCGGCGCGACGTCGCGCGGGATCGAGCGCAGAAGCCCGAGCGAATAGGGATGCCGGGCATCACCGATGACGTCGGCCGTCGGTCCCGTCTCGCAGAGACGGCCTCCATACATCACCGCCACCCGGTCGCAGGTCTCGGCTACCACGCCCATGTCGTGGGTAACGAGGATCACCGCCATGCCGAGGTCGCGGCTAAGCGCCTGGATAAGCCGCAGGATCTGGTCCTGTATGGTCACATCGAGCGCCGTCGTCGGCTCGTCGGCGAGCAGCAGTTGCGGGTTGGAGGCAAGGGCAATCGCGATCATCACCCGTTGCCGCATGCCGCCGGAAAACTCGTGCGGATAATCACCGAGCCGATCGCGCGCCGCAGGAATGCCGACCATGTCGAGCAGTTCGACAGCACGTGCCTTCCTTGCTTTCGCATCCAGATCCGTATGGGCGGCAAGGTTCTCCGATATCTGCAAACCAACGGTCAGGAGCGGGTTCAGCGACGACATCGGCTCCTGAAAGATCATCGCGATCTCGCGTCCGCGCACCCGTCGCAGCGCCGCCTCGTCGAGCGGCACCAGATCCCTGCCCTTCCAGAGGATCTCGCCTTTGACGCGCCCCCTTGGCCTGACGATGCCGAGGATCGACCGAAGGGTGATGCTCTTGCCGGATCCGGATTCGCCGACAAGCCCGAGGATCTCGCCCGCCTTCACCTGAAACGAAACATCGTCGACGGCAACCAGCGGGCGCTCCGCCAGGCCGAACTCGGTGCGTAGCCGCCTGACGTCCAGAACCGCTTCTTTTTCAACGGGGTTCATGTCAGCGTCCTTTCGGTCGGAGCAGATCGGCAAGCGCGTCGCCGACCAGACTGAAGCCGAGGCCGGTGAGCACGATGGCAATGCCCGGCATCAGGCTCATCCACCACGCAGTCAGCAGGAAGTTGCGCCCTTCGGCGATCAACACGCCCCATTCGGCAGCCGGCGGCTGCGCGCCGAGGCCGAGATAGCCGAGCGACGAGCCGAGGAGGATGGCAAGTGCCATGTCCGTCATCCAGTAGACGATGATCGGCGAGATCGCGTTGGGAAGGAGGTGCCGGAAGATGATGCGCCGGTCGGAATAGCCGAGCACGCGGCCGGCTGCGGCATAGTCGTTGGATTTCTGCGCCATGATCTCGGCCCGGGTCAGACGGGCATAGTAGACCCAGTTCACCGCCGTGATCGCCACATACATATTGACGAGGCCAGGCCCGAGCACCGCCACGATGGCGATGACCAGCACCAGGAAGGGAAAAGTGATGATCGCATCGACACAGCGGCCGAAGATGGTGTCGGCGATACCGCCGTAATAGCCAACGAAGGCCCCAACCGTGACCCCGATCAGCAACGCGAAGATCGTGGCGAAGAAGGCCATCTGCATGTCGACGCGATAGGCCCAGATGACGCGCGAAAGCACGTCGCGGCCGAAATTGTCGGTGCCGAAGGGATGGGCAAGGCTCGGCCCCTGCTGGATGGCACTGAGGTCGAAGGCAAGCGGATCATAGGGAGCCAGCAACTGCGGGAACAGCGCCAGCGCGATCGACAACGCGAGGATGGCGAAACCGATGACGAAGGACGGCCGCGAGAAGGCCCGGCCAAGGAAGGCATAGACCCGGCTCGCCTTGCGGCTGGGATATTGCAGGACGATGCTCATGATTGACGAAGCCTCGGATCGAGCCAGGACTGCACGATGTCCGTCAGCAGGAAGACGACGGAGACGAGCACGGCGAAGGTAAGGGTCAGCCCCTGGATCAGCGGATAGTCCCGCGCGAAGATCGCCTCCAGCATCAGCCGTCCGACGCCCGGAACGGCAAAGACCGTTTCGGTGACCAGCGTTCCGCTCATCAGGTTGCCGATGGAAAGGCCGAGCAGCGTCACGGTCGAGACCAGGGCGTTGCGCAGCACATGCCGCGTCATGACGATGCGCGGCGAAAGTCCCTTGGCACGGGCGAACTGCACGTAGTCGGCATCGAGCACCTCGATCAGCGAGGCCCTGAGATTGCGCAGGATGATGGCCGAGGTGTAGAGCGCGACGCTGAGCGCCGGCAGCATCAGATGGTGAAGATTGTCGAGGAAACTCGTCCCGTAACCGCCGACAGGAAACCAGCGCAGCTGGGCTGCCAGCACCGTCAGCAGCACGAGGCCAATGTAAAAGACCGGCATCGACAGCCCCACCTGGAAGACGCTACGGATGGTAACGTCAAGGGCGCTGTTGACCCGTGCGGCGGCAAGAAACGCCAGCGGACCCGCAAGACAGATCGCTAACAGCACCGAGTAAAGCGCCAGGAAGATCGTGGTCGGCAACCGTGTGAGGATGATCTCCGTGACCGGTGCCTTCAGCATGATCGAACGGCCGAGATCGCCGGTCAGCGTGTTCTTGACGAAAACCAGAAACTGGATCGGTAGCGGCTGGTCTAGACCGAGGTTGTGGCGGATTTGCTCGAGCTGCGCGTCCGTTGCCTTGGCCTCGGCCATGGCAATCGCCGGATCCCCGGGCAGCAAGCGAACAAGCAGGAAAATGAAGATCATGACCAGAAGAAAGGTCGGGATAATCTGCAGCAACCGAGCCATTAGGTAGGAAAGCGAGGGCATGGATTGAACCTTGTGAACGATGTCGGACGGCCTTCACCGCCCGACATCCTGAATTCAGGCAGTCGTCACTTGGCCCGCCAGGCCTCGGAGAAGTCATTCGCACCGAGAGGCGTCTGCACATAGCCTTCGACCGACTTCGAGACTGCGACAGCGAAGGGCGTTTCGAACAGGAAGAGCAGCGGCGCGCCGTCCGCATAGATCTCCTGCATCTTCTTGTATTCGTCCTTACGCTTGGCCGGATCGACCTCAACGTTGGACTGCTCGAACAGCGCGTTGAACTCTTCGTTGTTCCAGCCGGTGCCAACGGCCTGACGCTGCTTGTAGTAACCGAGCCAGCCGGTCACCTGCGCCGGATCGTTGACGTCGTTCGCCCAGCCATAGGTATGGATATCGAAGTCGCCGGAGCGGTTCTTCTCGCCGCGGGTGGGATTGTCGACCTGCTCGACCTTGAGGTTGACGCCGAGCGGCGACCACATCTGCTGGAGAGCGGTGAACAGCGTCGCATCATCGGCGCTGCCGGCAAGCGTGGTAAACGTCACCTCGAAGCCGCCGCCAAGACCGGCCTCCTCAAGCAATTGCTTGGCCTTTTCCGGATTGTAGGGGTAGAGCGGCTCCGGGCCATAGTGAAGCTGGGTGGCGGCCGACATGAGCGACGTCATCGGCTTGCCGGTGTCGAAGGTGACGAGCTTGATCAGCACATTCTTGTCGGTGGCGTAGTTCAGCGCCTGGCGCACCTTGGCGTCGGCAAGCGGGTTCTTGGAGCCGTCCTTACGGGTCTCGCGCGTATTGATCGGCGCATAGACGATGCGGGTCGACGGAAAGAGTTCCATCTTCAGCGCCGGATCGGCACCGAGCTCACCCACACGGGCGAAGGGAATGAATTCCGCCGCATCGACTTCGCCGGCCTGAAGCTTGAGAATGCGGGTGGCATCGTCAGGAATGATGACGAAATCGACCTGGTCAAGATAGGGCAGCGGCTTGCCGTCCGTGCCGGGGCGCCAGTAATTGGGATTGCGCTCGAAGGTCATGCTTGAGCCCTGCACCCGGCTCTTCATGGTGAAGGGGCCCGAGGTCACCGGGCCTGCCTCGAAGAAGGCGCGCGCCTTTTCTTGATCGTTGGCGCCAGCCGCCTTCTCGAAGGCCGCCTTGGGCATGATGCCGGTGTTGAACGTTGCAAGAATAGAGACGATGGTCGGGTCCAGGTTCTTGAGCGTCAGCGTCACCTGGTTGCCATCGGCGGAAACCTTGTCGACGGCACCAAGCAGGCCGGCCCAGGGGCCAAGCTCGGGATTGCGGGCCCGGTCGAGCGAGAAGACCACATCGGCGCCCGTCAAAGCAGAGCCGTCGGAGAATTTTAGTCCATCGCGCAGCTTGAGCTTGATCGAAAGCCCGTCTGCGGCAACGTCGTAGCCCTCAGCCAATCCGGGCACGATCGAGCCGTCAGGGCCGTTGCGCAGCAGAGTTTCGTAGAGACCGGCAACCATCCAGAGATCAGGATTGCGATCGGCGTAGACCGGGTCGATGACGGTGGAATCGTCGTAGCGCGCAAAAGTCATGGCGCCGCCACGCTCGATGGCGAGCGCCGATGTGGCCGCAGCCAGCCCAAGTGCGGCACCCAGTAAGATCGGCAACAAACGTTTCATCTCTCACTCCTCCTGTTTGATCGCCCGGCCATTGCCGGAACATGCCTCCGGCTAATTGGATATTGGATCCAATTTTTTCGAACGTTTTTCTTTGCGTCCGGATTGTCGCGAAGGCATTCTTGTTGTTCCCCTTTATAAGCCGGCCAGCAGCGGAGCTTGCATAGTCGACTTTAGTCGGACTAAAGTACAACAACAGACGCGAGTCAAGCGGAAAGAAAATCATGCCTCTCGATACCGATGAGGCGCCAGTAGCAGATGCCGGCGCCCCTTTTACCGACATGCCCGCGGCCGCAACGATCGGCCAGATGCTGCGGGCCCGCCGCAAGGAAATCGGCAAGACGATGAAGCAGGTCGCGCGCGAAGCCGGGCTGACCGAGGGCTTCATCAGCCAGATCGAACGCGGCATTTCCACACCGTCGCTGATCTCGCTCTACAATGTCGCCAATGCGCTCGGCACCAGCGTCGACACGTTCCTGTCGCAGCCGCCGCAGCACGCCCATTCCATGGTGTCGCATGCCGGCGAACGCCGCGGCTACAATGTCGAGACGAAGGAGCGGGTCTATGAGCTGCTTGAACGCGGCTTTCCGGGCGCGCAGCTCAACGGCTGCATAACCCATATGCCGGTCGGCTACGCGTCCGAACTGACCAGCCACGAAGGCGAGGATTTCCTCTATCTGATCGAGGGGGAAATGCTCTACGAGATCGACGGCAAGGAATATGTGTTGAAGGCTGGCGACACCCTCCACTTCCCCTCATCCTTGCCGCATCGCGCCCGCAACATCGGCGCGGGGCCGGCCCGCGAACTCTGGGTCGGCACCACGCGCATCATTGCTGAATAGATGTCAGCTGGCCTACTGCTTGCGCGGCCAGGTATCGGCAAGCCGGTAGCCTGATGGCCACGGATCGGCGGGATCCAGCATCACTTGATGCGTGCCGGTGACCCAGGCACGCCCGGAGATTTCCGGGATGATGGCCGGGCGACCGCCGACCGTCGCATCTGCCACGATGCGGCAATCGAACGTCGAATCGATGATCGAGTGGCCGACAAAACGCTGCCCCACCTTCATCTGCCCGCGCGCGTGCAGCACCGCCATGCGCGCCGAGCAGCCGGTGCCGGTTGGCGAACGGTCAAGCTTGGCCGGCTGGATCACCACAGTGTTGCGGCCATGCAGGACGCCGTCGCGTTCCTCGACCGGCAGCGTCAGCTGGCAGAACGAGATATGCGCCCATTCCGGGTTTTCCGGATGCGTGAAGCCGAGTTGCTCGTTGGCCGCGCGGGTGATCTTGATGCCGGTTTCGGCCAGTTCGCGCGCTTCGTCCGGCGTCACTGAAAAACCGAGTGTGCGCGCATCGGTGATCACGAAGCTGTCGCCGCCATAGGCGGTGTCGACCGTGAGCGTGCCGAGCCCCTCAACCTCGATCTTCGCGTCGAGCTTGCCGGCAAAGGAAGGAACGTTGGTGACGGTGATGCGCTCTGCCTTGCCGTTGCGGCAGGTGGCGACGACATCGACCAATCCGCCAGGCGCCTCCAGCACCATTCTCGTCTCGGGCTCCTGCATCGGCACGATGCCGCTGTCGAGCAGCACGGTCGAAACGCAGATCGAGTTGGAACCGGACATCGGCGGGGTGTCCTCCGGTTCCATGATGATGAAGCCCATGGTCGCGCGCGGATCCTTCGGTGGCACCAGCAGGTTGATGTGGCGGAAGACGCCGCCGCGTGGCTCGTTGAGCACGAAATTGCGCAGAGTCTGATCCTCGGCAATGAAGCGTCGCTGCTCCCACAGCGTCTTGCCCGGCGGTGGCGCCACGCCGCCGACGATAACATCGCCGACTTCGCCTTCCGCATGGCAGGAAACAATATGAATGACCTTGCTGCTGCGCATTTTTCGCCTCCACGCGATGCATGCGGACCGCATCCACATGCCTATGCCTTGATATCTATACATCGACGCGCGGGAGAAGGGATCTCCCGCGGTGACTGAAGAGCCGCCACCGCCGACGCGCCAACAGTCATAGAAATATTGGATCCAATATACAATGTGAAATATACGAAATTTTCGCGGTTGCCTCGGCCTCTGTTGCCCGGCCGCAGGAATGGACCTATGACCGGAAGGACGGCAGGCCCCGCAGTGCCATAGCCAGAGACACAAGCCACCGGGAATTGGACGCGATGAAACTCGATGCCGTTGATATCAGGCAAGCCGCTTCCGCCGCCGATATCGTCTACGAGGCATTGCGCAAGGCGATCATCGAAGGCGCGCTCGCCGAAGGGGAGAACCTGCGGCAGGACCAGATCGCGCAGATGTTCAACACCAGCCGTATCCCGGTACGAGAAGCGCTGTCGCGCCTTGAACAGCACGGGTTGATTACCACGCAGCGCTACAAGGGCGCCGTCGTCGCCGGTCTTTCCATCGAGGAGATCGAGGAGATCTTCGAGTTTCGCGCCCTGCTCGAAGCCGAGGTCATCCGGCTCGCCGTTCCCAATCTGGATCGAAAGACGCTCGACCTTGCCCGCAGGCACTGTGACGAGTTTGGCAAAGAATCCGATTCGGCCAAGTGGGGCGAAACCAACCGTAATTTCCACTACAGCCTCTATGAGGCCGCGCGCCGGCCCTACTACCTACAGATCGTGCGCGCCTCGCTCGACCGCATCGATCGCTATCTGCGCGCCCAGCTGACGTTGACGGACGGCATGAAGCGCGCGGCGCGCGAGCATGAGGCGATCTTCGACGCCTGTGCCAAGGGGGATGCCGATCTGGCCTCCGCGCTGACGCGCGATCATATCCTCGACGCCGGACGTTCGCTCGTCGTTTTCCTGAGGGAACAGCGAGGTTAAGCGCCTCCTCGAAGGGTCGCAGCCATCTGGGAACGAGTTGTTCTTTTCTGCGCAAATCGTCTTTCAACTCTTGGACGTCCAAGGTTGACAAGGCGTCCCGAACCTTGAAAAGGTGAAGCTCTATCGAGACCGGTTGCGTTGGGAGGACTTGATGTCTGTGCGCGCGTTTTTCGGCCTTTCCACTCTCCTTGTTTCTGTTCTGACCGCTGGATATCCAGCTTTTTCGGCCGAGACGGGTCGCCAGGTCGAGATCACTCAGGACGCTGACTACTTCGGCTTCGATCTGCGGACCGAGCAGAATGTTTCCCTGGAGCAGTGCGAGACCGCCTGCATCGCGGATCAATCCTGCCGTGCATTCACCTACAATCCCAAGGTGAAATGGTGCTTCCTGAAATCCGACTTCAACCACCTGAACGACTTTGCGGGCGCCATCGCCGGCAAGGTCGTGCAGGCACAGGCCGTGCAGCCTGATCTTGGCGCACCACCACGTCTCTCCTTCCTCTCCGACCAGATCCTGCAGGATGCGCGCGACGCCAAGGCGAACCTTGCACTTGCCGACGACCAGCAGGGCTTTGGCGTCAACGGCCTGATCGAATCGGCGCGTGTTCTGGCGTCGTCGGGGACGATCGACGCCGCGTTGAAGGCATTCCAGGGCGCGCTTGCGATCACTCCCGACGACAGTGAACTGTGGCTCGAGACGGCACGCACGGCAAACCGGATTACCGGCAATACCGATGTGGCGACGCAGGCCGCTCTTGCGGCAATCAACGGCTATCAGTTGACCCGCACCGCCGAAAGCCGCGCCCATGCACTGGCAGTTCTCGCCAAGGCGCTGGAAAATTCCGAGAATTTCCGCGGCTCGCTCAATGCCTACAAGGCCAGCCTTGAGCTGGTGCAATCGAAGACGGTCGAGACCGCCTATCTCGACCTGAAAGAGCGCAAGCGCTTCCGCGTCATTGAAAACACCGTCGACGCCGACAGCGCCTCACCGAGCGCCTGCGTGCAGTTCTCCGAGCAATTGCTGAAGAGCGGCGCCGACTATGCCTCGTTCGTCACGGTCGATGGCGCTGCCGCAAAGGCGGTGGAGGCCAAGGGCGACCAGATCTGCGTCGAGGGTCTGTCGCATGGCCAGCGCTACAAGCTGACGCTGCGCACCGGCCTGCCCTCGTCGGTCGACGAGGTGCTGGAAGCACCGGTTACGCTTGAGGTCTACGTCAAGGATCGCGGCCAGGTCGTGCGCTTTACCGGCGACAGCTTCGTGCTGCCGTCGACGGCACGTCGCGGCATCCCGATCGTTTCCGTCAACACCGACAGCGCCAAGCTCAAGCTCTATCGGATCGGTGACCGCAGCCTGGCGCAGGTGCTGCAGAATTCGCAATTCCTGACGCAGATCGACGGTTACAGCGCCCAGCGCATTCAGGACGAAAGCGGCGAACTGGTCTGGGAAGGATCGCTCTCCATCGAGAGCGTGCTCAACAAGGAAGTGGTCACCAGCTTCCCTGTCGATGAAGCCTTGCCGAAGCGCAAGGCCGGCGTCTACGTGCTGACGGCTGCGTCCGAAACCGGCATCAGCCAGGACTGGGATGCCCGTGCCACCCAATGGTTCGTCGTCTCCGACATCGGCGTATCGACCTACGCAGGCACCGATGGGCTGAATGTCTTTGCCCGGTCGCTCGCGACCGCCAAGCCGATCGAGGGCGTCGAGCTGCAGCTCGTCGCCAAGAACAACGAGATCCTCGGAACGGCGACGACCGACGGAGACGGCCGTGCCACCTTTACCGCCGGCCTCATCCGCGGCACGGCCGCGCTGACCCCGGCGGTGATCACCGCCAGGAACGGTGAAGACGATTTCGTCTTCCTCGACATGACCCGGGCCGGCTTCGACCTGTCGGATCGCGGCGTGACCGGCCGCGCCGCCCCCGGCGCGATCGACATTCTCGCCTGGACCGAACGCGGCATCTACCGCGTCGGCGAAACGGTGCATGCGGCAGCGCTCGCCCGTGACGTCAACGGCGAGGCGATCGAGAACCTGCCGCTCACTTTCGTGTTCTTGCGCCCCGATGGCGTCGAATACCGCCGGATGATCAGCGATGGCGGCAAACTCGGCGGTCACACGCTTGACCTTGATGTTCAGGAAAACGCCATGCGCGGCACCTGGACGATGCAGATCTTCACCGACCCCAAGGCCTCGCCCATCGGCGAGAAGCAGTTCCTGGTGGACGATTTCGTGCCGGATCGTACCGAGTTCGATCTGACGAGCGAAGCCAAGGAAATCGCCATCGGCGAACCGGTACAGGTCGCCGTCGACGGCCGCTATCTCTATGGCGCACCGGCCGCCGGGCTTGAGCTTGAGGGCGAAGTGGTTCTGAAGCCGACGCGCGAAAATGCTGCCTTCAAGGGGTATTTCTTCGGCCTTGCCGACGAAGAGGCGAGCGAGGACGCGCGCCTGCCGCTCGAAGAGCTCGTACCCCTCGATGAAGAGGGCAAATCGACGTTCGACGTCGCGCTCGCCGAAGTCCCGTCCACGACACAACTCATCAATGCCAACGTCACCGTCCGCATGCGCGAGGCCGGAGGCCGTGCCATCGAACGCTCGCTGACGCTGCCGGTAAAGCCGGAAGGGCCCGTCATCGGCATCAAGCCGGAATTTTCGGGCGACCTTCAGGAGAACTCGGTCGGCAAGTTCCGCGTGATTGCCATCGACCCCGATGGCAGCAAGGCCGCCATGCCGGGCGCGCTCTGGAAGCTCATCAGCGTCGAGCGCAACTATCAATGGTACCGCGACGGTACCGCCTGGAAGTATGAACCCGTTGTCACCACCAAGCAGGTGGCGAACGGCACTATCGATGTGACTGCCGATGGCGGCGAGATCTCAGTACCCGTCGGCTGGGGGCGCTACCGTCTCGAAGTTGAGACCGCCGCCCTCGATGGGCCGACGTCAAGCGTCGAGTTCGATGCCGGCTGGTATGTCGCCTCGACATCGACAGAGACGCCCGATGGTCTCGAGATCGCTCTCGACAAGGAAAACTACTCCGTCGGCGAGACTGCCAAGCTCAAGGTTTCTCCGCGCTTTGCCGGCGAACTGCTGGTGACCGTCGGAACGGAAGACCTGGTGACGACGAAGAGCGCGACGATTGCCGCCGAAGGCGGTGAGGTCGATCTACCCGTTACCGCCGAATGGGGCGCCGGCGCCTATGTGACCGCGACGCTCTACCGCCCCGGTGACGCGCAGGAAAGCCGCATGCCGATGCGCGCGATCGGCATCAAGTGGCTGACCGTCGATCCGGCCGAGCGCAAGCTCGCCGTCACCCTCGAAGCGCCCGAAAAGACCGAGCCGCGCAAGCCGCTCGATATCAGCCTGCAGGTGGCAGGCGCCGGCGCAAATGAGGAAGCCTATGTCACGATCGCCGCGGTCGACGTCGGCATCCTGAACCTCACCCGTTACGAAGCGCCGGATCCGGCCGCCTGGTATTTCGGTCAGCGTCAGCTGGGTCTCGAAATGCGCGATCTTTACGGTCGGCTGATTGACGGCTCGCTTGGCGCGACCGGCAAGTTGCGCACTGGCGGCGATGGCGGCCAGGTGGCACTGCAGGGAAGCCCTCCAACCGAAAAGCTCGTGGCCTTCTTCGAAGGCCCGGTGAAGCTTGATACCGACGGCAAGGCGACCGTCAGTTTCGACATCCCGCAGTTCAACGGCACCGCACGTATCATGAGCGTCGCCTGGACGAAGTCCGGCGTCGGCCATGCGGTGCGCGACGTCGTCATCCGCGATCCCATTGTGGTGACCGCGAGCCTGCCGCGGTTCCTGGCACCCGGAGACCGTGCCGAACTCAGGCTCGATATCGCCAACACCGATGCGCCAGCGGGCGACTACCAGGTCCAGTTGACGACCAACGGGCCGGTCACCGTCGAACAGGCTGGTCCAAGCGAAACGGTCCGCCTCGATGCTGGCGGCAAGTCGGTCCTGACGCTGCCGCTGGTCGGCCAGTACCCGGGCGACGGCCAGGTCACGGTCCAGCTCACCGGCGCTTCCGGGCTATCCCTCGAACAGGCGCTCAACATTCCTGTGCGCCCGGCGACCTTGCCGGTGACCCAACGGCAGGTGGTCAATTTGGCGGCGGGCAGCAGCCTGACGATCGACGGCCAACTGCTGGCCGATAGCGTGCTGCAGGGCGCCTCGGTGTCGCTCAGCGTCACCCGCTCGGCCGCCTTCGACATTCCCGCCATCCTGATGTCGCTCGACCGCTATCCCTATGGCTGCGCCGAGCAGACGACGAGCCGCGCGCTGCCGCTGCTCTACATGAGCGAACTTGCCAAGCAGTCGGGCCTTGCCGATGACGACGAAGTGACGAAGCGGGTGCAGGAGGCGATCTATCGCGTGCTCTCCTACCAGTCGTCATCAGGCAGCTTTGGCCTGTGGGGCCCGGGTTACGGTGACCTCTGGCTCGATGCCTATGTCACCGACTTCCTGACGCGCGCACGCGAACAGAAATACGACGTGCCCGAGGCAGCGATGGTGCAGGCTCTCGAGAACCTGCAAAACGGCCTGGGCTACGACACCAACGTCAAGGATCGCGGCAACGAGATCGCCTATTCGCTCTATGTGCTGGCGCGTAATCGCAAGGCTGCGGTCAATGACATCCGCTATTACGCCAACACGTTGATCAACGATTTCCCGACGCCGCTCGCCAAGGCACACGTCGCAGCAGCCCTCGCGCTCTATGGCGATGCCCAGCGGTCGCAGGAGATCTTTGCGTCGTCCGCCAACATGTCGACGGGCCTCGTCAATGTCAGCCTGTCGCGGTCCGACTATGGCTCTTCGCTTCGCGACGATGCGGCAGTCTTGGCGCTGGCCGCCGAAAGCCGCCCGGTTCCGCCGATCATCCCGGAACTGTCGAAGATCGTCGCACGGCAATGGGAGCAGAAGAAATACACCAGCACACAGGAACAGGCCTGGATGTTGCTGGCCGCACGCGCCGTTCAGGGCGGTGACGAAGACATGCTGCTGGACGTGAACGGCGCTTCGAAGAACGGCGCTTACGCCGCGCGGATCACCGGCGACGCCCTGCTGTCACACCCGGTCGTGATCAAGAACGAAGGTGCTGACGCCGTCTCTGCCGTGGTGACCACGGTTGCGGCCCCGGCTCAGCCACTGTCGGCCGGCGGCGATGGTTTTGCCATCGAACGCACCTACTACACGCTTGACGGCGCCGAAGCCAATGTGAGCCAGGCAAGGCAAAACGAGCGGTATGTCGTGGTGCTGAAAGTGACCGAAACCAATGACTGGCCGTCGCGGGTTCTCGTGTCGGATCTGCTGCCGGCAGGCTTCCAGATCGACAATCCGAGCCTGGTCGACAGCGCCCAGTTGAGCAACTTCGAATGGCTCGGTGAGATCACCGCGACCCACACGGAGTTCCGCAACGACCGGTTCGTCGCCGCCTTCGACCGGACCTCAGGAGACAGCCGCGAGCTGACGCTCGCCTATGTCGTGCGCGCCGTGAACCCTGGTGTCTACGATCATCCGGCTGCAAGCGTCGAAGACATGTACCGGCCGCAGTTCTCGGCCCGCACCGCGACCGGGCGCATGGAGGTCTTGGCAGCGCGATAGGCCAAACGATGTCGATAGGGCACAAACTGCTGATCGCGATACCCGTCGGCCTGTTGCTGACGGGGCTATCGGCCTTTGCCCTCGATAAGGCCGACCGGGCATTTCCGCCGCCGCTTGAGGCGGCCGGCATCGTCTCCCGGGAGGTTCTCGACGCCGACGGCCAATTGCTGCGGGCCTTTGCGACACCCGACGGTCTCTGGCGGCTGAAGACGACGGTCGATGACGTCGATCCGCAGTTCCTGCGCATGCTGGTCGCCTATGAGGACCAACGCTTCCGGGAACATGCCGGTATCGACATCCTCGCGCTCGGGCGCGCCGCGCTGCAATTCGTCAGCAACGGCCGCATCGTCTCCGGCGCGTCCACGCTTTCGATGCAGGTGGCGCGGCTGATCGAACCGCGCGAGCAGCGAAGCGTGACGGCCAAGCTGCTGCAGATTGCTCGCGCTATTCAGATCGAACGCCGGCTTTCGAAGGACCAGATCCTCGATCTCTATCTCAGCCACGCCCCCTATGGCGGCAATCTCGAAGGCGTGCGCGCAGCCAGCCTTGCATGGTTCGGCAAGGAGCCGAAGCGCCTTTCGGTCGGCGAAGCTGCCTTGCTTGTGGCGCTGCCGCAATTGCCGGAAAAGCGCCGGCCCGACAGAAATCACGCGGCCGCCGAGACTGCTCGCCAGCGCGTCTTGACCCGCATGGCCGTTGCCGACGTGATCGGCGAAGGCGAGGCTGAGCGCGCGGCGATCACCGCCATTCCGAGGCGCCGCCTTCAGCTACCCGCCTATGCCGCGCATCTGGCCGAGCTCGCGCTGCGCAAGCAGCCAACCGCCGTAAAGCATCAAACGACGTTGCGCCGCAGTGTTCAGCGCGGGCTCGAGGCGGTTGCGCGCGATGGCGCCGCCAAGTTGGGACCGAGGGTGTCCGTCGCCATGATCATGGCCGATGCCCGCACCGGCGAGATCATCGGCGAAGTCGGCTCGGCCGATTACTTCGATGCAAGCCGCTCGGGCTGGATCGACATGACGCGGGTCAACCGCTCACCCGGATCGACGCTCAAGCCGTTCATCTACGGCCTCGCCTTCGAGGAAGGCCTGGTCAGCCAGGAAACCATCATCGAGGACCGCCCAGCCGACTTCTTCGGCTACCGCCCGCGCAATTTCGACATGAGCTACCAGGGCGACGTCAGCGTACGCCAGGCGCTGCAATTGTCCTTGAACGTGCCGGCCATCCGGCTGCTCGACGTCGTCGGCCCTGCCCGGCTGATGGTGCGGTTCCGCCGCGCCGAAGTGAAGCCGGTGCTGCCGGCCGGCGAGGCTCCGGGTCTCGCAATCGGCCTCGGCGGCGTTGGCATGACGCTGCGCGACCTCGTGCAGCTCTATGCGGGTCTCGCCAATCGCGGCTTCCCCGTGCGCCTCGGTGATGGCATCACGGGCACGGCCGGGCTGATCGACGGGGAGCCGCTTCTTTCCCCGGTTTCCGCCTGGCATGTCTCGGATGTGCTGTCCGCGGTTCTGCCGCCGGCGGGAAGCCGCCAGCGGGGCATCGCCTACAAGACCGGCACCAGCTACGGCTACCGCGACGCCTGGTCGGTCGGCTATGACGGCCGGTATGTTCTCGGCGTCTGGGTCGGGCGACCGGACAACGGCGCCGTTCCCGGCCTGACCGGCTACGGCTCCGCCGCGCCGATCCTGTTTGAAGGCTTTGCCAAATCCGGCCTGCCGATCACGCCGCTACCGGATGCGCCGGCTGGTGCCGTACGCATCTCGCAGACCGAACTGCCGATCAGCCAACGCCGCTTCTCGATGACGGCAAGCGGGCTGGTCAACGCCTCGGCGCGCGAGCCAGCGCCACAGATCGTCTTTCCGCCCGAGGGCGCACGCGTCGAACTGGGCGCCAACCTTGAGACAATGTCGCCGCTGACCCTGAAGCTGCAAGGCGGTCGCGCGCCCTTCCGCTGGCTTGCCAATGGCAGACCGCTGCCCGACCCGACCCGCAGACGGACGACGCAGTGGCAGCCGGATGGGGCCGGCTATTCCACCCTCACGGTGATCGACGCCATCGGGCGGGCGGCTAGTGTTCGCGTCTTCATCGAATAGCACTCGGCCGCATTCCTCAATTTCCGCTCGACGCATGGTCGCGTGCGGCGATGCCCACTGGCACACAGCCCTATCCGACGCCCCCGAACCTCCAACACAGGAGCAACCGGCAATGGACCGGTAAATGGGCGAACAGCACCGCGTAAGATTCACGAAATAGTAAGTTTTGTCGGCAGAGGGTGCGGATGCTTGCGCCGTGCCGCCGCACAACCTCCGCTCGACAGCCTGTCTACGGTCGCCGAACGATGCTCATTTGAATGAAGGATTGCTTGGATGTCGAAGGCCATGACCGTCATCGTTGCCGACGACCACGCCATCGTGCGCGAAGGCTTGAAGATGCTGCTGTCGACGATGGCGGATGTAACCGTGGTTGCCGAGGCCGCCGACGGCGAGGCCGTGCAGGTACTTGCCCGCAGCGAACCGGCAGACCTTCTGGTCCTCGACCTCGGCATGCCGGGTGTTGCCGGCATCCAGTTCATCGCCGATATCAGGGCGATGGCGCCAAGAATGAAGATCCTGGTGTTGACCGCCAATGTCGAACCGAGGACGGTTCGCGCTGCCATCGAGGCCGGGGCCAACGGTTATCTCACCAAGAACGGCGACCCCGCCGAACTTGCAGACGCCGTAGATGCGCTCCGTGCCAACGACATCTATCTCGCCCAATCGATCCGCTTTGCCGTCAGCGACCCGGCCCGACAGACGCTGCCGTCGGCGACCGACGAAGCTCTTTCGCCCATTCCGCTCACCCGGCGGGAGATGCAGATCCTCTCGCTCGCAGCCCAGGGGCTGACGGCACGCGAGATCGCCGAACGGCTTGGCATCAGCCCGCTCACCGCCCGCAAGCACCGCGAAAACCTGATGCGCAAGCTCAGCCTGCACAGCGCCGCAGAGATTGCCGCCTACGCGGTTCGCATCGGCCTGCCTATCGGCTGAGATCCGCATGCGGCACCTGCTCCTATTGGTGACGTTCGCTTAACCACCACAATATTAGCAACGGGTTCGAAACGACGAAATACGACACCTGCCGTATGTCGCATCGATACAACCAAGCGTAGTTCTCCCCCTGCTCGAATTCCGGACAGAACGGATCGGGCTGAACGCCACGCTGCTGGAAAGACAGCCGGCGAACCGGAGGAACCGCCATGCCCTCGATTGACCACTGGATTTCGTTTGCAGTCGCGACCGCGATCTTTGCCTGCATGCCGGGACCGGCCATTCTTTATATGACCGCGCAGACCCTGGCGCATGGGCGTAAGGCCGGTTTCCTCGCGGCGCTCGGCATTCATATCGGCTGCTATGTGCATATCGCCGCAGCAACGCTGGGGCTTGCCGCCCTTCTCGCTCACGCTCCGTTTCTCTATGCCGCAATCAAGCTTGCGGGTGCCATCTATCTGGTCTGGCTTGGCGGCACGATGCTGCTCGGCATCGGCAAACATGACGGGCACAAGACGGACGCCAAGCCGGGTGTGCTGCGCGACAGCATCTTCGTAGAAATTCTCAACCCGAAGACGGCACTGTTCTTCGTAACGTTCCTGCCGCAATTCGTCGATCCGGCGGCGGCGATGCCAGTCACGCTACAGTTCCTGATCTTCGGGATGCTTGTCAACCTGGCGTTGTCTGCAGCAGATGTCGCAGCGGTGCTGCTCGCGTCGCTCACACTTGGTCGTTTCACCGGCGGCCAAAACCGCCTGGTTCCGCGGGCCTGCGGTTCGATCCTCATCGGGCTTGGCATGCTGCTCGCAACGCAATCCGTCTGACGTGCGGACGCCGTGATCAAGTGCTGCCCCATGCCGACGTTCCATAAGCGGCGATCCCCTTTCCTATCGTGGCTGTTTCAGCGATGATATCGGCGCATTGAACGTCAGCGGAATGCTCGAAATCCTTCGGATGCCCATCGCCAAGGCATGGCCGGCGTCTGTGTGAGAGGAAGGCGGTCGCATGCTTAGTCTTGCCGAGATTTCCGAAGCAGCCGAGAGCCTCCAGCGGGCCGAAGTCGATCGCCGCCAGATTGGTCTCTTGTCACTCAAGCACCCGGGTATGACTGTCGATGAAGCCTATGCGGTTCAATCCGCCTGGGTCCGGCGCAAGCGGGACCTCGGTCGACGGATCATCGGCTTCAAGATCGGCTTGACCTCGAAGGCGATGCAGCAGTCGCTCGGCATCGATACGCCGGATTCCGGCGTGCTGTTCGACGACATGCTGTTTGAGGACGGCGCGACCATTCCCGCTGACCGCTTCATCCAGCCTCGGGTGGAGGCGGAGATCGCCTTCGTGATGAAGGCACCGCTCAAAGGGCCGCGCGTCACCGTCTTGAACGTGCTCAACGCCACCGACTTCGTAATCCCTGCCCTGGAGATCCTCGACACCCGCATCCTCAGACGTGATCCCGAGACGCAACAGGCAAGAGGCATCGCCGATACGATCGCCGACAACGCCGCCAATGCCGGACTGATCCTCGGCGGGCGGCCGATGCGCGCGGACGCGGTCGACATGCGCTGGATGGGTGCGATCCTCTCACGCAATGCCGAGGTCGAAGAAACCGGATTGGGCGCCGGCGTTCTCAATCATCCCGCCCGCGGTATCGCCTGGCTCGCCAACCGGCTGGCACAATATGGCGATGCGATCGAGCCGGGGCAGATCGTGCTTTCCGGCTCGTTCGTGCGGGCAGTGGAAGCGCGCAGTGGCGACACGTTCGTTGCCGATTTCGGCAGCCATGGCACGGTCAGCTGCCATTTCAGCCAGAGCGCGCCGCCTGACCAAACGGCGACAACGGGTTAGTGCACTTTCCTCGCAGCGCTACTGCACCAGGATGGCGCGGAAGTCGTTGACGTTGGTCCCGGTTGGTCCCGGCTTGAAGATATCGCCAAGCGCATCGAAAGCGCTCCAACTGTCGTTGCGCTGCAAAAATGCTGCCGCATCAAGCCGCTGGGCGGCGAGCCGGGCGATGGTGGTGCCGTCGGCAAAGGCACCGGCATTGTCCTCGGAGCCGTCGATGCCGTCGGTATCAGCCGCGAGCGCCGATACGCCGCTCGCACCATCGATGCCGAGTGCCAGAGACAGAAGGAATTCGCTGTTGCGTCCGCCCTTGCCTGCACCCTTTATCGTCACGGTCGTCTCGCCGCCGGAGAGAACCACAACCGGTTTGGCGAATGGCCGACCGCGCCCGGCCACCTCGCGGGCGATTGCCGCGTGGACACTGCCGACATCGCGCGCCTCGCCCTCGATCGCATCCGACAGGATGATCGCCTCGATCCCGGCCTCCCGCGCCTTGGCGGCAGCGGCTTCGAGCGAGACGGAGGCGGAGGCGATCAGGCGCACGTCATTGTCGGCGAAGCGCGGATCGGACGGTGACGGCGCGTCGGCCGCCGGATCTGCGAGCCATGCCAGAACCTTTTCGGGCAGTTGCAAACCGTAGCGCTCGACGATCTTCAGGGCGTCGGCGCGCGTGCTTGCATCCGGCAGCGTCGGGCCGGACGCGACCAGCGCCGGGTCGTCACCGGGAATGTCGGAAACAATGAGCGAGACAACCTTGGCAGGATAGGCTGCGGCTGCAAGCCGGCCACCCTTGATCATCGAGACATGCTTGCGCACCGCATTCATGGCACTGATCGGCGCGCCCGAGGCAAGCAATGCCCGGTTGACGGCAACTTCGTCGTCAAGCGAAAGCCCGGGAGGCGGCGCGGGCAACAAGGCAGAACCACCACCGCAGACAAGGGCGACGACCAGATCGTCCGTCGTCAGGCCGCTGACTTCGGCAAGCAGGCGTTGCGCGGCCTGAAGGCCGCTTTCGTCCGGCAGGGGATGCGACGCCTCCAGCACCTCGATGCGCTCGCAAGGGGCTGCGTAGCCATAGCGGGTGACGACAACGCCGGAGAGCGGGCCGTCCCAGTGACGCTCAAAGGCCTGAGCCATCTGGGCTGCACCCTTGCCGGCACCAACGACAACGGTGCGGCCCCTCGGCCGCTCCGGCAAATTGGCGGCGATCACCAATGCCGGATCGGCGGCGGCAACCGCCGAGGTAAACAACGTCTCCAGAAACCTGCGTGGATCGGTGATGGCTGGCATTGGTATCCCCCTGATAACGAAGTCGTCTCGGGCGGCGGTTCCTCCAACCGCCGCCCGGACACATGATCGGTCCGATGCAATGGGTCCACGGACGGATCATGCGCATTTATATGGCCGGCAACGGCCTCACGCGACCTGATGGTTCGCCATGCGCTCGAGAGCACGCACCAGGCCGGAATGGTCGAGCCCGCTGTCGCCATTGGCGGCGCAGTTATTGAACAGTTCCTGCGTCGCTGCCGTGTTCGGCAGCGAGATGCCAAGGGACTTTGCACCCTGCAGCGCGAGGTTCAGGTCCTTCTGGTGCAGCGAGATGCGGAAGCCCGGATCGAAGGTGCGCTTGATCATCCGGTCACCATGCACTTCGAGGATGCGCGAAGAGGCAAAACCGCCCATCAGCGCTTCGCGAACCCGCGCGGGATCGGCGCCGGCCTTCGAGGCGAAGACGAGTGCTTCGGAAACCGCCTCGATGGTGAGCGCAACGATGATCTGATTGGCAACCTTCGTCACCTGGCCGTCACCGCAATCGCCGACGAGCGTGATATTTTTGCCCATCAGCTGAAACAGCGGCAGAGCGCGGTCGAAGCTTTCCTGCGAACCGCCGGCCATAATCGACAGCGAGGCGTTCTTGGCGCCGACTTCACCGCCGGAGACCGGCGCATCGACGTATTCCGCGCCGGTTTCGCGGACCTTCTTGGCGAACTCCTTGGTCTCGATCGGTGAGATCGAGCTCATGTCGATGACAAGCTTGCCCTTGGAGAGGCCGTAGGCGACGCCGTTCTCGCCGAAGAGGACGTCCTTCACTTCAGGCGTATCCGGCAGCATCAGGATGATGGTGTCGACGGTTTCCGCAAGCGCCTTTGGCGTCTCGACGAATTTCAGGCCGTTATCGAGGAGTTCCTGCCGCGGCGGGATGGCGAATTTCGAGGTGATAACCGTGTGTCCGGCATCCTGCAGATGGCGTGCCATCGGCGTGCCCATGATGCCCAGTCCAATAAAGCCGATCGTTGCCATTATGCCTAACTCCTGATCTTGATGATATCTGCGGATTGCGTGCGCTTGCGCTCTGCCCCAAGCCAGCCGAGGCCTTCGGCTGTCGTGGTGCGCGGCTTGTATTCGCAGCCGATCCAGCCGTCATAACCTGCCTCTTCGAGCGCATCGAAGACGTAGGGGTAGTTGATCTCGCCGGTCCCCGGCTCGTTGCGACCAGGATTGTCGGCGAGCTGAACGTGGGCGATTCGATCGGCAAAGCGCTTGTAGGTGCCGATAAGTTCGCCCTGCGTGCGCTGCTGGTGGTAGAGGTCGTACTGGATGAACAGATTGTCGCTGCCGACCTCGTCGATGATCGAGGCGGCCTGCTCGACCGTGTTGAGATAGAATCCGGGAATATCGAAGTCGTTGATCGGTTCGATCAACAGGCGAATGCCCTGCTTGCCGAGTTCGCTTGCCGCAAGCCTGAGATTGGCGACCAGCGTGCTGCGCAGCACGTCTTCCGAGATCCCGACCGGCGCGATGCCGACCAGGCAGTTGACCTGCTTGCAATCGAGTGCGGTCGCATAGTCGATGGCGCTCGCCACGCCCTTGCGGAACTCGTCGATCCGATCTGGAAGGATTGCGATACCGCGCTCGCCGCCGGCCCAGTTGCCGGCTGGCAGGTTGTGCAGCACCTGCGTCAGCCCATAACGCTGCAGCTCGCCGCGCAGGCTCACCTTCTCGAACTCGTAGGGAAAGAGATACTCGACACCTTCGAAACCGGCCTTGGCCGCAAGGGCAAAACGATCGAGGAACGGCGCCTCGGTAAACAGCATTGTCAGGTTCGCAGCGAACTTCGCCATGCGGTGATTCCTCCTTGTGATTGTTTTTTAATCGAGCAGCGCTGCGATCGCGGTCGGCACGTCCTCGCCGCGGATCGCCAGTTCCTCGAATTCGACGACCGCATTGATGTCGACGCCCATGGAGATGTTGGTGACGCGCTCGAGGATGAACTCGATGACGACGGGAACCTGATGCTCGTCCATCAATGCGCGCGCACGGTCGAACGCCTCCTGGAACTCGTTGGGACTGCGCACCCGGATCGCCTTGCAGCCGAGCCCTTCGGCGACCGCGACATGGTCGACGCCATAGCCCTTCTCTGCGTCGCCAGAGGCGTTGATGTTGTCGAAGGCGAGGCTGACCTCGAAGTCCATGTTAAAGCCGCGCTGGGCCTGGCGGATGAGGCCGAGATAGGAATTGTTCACGACCACGTGCAGGTAGGGCAGCTTGTGCTGGGCGCCGACCGCCAGTTCCTCGATCATGAACTGGAAGTCATAGTCCCCGGAAAGCGCAACGATCGTCCGGTCCGGATCGGCGGCACGCACGCCGAGCGCTGCCGGCAATGTCCAGCCGAGCGGACCGGCCTGGCCGCAATTGATCCAGTTGCGCGGCTTGTAGACGTGCAGGAACTGGGCGCCGGCGATCTGGCTGAGGCCGATGGTCGAGACATAGCAGGTATCGCGGCCGAAGGCCTTGTTCATCTCTTCGTAGACGCGCTGGGGCTTCAGCGGCGTCTGGTCGAAATGGGTCTTGCGCAGCAGTGTCCGCTTGCGTTCGCGGCATTCTTCCGCCCAGCCCGACCAGTCGCGCAGCTTGCCGGCCGTCTTCCACTCGGTTGCGACGTCAAGGAACAGCTTCAGCGCGGCACCCGCATCGGAGACGACCCCGAAATCCGGCGCGAAGACGCGGCCGATCTGCGTCGGTTCGATGTCGACATGGACGAACTTGCGTCCTTCGGTATAGGTCGGGACGTTGCCAGTGTGGCGGTTGGCCCAACGGTTGCCGACGCCGAGCACGAAGTCGGAGGCGAGCATGTTGGCGTTGCCGTAGCGATGCGACGTCTGCAGGCCGCACATGCCGGCCATCAGCGGATGGTCGTCCGGGATCGTGCCCCAGCCCATCAGCGTCGGGATAACGGGAATGCCGGTGATCTCGGCAAATTCGGTAAGCAGGTCCGAAGCGTCGGCGTTGATGATGCCGCCACCGGCGACGATCAACGGCCGTTCGGCCTCGTTCAGCATCGCGATGACCTTCTCGGCCTGAGCACGCGTCGCCTTGGGCTTGTAGGGATCGAGCGGCTCATATGTTTCGGGATCGAACTCGATCTCGGCGAGCTGAACATCGACGGGCAGGTCGATGAGGACCGGGCCCGGCCGGCCGGAACGCATCAGATGGAACGCCTTCTGGAAGACGAAAGGTACCAGCGCCGGCTCCATCACGGTCACGGCCCATTTGGTGACGGGTGCGGCGATCTTGGCGATGTCGACGGCCTGGAAATCCTCCTTGTCCAGACGGGCACGCGGCGCCTGACCGGTGATGCAAAGGATCGGGATAGAATCGGCGGAGGCCGAGTAGAGGCCGGTGATCATGTCGGTGCCGGCGGGGCCCGACGTGCCGATGCAGACGCCGATATTGCCATGTCTGGCGCGTGTGTAACCCTCGGCCATATGCGAGGCGCCTTCGACGTGGCGGGCGAGGATGTGGCGCACCGAGCCGCGCGCCCTCAGGGCGGAGTAGAACGGATTGATCGCCGCACCGGGTACGCCGAAGGCACAATCGATGCCCTCTTTTTCGAGAACGTAAACAGCCGCATCGACGGCACGCATCTTAGCCATGGGAACTCCTCCTGTTTGATGAGACGATAACCCATAATGAACGATACTCAACGGCTAAATGGAATTCATTTCCATCATACGGAAATAAACATCTTCAAGAATTTCGAAACAATCGATCCCGCTCCTGCTAGAGGATGATGGACATGACTCGGGGATCGCTGGAGGACGAAGGATGGATGCGACAGGCAAGGGAAAACGCGGCAGGAAGGCCGGCGAGAACGCAGCGCCCGGCTCCGTACAGGTGCTCGACCGCAGCCTGACGCTGCTGGCGATCGTTGCCGAAAACGACGGCTCGACCCTGACGCACCTGTCCGATGTGACCGGCATGGCACCATCGACAGTGCACCGGCTGCTGACCTCTCTCGCCAACCACGGCATGGTGATGAACGATCCGGACACCGGCGCCTGGACCATCGGCCTGAAAGCATTCGAGATCGGCAACGCCTATCTGCGCTTCCGCAAGCTCGGCACCATCAGTCGTCCGTTCCTGAAGCAGTTGATGGAGGAAAGCGGCGAAACAGCGAACATCGGCATCGAGGAAGGCGGCGATGTCGTCTTCATCTCGCAAGTGGAAAGCCATGCCCCAATGCGGGCGTTCTTTCGCCCCGGCCGGCGCGGGCCGATCCATGCGTCGGGCATCGGCAAGGCGATCCTGTCGACCTGGGCGGACAAGGATGTGGCGCATCTGCTTGCCGGGCGCGAGCTCGCGCATTTCACCGACAAAACGCGCGACAGCCTGCCGGCACTGCTGCAAGATATCCAGACCATCCGCCAGCGCGGCTGGTCGGTCGACGACGAGGAACACACGCTTGGCATGCGCTGCGTGGCCGCACCGATCTTCAACGAATATGGCGAGACGATAGCCGGCATCTCGATCTCGGGGCCGTCGGTGCGCGTCAACGACGACAGGTTGGCGCTGCTCGGCCCGGTCGTGCGCGAACGCGCCGATGCCCTGACACGCGCGATGGGCGGCAAACGGCCGGAAGACCTCTGACGAAGAAAGCCTCCCCCTTGTGGGGGAGGCTCGGATTGCTCAGCGGGGAAGGATGGGCGTGAATGGGTCGCAGTTGCCCAAGCCGCCCTCGTTCCGGTGCGTGTCGCAGGAACCTTGTCAGCCCAAGTCCTTGGGCTGGAAGGTCTTAAACCTGACAGACGTCAGGTCGGTGGATTCCGGCACAAGGCCGGAATGAGGAAACGGCTCAGACCGTCTCGAGCTTGCGGCCACCTTCAGCCTCTGCCGCAACGACTTGGGCACTTGCACGATGTTTCATCGGCTTGCCGGCGACATAGGTCTCGGCCACCGAGCGATCGTCCCCCATGGTCTGCAGGATGAAGAGTTCCTCGGCGAGGTTCTTGGCCACGCGCATGCGCAGTTCCATCGACGGCTTGGCGCGGCTGTCGAGCACGACGATATCGGCGTCGGCGCCGATATGCAGCGAGCCGATCCGGCCGTCGAGATCGAGCGCCCGCGCGTTGCCGAGCGTCATCATGTAGAACGAGTTCAGCGGAGAAAGCCGCTGGCCCTGCAGATGAAGAACCTTATAGGCCTCGTCCATGGTTTCGAGCATCGAGAAGCTGGTGCCGGCGCCGACATCGGTTGCCACCGACCAGCGGGCGCCGAGCTTGTCGAACCGGTCGCGATCGAAGAGGCCTGAGCCCAGGAACAGGTTCGAGGTCGGACAGAACGTGCCGACGGCGCCCGTCTCTGCAAGAACCGAAATCTCGCGGTCACTCAGATAGATGCAGTGCCCAAGCAGCGTCTTGCGCGTCAGCAGATCGTAGCGGGCATAGATGTCAGTATAGTCCTTCGCGTCCGGATAGAGCGAGGTCGCAAACGCGATCTCATCCTTGTTCTCGGAAAGATGGGTCTGGACGTAACACTCGGGATGTTCGGCAACGAGCGCGCGGCTCATCTCCATCTGTTCCGGCGTCGAGGTAATGGCGAAGCGCGGGCTGATGGCGTAGTGCGCACGGCCGCGGCCATGCCACTTACCGATCAGGTGCTTGGTCTCGTCGTAGCCGAGTTGAGGCGTATCGCGCAGCGCGTCCGGCGCATTGCGGTCCATCATCACCTTGCCGCCGATCATCAACATTCCGCGCTCTTCGGCCGCCCCGAAGTAGGCATCGACGCTTTCCGGATGGACCGAGCAATAGGCGACAGCCGTGGTGGTGCCGTTGGACAGCAGCTCGTCCATGAACCGGCCGGCGATGAACTGCGCATGCTCCGGCTCACGGAACTTCTGTTCCTCGACGAAGATGTAGGTGTTCAGCCATTCGAGCAGTTGCGCGCCATAGGAGGCGATCGCCTGCGTCTGCGGGAAATGCAGATGCGTATCGATCAGGCCCGGCAGCACGAGGTTCGGCCGGTGATCGGCAACCTTGACCGCAGGGCCGGCGCGACGCGAAACGTCTGCATGTTCGCCGATATCGGCAACCTTGCCGCCCCGCACCAGAACGGCGCCGTCTTCGAAATAGCGATAGGAAGCGATATCGTCGATGCCCTCAGGCTTTTCGACGAAGGTCAGCACGCGGCCGCGGATGAGCAAATCGGTCATTGAACCTTACCTCCATTCACAACGGACTCGTACCAGGCGACGAGCAGTTGTCGCTCTTCGTCCGATACGCCCGTAACATTGGCCGGCGGCATGGCATGCGAACGGCCGGCCTGCAGATAGATTTCGCGAGCGTGATTGGCGATCTCGGTATCGGTCTCAAGCGTCACGCCCTTGGGCGGCACGACCATCCCCTCCCAGCCGGGTTCCTTGGCATGGCACATGGAACAGCGGCCGAGCACGGTATCGCGCACTTTCGGAAAGGCTTCCGCGGTGACGAACGGCTGCTGGGCCGCCGACACCTTTGCCTCCTCGTCGCCGCTGAGGATCTTCGGCACCGTCGACAGCCACATGATGACAATGAAGAGCAGCACGGTTGCAAGCCATGTCCAGGTCGGGTTGCCCTTGTCGGCGTGGCGAGTGTTGAAATAGTGGCGGATGGTGACGCCCATCAGGAACACCAGCGACGCAATGATCCAGTTGTACTGGGTGCCGAACGCCAGCGGATAGTGGTTCGACAGCATCAGGAACAACACCGGCAGCGTCAGGTAGTTGTTGTGCGTCGAGCGCTGCTTGGCGATGACGCCGTATTTCGCGTCCGGCGTGCGGCCGGCGATGAGGTCGGCAACGACGATCTTCTGGTTCGGGATGATGATGAAGAAGACGTTCGCCGACATGATCGTCGCGGTGAAGGCGCCGAGGTGCAGGAAGGCGGCGCGACCGGTGAAGAGCTGCGTGTAGCCCCAGGCCATTCCGACCAGGATGAAATACAGAAGCACCATCAGCTTTGTGTTGTCGCGGCCGGCCGGAGACTTGCAGATCGTATCATAGGCAAGCCAGCCGAAACCGATCGAGGCCAGCGAAATGGCGATCGCCGTCGTCTTCGACACGTCGAGCACATTCGGGTCGATCAGGTAGAGATCCGCGCCGGCATAATAGACCATGCACAGCATGCCGAACCCGGAAAGCCAGGTGACGTAGGATTCCCATTTGAACCAGATCAGGTGCTCGGGCATGTTTGCGGGCGCCACTAGATACTTCTGGATGTGGTAGAAGCCGCCGCCGTGAACCTGCCATTCCTCGCCATAGGCGCCGACGGGCAGATCGGGTCTCTTCTTCAGGCCGAGGTCGAGCGCGACGAAATAAAACGACGAACCGATCCACGCGATACCGGTGATGACGTGCAGCCATCTCATGGCAAAGGTGAGCCAATCCCAGGCTATGGCATACTCGTACATGCAATTCTCCCATTTCTCCGTGCGGCATTATGTGTCATTGCTGGAGTTCGGGGGAACGTCGCTGCGTCACCAACACTTTCAAAAAAATCTATATAATCGCGACGGAATGGATGCGTTACATAACGCCCGGAGGAGAGATCGGGAGGCATGTCATATCTGGACAATGTGCGCGTCTTCGTACGCGTCGTAGAACTTGGAACCCTGTCGGCGGCTGGTCGCGACCAGCGCGTAACACCGGCGGTTGCCAGCAATAGAATCAAAGAGTTGGAGCGCCATATGGGCGTTCGGCTGTTCAACCGGACGACGCGCAAGCTGACGCCAACGGAGCACGGTCGCGTGTTCTACGACGGTGCCGTCAAGATCCTCGAGGCGGTCAACGAGGCGGAAAACGCCATTGCAGACCTCTCGCACAATCCGAAGGGCGCACTGAAGATTACCGCTCCGTTAGGGATAGGTCGAAGGCTGATTGCCTCGGGCATTCCGGAGTTTCACGACAAGTATCCCGATATCGAAGTGCGGCTCCGGCTCTCCGACCACAATGTCGACATCCTGTCGGAAGGCGTGGACGTCGCCTTCAAGCTCGGCATTCTCGAGGATTCGAACCTGCGCATGCGCGGCATCATGAACTGCGAGCGGGTCGTATGCGGCGCACCCGCCTATTTCGAAAAACGCGGCATGCCGCAGACCCCGGACGAGCTGATCGCCGACAAGCACGACTGTCTGCTTTTGCGCTACCCTGGCTCCAAGGAATATTTCTGGACGCTGCAGACACCGGAAGGCGTGAGGAAATTCGAAGTGACCGGCCCTTACGATTCGGATGACGGCGACGTGCTGACCCAATGGGCGCTCGACGGACGCGGCATCATCAACAAGCCACTTTTCGAAGTGAAGAGCCACATCAACGCTGGCGAACTGGTGCCGATCCTGGCATCGACGCCGCCGCTCGGCGTGCAACTGGCGGCGATCTATCCGCACAAGCGTTTTCAGGACCCGAAGGTGCGGCTGATGATCGACTATATGGCGGAGCGCTGTCAGCGGCTGATCGGCAAGATGCTGGCCTGACGGCCAGCATCGGTAAAACTGCGCTCGGGTCCAAAGACTAAGGCACGAGCACGATCTTGCCCATCGCGCTTCGCGCTTCCAGGACGCTATGCGCCTCGGCCGCCTGTGCCAGCGGAAACCGGCCACCCACATGAACTTTCAGCCGCCCATCTTCTACCTGACGGAACAGATGACCGAGATCGACCTTCAGGCCGGAAGGGGTGAGCAAAGGCAACAGGGCAAAGCCGCGTAGCGACTGATTGTTCGACAGCATCCGTTCGACATCGCCTGCCGCGAGTTCGAATCGGCCCATCGCGCCAAAGACAAGCTCACCGCCGGGCGAAAGCAAGCAGAGCGCCGATTTGGTGAAGCCACCACCGACGAAGTCGTAGATCGTCTCGACCGAGCCACCCACCAGATGCCGGCTGAGCGTCTCCTGCCAGTCTGCTGTCCGGTAATCGATGGCAACGTCTGCGCCAAGCGAGCGCGCGAACGCGACCTTCTCGCTGCCGCCGGCAAGCGCTATCACCGTCTTGGCGCCCGCCTCCTTTGCGAGCTGAATGAGCAGCGAGCCGACACCGCCGGCCGCAGCAGTCACCAGCACAGTCTTTCCCTTGAGTTTGCTTTGCCGAACGAGATGAAGCGCCGTCAACCCCTGGATCATTAGCGCCGTTGCCACCTCGAACGAAACGTCGTCAGGGATCGGCACAAGTGCGCCGGCGTCGATGGAGACATATTCCGCGCCGCCACCCGAGCCGCGTCCAAAGGCGAACATCGGCACTGCCACCCGCGTGCCGACCGCCGGCGCTGCCACATCTTCGCCCAGCGCCTCGATAACGCCCGCCACCTCGACACCCGGCACCAACGGTAAAACGGGCGTGACGGCATAGCGGTCCTGGCGCGTCAGGACTTCAAAGAAATTGAGCCCGATTGCCCGGACGCGCACCAGCGCTTCACCGCGCCTGGGCGCCGGCTTCGGCGCGTCAATAACTCGAAGGACTTCAGGGCCTCCGAAGGATCGGTATTCAATGGCTCTCATGGATCTGACCTGATTTGATTGGCTTCGATCCGAAACTAGCCCTACTCTCCAACTCAGCTCTACACACCCTTTCGTTCCATACTGACCCACTGGTAACCATGGCCGATATCATCAAGAGACTGCCGTCATTGCCATCCGAACGCGCACTCAAGGTGATCTCGGGGCGCTGGAAGGCAGTGATCCTCTATCATCTGTTCGACGGTCCGCGACGGCTGTCGCAGTTGCGGCGACTTGTTCCGGCCATCAGCCAGAAAGTACTGATCCAGCAGCTTCGCGAGATGGAGGAACACGGCCTGGTTCATCGCGAGATCTTTCGCGAAGTGCCGCCAAGGGTGGAATATTCGGCAACGGCGCTGGGCCAAAGCCTCGAGCCGGTCCTGCTTGCCCTATGCGAATGGGGGCAGCGTCACGCGCAGGAACTGGGCGAATTCGATCAGGTCGGCGATTGCATCATCCGTCCGCGCCAAGGCGCCTGATGTCAGGCGCCGACGTGCTTGCCCCGCTTGGCCGGCGCGACGGCCGGCGTTTCCCAATGATGGTTGAGTGCCGCGGTCATGATCTCGGCCGCGGCGAGCGCTGCGATGACGGCTGGCCGCTTGTCCTTCACCGCCGTGCCGCCGATCGGGCAGACGAGCCGGTCGAACAGATCCGGCCGGCCAATTTCGCGTGAAAGCCAGCTCTTGAACGTGGAGCGCTTGGTCTTCGAACCGATCATGCCGACATAGGACGCGTCGTCCCGCCGGAGCGCCTCGGCCGCGATCAGGAAATCGAGCGCATGGTCGTGGGTGAGAATGACGAAAGCGCTGCCGCGCGGGGCATCGCGGACAACCGCCTCGGGCATCGCCGTCAGGCAGGTCTCGATGCCGTGAACGTTGGCCGCCTCAAGTTCGTCCTCGCGGGTGTCGACGAGAATGGTGCGCACCGGCACGAGCGACAGTGCCATCGCCAATGCGTCGCCGACATGACCGGCGCCGAAGACGTAGACATGGGGGCGACTGGCGATTTCCACGTCGCTGCGGTCAATCAGCATGGCGGCTTTCTCCCGATCGATGCGCGTGAAGGCGAGCGCGACACGCCCGCCGCAACACTGGCCGATCTCGGGGCCGAGCGGGATCGTCATGGCGTCGGCGCGATCGCCGCGCTTCAGGGCGCGCCGGCCGTGATCGATCGCCATATATTCGAGCTGGCCGCCGCCTATGGTGCCGAAAAGACCGTCCGGCGCCACCAGCATCCAGGCGTCGGTGTCGCGCGGCGTCGAGCCGGCAGCTCCGGTTACCTCGACCAGCACGCAGTCCGGTTCGCGGCGCAGAAAGTCCCTGATATCCTCTCGGCTCGCAACCATCGCCATCAACCCTTTGCCACAGTCCCTTGCCTTGCGGCGGCCCGCAGCCGCTCGATCGCCATCAGCACCCGCTCCGGTGTTGCCGGCGCGTCGAGGCGCGGAGCGATACGATACTCCGCAACGCTCGCGGCTGCCATCGACAAGGCCTCCAGTACCGAAATGCCCAGCATGAACGGCGGTTCCCCGACGGCCTTCGACCGCCGGATCGTCTCCTCGCGGTTGACGGACCATTCGGCAAGACGAACGTTGAACACGCGCGGGCGATCGGAGGCAAGCGGGATCTTGTAGGTCGACGGTGCATGCGTGCGCAGCCGCCCCTTGGCATCCCACCAGAGTTCTTCGGTCGTCAGCCAGCCCATGCCCTGAACGAAGGCACCCTCCACCTGGCCGAGGTCCAGTGCCGGGTTCAGCGACCGGCCGACGTCATGCAGGATATCGGTGCGATCGACCTGATATTCGCCGGTCAGCGTGTCGACGCTGACCTCTGAGCAGGACGCGCCATAGGCATAGTAGAAGAACGGACGGCCGCGACCCTCAGAGCGGTTCCAGTGGATCTTCGGCGTCTTGTAGAACCCGGCGGCAGACAGCTGGATGCGGGCGCCATAGGCGAGTTTGATGAACTCGCCGAAGGGCAACCGTTCCGCGCCGATGCGCACCGTGTTCGGCTCGAAAGCAACATCGGCTTCCGCAACGTTCCAGCGTTCGGCAGCAAAGCGCACCAGCCGCGCCTTGATCTGCTGCGCCCCATTGGCGGCGGCCATGCCGTTCAAATCCGCGCCTGAGGATGCGGCCGTCGCCGATGTGTTCGGCACCTTCGCAGTCGTCGTCGCCGTCACCTTGATCCGCCCGAGATCGACCTGGAACTCGTCGGCAACCACCTGCGCGATCTTGGTGTAAAGCCCCTGCCCCATCTCGGTGCCACCATGGTTGAGGTGGATCGACCCGTCGGCATAGACGTGCACCAGTGCGCCGGCCTGATTGTACTCGGTCTTGGTGAAGGAGATGCCGAACTTGACCGGCGTCAGCGCAATGCCGCGCTTGACGATATGATTTTCCCGGTTGAAGGCGATCACGGCTTCTCGACGCGCGGCATAATCGGCCGACGTTTCCAGCTCCTCGATGATGCGGCCGATGATGTTGTCTTCGACCTTCTGGTGATAGGGCGTGAGATTACGACCTTCGCCACCATAGAAGTTGAGTTTGCGGATTTCGAGCGGATCCTTGCCGACCGCGTAGGCGACGTCCTCGATCATACGCTCACCGCCGACCATGCCCTGCGGCCCGCCGAAACCGCGAAACGCGGTGTTGGAAACGGTGTTGGTCTTCAACGGCTTCGAGCGCAGGCGCACATTTGGATAGAAGTAGCAATTGTCGGCGTGAAACAGCGCCCGGTCGGTGACCGGACCGGAGAGATCGGCGGAAAAACCGCAGCGCGCCGCAAACACCGCATCGACCGCCTCGATGCGGCCTTCGTCGTCGAAACCCACCTTGTAGTCGACATGAAAATCGTGGCGCTTGCCGGTCGCCGACATGTCGTCGTCCCGGTCGGGCCTGACCTTGACGGCGCAGCGGTACTTCTTTGCGGCGAGTGCCGCTACGGCTGCAAAGATGTTGGCCTGCGTTTCCTTGCCGCCAAAGCCGCCGCCCATGCGGCGCACATTCACGGTGACGGCGTTCGACGGCACGCCGAGCACGGTTGCCACCATGTGCTGGGTTTCGCTCGGATGCTGGGTCGAGGAATAGACGAGCACCTCGTCGTCTTCGCCAGGAATGGCGAAAGAAATCTGGCCTTCGAGGTAGAAGTGGTCCTGTCCGCCGATGCGCATCTCGCCCTCGACGATGTTTTTCGCCTTGGCAAAACCGGCTTCGATGTCGCCGCGCTCCAGCTTCAGGGGATCGATGACCAACGGATAGTTGGCGGCGGCCGCCTCCAGCACGTCGGTCACATGCGGCAGGTCGCGGTATTCGACCTTGACCTTCACGGCCGCACGCCGTGCCGCCTCGCGCGACGTGGCGATGACGGCGAAGATCGGCTGGCCGTGAAACTCGACCTTGCCAGTCGCAAACACCGGATCGTCGTGTTTATGGGCAGGACTGATGTCGTTCTCACCGGGGATATCGTCGGCCGTCAGGATGCCGATCACGCCTTCACTGGCGCTGACTGCGTCGAAATCGATCGACAGGATATCGGCATGGGCGCGCTGCGACAGGCCGAGATAACCGTGCAGCGTGCCGGCGGGCTCGGGAATGTCGTCGATGTATTCGGCGGTTCCCGACACATGCTTGTGGCCGGATTCGTGCCGCTCGTTTTCGTGGACGCCACCGCGGATGCGGTCGATGGGCTGCATCACATTCATGGGTCTCACCTCCTAGACTGCAACGGCGATGGTGCGGTCGAGCCGGATGTTTCCGGTCGCCTGCGTTTCCAGATAGAAGCGGCGAAGCAGGTTCTTCGCCACCAGCTGGCGGTATTCCGCCGAAGCCCGCCAGTCGGTGAGCGGCGTAAAGTCCTCATCGAAGGCGGAGATCGCTTGCTCGACTGTCGCCTCGCTCCAGACCTTGCCCTTGAGCGTAGCCTCGACATGGTCAGCCCGCTTCGGCGTTCCGGCCATGCCGCCAAAGGCGATCACGGCGTCCGTGACATTGCCGGCACCGTCGAACGTCAGACGGAAGGCGCCGCAGACCGCGGTGATATCCTCATCCAGCCGCTTGGTGATCTTGTAGACGGCAAAGCACGTGTCGGCTTCGAGGAAGGGAATATGGACCGCCTCGACGAATTCGCCGGGCTCGCGATCCTGCTTGCCATAGGCGATGAAGAAATCCTGGAGCGCGACCGTGCGACGGCGCGCGCCCTTGCGCAGCGTCACCGAGGCCCCGAGCGCGATCAGTGCCGGCGGCGTGTCGCCGATCGGCGAACCATTGGCGATGTTACCGCCGACGGTGCCCATATTGCGGACCTGCTGCCCGCCGATCCGGTCCCAGAGTTCGCGCAGTTGCGGGAAATGCTCGGTGATAACTGGATAGGCTTCGGCATAGCTGACACCTGCGCCCAGCGTCACACCGTTCTCGTCGACGGTGATGCGGCGAAGCTCTTCGAGATGCGTCAGGTGCACGACCGGCGCGATATCGCGCATGAACTTCGTGACCCAAAGACCGACATCGGTCGAGCCGGCGACGATCGTCGCCTTCGGATTGGCTTCGAGCACATCGGCAAAATCGTCGACGGAGGCCGGCAACATGAACAGCTCGGATCCCTCGCCGATCACCACGCGGCGACCATCCTGAAGGCTGGCGAGTTCACCGGCGATCCGGTCGCGTTCGGCAAACAGCGGATCCTTGCCGAGATCGCCGATCGTCGAGATCGCTTCTGCGGCGCGGATGATCGCGGCGTAGCCGGTGCAGCGACAGAGGTTGCCCTGCAGCGCCTTTTCGATTTCCGTGATCGACGGCTTCGGGTTCTCCATCCAGAGGCCATAGAGCGACATGACGAAGCCGGGCGTGCAGAAACCGCACTGCGAGGCATGCGTCTCAACCATCGCCTGCTGGACGGGATGAAGCGGGCCGCCCGGCGTTGCCAGCGAATCCACCGTCACAACATGACAGCCGTCGAGCGAGCCGACGAAGCGGATGCAGGCATTGACGGATTCATATTTCAGCTGGCCGCCGAGCATTCGGCCGACCAGTACGGTGCAGGCGCCGCAGTCGCCCTCGGCGCAGCCTTCCTTGGTACCGCGCAGGTTGCGGTCGATGCGCAGGAAATCGAGCAATGTCTGGACCGCCGAAACGTCGGAAAGCTCGACGAGGCGGTGGTTGAGCAGAAAACGGATGGTGTTGCGGATCTGGATGGTCATTGCCGGTCAGCTCCCGCGATAGGTCGAGTAGCCATAGGGCGAGAGCAGCAGCGGCACGTGATAGTGCGCCGCCTGGTCATCTATGCCGAAACGGATGGGGATGACATCGAGGAACGGATTGGCGCCGCGCGCCGCTTCGGAGCCGAGATAATCGCCGGCGTGAAACTGCAACTCGTAGGTGCCCGTCTGCATCAGCGGTCCGCTCAGAAGCGGCTGGTCGCAGCGTCCGTCGCCATTGGTGCGTACCGAGCGCAGGTGCGTCTGGCGCTCGCCTTCGATGCGATAAAGCTCGATGCGCAGGTCCTTGGCCGGTTTGCCACTGGCCGTATCCAGCACATGTGTCGTCAGACGGCCGTCGTTTCCACCATGAGATTGCATGCGTATCGCTCCTCCCGAAGTCAGCTTTCCAGTTGGCAGTATCGAGGCGAGCCAGGGCATTGAGAAGCGGGCCGTTCATTCGAGACTTTCAAAATTTTCAGGGGGAATGACGTTGGAAAAATCCCGTTAGGAATCAGGCCGCAGAGACAAATGTCTGGAGGACTGCTTCATATGAGATACCCCCGCGATCTTCACGGCCATGGCCCTGATACCACCACCGTCTGGCCCGACGAGGCGCGGATTGCCGTGCAATTCGTGATCAATTACGAGGAAGGCGGCGAGAATTGCGTGCTGCATGGCGATGCCGCATCGGAGGCCTTCCTGTCGGAAATCGTCGGCGCTCAGGCCTGGCCCGGACAGCGCCACTGGAACATGGAGTCGATCTATGAATATGGCGCCCGCGCCGGTTTCTGGCGGCTCCACCGGATGTTTACCGAAAAGGGCGTGCCGGCGACGGTCTATGGCGTCGCAACAGCGCTGAAGCGGTCGCCGGCCCAGGTCGCAGCCATGCAGGATGCCGGCTGGGAGATCGCCTCGCACGGCCTCAAATGGATCGAGCACAAGGATTTCAGCCCCGAGCGCGAGCGGGAGGAGATCGCCGAGGCGATCCGGCTGCATACTGTGGTCACCGGCGAACCGCCGCGCGGCTGGTACACCGGCCGCTGTTCCGACAATACGCTCGATCTGGTGACCGAGACCGGCGGCTTCGACTACGTCTCCGACAGCTATGCCGACGACCTGCCCTACTGGCACGAACATGCAGGTCGCCATCAGCTCGTCATTCCCTACACGCTCGACACCAACGACATGCGCTTTGCGACACCGCAGGGGTTCAACAGCGGCGACCAGTTCTTCAGCTATCTCAAGGACAGCTTCGACGTGCTCTATGCGGAAGGTGCCGCGGGCGCGTCGAAGATGCTCAGCATCGGCCTGCACTGCCGCCTCGTCGGCCGGCCGGGTCGCGCCGCAGCACTTGCCCGTTTCATCGATTATGTGAGGGGACACGAGAAAGTCTGGCTCGCCCGGCGCATCGATATCGCCCGCCACTGGGCGAAAACCTACCCGTTCAAGGCCTGGGACGATCGTCCGTCGCGGCTTTCGGAGGCTGAATTTGTCGCTCGCTTCGGCGGCGTCTTCGAACATTCCGAGTGGATCGCCGAACGCGCCTTTGCCGGTGAACTGTCGGCTGCCAACGACACGGCGATCGGGCTTGCAGCGGCGCTGACCGCAGTGTTCCGCGAGGCGACGGCAGACGAGCGTCTTGCCGTGCTCAACGCCCACCCGGATCTCGCCGGCAAACTGGCGCAGGCAAAGCGGCTGACCGAAAGCTCGACCAGCGAGCAGGCGTCCGCCGGCCTCGATGCCTTGACCGATACCGAACGCGCGCGGTTCACCGAACTCAACAGCGCCTATGTCGCAAAGTTCGGCTTTCCGTTCATCATTGCCGTCAGGGGCCGCAGCAAGGATGACATCCTCGCCGCCTTCGAAACCCGCATCGGCAACGATCGCGACAGCGAGCTGGAGACGGCCTGCCGTCAGGTGGAATGGATCGCGCTTCTGCGCCTCAAAGACATGCTGCCGAGCTGAGCAAAGCCATGGCGATCGAAGCCGTCGACCTGCCTGACTTCGCGCGAAAGGCGATCAATCTCGCCTCCGCCGGCCTTGGCGCCAGGCCGGTCTTTGCGACGGACGAGTTCTTCGCCCCGCTTGAGCGGCTGCTGCAGGATTGTCCCGCAGTCTTCCATCCCGGTGTCTACGACGACCACGGCAAATGGATGGACGGGTGGGAAACCCGGCGCCGGCGCGGCCCTGGCCATGACCACGCAATCGTCGCCCTTGCCGCAAGCGGCCGGATCGCCGGCTTCGACGTGGACACAGCCCACTTCACCGGCAACTACCCCAGTGCCTGCGCCATTGATGCCTGTCTGGCACCAGGAGGACCTGATGAAACGACAGTGTGGACCGAGCTTTTGTGCACGAGCCCGCTTGGCCCAAGCGCCCATCATTTCTTCCCGGCGCGGGTCGAAGGCGTTTGGAGTCACGTCAGGCTGCGCATCTATCCCGACGGCGGCATTGCCCGGTTACGGGTCTATGGCACGCCCGAACTCGACCTAAGTAGGTTCGGCGACGAGGCCGTCGACCTCGCATCCTCGCTGCTCGGCGGCCGGATTGTCGCCTTTTCGAACGGCCATTACGGCCATCAACGGCTGCTGGCGCCCGGGCCGGCGATCAACATGGGCGACGGCTGGGAGACGCGGCGGCGGCGCGAACCGGGCAACGACTGGATCATCGTACACCTTGCCGCACGGACGTCGATCGAACGCGTTATCGTCGACACCGCACATTTCAAGGGTAACTACCCGGATGCCTGCTCGGTGCAGGCGGCCGACCTCAGCGAGGCGGAGTGTGCCGTTGACGCTGCGGTGACAGCATCGTCGCTCTACTGGCGGGACGTACTGCCGCGCCAGCAGCTGAGCCCCGACAGCATCCATGACTATGGCGCAGGCATGATCGAAGACATCGGTCTCGCCACTCATGTCCGTCTCAACATCTACCCCGATGGCGGCGTCAGCCGGCTGCGAGTCTTCGGGCGCATTGCAGGTGCCGGCACCCCTTAAACGACCAACATCAGACGGAGGAGCGTCACATGAAGGAGATCGTCATACAGCCGTTGACCCGGGAGGCTTTTGCGCCTTTCGGCGACGTGATCGAAACGGAGAATGCCAACAACTTCCCCATCAACGGGGGCAATGCAACCCGCTACCACGACCTCGCCAAGATCGATACAACAGGCGAAAAGGCCCGGCCCATGATCAGCCTGGTGCGCGGCGTACCCTATCCGCTGCCGCTGAAACTCACCATGGTCGAGCGCCATCCGCTCGGCAGCCAGGCCTTCATCCCCTTGAGCGACAATCCGTTTCTGATCGTCGTCTCCCGGGAAACCGACGAAGGCCCGAGTGAACCGATCGCCTTCAAGACCACCCCGGGCCAGGGCGTCAACATCGCTCGCAATGTTTGGCACGGCATCCTGACGCCGCTTGAAGACGTCTCGGATTTCGCGGTGGTCGATCGCGGCGGCGAAGGCGTCAATCTGGAGGAACACTTCTTCAAGGAGCCGTTCCTGATCGTGTGAGTGAATCCATGACCCGGTCGTCCGGTCGGGTTATCGGTGCGCCAGGGCCTCGCTGGCCGCCGAAATCGGGCGAAGACTGCGGCCTCAATAGCCGCCATCCCGCCGGAATTTTGTCGGCGTGTATCCAGTCACGCGGCGGAAATCGCGCGAGAAATGATAGGGATCCGGATAGCCGCAGACGGCGGCCACCGCCGAGACCTTGGCATCGGGTCCAACCAGCAGGCGCTTTGCCTGGTTGATCCGCTCGTGGCGCAGCCAGTCCATCGGCGTCGTTCCAACCATGTCGCGAAAGCGGCGAAAGAGTTGCGACGGGCTCAGCCGCGCAAGCGACGCAAGATCGTCGATCGTCCAGGGCCTGGCGAGATCGTCGCGCATCACTGACAGAACCTGAAGCAAACGGTCTTCACCGGACCTGTCCTCGGCCGGTTCGGCTCCGATCAGCCGTGGCGCGATCATGTCCGCCATCAGCCCCGCGATGGCGGCGCTCGACAAGGCGTCCGTCGCCGGCGAGCGCTCGGCAAGAAATCCGCTCACACTTTCGAACGCCGCCTGCGCGCTCCGCATGTCTCTCGGCACGAACAATGGCGACTGCTGCACGCCAAGAAACTGATAGAGCGCATCAAGCCCGTGTCCCTCGATCCCCATCCAGAGATAACGCCAGCTTTCGCTGTCGGCTGCGCAGCTATGCGCATAGGCCTGAGCCGTATCGAGCCAGGCAACACTGCCGGTTTCGGCCAGGAACCGTTGACCGCGCACCTCGATCAACCCGCATCCGCCGATCGTGTAGACGAAGACATGCTGGTGGAACCGTTTGCGGATCGGCGCCTCGTCATGGCGTGCCGTCCGGCTTCCGGCCACCAGCGCCAGATAGGGAAACGCATCGGCGAATTTTGCCGGTGTGTGGAAATAGATCTCTTCGCTTTCGGGCAGCATGCCATTTTCTGGCATTCGATGCGAGTTTTGTCCATCATCTTGCGACAGGGCACCATTCACAGAGCTACGGCAGTGACGTTATCATGCAGCTTTATGCACGGAGAATTGCCCATGACCGAAGCCGCGCCGAATGGCGACGCCGCGAATTTTACCTTCGCGCCGCTGTCCCCGGATTTTGCTCGCGATCCCTATCCGACCTACCGCGCGCTGCGCGAAAAAGAGGGGTTGCACTATTTCGCGGATTTCGACATCTGGCTCGCCTCGCGCTTCGAGGATGTCTCGGCGATCGTGATGGACAAGCGGATGGTCCGCTCGCTTGAGGATATCGCCACAGCCGAAGAAATCGCCAGCATTCAGCGCGCCGGCAACTGGCACGACATGCCGAACCATTCACGCTTCGTACAGTTCAGCCTTCTCGACAGCGACGGCGCCGTGCACGACCGGCTGCGCCGGCAGGTGTTCAAGCTTTTCACGCCGGCGATGATCGCCAAGCTGCGCGACCAGATCCAGGCCTATGTCAACAGGCTGATCGACAGTCTTGCCGATCGCGGCCAGATCGATTTCGTCGATGATCTCGCGGCCCATGTGCCCGGCCATATCATCGGCCGCCTGCTCGGCGTTCCCGATGAAGACTGTCCCCAGTTGCGCATCTGGTCGGAAAACATCGTCCAGTTTTTCGACGTCGACCGCTCGGATGAACGCAAGCTGATCGCCGAGACCAACACAACAGAGTTCTACGAATACCTGATAACCCTCAAGCACGAACGCGAGCGCAGCCCAAAGGACGATCTCATTTCCGTTCTGATCGAGGCAGAACGAGCTGGGGCGATGAACGCCGACGAGTTCATCTCGACCTGCATGCTCATCCTGATGGCCGGCCACGGCTCGACGATCGACGTGCTCGGCAGCGGCATGCACGCGCTGTTGCGATTTCCCGACGAGATGGTACGGCTGCGCCAGGACCCGGCATTGATCCAGACCGCCGTGCAGGAAATGTTCCGCTACGAGTCGCCTCTGCCGTTCTTCCATCGCCACTGTATCGAGGACGTGGAAATCGCCGGACGGACTTTCGCGCGTGGCACCAAGTTCGGCGTGCTCTACGGCGCAGCCAACCGCGACCCCAGACAGTTCGACAATGCCGACAGCTTCGACATCGGCCGCAGCCCCAACAGGCATCTCGCCTTCGGAGGCGGCGTGCACTTCTGTCTCGGTAACCATCTCGCCCGGCTGGATATGGACATCATCTTCAGCACCCTGCTGCGACGCTTTCCGCAGATCGAGCTTGTCGACGAGAGGCCCGAATACAAGCGCGGCCTCTCGGTGCGAGGCCCGAAGCGGCTGCAGATCGCCATCAAACCGGCTTGAACGCCAGCGATCGCGCCTTGTCGCACAAGATACGTCGAACGAATTCAGATTTGAGTGGAGACTATGGAATGCCAAGGATTGTTTTTGTGGATGCCGAGGGGAAGTCGACCGAGGTTGAGGCCGAAATCGGCCAGTCGGTGATGTCCGCGGCCGTTCAAAACGGCATCGACGCCATTGCGGCCGAATGCGGCGGCTCCTGCGCGTGCGGCACATGCCACTGTTACATCGACGCGGGATGGAGCGAAAAGCTGCCCGCGCCCGACTACCAGGAGCAGGACATGATCGAGTGCGTCGTCAATCCGGATGAACGCAGCCGGCTCAGCTGTCAGATCACTGTTTCCGCCGCGCTCGACGGCCTCGTCGTGCATCTGCCGGCCGGGCAATACTGAACGGGGCTAACGCACCGTCGTATGTAAAAAGACCGGAGCCGCAAGAGGTCTGCGGTCCGGCCAGCCTTCTCGGGGGAAGTTCTGAGATTACGGTACCGGGGCATTGTCTGCCCCGGTCTTTGTCTTATTCGGCGAAGAAGGCAAAGCGCACGATGAAGAGCGCCGCAACCAACTGCGTTGCCGGGTGGATGACGCTCCACTTGCCGGTGAACACCTTGAGCACGACATAGCTCACGAAGCCGAAGGCAAGGCCGTTGGCGATCGAATAGGTGAAGGGCATGGCGAGTGCGGTGAGTGCTGCCGGTGCCGCTTCCGTCAGGTCGTCCCAGTCGACTTCCGTCAGTTCGCGCATCATAAGGCCCGCGACATAGAGCAGGGCCGGAGCCGTCGCGTAGGATGGGACGGCGGCCGCCAGCGGCGAGAAGAACAGGGCCGCCAGGAAGAGCACGCAGACGGTGAGCGCCGTTAGGCCCGTGCGACCGCCAGCCTGGACGCCGGAGGCGCTTTCGACATAGGCGGTGGTGCTGCTGGTACCGATCAACGAACCGGCAACGATGGCGGTGCTGTCGGCGAGAAGCGCACGGCCGAGACGGCTTGGCTTTCCTTCTTCCACCAGCTTGGCGCGCTTGGCCACCCCGATCAGCGTTCCCGTGGCATCGAAGACTTCGACGAGCACGAAGACGAGGATCACGTGGACCAGACCGCCATGGAGCGCGCCCATGATATCGAGCTGCATGAAGGTCGGTGCGATACTCGGCGGCGCAGAGACGATACCCTTGAATTCGCTGACACCCAGCAGCATCGACAGAATGGTGACGACGAGGATGCCGATCAGGATCGAGCCGCGCACTTTGAGCGAATCGAGCACCGCAATGACGAAGAAGCCGAGGATCGCCAGCAGCGGACCGGTCTGCTTCAGGTCGCCGAGGCCGACCAGCGTTGCCGGATTGTCGACGACGATGCCGGCATTCTTCAGCGCGATGATGCCGAGGAACAGGCCGATACCGGTGGCAATCGCGCTTCTGAGTGAATGCGGGATGCCGGCGATCAGCCAGCTTCGCACCCCGGTTACAGTCAGGATCAGAAAGATCACGCCGGAGATGAACACGGCGCCCAGCGCCTGCTGCCAGGTGAAGCCGAGAGCTGCAACCACGGTAAAGGCGAAGAAGGCGTTGAGGCCCATGCCCGGCGCCATGCCGATCGGCCAGTTGGCGACGAGCGCCATGACGGCCGAGCCGAGTGCGGCGGCAATACAGGTCGCGACGAAGACGGCATCCCTATCCATGCCCGTGGTCGACAGAATGTCGGGATTGACGAAGATGATGTAGGACATCGTCAGGAATGTCGTGACGCCGGCAATCACCTCGGTGCGCACGGACGTCCCATGCTCATTTAACTTGAATAGTCGTTCAAACATATTTCCTCCCTTGGCGGCGTCGCCACGACGCAGCCGAACGACAGAGATCGGGACACAGTCTCCTCCAGTCCCCGACCAGTGCATTTCGATCGTCGCCGAATGATCCGGCGCAACCGCATCACGGACCGCATGCGGCCCATGCCGGGCGGGCGATCGTCCGCCCCCTTGAGACGACGCGAATGCCCTTGTGCACAGCCTTCGGATTGTGCGTCTTCCCGCGGCCGACCGCTAGCCGTCCATTCCAGGGTTCGGCGATGAAAGACTTTCAAATTTTTCGGAGCAGTTGCGGCCGATATGACGGCCATTTCTCGACTTTTTGCCGGCGGATTCGGCGGCCGAAGCACGCGGGAAAAATATCTCCGACCGGCCTCTTGACCTTCCAACGATGGGAAGCCCCATCTTTGTCTCACATCGAAAACAAGGAGACAAGCGATGCAGAACTACAAGATCGACAACATGACCTGCGGACACTGTGCCGGCAGCGTCCAGAAGGCGATCCTGAGCGTCGATCCGCAAGCATCGGTCAAGGTCGATCTCGGCGCGCGTGAGATCAGCGTGGAGACCGTCGCCGCAGCCGGCTCGATTACCGAAGCGCTGAAGGCGGCAGGCTACGACAGTCGCCTGCTCTGAACTGGAAGCTTGACGGTGCCTCCCGGTCACCGGTTGACGCCTCGGCTCAGCGCCGGGGCGTTTGCCGTTTGATGGCAGCGGACCGAAGCAGAAGATCGTGGTGCGCATTATCAGAAGAAATCTTTGAAACCGCCCTTGACCTTCCCATCGTTGGAAGCCCCATCTTCCGATAAAAGAACAGGATAAAGGAGCACGATCATGGGATCTGTGACCACCATCGAAACCAAGAACGCGACGGCAATTCCCGGTGCTGCGCTCACCGCCAGCATACCGGTCGAAGGCATGACATGTGCCTCGTGCGTCGCACGCGTGGAAAAAGCGATCCGCGCAGTCCCTGGGGTTACCTCCGCCTCCGTCAACCTGGCGACCGAGCGCGCCGATGTTCGCTTCGATGCGACGACCAAGGCCGCCGACATCGTCAAGGCGATCGAAAACAGTGGCTATGGCGCCGCTGAGGAATCGATCGAGCTGGCAATCGAAGGCATGACGTGCGCCTCCTGCGTCGCTCGCATCGAGAAGGCGCTGAAGGCGGTGCCCGGTGTGATGCAAGCCAGCGTCAACCTCGCGACCGAGCGCGCCTCCGTGCGGCTCACCAAGGGCATTGCGACGTCTGCCAGTCTCGAACAGGCCGTGCGCGCGGCCGGCTACGACGCCCGGCGCATCACCGGCGACGAGAGCACCGACGAGGAAGCAGAAAAGCGCGAGCGCGAAGCGAGGCGCCTCAGCCGATCGCTGCTGATCGCCGCCGCTCTGACGCTGCCGATCTTCGTCCTGGAGATGGGGTCGCATTTCATCCCGGCCGTGCACGACTTTGTCATGATCAACATCGGCATGCAGGAGAGCTGGTACCTGCAATTTGTGCTGACGACGCTGGTGCTCTTCGGTCCGGGCCTGCGCTTCTACCAGAAGGGCATCCCGGCGCTCCTGCGTCTCGCGCCGGACATGAATTCGCTGGTCGCGATCGGCACCGCCGCCGCCTGGGGTTATTCGGTCGTCGCCACCTTCGCATCCGGACTTCTGCCCGAGGGCACGGCCAACGTCTATTATGAGGCCGCAGCCGTCATCGTCACGCTGATCCTGCTCGGTCGAGTGCTGGAAGCCCGTGCCAAGGGCCGCACCTCCGAGGCGATCAAACACCTGATGGGTCTGCAGGCAAAGACGGCACGCGTTGTACGCGACGGTGAAACGATCGAGATTGCGCTTGCCGACGTTCATGCCGGCGATACCGTGCTGGTGCGCCCCGGCGACCGCGTTCCGGTCGATGGCATCGTTGTCGAAGGTAATTCCTACGTCGACGAATCGATGATCACCGGCGAACCGGTTCCGGTTGAAAAGACCGCAGGTGCTGACGTTGTTGGCGGCACGATCAACAAGACAGGCTCCTTCACCTTCCGCGCCACCAAGGTCGGTGCCGATACGGTGCTGGCACAGATCATCCGCATGGTCGAACAGGCCCAGGGCGCCAAGCTGCCGATCCAGTCGCTGGTCGACAAGGTGACAGCCTGGTTCGTTCCGGCCGTCATCGCCATCGCCGCCATTACCTTCGCGATCTGGCTGATCTTCGGTCCGGATCCGGCGCTGAGCTTTGCGCTCGTCAACGGCGTCGCCGTGCTGATCATTGCCTGCCCCTGCGCCATGGGTCTTGCGACCCCCACCTCGATCATGGTCGGGACCGGCAGGGCGGCCGAAATGGGCGTGCTGTTCCGCAAGGGCGAAGCCTTGCAGACCCTGCGCAACGCCCAGATCATTGCTGTCGACAAGACCGGCACGCTCACCAAGGGCCGGCCGGAGCTGACCGACCTCGACACCGCCCCCGGATTTGAACGTGGCGACGTGCTAGCATTCGTGGCTGCCGTCGAAACCCGGTCGGAACATCCGATCGCCGAGGCGATTGTCGAGGCCGCGAAGGCGGAAGGCATCGCTATTGCAGCGCCTGCCAACTTCGAAGCCGTGCCCGGCTTCGGCGCCAGCGCCACCGTCAACGGACGCAGCGTCCATGTCGGCGCCGACCGGCTGATGGCCAAGCTCGATCTCGACGTCTCGATGTTTGCCGACCAGGCAGCCCGCCTCGGCGCGGAAGGCAAGAGCCCGCTCTATGCCGCAATCGACGGCAGGCTTGCGGCCATCATCGCCGTTGCCGACCCGATCAAGGAAACGACGCCGCAGGCGATCCGCATGCTGCACGATCTCGGCCTCAAGGTGGCGATGATCACCGGCGACAACCGTCGAACCGCAGAAGCGATCGCCGCCAAGCTCGGCATCGACGAAGTCATCGCCGAGGTGCTGCCCGACGGCAAGGTTGCCGCCCTGAAGCGGCTGAAAGCCGGCGGCCGTGCCGTCGCCTTCGTCGGTGACGGCATCAACGATGCGCCAGCGCTTGCCGAGGCCGATGTCGGGTTGGCAATCGGTACCGGCACGGATGTCGCGATCGAAAGCGCCGATGTGGTGCTGATGTCCGGAGATCTCCTGGGCGTGCCGAACGCGATCGCCCTGTCGAAGGCAACGATCCGCAACATCAAGGAAAACCTGTTCTGGGCCTTCGCCTACAACGCGGTCCTCATCCCGGTTGCTGCGGGCGCTCTCTACCCCGCCTATGGCCTGTTGCTGTCACCGATCTTCGCCGCCGGTGCGATGGCGCTGTCGAGCGTCTTCGTGCTCGGCAATGCGCTTCGCCTGAGGAGTTTCCGCGGCGTCGTCGCGCAAACGCCCGCGACGCGATAACAGCACACCTCTCCCCGGCGGCTCGCCCACATGGTGCCTGCCGGGGAGAGTTCCTATATTCGATACGAATACAAGCGCTCCGCGCACCGCTCGAAAGGTGAAGTCATGAACATCGGCGAAGTCGCACGCGCCTCCGGCGTTTCGACGAAGATGATCCGCTACTACGAAACGATCGGCCTCATTCCGCCGGCCGACCGCAGCGAGGCCGGCTATCGCAACTACGGTGACAACGACGTCCACACCCTGCGCTTCATCCGCCGATCCCGCGATCTCGGTTTCACCGTCGAGCAGATGGCCGATCTGTTGACGCTGTGGCGCGACCGCTCGCGCGCCAGCAGCGAGGTCAAGAAGATCGCGCTCGAGCACGTCGAAATCCTCGAGCGCAAAGCCGAGGAATTGAAGGCGATGAGCCGTACGCTGAAGCACCTGGCCGCCAATTGCCACGGCGACGGCCGGCCGGATTGCCCGATCCTCGACGATCTCGCCGCCATGGCGACCGAACCGTGCAAAGCTCCCGAGCCGGCACGCTTCGGTCCGGCCGGCCTCGAGCCGGTCCGCAACCGCCGACGGGCCTAAGAACTTGGGCCAAGGCTCACGCATTCGTGAGCCTGAGCTACGCCGGTAGCATTGACAGGAATCGAGAGCGTTTCTACGGATTGATGATGGAAAAGGCACGACATGCATATCAGCGTCTGCTGACGATGCTCAAGCTGGTGACGATGCTGTCGCTGGCCGTGTTGCCCTTTTCCACGGCTGCCGGCATGACCCACGTTGCCTCGCATGCGGCGATGCAAATGCACGCAGCAACGCAGCCGGATGCCTCGGTCGATACAGCGACCCTAAGCGAGCATTGCCCGAGCGCCGACAGCAACAAGACGAAACCGATCAGCGACAGCGGCAAGGCCGACAAGAAGGACTGCTGCAAGACGTTCTGTGCGTCCGTCGCCGTTCTTGCCGATGCCGGCGAAACCCGCTTCGGCCTGCCACGCTCCACATTGAACGCCGGGCCGCAGTCGCAGCTGAGCCCCGGCGACCGTGCCGGTCTGCACCGCCCTCCAAGAACCTGATTTCGTGAACAGCTGACCGCATCTGCGGTCAAGGTCTTGGCCTGCCCGGCTTTGCCGGTCGGACGCCGATATCCGTCATTCACATTTCAGGTCGTACCATGAAACGTCTGTTTCCCATGGCGCTCCTGCCCATTCTTCTGGGCGGATGCGCAACCACGATGCCTGCCGAGGTCACAAGCCTCGCCGATCCCGCGGAAAGCTCCGCGAATACCAATAACCAGACCTACAGAAGCCCTGTCGCCGGTTACGTCCACCGTGAGCCGGTCGGCCCGAAGCGCTGGGTTCCGCTCAACGATGCGCAATCTCCCGTCAAGGGAGACGCCTCATGACCATGCGGAAGTTCAAGCTTGCAGCGATCATCGGTCTGCCGTTGGTCCTTGCCGGCTGCGCCACAAACGCCGAATATTCGGCTGGGGATGCCGGGTTCACGACCGTCGAGGCCAAGGTCGGTGCCGGAACTGCAAAGCGAAGCGTCTGGATTCAGAACCGCGAACAGGCCGCGAAGGCGGAATCGCAGGTGAAGGCACTGCTTGCGCGCAAATCGGTGGATGCCGATACCGCTGTCCAGATCGCACTGCTCAACAACAAGGGCCTGCAGGCCGCCTATGCGGATCTCGGCGAAGCGTCGGCGGATGCCTGGCAGGCAACGATGCTGCTCAACCCGACGATCTCGATCGGCACCACCGGGATCGGAGCGCCGGAGCTTCAAGCTTACCGCGCCATCGAAGGGCTGATCACGACCAATATCCTGGCGCTGATGACGCGGGAGAAGACCATCGCTGTTGCCGACGCCCGCTTTCGCCAGGCACAGCTCGCCTCAGCCCTGCAGACGCTTGCGCTTGCCGGCGAAACCCGGCGCGCCTGGGTTGAGACGGTCTCGGCGTGGGAAACTGTGGCACAGCTCAACCGGGCGCAGGCAGCCGCCGACGCAGCTTCCGAACTCGCAGCCAAGCTCGGCGAGACCGGCGCCATGGGCAAGGCCGACCAGGCCCGCGAGCATGTGTTCAATGCGGAACTCGCCGGCCAGGTGGCAGAGGCGCGTCTCGCCGCCCGCCTTGCGAAGGAAAACCTCACTCGGAAGATGGGACTTTGGGGAGCGAATGCCGACTACCAGGTACCCAACCGGCTGCCCGACCTGCCGAAGGCGCTTTCCCGCCGGGACAGCATCGAGGCTGAAGCGCTCAAGCGCCGCGTCGATTTGCAGATGGCGCGCCTGGATCTCGAGGCGGTGGCAAAGTCCTATCGGCTGACCGAGGCGACACGCTTCGTCAGCGATCTGACGCTCGTTGCCGGTGCGGAAGCCGAACGCGAGCGCGAAGACGGCGACACAAAGCTCGAGACAACAGGCCAGGTGGAGCTGGAGTTCACCATCCCGATCTTCGACACAGGCAAGGCCAGTCTGCGCAAGGCGGAGCTGGCGCACATGCGCGCAGCAAACCAACTTGCCGAGAAGGCGGTCAACATCCGGTCTGAAGCGCGGTCTGCCTACCAGGCCTATCGATCGCGCTACGACATCGCCCGACACTATCGCAACACCGTCGTACCGTTGCGCACGAAGATCGAGGAGGAAGCCACTCTCAGCTACAACGGTATGATCACCAGCACCTTCGAACTGCTCGCCGACAACAGGTCTAAGGTGGACTCAGTGATCCTCACCATCAATGCCAAACGCGATTTCTGGCTCGCCGACGCCGATCTGATGACGGCCATTCATGGCGGCGGCGCAGCGGCCGACGCAGGCGCGGATTGAAAGGGACGATGACCATGTTCAACAGACGACAAATCCTTGGCGCAGGCGCGGCACTCGTTTCCACCACAGCCTGGGCACAGACCTCGAACTCCGGATTGCCGGAAGCGGAAGGCATGGACAATGCCGCCACGCAGAAGCCGCTCGTGCCGACGAGTGGGCCGGACTACAATCCGGTCGTCACGCTCAACAGCTGGACCTTGCCGCACCGGATGAACAATGGTGTCAAGGAATTCCACCTCGTCGCCGAACCGGTGGAACGCGAGATGGCCGAAGGCATGACCGCCTATCTCTGGGGCTACAACGGCCAGTCCCCCGGCCCGACCATTGAGGCGGTCGAGGGTGACCGGGTGCGCATCTTCGTCACCAACAAGCTGCCGGAGCACACGACGATCCATTGGCACGGCATGATCCTGCCATCGGGCATGGATGGCGTCGGTGGCCTGTCGCAACCGCATATCCCGGCAGGAAAGACGTTCGTCTACGAGTTCGATCTCGTGAAGTCTGGGACCTTCATGTACCACCCGCACGCCGACGAGATGGTGCAGATGGCCATGGGCATGATGGGCTTCTTCGTCATCCATCCGAAGGACCCGGCCTTCATGCGGGTCGACCGCGACTTCGTCTTCCTGCTCAACGCCTATGACATCGACCCCGGCACCTATGTCCCGCGCATCATGGAGATGACGGACTTCAACATGTGGTGCTGGAACAGCCGCATCTTCCCGGACATCGATCCACTGGTCGTTGCCAAGAACGACCGGGTGCGGGTGCGCGTCGGCAACCTGACGATGACCAACCATCCCATCCATATGCATGGTTACGATTTCGAGGTGACCTGCACCGATGGCGGCTGGGTTCGACCCGAGGCCCGCTGGCCGGAGGTCTCGATCGACATTCCGGTCGGCGCCATGCGCGCCTACGAGTTCGACGCCAAGTATGAAGGCGACTGGGCAATTCATTGCCACAAGTCGCACCATACGATGAATGCGATGGGCCACGATGTGCCGACCTTCATCGGCGCCGACAAGACTGAGGTCGCGGCCAAGATCCGCAAGATCAAGCCCGACTATATGCCCATGGGGACGGCTGGCATGGCCGACATGGGCGAAATGGAAATGCCGCTTCCCGACAACACGATCCCAATGATGACCGGCTGGGGTCCGCACGGCGCGTTGGAGATGGGCGGCATGTTCTCGGTGGTGAAGGTGCGCGAAGGCATCTCCGCCGGGGATTACAGCGACCCCGGCTGGTACGAAAACCCGCCGGGAACACAGGCCTGGGAATGGACCGGCGCGCTGCCGGAAGCCACCCGCGCAACCGACGCCAAGACGGTGATCACCGCACCTCCCGCGAAAAAGGGCTGATCGCAATGACCTCTTCCAATGCAAACAAGGAAACCAAGATGAAGACGACACTTTTCGCACTGGCGTTCATCGCCGCTTCCTCGCTCGCCTCGCCGATGCTGGCCAGCGGTTCGCACGCCGGCGGACATGACGCCATGTCGATCGGAGAGCCCGGCGACGCCAAGAAGGCGACCCAGACCGTGCGCGTGACGATGAAGGAAACTGACGACGGCAAGATGATCTTCACACCGGCAACCATCAAGGTCCGCCAGGGGCAGACCGTGCGTTTCGCGATCAAGAATGTCGGCGAACTCGAACATGAATTCGTCCTCGACGACAAGGCGCAGATCCAGGAGCACAAGGTGGCGATGGAGAAGTTCCCGGACATGGAACACGCCGATGCGAATGCCATTCGGCTTGAGCCTGGCAAATCCGGCGAGATCGTCTGGACCTTCACCAACACCGGCACCTTCGAATTCGCCTGCCTGGTGCCCGGCCACTATGACGCCGGCATGCACGGGCCGCTCGAAGTCGTGAAGAAGTGACTGTAACCAGTTGAAAGGATGATACTATGAAAACGCTTATCACATTGTTTGCAGTCCTCGCGCTCGCCGCGTCTGCCCAGGCAGCCGAGTTCACCAAGGGAACGGTCAAGAAACTGGATGCCTCCGCCAAGAAGGTGACGATCGCCCACGAGGACCTGAAGAACCTCGACATGCCGGCCATGACCATGGTGTTTCGTGTCAAGGATGAGGCCATCCTGGCAAAGCTCAAGGAAGGGGCCGCAATCGAATTCGTCGCCGACCGCGTCGATGGCAAGCTGACAGTGACCGAGATCAAGTAATGAGACGCCCAAGGCCCGGTATAAGGAATTCCGGGCCTTGGGCGACCAGGCAGAACAGACAGGAAAGGAGCGTTCGATGTTGAACCTCAAACGCAGACATTTCATCGCCGGTACGATCATGAGCATGTCGATGCTGATATCAGGCATGGCGATCGCAGCCGGACCGATGACGGTCTACAAGGATCCGCAATGCGGCTGCTGCGAACAATGGGCCGAAGCGATGGAAGCGGCCGGCTTCAAGGTCGACATCCGCGACGAAGCCGACATGACGCCGATCAAGACCCGGTTTGGCGTTCCGGCCGACATGGAGGGCTGCCACACTGCCGTCATCGACGGTTATGTCGTCGAAGGGCATGTGCCGCTGGAGGCCGTGCAGAAGCTGGTGACCGAGAAGCCGGATGTGGCAGGCATTGCCGTGCCGGGCATGCCGGCAGGCTCGCTCGGCATGGGCGACGACCCCAAGGCGTCCTATGACGTCTACACTATCGCCAAGACCTCGGGCGCAGCCGCGACCGTCTATTACAAGGTGCGACCGGCGCAATAGCGCCGGCTTGACTGGGCAGATTGAACCGTCAGGCGGCGCGCCAGGCGCCGTCTTCCTCTTTGGTCAGCAACGGCGTGCGGAACACACCGACGACGCGGTCCGGCCAATGCGGCGCGAGGTCGGCCAGGGGCTGTCGCCACCGCTCGGTCTGCAGCATGGCGGCGCCGATCGCGACCGGCTCGACGCCACAGGCCTGCATTAGCGTCAAACCCGCCACGATCGACGTGCCGCTGGAGATGACGTCGTCGACGAGCACGACGCGCTTACCCTCCAGTAGCGGCAGCATGCGCGGATCAACATAGAGCCGCTTCTTCTGGTCGGGCGTGGTGATCGACGACAGCGGCACGGAGAGATCGTCGACGTACCAGAATTTGCGCGACGTGCCGAGCGGCACGTAGCGGGCATGGCCGAGCTTGCGGGCGACGGCAGCCGCGAGCGTCAGCCCCAGCGTCGGCAGGCCGGCTATCACATCCGGATTGAACGGCGCCAGCCTTAGGGCAAGTTCCGTTGCCAGCGTCTCCTCGACGGCAAAACTCGCCTGGTTGACGATCAGCGAAGCCAGCGCGTGCCTGCCATCGGAGAGTTGCCGGATCGGCAACTGGATCTGGCGACCGTCATCAAGCGTTGCCGGGAAGAAATCCCGATAACCGCTTCCAGTCTCGAAACTTTTCGGCGGAAACACTTCCTGCCAGAATTCATGCGGCTGCATCGATACGGTCCTCTTCTGCGCCACAAAGGCTTCGAACGAAAGGCGATGAAAACGCCGGCGCACTGTTCTGGTTCCGGCGGTTTTCGTCTATACCGTTTACCACTTCGATCAAACCGAAAGGGCGCCCCGGCCGACGCAAATCTGGGGAATTCGACGGCCCTTCGCCGACAGACATGCAAGGAACTGCCTGACAATGCGCGTGCCAGATGGGATCACCAACGACCTGCCCTTCCTCACCGAATTCCGCCGTGATCTGCACGCCCATCCCGAACTTGGCTTCGAGGAAGTCCGCACCAGCGATCTGGTGGCCAAAATACTTGAAGAGGCAGGACTTAAAGTCCACCGTGGGCTCGGAAAAACCGGCGTCGTCGGCACGCTGCAGATCGGCAACGGCACGCGCTCGATTGGCCTGCGCGCCGATATGGATGCACTGGCCATGCCGGAGCTGGCCGACCGGCCCTACAAATCCAAGGAAGCCGGCAAGATGCATGCCTGCGGCCATGACGGCCACACGGCCATGCTACTGGGGGCCGCCCGCCATCTCGCCAAGACGCGCAGTTTTTCCGGCACGGTGCACTTCATCTTCCAGCCTGCCGAAGAAGGTCGTGGCGGTGCCAGGCGCATGGTCGAAGACGGACTCTTCCAGCTCTTTCCCTGTGATGCCGTTTACGGCCTTCACAACATGCCCGGTCTCGACCCGGACGAAATGGCCGTCGTGGCAGGACCGCAGCTCGCCTCGTCCGACAGCTGGCGGCTGACCTTCCGCGGTGTCGGTACCCATGGCGCCAAACCGCATCTGGGCCGCGACCCGGTGACAGCGGCCGGCACCTTCCTCGCCTCGCTGCAATCGATTGTCGGTCGCGTCGTCGATCCGCTGCAGCCGGCTGTCGTCAGCGCCTGCTCGGTGCGCGCCGGCGACCCGAAGGCGCTAAACGTCATTCCCGATACGGTCGAGATCGGTGGCACGGCCCGCGCCTATACCCCGCATGTCCGCGATCAGCTCGAGGAGGAGATCGGTCGTCTGGCCCGCGGCACTGCCGAGATGTATGGCATCAAGGTCGACTACGCATTCGAGCGTCGTATCCCGCCGGTCGTCAACGATGCAGATGCGAGCGAACGGGCGCTGTCGGCAGCCCGCGCCGTCTTCGGAGAAAAGACGCGGACACAGTTTCCGCCATCAACCGCCGGCGACGATTTTGCCTTCTTCGGCCTGGAAGCCCCCGGCTGCTACGTCTGGCTTGGCAACGGCCCAGCCGTCGACGGCGCGCTTCACCACAACACCGCCTATGATTTCAACGACGACGCGATCGGTCCCGGTGTCACCTTCTGGACGACATTGGTGGAACAGGAATTGAGCGCTTCGGCGGATCTCTAAACTTCGAACGCAACCCGCTCAGCGCGTATCCGCACGCGTGATTGCTCTGAGCGGATTGCGCCCCGGGAAAAGGCTATGCCAGAAACGGTGGCTGCCGGCCTGCCGCACCGCCGAGAGGTTTTGGCCGCCGGCACTGACAAAGACTGTCGGACTGTTGGACTGGGCACACGGGATTTCGCCAATGCGGCGAACGGATAAATTGCCGTGATCAATTGTGTGCGTGGCAGGGCGACAAACGTCGCCCCGCTTGATGCCTCAAAGAACTTCGAGAACCGGGCTTTCGAGAAGCTTTCCCGTCAGTACATCGGCTATGCCGCGATCGGTCTGGTGCGGGCCGGCGTTGCAGGCAAGCGTCGCTCCGAAACAGGCCTTGAAGACGAGATAGGGCGGCTGCCAATCGACGATCCGCCCGACAGCGTCGCGCAGGCGCGCAAAGCCGGCCGATACTTCGGCCAGCGGCGCATCGGAAACCAGGCCGCACAGCGGCAGCGGCAGGATCGCATCGACCTTGCCGGCAGATGCCACGGCCATGCCGCCGCCGGCGGCAATGACGGCATTGGCAGCCACCATCATGTCGTGGGCGTTGCCGCCGAAGACCGTCAGGTTGTGGCTGTCGTGGGAGACAGTCGTTGCAAAGGCGCCTCGCCATTCTCCCCAGCCGGTGAGCAACCCGACACGCGGCCTGCTGTCGCCGCGGCCGTGGCGATGGGCAACGGCAATCAGCGTCGCGCCTTGCGGCGGAACGACGAAGCCGTTCTGGACGTCGGCCATGACCTCACCCCACTGAGTAAAACGCGGCCGGTCGATGGTAGCGATACGCACCTTCGAACCCGTCGAAGCAATGGCGAAATCGGCCTCGCGCAACGGCTCGATCTTCATCGTATCGACGAGCGCCTGGACGTCTACCTTCGGCGCGGCATCGATCATCCGGCCGTTCACGGCTACCTGCTTGCCGCCCGCAATGACCGTCCGCGCACGAAATGCCTGGAGATCGTCGAAGATCGCGATATCCGCCCGCCGTCCCGGCGCGACGAGACCGAGGTCGGTACGGCCGAGGCGCTGAGCGGCGTTCAACGTGGCGGCGCGCAGCGCCCATTCGGGCTTGAGCCCGTAGCGGACCAGTCGACGCACCACGTCGTCCAGACCGCCGGAGCGATCGAGGTCGTCGGGAAAGACATCGTCAGTGCACAGCGTCACGGTCTGCGGCAAGTGGCCGAGCGTGTTCAGCGCCTCGACGAATTCCGGCAGCAGGTGATCGTGCGAGCCGCGCAGCTCGATCGTGAGCCCGGCGCGGAGCTTCGACTTGAGATCGTCGGCAGAAACCAGTTCGTGATCCGAGCTGACGCCTGCGGTCACGAAGGCCTGCAGGTCGGCTCCGGTGAGGCCGCGCGCATGGCCGTTGACCGCCTTTCCCGCTGTAAGCCCCGCCTGGACGATGGCGTGCATACGGGGATCGCCATCGATCACACCGCGCATGTTCATCATCTCGGCAATGCCGCCGATCTCGGGCCAGGCAAGCATGGTGGCGATGGCATCGCCGTCGAAATCGGCGCCGGCCACTTCCAGACCAGGCGCTGAAGGCACGCTCGAAGGTGCCAGCAACACGCAGCGCAGCGGCAGGTCCGCGATCGCATCGGCCGCCCAGCGCACGCCGGCGATGCCGCTGACATTGCCGAACTCGTGCGGATCCCAGACGATCGTCGTGACGCCGCGCGGCAGCACGGAATCGGCATAGGCAGCGGGCGTCACCATCGAGCTTTCAACATGCATGTGCGTGTCGATCAGCCCCGGCGACAGGAAGGCGCCGGAGGCATCGACCACCGCTGCGGCATCGCTGCGGCTCCCCGGTGCATGCACGCTCGCAATCAGCGAGCCGACAATGCCGACGTCGGCCGCGCGCCGTTCGCCGGTGACCATGTCGACCACGGTGCCGCCGATGATCAGCAAATCGAATGCCTCGGCGCCACGCGCGGCAGCAACGGCGCGGGCGCGCAACGTCGCATCCATCAGGTCCATCGGCTCCTGCGGGCGCGTCACTTGGCGGCTTCCTTCATCAGGGCGCCAAGGATTTGCGCACGCGCCGCTTCCGCATGTACGTCCGTCGCGTACTCGGCATTGAAGGCAGCGTGACTTTCGCGGATCTCGACCACCGTGCGTCCGCGGGTGAGAGTGCCTGCTAACTCCGCATCGATCCGCGCCTTGCGGAAGGAAATCGCGCCCGGATTGACGAAGGCGATGGCGGCGCAGGGATCGTAGATCGCCATCCCCGGACGCCCGCGGCTGGTGCCGATCGAGACGTAGCCGGACAAGAGGTCGGCGATCAGCGCAGCGTTGACGCCACCGGCTGCACGAATGGGAGCGATATCATCGGGATAGGCGAAGACCTTTCGGCAGAGGTCGAGGTCGACCATGCGCAGCGGCAGGTCGTGCGCCAGCACGATCGCCAGTGCTTCCGGGTCGGCGAAGGCGTTGAATTCGGCCGAGGCCGTGTGGTTGCCACTGGTGACGCCACCGCCCATCCAGGTCAGATCGGTGATCTTCGCGGCCAGATCCGGGCGGGCGAGGCACAATGCGGCAAGGTTGGTGAGCGGACCGAGCGCCAGGATACGGCGGGGTCCGTTGTCCTCTTCCAGCCAGTGGCAAAGCGCGTCAAAGGCATCGCTCGCGGGAAGCGGCTCGGCCGTCGGCAACGACAGGCCGGCTGTCGGCATGCCGCTCTCGCCCAGAATCCGTTCCGCGGTTTCGAGTTTGCCGAGCACGGGCAAGGCGCGGCCCTCGTGGATGGGAAACGTCCAGCCGAAGGCCATAGCCGCACTGGCGGCGTTGCGTCGCACCTGCTCCATCGGCGTATTGCCGAAGACGAGCGAGATGCCGTCAATCACCTCATTGGCGTGGAGAACGACGAGCACCGCAGCGATGTCGTCGAACCCCATGTCGGTATCGATCCAGATGCCCATTGCCGGTTATCCGAACCGCTCGAGCCGCGCCGCCTTGGCAACCGGGAGGTCGAAGGTGAGCTCGGTGCCCGGCTGATGCGCGGCGAGGCCCGCATCCTCCTCGGCCTTGATGGCGCCGAGCGGCGTATCGAGCAGATATTCGCGGGTGCTTCCGGAGAAAGAGGCTCCGCGCACAGTGCCTTGGAAAGGACCTGAACCAAGGGTCACCATGCGCGGACGCCACGCAAGCCCTGCCGTGTCAGGCGGCAGGGATTCGGAAAGGGCGATGGGGCCGTTTGCGGCCTTGAGCTTGCCGCCTTCGACGGCAAAGATGTTCTCGAAGCCGACGAAATCGGCAACGAAGCGGGAAACCGGCCGATTGTAGATGTCTTCCGGCGTGCCGATCTGCTCGATCGCGCCGTTCAGCATCACCACGATCCGGTCAGCAAGCGACAGCGCCTCGCCCTGATCGTGGGTGACGAAGATCATCGTCACGCCGGTTTCCTTCTGCACGCGCTGCAGCTCGGTGCGCATCTCCAGACGAAGACGGGCGTCGAGGTTCGACAGCGGCTCGTCGAGCAGCAGGACCTTCGGCTCCATCACCATCGAGCGGGCAAGGGCGACGCGCTGTTGCTGGCCGCCCGAAAGCTCGGCTGGCTTACGCGAAGCGAACTTGGACAGGCCAACGGATTTGAGGCCGGCGGTGACGCGCGCCTCGATATCGCTTGCCGGCAGCTTCTTCAGGCGCAGGCCGAAGGCGACGTTTTCGAACACCGAGAGATGCGGAAACAGCGCATAGGACTGGAAGACCAGGCCGACCGACCGTTTGTTGGCGGAAACCCGGGTGATGTCGATGCCGTCGAGGCTGATGCGGCCGGACGCCGGCGTCAGCAGCCCGGCGATCGAGCGCATCGTCGTCGTCTTGCCGCAGCCGGACGGACCGAGGAAGGCCATCAGTTCGCCCTTGCGGATCGACAGGTCGAGGTCCTTCACCGCAACGGTATCGCCATAGGCAAGCGTCAGTTTTTCGAGGCTGAGGAAGGAAGCGTCAGACATAGCGGGAAAATCCTAGGAAGCGTTCGGCAAGGAAGACGATGCCGATGGACATGAAGGCGAGCAGCGCAGACAAGGCCGCGACCGACGGGTCATAGGTGATCTCCATGTAGGAGAGCATGTCGATCGGCAGCGTGCGCACGCCCGGCCCGGACAGGAACAGCGAGACCGGCACCTGGTTGAAGCTCGTGACGAAGCCGAGGATGAAGGCGGCAAGAATGCCGCTGCGGATATTCGGCATCACCACCCGGAAGAAGGCGCCTGCGCGCGAGGAGCCAAGCAGCACTGCCGCCTCCTCGATATCGGAGCGCAGGTTGTTGAGGCTGGCCGAGACGACGCGCACGGCATAGGGCAGCACCAGCGCCGTATGCGCGAGGAACAGCGCCAGCGTGATGTTGAAACCGAAGGGCACGACGATGTAGCGCAGCAGCGCCAGGCCGACGATGATGCCCGGTACGATGATCGGCAGCGACACGATCGTGCGGATGGTCTCGCCGAAGGGCAGCTTGTAGCGCGACAGCGCGTAGGACGCGGGAATGCCGAGCACCAGAGCCATGGCGGTGCCGCCGATGGCGAGGAGCATCGACACGGCGAAGCTCTCGCGGAAGCTTTCGACCGTGAAGACCTTGGCGACCCACTTCAGCGAAAAGCCCTGCGGTGGAAAGGCCAGGGTCTCGCCACCCGACAGCGATGCCGCGACAATGATGAAGAACGGCCCGATCAGGAAGGCGACGACCAGAAACAGGACGAGCGGAGAAAAGATGCGAGGGGTCATCGTTTGTTCCTCGCGGTGGCGAGCCGTTTCAGAAGGAGATTGGCAGCAAAGCTCATGACGATCAGGATGAAGGCAATGACACTTGCCGAGACGAAATCATTAGCAACGGTGACGCGCTGGTAAAGCAGCGTCTCGAGCATCAGCACCTTGGAGCCGCCGAGGATTGCAGGCGTGATATAGGCCGTCAGCGAACCGGTGAAGACCAGCGTTCCGCCGATGACGAGGCCTTCCTTGGTCAAAGGAAGGATGACCTTCCAGAACACCTGGAACCAGTTGGCGCCGAGCACGCGTGCCGCGGGAATGGCATCCTTCGGCATGTTCTCGAGCGCGCTGATCAGCGACAGGATCATCAGCGGCAGGAACAACTGCAACAGACCGATGAACACCGCCGTCTCGGTGAAGAGAAAGCGGATCGGTTCGTCCGAAAGGCCAATCAACTGCAGCGCCTGGTTGACGATGCCGGTGCGGCCGAGAATGACGATCCAGGCATAGGTTCGCGCGACCGACGAAATCATCAGCGGCAGCACGACGAGGCCGATCATCTGCCCCTTGCTGCGCGGCGAAAGATTGACGATCGCAAAAGCTGCGGCATAGCCGATCACGGCGGAGACGACTGTGACCATCAGCCCGAGCCGGAACGTGCGCAGGAAGACGGTACGGTTCAGCGGGTCGGTGAAGAAGTCGACATAGGCGGACAGCGACCAGCTGTCCGCACTGCGAAAACCTTCGGCGAGCAGAATGACGACGGGCGCCAGAAAGACGATCGCCGCAAACACCGCAGCCGGCAATGCGAGCGCCAATGCCTCGGCGCGGTTCTGAAACATCCCTCGTCTTCCTTTCGTCACGTTCATTTTTGCGGGCGCGGCTCAGTTGGCCGCACGTCCCGCAGAACCGCCCCCACCCTTGTGGATGGGGGCTTCTCTAGGTGTGTTACTGGCCGACCTGGGCGTTCCACTCGGAAAGCCAGGCTTCGCGGTTGTCGAGGGCGACGTCAGACGGAATGAGCTTGAGGTTCTTCACGGTTTCTTCGCCATAGGTGAGGTTTTCGGCGATCTCCGGCGCGACCTTCACCTCCTTGTTGGAGGGGCTGTCGACCAGCTTTTCGGCAAGCGCCGTCTGGATTTCCGTCGAGAGCCAGAAGTCCATGAATTCCAGCGCCAGGTCCTGGTTCTTGCCGCCCTTGGTCAGGACCATCACGTTCATGCCGCCGGTCTGGCCTTCCTTGGGGGTTGCCCACTTGATCGGCAGACCAAGCTTGGTGAAGCCTTCCCAGGAGAAGCGGCCGATCGGAGCGGCCCAGATTTCTTCCTGCTGCATCAGCTGCACGAGCTGCGAAGACTTGACGTAGAAGGTGACGATCTCGTCCTTCTTCGCGCCGACGGCAGCGATCGCTTCCTTCAGGTCCGGCGTGTTCTTGCCGATCGCCTCACCGACCATGTAGAGCGCCGGCGGGCCCTGGTTGGTGGTGACGTTCGGGAAGGCGACGTGGCTGGCGTTCTTCTCGTCGAGCAGGTCTGCCCAGGAGTTCACTTCCATCTTGTCGGAACGATAGACGATCGAGGTGGCGTAGAAGGTGTAGCCGACGCTCATGCCGTCGCCGTTCGGGTCCTTGGCGATGTCATAGAGCTTGTTGAAGTTTGTGAGTTTGCTGTTGTCGATTTTCTCGATCAGGCCGGCACGCGAGGCCGAGAGCGCGTCCGCCATGGAGACGACAGCCATGTCGACGACAGGGCTTGCCTTGTTGGCTTCCATCTTTGCCAAGCGCTCGACGCTGTTGCCGGTCTCGACCACCAGCTTGCAGCCACACTTGGCTTCGAAGGGGGTGTAGACCAGCTCCTTGAAGGCGTCCTGGGCGAAACCATAGACGGAAATGGTCAGCGTCTTTTCCTGGGCGGAAGCGGCATTGGCGCCGATGAGCAAAAGCGCGCTGGAAGCGAGCAGGATCTTCTTCATGACTGGTGTTCTCCTTCTGGGGCGGTGGTTCTGGCTGGGGCCGTGGTTCCGGCGTTGGCAATCGTCTGAGGCTGAAACTGTGTAGCCAGCGGCGCGGCGCTCGATTGCCGCACGACCAACTGCATAGGCACTTCGGCGTTTTCGGCGGTCACCGGCGCACCGATGCCGGCGTCGGCCGGATCACGCTCGCCGATCGCCTTCACCAGCGCTTCGACGGCGATCGCAGCGATCCGCGTCATGTCCATGCGCGCCGTCGTCAGCGCCGGGGTTACCACGGGCGACCAGATGAGATCGTCGAAGCCGGTAACGCTTGCCTTTTCCGGCACGTTGATGCCGGCACGCTGCAATTCGGTCAGCGCCCTCAGTGCATGAAGATCGGAGACGCAGGCAAACGCGGTGAAACCTTCGGCCACCTTCTCGGCAAGACCGAGCGGACAGCCCTTGCCCGCTTCGCGCTCCAGCGGTTCAATCCAGAGGATTTCGACGAAGGCGGCCTCACCAAAGGCCGAGCGAATGCCGCCGATACGGTCGTTCTGCACGTTGGAAGCCGGATTGTTGCCGATGACAAGAACGCGCCGGTGCCCGAGCGCCTTCAGATGCTCGGCGATCTGCCGGCCACCGCCCCAATGATCGGCGGCAACCGTGTTGCCCGGCGTCGATGGGGTATCGATGACAGCGACGGGACAGCCGACATCGGCGATGCGCGTGCCGCGCCGGGGCACGATCACCATGCCGTCGACGTCGCGGTCGATCAGCCGTTCGATGGCCTTGGTCTGGGTGGCGACGTCGCCGCGGGAGTCGGCGATCAGAACACCATAACCGGCCGAAGACGCGGCAAGCTCGATCGCCTGTGCGATCTGTGGGAAGAGCGGATTGGCGATATCGGGAAGGACGAGACCGAGGACGGCGGTGCGGCCGGTGCGAAGCGCCCTGCCCGCAAGGCTTGGCACATAACCGAGCTCTGCGGCAGTTGCGCGGATCTTCTCGGCGAGTTCGGCGGAGACGCGGCCCTTACCGGAAAGCGCGTTGGAGACCGTCGCCGCGGAGACGCCCAGTGTTCTGGCAATCCTCGTCAGTTTTGGTCCGGAACGCGCCAAGGCCGTGGTTTCCGCTATCGGTGATTAAACGATTAATCATGCGATATATCAGAATCTCTTCACTGTCGAATCCTTTTGCCGGCTGTCGAATAATTTGTGCTTCTTGTGGCACTCGGCCTGTGGACAGGCGGTGCGGCGCAGCGACGCCACTCGCCCTCATTTTCGCTGGGCCCCGACCCCTTCCATTCGCGCGGGCAGCCGATTAAGTCTGAGGAAAACGGCGGGGCAGCATCATGACCTTTCAGCGACGGCGTCGGATCATCAAGCGCCAGCGAACCGGCACAGCGCTTCTCGTGGTCGCGCTCATTTCCTTTCTGGCCGGAATGACTGATGCGATCGGCCTTTTGACAGTGGGCGACTTCGTCTCCTTCATGAGCGGCAACACCACGCGTGCCGCGACAGCCGTCGCCGACGGCAACATCCTGCGGTCGCTCATCCTTCTCGGCTCGCTCGCGGTCTTCGTCGTCGGCAATGCCATGGGAACGATCGTCGCAAGCCGGCTTCGCGCCGTCGGTGTTCTGTGCAGCGTTACCGTCATCCTCGCCGTGGCCGCAGCCGGTGGCGACCACCTGCCGAACGTGCTGCGCTTCTATCTCATTGTCCTTGCCATGGGCGTCGTGAACGCCTCCGTCGAGCACATCGAGGGACTGCCTATCGGCTTGACCTATGTGACCGGCGCCCTCTCCCGTTTCGGCCGTGGTCTGGGCCGATGGATCATGGGGACGGGCAACATACAATGGACGATCCAGATCGTCCCCTGGATCGGTATGCTTGGCGGGGCCATCGTCGGCGCCGTATTGGAAAATCGATTCGGGCAACTCTCGCTTTGGGCGCCCGCAATCCTGGCCGGGCTGCTGTGCATTCTGGTCCTGACGATTCCGGTGCGCTGGTCGAAGCGATACGCGCAACGATAATCCCGTCGATGCATCCTCCATGGGAGGAACACCCTTCGCCTGCCGGCGCCAGCCGCAGGTGCAAATTTCAACTTTGCGCGACAAAACGAACCAAAATTCCCACTAAATTACTAGGGAATTTGTATGATGCACCGCAACCGCCCGATGTGTACATTCGGATGGCAAGCGCGATAGCGCGTGATGAGCATTTATGCAGGAGTTAGGGAAATGACTGGCAACACGATCGATTTGGGTGGACTTTCAGGGAATGGCCGGAAAGGCGGGCGCTCGATCCTTGCCTCTGCAGCCTTGGCCATGGTTCTGTCGACGAGCACGGCAGCGCTCGCGCTGGACGCAGGCTTCAACCCGGATGCCTCCATCGTCGTCGGTTCACTCTATGAGCCGCAGAATCTGGACAACACTGCAGGCGCCGGCCAGGGCATCAACGAAGCCTTCAACGGCAATGTCTACGAAGCGCTGTTCACGCTGACCGACGCGGGCGACGTCGCGCCCGGTCTCGCGGCTGAACAGACGATCAGCGAAGACGGCCTGACCTACACCTTCAAGCTCCGGCCGAACGTAACCTTCCATTCCGGCGACCCGCTGACGGCCAAGGATGTGAAGCACAGCATCGAGCGCGTTGTCGCGCCGGACTCCAAGAGCTCGCGCAAGAAGAGCCTGGCGACGATCAGCGAGATCCAGACGCCCGACGACCAGACTGTCGTGGTCAAGCTTTCCGCCCGCTCGATCTCGCTTCCCTACAATCTCAGCTACGTCTGGATCGTCAACGACGCGGCCAAGGATCTGAACGCCAGCGAAGACGGCACAGGCCCCTACCGCCTGGACGAATGGCGCCGCGGCTCCTCGCTGGCGCTGACGCGCAACGACAAGTACTGGGGCACGGCGCCCACCAATGGCGAAGTCGTCTTCCAGTACTTCACCGATGCGACCGCGCTCAACAATGCGCTGCTGACTGGCGCAGTCGATGTCATCACCAGCGTCCAGAGCCCGGATTCAATCGCGCAGTTCAAGGACAACCCCGATTTCACCGTAACCGCCGGCCAGTCGACCACCAAGGAACTGCTGGCGTTCAACGACCGGGTCGAACCCTTCAACAACGTCAAGGTTCGCAAGGCCATCGCCCGCGCGATCGACGACAAGAAGCTGCTGGAGTCGATCTGGGGCGAATACGGCACGTTGATCGGTTCTTTCGTGCCGCCGACCGATCCCTGGTATGTCGACCTCACTGCCGTCGACACCTATGACGTCGAAAGCGCCAAGGCGCTCTTGAAGGAAGCCGGCTTTGCCGATGGCTTCTCGTTCAAGCTCGACACGCCGAATTACGACCCGCATCCGATCGTTGCCCAGTTCCTGCAGAGCGAACTGGCGAAGGTCGGCATCAAGGTCGAGATCAACGTCATCACCGCCAATGAGTGGTACACCAAGGTCTACAAGGCGCATGACTTCCAGGCGACGCTGCAGGAGCATGTCAACCATCGCGACATCGTCTTCTACGGCAACCCCGACTTCTACTGGGGATACAACAATCCGAAGGTTGTCGACCTGATCAAGGAATCCGAAGCCGCCGCAAACACCGACGAACAGACGGCAAAGCTGACCGAGGCGAACCGCATCATTGCCGAGGACGCAGCCAGCAACTGGCTCTACCTCTATCCGCAGATCGTGGTCTCGAGCTCGGCCGTTACCGGCTATCCCGTCAACGGCCTGAACTCGCAGTTCTTCGCCTACAACATCAAGAAAAGCGGGAACTGATCCCTCGTTTTCCAGAGCATTTCCAGGAAAAGTGCGAAGCGGTTTTCCGTCAGGAGATGCGTAAAAACAAAAGACAGAGCGCTTCCGCTTAAGTCGGAAGCGCTCTGAACTATCCGTTGTAACGACGCGCTGATGAAGGAGCCCCAAGCGATTTGGGGCTCCTTTGCGTTGCACGTCAGTCCGCTTCATTGCGCCGACAACAGCAACGCAAGGTCAGATCATTTTCGCCCGCATTTGCGACTGCTCCCCGCGCCGGCTCGGATGCCCGAAGTGCAGTGCAGCGTTTGAAACCCGCCGGGTCATTTCCGCGGAAATCGATGCTCATTTCGGGGACAATGCAGTAGCGTCACGGTTGTTTTTGTGCAAAAGCCAGCACTGCCGGCCTCGGGCGTCACGCCTGTCGGACGAAAGGAATCCTGCCATTCTCGCCTATATCCTGCGCCGATTCGCCATCTTGATCCTGTCGCTGCTGATTGCTGCGGTGGTGCTGTTTGTGTTGCTGCGTCTGCTGCCGGGCGACCCTGCGAACGCCCTGCTTTCCGTCGGTGCCGATCAGCAACAAATCGAGGCGGCGCGCGAACAGGTCGGTTCCAACCTGCCGCTCTGGGAGCAATTCCTGCGCTTCGTCGGCAGCCTCGCCCGCTTCGATCTGGGAACGTCCTTCGTCAGCGGCAAGCCCGTTGTCGAGGAAATTGCCACGCGCCTGACCGTGACGGTGCCGCTGGCGCTGCTCGGTTTCGCGCTCGCGATCGCCATCGCCGTTCCACTTGGCATCCTCTCGGCCGTCAAAGCCAATCGCTGGTATGGTGCGGCCATTTCGACCGTGTCTCAGCTTGGCATAGCCATACCGGTCTTCTGGGTCGGCATCCTGCTGGTGACCGTCTTTGCCGTCAATCTCCGGCTCTTTCCCTCCGGCGGCTACCCCCGGCGCGGTTGGCAGAACGAGGGCCAGGTTCTCTACGCGCTCGCGCTGCCGGTTTTGACGATAGGCCTCGTCATGGCAGCCTCCCTCATCCGCTACATTCGATCTGCCACGCAGGACGTTTTGGGCAGCGACTATCTGCGAACCGCCCGCGCGCTCGGAGCCAGCTTCTCGCAAGCCTTGATCCGGCATGGCATTCGCAACGGCGCCGTGCCGATCGTCTCGATCCTTGGCATCGAACTTGCGACAACCCTGCTCGGCGCCGTCGTGGTCGAGCGGGTGTTCGCCCTGCCCGGCCTCGGCTCGATGTTGCTGCTTGCAATCGAGCAGCGTGACTACCCGAACGTCCAGGGCGTGTTGTTCATCTCGACCCTGCTGGTGCTGCTGATCGGCTTCGCCGCTGACCTGCTCCAGCGCGTCATCGATCCCCGCCTGCGCGAACGGGCGACGGGAGCTGCAACATGACCGCATTGGACCTTTCAGCGGATCGCCCCGCCCGCAGACATTCGCTGGCACTTTCCATCGGGCTTGCCCTCGTCGGCCTCAATGTCGCGGTCGCGATCCTCACCCTGTTCTGGACGCCCTACGATCCGCTCAATGCCTCCGGCGGTCGTCTCGAAGCGCCGTCGTTGCTCCATTGGGTCGGCACGGACCGGCTCGGCCGTGACTACCTGACGCAAATCATGATCGGCGCCAGAACGGCCTTGATCGTCGGCACCGGTGCGGTTGCGATCGGCGCCTCGATCGGCGTGACGCTCGGCATTCTCGCTGCTTTCGCCACGCGCCTGCTTGACGACGTCATGGCCGCCACGCTCGATATCCTGATTGCATTCCCGACGCTGCTGCTGGCGATGCTGGTTGTCGCCGCGAGCGACAGTGCCAGCCTATGGTCGGCGATCCTGGCGCTCGGCCTGGCGATTTCGGCGATCGTCGCTCGTTTGACCCGCATCCTCGCAAAGCGCGTGCTGCGTCAGGACTACATCATCGCGTCGCGGACCTCTGGCACCTCCTGGCCGGGCGTCGTCGTGCGCCATGTGCTGCCCAACATCTGGCCGACACTCTCGGTCAACTTCGCTCTGCAATTCGGCCTGGCAGTGATCGCGGAAGCGTCGCTTTCCTATCTCGGCCTTGGCGCACCACCACCCAACGCCTCCTGGGGCAGGCTGCTGCAGGAAGCTCAAGGCACAGTCTATACCGCCCCCGTCGGCGCAATCGCGCCGGGCATTGCCCTTGTCGCACTGGTCATCGGCATGAACCTTCTTGCCGATGGCCTACGGGATGTCGGCGACCCGACACGCGGGAGATCACGATGAGCGCCTTGCTTTCTGTTCAGGGCCTGACCGTAAGTACCGGTGGCAAGACACTGGTTTCGGACGTGTCCTTCTCCATCGGCTCCGGCGAGCGCATGGGATTGATCGGCGAATCCGGCTCGGGCAAGTCGATGACCGCGATGGCCATTACCGGGCTTTTGCCAGCGAACATCTCCGTCACTGGCTCGATCATGCTTGATGGCCAGGAGGTGGTCGGCACGGATGACAAGCATCTGAACCGGCTTCGTGGGGTTGCAACCGCAGTCGTCTTCCAGGAGCCGCTGACAGCGCTCGACCCCCTGATGAAGATCGGCAAGCAGATTGCCGAACCCGTCCGCCGAAGGCTCACGCGCGAACACAGACGTGCCACGCGGATAGCAGTCGAACGCGAAGTGCTGGATCTGCTCGACAAGGTCGCGCTGCCGCAGCCGGAGCGCATTGCCAATGCCTATCCCCACGAGGTGTCGGGCGGACAGCGCCAGCGTGTGGCAATTGCCATGGCGCTCGCCTGCCGTCCAAAACTTCTGATCGCCGATGAACCGACAACGGCGCTCGACGTGACCACGCAGGCCGAAATCCTCAATCTGCTCGATGGGCTGGTTCGCGAAACCGGAATGGCGCTTCTCTTCATCAGCCATGACCTGCCAGTCGTGGCCGAAGTGGTGGAACGGGTGATGGTGCTTCGCGACGGGATCGCGGTTGAAGAGGGCGCCGTTGCCGACGTGTTCGGCAATCCGTCTCATGATTATACACAGACGCTCGTCGACGCCGCACGTGTGTTCGACGAGGCCCTTGGACGGACGGGATCCTGATGCTCGACCTGCGGAATGTGAACTTCGGCTACTCCCGTCACCGCAAGGTTTTGACCGATGTGTCGTTCAGCGTGCGTGCCGGCGCCAGCGTCGGCCTGGTTGGCGAGTCCGGTTCCGGCAAGACAACACTGCTGCGACTGCTGCTCGGTCTCGAACGGCCCACCAGCGGCACCATTCGCTTCGGTGATGATGCGCTCGATCCTGCCGATGGTGCATTCATGCGTCGCTACCGGCGCGCGGTGCAACCGGTCTTCCAGGATCCTTACTCCTCCCTTGATCCGCGCCAGAAGGTGCTCAACATCATCGCCGAGCCGCTGCAATCGCTGCGCATCCCCGGACCGCACAAGGACGCGGTGGCGCAGGCGCTGGAGGCCGTTGGCCTGCCGCTCGACGCCATGCAGCGCTATCCGCACGAATTTTCCGGCGGCCAGCGCCAGCGCATCGCAATTGCACGCGCCATCGTCGCACGCCCGCAGATCATTCTTGCAGACGAAGCAGTCAGCGCGCTTGATCTGTCGACCCGCATCCGCATCGTCGATCTGTTCAAGACCCTTTCCGCAACGCTGACGCTGGTGTTTGTGTCGCACGACCTCGGTGTCGTCGCAGCACTTTGCGAGGAGATGGTCATCCTCGAAAAGGGACAGGTGGTCGAGAGCGGTAAGACGCGCGATATCCTGGCCGCACCGCAGCATCCCTATACGCAGCGGCTGCTATCCAGCATCCCGCGGATGCCCGCATGAGCCTTTCGCCTCGATAGGCTTTCGTCAGGTCACGAATCTGCCGGCAACGACCATATCGTCAACAAACAGAATACCTTGATCTAGAACAACCCCTCCTTGAGCGGAGTTGCCCATAGTGCCCGCGGCCGCAGATTCCCTGCAGCCGCCTGCCCTAAATGGCAAATTTGAAACTCTTCTGGGGGTCCGGAATCATGTCTACTCGCTCCATCCTGCCAACCGCCGCCGCACTTCTTCTGCTGGCGGTCTCGGTCACTGCGGCGCCCGCCGCGGACCTGACTGCACCGAGCGAACCTGCCCCTGAATTGCCGGCCATCAGCGAGCAGAGCCCATGGATGATCCGCGCTCGCGCCCTTGCCGTCCTGCCGGAGGACAGGGCCTCGCTGCAGTTGAACGGCACGTCGCTCGACGGCGAAAAGGTCGGCGTCAGCAATTCGGTCGTGCCCGAGCTCGATATTACCTACTTCTTCACCGACAATATTGCGGCGGAACTGATCCTTGGCACGACCCCGCACACGGCCCGGGGCAGCGGCTCGATCGCCGGCCTGGGCGAGATCGGCAAGGCTTGGTTGTTGCCGCCGACGCTGACGCTGCAGTACCACGTCAATCTGACCGACACGATCAAGCCCTATGTCGGCGTCGGCGTGAACTACACCATCTTCTACAACGAAAAGGCCAAGGGCGACTTCTCCAGCTTCAACCTCAAGAACACCTTCGGCGTCGCCCTGCAGGCCGGCGTCGACATCAAGCTAGATGATCACTGGGGGATCAATTTCGACGTGAAGAAACTGTTCCTGGAGACGGACGTCAGCGCGACCCTGCCGGGCGCCGGTGCTGTGACGGGCAAGGTGAAGCTCGATCCCTGGCTGATCGGAACGGGCATCAGCTACCGCTTCTGACGTTCATCGCCAGTACGAAGCAGGGCTACATCAAGACCGATGCAGCCGAACGACTGTGCGCCTTCGTCACCGTTCAGCGGCGAAGGCGCATCCAGGTCGTCAGTCGCATGTCATGCGTGATGTGCGGTTACAGCCTTAACCAATCCGGTCGTCAGTTCGCGGCTGGTCGCGTGCGAGATATCGCCGAGCGACAACATGCCGACCATGCGCTTTTCGTCATCGATGACCGGCAGGCGCCGTACCTTCTTTGCCTCCATAAGACGGACAGCCTCTTCGATACTCTCGCTCGTGCGGCAATAGACGATGTCCTTCGTCATAACGTCGCGCGCGGTCAGCGACGCGGCGTCGTGCCCATTCGCCCAGGCCCGAACCGCAATGTCCCTGTCCGTGACCATGCCGATGAGGCGATCGTTTTCGCCGACCGGCAGGGCGCCGATATCCTCATCACGCATGATCCTTGCCACGGTGCGCAAATCCGTTTCAGGGGCTATCCAGCGCGCGCCGGGGTGCATGGCTTCCCAAGTTCTCATCGCTTCCTCCTACGGTTTGAGGAGTGACGATAGACGAAGATCGTGGCCAATCATTGATCCGCGCAGCCGGCATGGTCAGCGAACGTGGCTATTCCTACTCCAGCAGGAAGTCGGTCGTCCGGCCGCACGGCCAGTGTCGGCTGCCGTGCGCAAGAAGAGCGAGAAGCTTTGATCTGGGAAGAGCGAGGTTACCGGCCGTCGCCCTTGGCAACGAAGAGAAGATCGAAACCGCGGAATTCACGCCGGGCGGCGGACTTCTTGAGGGCAGTCCATATCGCCGAGGGATTGTCGAGGCGGAACCCGTTGAAGCTACGGACCAGGCCGAAGGTCGCCATGATGGTGCGAAACGCCCTGACGATGACGGGGCCACTCAGCGTGGCGAACAGGATCTGCGGGTGCACGGCAAGCAGGACGCCCGCTGTCCGCGCCCGATCGATATCCCCGAACTGAGCCAGCGACCTGTACTCATAACCCTCGATATCGATCTTGAAACACAGCTTGTCGGTTCGCGCCATCGACTGCAATTCGGCGATTTTGATCGTTTTCGCCTTGATGGCCTGCCCGGTCTCGTCCGCGATCAACGCCGAGGTTTCCGAACTGCCAAAACCGCCGCCGACCGAGTTCAGCACCAGCACCTCGTCCTCGGAGAGCGCGGCATTGATCAATGTGACATCGCCCTCATTCTGCGGCTCCATTTCCTTCAGTATGCCGAAGCAGACGGGATCGGGCTCAACAGTAATGACATTGTCGGCGATCTGAGCCGCCCAATAGGGCGTCACGCCGATCCAGCCGCCGATATCGACAAAGGTCGTGTTGCCGTCGACGAGGCGTTCGATGTTCTGGAACGTGCAAGGCTCCCACTCGCCGCTTTGAAGGCGCGTAAAGAAACGCTTCTTCTCAGGCTTGTCGGGGAAATGGACTGTCTTACTGAAGTAGGTGATCGCACGCATGGCGCTTCTCTAGCCCATATCCCGGCGAAGCGGAATCGTTTTTGCGAAGATCTTCCATGCGGCCAGGACATGTCAAAGGCAGGTGCCGCCGAGATGGTTTCACGCTTCCATGCGCTCGTTGCGGCTGCGCGCTTCGGTCAGTTCAGCGGTCGTCTGGCTCAAGCGGTCGGCCAGCACGCGCATGATCTCCACCGCCATTTCCGGGAAGTCGGCCAGGAGCTTCAGGAAGTCGTCCTTGCGGATGCGCAGGGCCTCGAGCGGGGTCGTGGTGCGCACGGTTGCCGTACGCGGGGTATTACAGAGAATGGCGATTTCGCCGACGATCGAGTTCTGCTCGACCTCCGCCAGCTTCAGCGGCCCGCCTGCGGTCGTCACCAGCACGTCGGCCTTGCCGGAGAGGATGACATAGGCGGCGTCACCGATATCACCCTGGTAGAAAAGGGCCTCCCCGGCGCTATACATGACCCGATCGGAGGTAAAGGCAAGAAGCTTCAATTTTGCAGGCGGCAATCCCGAAAACAGGGTTATCCGGCGCAGCATTTCCACTTCATCCTTGAGCAACATCACAATCCGTTTCTCCCAGTATCCGGTCGAGGGCAACCCGTGTCCCGCTTCGCCGCGGGACCTTATGCTCGTGCCCTGACATTAATATTACATCAAGATGCCATTTCCTTATAGTCGGGTCCTTCGTTAGCCCCCACTTCCGTATCGTCGTCGCGAAGCAGACGGCCATTCTCGAAAACTGCGACGCGGTCAAACAGTTCCATCACCGCCGGATTGGCCACCACCCAGACGATTGCCGGGTTGCGGCCATCCTGGCGCAGAAGCGCAAAGACGTTGCGGATCACCTGTTCCTGAACGCGTTGGTCGAGTGCCAGCAGCGGCTGGTTGAAGATGTAGAAATCGCAGATGCGGATGAGCGCGCGAGCCAGATCCAGCTTCTGCCGCTGACCCGCCGTCAGTCGCTTCCCCCCAGCGCCGACGTTGAAATCGAAGCCGAAGGCGAGCACATCGTTGTAGAGACCGACAGCCTCGAAAAGATCGCGCACGATCGCCCGGATCTTCTCCGATCCGTCGGCGTGCTTGTGGCCAATGCGCCCGAAAAGCACGTTATCGATGATGCTGCCGGAAGCGATGTAGCGGTTCGGACGATAGTGCTCGATCATGCCTGCGAGGTCCGCCGGCAGGCCTTCGTCGAACTCGCGTCGCGCTGCGACGATCCTTGCCATGAGCTCGTCGGTCAGGAGACCGAAACGGTGACGAGGTTCGATGTAACCGAAACAGAGCCGAATGATCTTGATCTGATCGTCCTCGGCAACATCGGCGCGCGCCCGGCCGCGAACCTTTTGCAGCAACGCCTCATAAACGGGGATATCTTCAGCCGTCATGAAGGTCAGCTGCTGGAAGAACGGGTGATCCGGCGGCAGGTCGCGGAACAGTTCGACAACGTTCTCGGCAATCTCCAGACCCATTTCGTAGAAGACGTCACGCAGGCCGACCCGCTGCAGCACTGTCTTGAAGAATGGATGCCCATCGAGCGCACCGTCCCACATCACCTGGTCGGTGATCGTACCGAAGAGCAGGTTTTCGCCGATGGTCGCTTCGATGTTGTACGAGCCAGGCTCGAAGAACACCACGAGATCGCTGAGCTTTTCCTTTTCGAGGCGCTGCCGCAGCGCACCACGCATCTCGACGATACCGGCGGCAAAAGCCGCATTGCGGTTCGGATCGATGGTAGAGCGGACCGCCAGCGCCATCACGTCGTTGGTGAGAAGAACGGCATCGAGGACGGGCCTGATCTTGACCAACAGATCCTCGGGCCCGGTTGCGCCAGCAGCCCGGTAGTCGATCCAATCGCTATTGACGTCAAAGTGTGGGTTCCCGGCGAGCTTGGCTTCGACCAGCTCCCACTTGCGATGGGCAGCACCTTCACCTTCATAGCGCACTTCCGTCAACGGCGCGTGCTTCAACCCGTAGAGCAGGTTGTCACCAAGGCTGCCCTGGAACACGTAGACATCCGAGGAAGCGTAGGAGATGCGTCTGCCGGTAACCGATTCCGGCATCTCCAGAATATCCTGGCTGCCGATGAGAATTCGACCGCTCGCCGGCCAGATCAGTCGGGCGAAAGCTTCGGCCAGCACTTCGCCGCCGGGCTTGAGTGCGACCGCCTCGCCTGGCTGCACCTGCAGCGAAACGTGATCGAGAAGCGTCGCGCCGCCATCATCGGTCACAGTCAGGTTGACCGCGGCGAGCGCGCCGCTCAAAGGCTCGGCACTTGTCGCGGCGATCGCGTGAACCTTGGGATCGAGCAGCGGATCGACACTGAATTGCTCGACGACCTGCGCATACTTGACCTGCACGTCCTGGCGCGCCTGATCCCAGTCGATCAGTTCCTTCAGAGGTCCCGGCAGATCCTTGTAGGCGCCGATGACGGCAACAAGCTGGCCTATGTCAAGCCGGCCCTGAAGCGCGAAATAGCCCCCGATCGAATAGAACAGGAAGGGCGTCACCTGGGCGAGGAAGTTATTGATGAACTTGACCAGAAACTTCCACTGGTAAAGGTCGTAACGGATCTTGAAGATCCGGGCGAGCCGCGATGCGATGTCGGCGCGCTCGAAATTGGAGGTGTCGTATCCGCGGATGGTGCCGATGCCGTCGACGATCTCACTCACCCGGCCGGACAATTCACGCGCGGTCAGCTGGCGCTCCCGCCCAAGGACGAGCAGCCGCTTGCGCATGCGTGGAATGATGATCGCCTGCACGGCGACGATGACCGTGGCGATGAGACCGAGCCAGAAGCTCTGCAACAGAATGAAGATCAAGGCCGTCAATGCCTGGCCACCAAGCAGCGCCGGCGACACGAAGGCATCGCCAGTGAAACCGCCCAGCGGCTCCACTTCATCCTTGATCATCGTCGAGATCTCGGCCGGCTTCACCCTCTTGAAATGCGTCGGTGGAAACCGCAGCACCCGATCGACGAGTTCGAAGCGGATGCGTCGCAAGAGACGCTCGCCGAGCCGTCCCTTGAAGGTGTTGATGTAGAACTTGAAAAGGCCGTTCACTACCACAAGCAGCAGGAAGACGAGGCTCAGTGCCAGAAGCATACCTTCGCGGCCGAGCTGGAAGCCGTCGAACAGATTGATCGTCCCCAGATAGGGCAGGTCAAAAGAGATCGCCAGGAACGCCTGCGTCGCTTCCGGACTGTCAAAGCCGTCACCTTGAATAGGTCCGTTGACGATCTGCTTGGGCAGATCGAAGGACAGGAAATACGGGATCATGGAAAACGCGACAACCACCAGAATCCAGAGCTGGTCCTTGCGCGTATGGGTCCAAATGTAGCGGGAGAGGCGTGATTCCATGTTTCTGGCAACGGGACCTTATTGAACACTACGATGTGTGCGGCGAGGGCTGCCACCATACCCGGCCACGATATGCTTGCTTACCGCGCATCTCGACTGAATTGGCACAGGCCTTTGGCCGCGAACGCGTTTCGGCGAAATCCGATCCGGTTTCGAATCCGGTTTATTAGATTATGCAGGTGCAAGAGAAATCCGCAATGGACACCTGCCTTCGCCTGTGAGCCCCCCGATCGAATTCCACGACAAGAGGTGGAACTCGCACGAAGGGAAAAGAGCGCCCTTGTTGCACTCGATTGCCCGCCAGCTTACAACGGCAGCATGAAACACGCCAGCCACCACCCTACTCCCGCGAGCGACTGGTACGAAAATGCTTTCGACCTGACGCGCGGAATTGCCGCTTACACCAGAAGTCCGCTGATCGACGGTATCGCCAAGGTGATCGCCAAACACCCAGACGCCGATATCGCCAACGCCTTCAACCACAAGCAGGTCGCCTGCAAGATCTGGGCGCGCGACACGCTGCTGCAAGCAGCAGGAAAATCCTATCAGCGGATCGTGGTTCTGGGCGGTTGGTACGGGATCCTTCCGGCCATGTTGCTGGAGGACCGCCGATTCGAGATTGCCGTGGCTGAAAGCTATGACATCGACCCCTCGGTCGAGACTGTGGCACGCACGCTCAACGCGACCCATGCCGACCGTTTTCGCGCGGTCACCGCCGATATGTATGCGATCGACTACCCTCGTCTCGGCGCCGACCTGATCGTCAACACGAGCTGCGAACACATCGCCGATCTTCGCAGCTGGCTTGAGCTGATACCGGCGGGCACACGTGTCCTCCTGCAGTCCAACGATTATTTCAGCGAACCGACACACATCAACTGCGTTGCGTCCGTCGAAGCGTTCGCCGACCAGGCGAAACTTGCGACGCTCGATTTCGCCGGCGCCTTGCCGACGAAGAAATACACACGGTTCATGCTGATCGGGACGGTCTGACGGGCGCCTTCAAAAGCCACGCACGCAGGATCGCCGCCGTCTGGGCGGCGCCTTCGAGGTCAAGCGGCGGCATTGCCGGCTTCGCACGAGCAAGCTGCGTTTCGACATCGCGCGCCAGGCGAGCAGGAGATACGTCGTGCTCGGGCAGGACGCCGGCGAGCCCGAGCTTTTCCAGTCGCGCTGCCCGCGTCGATTGTTCCGTTTCGCCGCCGGCGGTAAACGGGATCAGCAGAGATGCGCAACCCGCCCGAATGATGTCGCAGACCGTATTGTAACCGGCCTGTGAGACGGAAAGCCGCGCACCGGAAAGCAGGCTGGCGAAATCCCGGCGAAACCGGAACAGTTTCACATTCCCCGGAGCGGCGGATTCGAATGCGTCGTAGTCGACCTGCGGCAGATTGGGCCCTGTCACCAGGCACCAACTAAGCTCCGGCGGCAGAAGTTTAGCGGCCTCCAGGCCGGCGCCGATCAGCTCCTTACCGACCGCGCCGCCGCCGGCCGAAACGACCACATCGAACCGCTCCAGCGGCAGCGCAGGCGCGCTGCCCGCAACGAGGCCGGTATAGGCGACTTTGTCGGCGATCTCCCGCGCGTAGGGAAACGTCTCTTCAAGCCGGGCAAAGGCGGGATCGCCATGCACGAGCACGAGGTCGAAATGCGCCTGCACCAGTTCCAGCATTTCCTCCGCCCGGCCCGGCTTGTTCCGCTCCTGCAAGATATCGCGCAGCGATGTAGCCACCAGCGGGCGCCGGCTTGACGCCTCGATCAGGTCGAGCAACGGCATCAGCTCGAACCGCATCTGGCGCCGCCCGAACGGAAACGCCTCGAAAATCACAACATCCGGGTCGCAGGTGCGGAATGCGTCCAGCAGCATGTCCCGCCGACGTTCCCTGAAATCATCATCGACCGGCTTTCCGGTTTCGTCGGCGAGGCCCGAAAACCCCTTGTCGCCGGCAACGACCGGCGGCAGCGCGACGTGCTTCAATTCGGACGTTGGAAATCCGGGAACCGGTGTACCGCCAGTGACCACCGTGACGTCGAAACCATCGACAGCGAGCGCACTGCAAATGCGGCTTGCCCTTGCCAGATGGCCGATCCCCAGCAGATGCTGGACATAAAAGAAGACCCGCAGCTGCCGTGTCATGCCGATTTCCACTCGTGTGCAAACAGGTTCGTCAGCTGCTCGATGCTGGAGTGATGGTCAAACTGCGTCCTCACCCGCCGTTCGGCAGCAGCCCCCAGCTCGCTGCGGCGCGCTGGGTTGCGGATCAGCTCCTCCAGGGCGAGCGATAGCGCTTGCGGATCTTCCGAAGGAACGACCCGGCCGTTTTCACCGTCAATCAGGAGCTCGGGCACGCCTGATATTGCCGTAGACACGCAAGCAAGCCGCTGGCTCGACGCTTCGACGAGCACATTCGGCAGGCCATCGCGATCACCGTCGGCCGTCACGCGGCAGGCGAGCGCAAAGATATCACTGGTTCGATAGTGCGCGAGCACGTCCGTCTGGTCGAGCGCACCCTTCCAGGCAATTCTGTCGGAAATGCCGAGCTCGTCACCCAAAACCTTGAGCTTCCCCGTCAATTCTCCGGCGCCAATGTGCTCGAAGCGCCAATGCAGCTCGGGCGGCAACAGGGCGAGCGCCTTCAGGAGGACATCGTACCCCTTCTTGCCCACCGCCCTGCCGACGCTGACGATGCGGACCGGTTCCGCCCTATCGGAGCCATCGCGGATCGAATGTTTGCCGTCGAAATGCGGGAAGCGCTGAAGGTCGAGACCATGATAGCTCAGGTTCACCCTTGCCTTCTGCGATGTCAGGCTCCGCAGGTGCTCATATCCGGTGCGCGTGCACGTCACCGTCCAGCGCGCGCGACCGAGCTTTTCGGAAAGCTCCCAGTCGGGCGATGTCCAGATATCCTTGGCATGCGCCGAACAGGTCCATGGCGTGCTCGCGATCACGCTTGTATATGCGGTGACAGAAGCGGGCGTATGGATGAAGTGCGCATGCAGCCAGCCTGGATCACCCGGCCACTCCGATGCAAGCACCAGCGCCTGTCCGAAACGACGGAAGCGATTGCGGGTCGGGTCCCGTGCAAGGTCCTTCGAGAATTGCCCAAGCGCCTGCCAGAAACCTGGTTTCGGCAGTGAACGCACCAGCGCCTTGAGGACGCGCAGCGGCTCCTCGTGCAGATACTCCGGCAGATAGTGCACATCGGCACGGATCTCGTCATGCACCGGATGGCGCTTGCCATCGGTCGGACGTCTCAACGCGATCAGGACGAGATCATGCCCGGCCTTCTCAAGCCCGAGCAATTCCTGCGCGATGAAGGTTTCCGAAAGGCGCGGGTATCCTTTCAGAACGACGGCAATCTTGCGGTCTGTTGGCAATGCTTCAGCTCGATTTCTTGACGATGCTCAGATGCTCGCTCGACTGCTCGCCGAGCCACCCACCAACAATTTCCGAGATATGGACGAGCCCCTCGAGCCGCAGCCCGTTGGCACAGCTTTTGGATGGCGGTGCCCGTTGCGGCAGCGCCTTCAACGCAGCAGCGAAACGCAAGGGGTTCTCGGCCTCCTCGGGCAGCAACATGTCGATGAGACCCAACTCGGAGGCGCGACGCGCACGAATCAATTGCTCTTCACGCGGCTGGATACGGGGCACGATCAGAGCCGGCTTGTCGAAAGACAGGATCTCGCAATAGGTGTTGTAACCGCCCATCGCGACGACGCCCTTGGCTCCCGCGATCAGCTCTTCCATGCGGTTGTCGAATTCGATGATCTTGATGTAGGGGATCTTGCTTCCCTTCTTGATCAGCTTTTCGCGTTTTTTCACCGGCATGTAGGGGCCGAGGACCACCAGCGCCTTATGGGTCAGCTCCGGATCCTGCTGGTAGGCATGAATGAAATCGTGGATCAGCTCGGCACCATCGCCGCCGCCACCGGTCGTGACGAGAATGTAATCGCCTTCCGGCTTGTGGCCGGGCAATTCCTCGCGCGGCACGCTCCTCTGTAGGAAGCCGACGAAGTTCATGCGCTCGCGCACCGCAGGCGGCACTTCGAGTTCCGTGAGCGGATCGTAAAAATCCGGCGGGCCATAGACCCAGATCGTATCGTAATACTGCTCGATCTTGCGCATGGTGTCGCGGCGCTTCCATTCCGCCTCGAGCAGATGCGGCGCATCCATGACCTCGCGCAGGCCCAGCACAAGCGTGGTACCATGCGCCTTGAGGTAGGTCAGCGTCTCCTCGACCTCGCCGCGCAACCCCATCGGCTCCTTGTCGACGATGAAGATGTCCGGCTTGAAGGTTTCTGCCGTGTGCCGGATGATCGACTGGCGCATCTTCAAAGTCTCGTCCAGCTCGATATGGCGATCGAGGGACGTGTATTCGCCGTTATGCAGCTTGATGACGCTCGGTATCTTCACGAAATCGACGCGTGCGCGATAATCGAACGCACCGGCAATCGTTGCGCCAGAAATGATCAGGATGTTCAAACCCCGATAGTCTTCCACCAGCGAATGCGCAATCGTACGGCATCGGCGCAGGTGGCCGAGCCCGAAAGTGTCGTGGCTGTACATGAGAATTCGGGCATCTTCTAAGCGCCGCATCATGCCAGAAACCTTTCGCTCAGGAAAAAACGTACCAAAAGACGCGACGCCGGCTTGCGGCCGGCGTCGAAACGAACCTCATTTGTAGGGATCGGCGGCATCGCGCAAGCCATCTCCCAAGAAGTTGAACGCCAAAATCACAAAAATGACCGGGATCGTTGGGAATAGCAGCCAGGGGTAGAAAGCAATGACGCTCACGCTTTTCGCCTCCGTCAGCAGGATACCCCAGCTGGTGATCGGGGGACGCAGCCCCAAGCCAAGGAAGCTCAGCGCCGTTTCGCCGAGGATCATGCCGGGGATGGAGATCGTCGCGGTGGCGATCAAGTGAGACATGAAGCCTGGCACCAGGTGCCGGCCGATAATGCGGCCGCTCTTGGCGCCCATCAATTGCGCGGCAAGAACGTAGTCCTCCTCACGCAACGCCAGCAATTTCGAGCGCACCGCTCGGGCAAGCCCGGTCCAGTCGAGGAGCCCGAGGATGATCGTGATGCCCAGATAAATCAGGATCGGGCTCCAGGTCGCCGGCATGATTGCGGCCAGCGACAGCCACAGCGGAATGCTCGGGATCGACTGCAGCACTTCGATGACGCGCTGGACGATCAGGTCGAAAACACCGCCGTGATAGCCGGCAAGACCACCGATAACGATGCCGAGAACGAAGCTGACGGTAATGCCGAGGAGACCGATCGTCAGCGAAATGCGGGCGCCATAGATGATACGCGAAAGCACATCACGGCCAAGCCTGTCGGTACCGAGCAGGAAGAGCTGCCCATCCTTTGCCGGGCACACGAGGTGCAAGTTGCTTTCAAAAAGCCCCCAGAACTTGTAGCCGTCCCCGCGGCAGAAGAAACGGATCCGTTCGATTTGTTCCGGGTTGTCGGTGTAGGTGCGTCTCAACGTCTCCATATCGAGTTCCATCGTCCGTCCGTAGACGAACGGCCCGATGAACTGGCCCTCGTGGAACAGCCGTACGGACTGCGGAGGCGCATAGATGAAGTCCACATTGCGTGTGTGCAGATTGTAGGGCGCCAGGAACTCGCAGATGAGGATCATCAGGTAGAGCGCGACCAGGAAGATGCCGGAGATCAGCGCCAGCTTGTGCCGACGGAATTTCCACCACATAAGCCGCAGTTGCGACGCCTGGTTAACCCGCACCTGCTCTTCCGTCATCGCTTCGACGGAATAGGGATCGAATGGTGCGGTCGATACGTAATGCGGCAACGGTTCGCCGGGCGCCGGAAGGAATGACGTCACTTGGTGCTCCTGCCTTGCAGCCGTATCCGGGGATCAAGAATGGCGAGTGCGAGATCGGAAATCAGCACGCCGATGACGGTCAGAAATGCGAGGAACATCAGGAAGGATCCCGCCAGATACATATCCTGGCTCTGCAACGCCTTGATCAACATCGGGCCGGTGGTTTCGAGCGAAAGCACGATCGCCGTGATTTCCGCACCGGAAATGATTGCAGGCAGGATGGAACCGATATCCGAGATAAAAAAGTTCAGCGCCATGCGCAGCGGATACTTGATGAGCGTACGCATCGGCGAAAGCCCTTTTGCGCGTGCGGTCACGACATACTGCTTCTGCAATTCATCGAGCAAATTGGCGCGCAGACGCCGGATCATGCCGGCGGTGCCTGCTGCACCGACGATGATGACAGGTATCCAGATATGTTCGAGGATCGATTTCGCTTTCGCCCAACTCATGGGCTCGGCCATGTATTTCTGATCCATGAGGTGGCCGATCGAAATACCGAACCAGATATTGGCGAAGTACATCATGATCAGCGCCAGCATGAAGTTGGGGATGGCGATACCAATCAGCCCCATCAGCGACAGACCGTAATCGCCCCAGCTGTATTGATGCGTAGCCGAGTAAATGCCGATCGGGAAGGCGATCAGCCAGGTGAAGATGATCGTCAGGAAGGAGACGAGGATCGTCAGCCACAACCTGTCGCCGACGACATCGCTGACTGGCAGCTCATATTCGAACGAATAACCGAAATCGCCCTGCAGCATGCCACCGAGCCAGTGGACATATCTCAGCAGCGGCGGCTGATCGAAGCCATATTCCTTCCGGAGCGCCTCGATCTGCTCCATGTTGACGCCCTCGCCCTGCGCCCTGATCTCGGCGACGTAGCTCTCGAAGTAGTCGCCGGGCGGCAATTCGATGATGGTGAAGACAAGCGCCGAAATGATGAGCAAGGTCGGAACCATCGCTGCGATACGCCAGAGAATATATCGCAGCATATCAGCCTTCCTGCTCGATCCAGAACGTGTCGGGTTTGTAGACGCCGAAATAACTCGTCGGATCGAAGCCGTAGAGCGCGGATTCCGGAACGTTCTTGATCTTGTTGGCGACGAGGATCGGTTGCAGCGAGGAGTTTACGAGGCCGATCGAGAAGACCTGATCGGTGTAGATCGATAGCATCCGCCCCCAGATTTCCGCGCGCTCCGCATCCTCGGCCGAGCGCCGCCAGCGCTCCAGCAGCTCCGTCAGTTCAATGGCGGCCGGCAGATCGGGCGCCTGCCCCATCTCCCCATGCGAGAGATAGTTGAGCCCCCAGACCGGCCATTGCAGCTGATCGTCGGCGGTCGGCGCCAACTGTCCGGGGTTCATGTCCGCCGTCGGCACGCCATTGTCGAGCCCGAACCACATGGACATGGTGATCTCGCCACCGACAGCGCGGCTACGGAACGTGTCGCGTTGCGACGTGCGGATGAACAGGGAAATGCCGACTTTCTGCCAGTAGTCGGTGATCAGTTGCAAGACATCGGTCTCGAGCGTGCTTTCGCCCGCGGTCTCGACCACGATCTGCGCGGCGCGGCCGTCCGGGAGAATACGAATGCCATCGCTGCCGCGGTCCGTCAGGCCGGCTTCATCCAACAGCGCGTTGGCCTGCACCGGATCGTGGGCGATCCAGGCGGTGGCGTATTCCGGCCGGAACAACGGGCTGTCGGGCAGAACCGTGTCGGCACTTTCCTTGGTCAGCCCGTAGAATACGGCCTTGTTGATCTCGGAACGGTCGATGGCCAGCGACAACGCTCGCCGTACGCGCACATCCTGCAGCAGCGGACGCCAGACCGGATCGGAGCAGTTGAGGTTGGGAAGCAGCGCAAGCCGTGAGCCTTGCGTCTTCTTCCACAACTTGACCGTAACGGGGTAGCGCTTCTCGGCGTCCTTCAGAAAGGTGTAGTCGATGAAGTCGATATTCGTCGCTTGCAGGTCGCTTTCGCCGGTGCCCGCTTTCGCGGGGATCAGCGCCGGCGAGCTGACATTGAGGACGAACTTATCGATGTAGGGCAGTTGCAGACCGTTCTCGTCGACCCGGTGATAATAGGCATTACGCTCGAATACGAACTGTTCGGCCGGCATCGACGTCGTGTTGCGCCAGGGGTCAAGCGTCGGCAGATCGGGATTTTCCGGGCGATAGGAACGGGCCATGCGCATGTGCAGCTGGCTCCATTTCTTGACCCTTTGTTCCTTCATGATCGCCTTGAGCTTATCTTCTTCCTGGTACTTTTCGTGGAACTGCTTGAGGTAGGCGGCCGGCATTGCCAGCACCAAAGGCTGCGGCGCCGCGAGCTTCTGCAGGAAATCCGGGTTGGGTGTAGACCAGGAATAGCGCACGGTTCGCGCGTCGATGACCTCGAATTTCCCGGCTTCGCCGTCCATCACCAGCGCCGTCGACAGGCCCGCCGGGCTGAGCTTCTCATTGAGCAGCACATCTTCCCAACAATAGCGGAAGTCTTCCGTCGTCAGCGGGCTGCCGTCTGACCACTTGTGTCCCTCGCGCAAATGGAACGTGAAGATCCGATCCTCGACCGTCTCGTAGCTTTCCAGCACGTCTGCGTGCATCTCGAGTTTTTCGTCGTAGCCGACGAGGCGCGAATAGCCATAGACGGTCATCAACCGTATGTCCTTCGCGCTGCCGATCAGGCTTTGTACGGTGCCGCCATGCTTGCCCGGCTGGCGGCCCATGCCGGCAACATTGATGACGCGCGGGGTCTTCGGCACCCGCTCATTGACGGGCGGCAGCTTTCCCTCGGCGACAAGCGCCTCGAAAAACTTCGGCTCGCTTGCCGCCGCAAGGAGATATTTGGGAAACGCCGCGGTAGCGAGCAGGGCGAGCGCGGTTCGGCGAGTGATCATGGCCGTAACTCCCTAGCATCCACTGACTTGCGCGCCAGCACGTAGTGATCGCCGCCGAGATCAGCAGGAAAAAGCGCACCTTCCTCGCCGTCGTCACTGAATTGCGGCCCCCACCGTCGCATGTCCGATCCCTCAACTGCCTTGAGCAGATCGAAATCCAGCGGACGATCGAGATCCGGATACGGAACGGCAGCGAGCAGTGATTTCGTATAGGGATGCACTGGCTTGCGCATCAGAACTTCGCGCGGCGCCAATTCCACGATGCGCCCTGCACACATCACCGCGATCCGATCGGCCATGTAGTCGACCACCGCGAGGTTGTGCGAGATGAACAGGCATGTCAGCCCGAGTTCCTTCTGCAGATCCTTGAGCAGATTGAGGATTTGCGCCTGGACCGAAACGTCGAGCGCCGACACCGGTTCGTCGCAGATCAACAGTTGCGGCACCAGGGCAAGCGCCCTGGCGATACCGATGCGCTGGCGCTGGCCACCGGAAAAACTGTGCGGATAACGGTTGACGAACCGCTGGTCGAGGCCAACGGCCTGTAGCAGCAAACGGACCGTCTCTTCGCGCGACTTTGCCGTTCCGCGTCCATGGATCTCGAGCGGCTCGCTCAGGATGTTCTTGACGGTCATGCGCGGAGACAGCGACGACACCGGATCCTGAAAGACCATCTGGATTTTCGAACGCAGCGTTTTCAGCTCGTCACCTTCGGCCTTGAGGACATCAATCGGCCCCTCGCCGTCGTCGAAGTTGACACTGCCGCCATCCGGCGTGATGGCCCGCATCAGGATCTTGCTGATCGTCGTCTTTCCGCAGCCGCTTTCACCCACCAGGCCCAGACATTCGCCACGACGGATATCGAAGCTGACATCGTCAACCGCGCGATGCCGGGACGTATCCTTCTTGCCGAACCAGGAGGTTTTGCGCGTGCCATAGGTCTTGGAAAGGTTGCGTACCGACAGAAGGACGTCGGGGCCAGCCGCCTTGTCGGAATCCTTGGCTCCCAGCAAAGTCCCTGCTTTGACCGGCACTTCGCGAAGCGCCTTCAGCCGCTCGCCCGGCTTCATGTCGAAATGTGGAACGGCGGCCATCAGGCCCTTGAGATAGGGGTGCTGCGGATTGCGGAAGATCGCATCGACCGGGCCCGCCTCGACGATCTGGCCGTGGTAGATCACCACGACTTCGTCAGCCATGTTGGCGACCACGCCAAGGTCGTGGGTGATCAGCAGCATCGCCATGTTGAGCTTGACCTGCAATTCCCGAAGCAGTTGCAGGATCTGTGCCTGCACCGTTACGTCGAGCGCCGTCGTCGGCTCGTCGGCGATCAACAATGCCGGCCGGCAGATCAGCGCCATGGCAATCATCGCGCGCTGGCGCATGCCGCCGGACAGCTCGAAGGGGTACATGTCATAGGCCCGCTTCGGGTTGGCAAAGCCAACATAACCGAGCAGCTCTTCCGTTCGTGCGCGCCTCTCGGACTTCTCCGCATCCGTGTGAATCTTCAGAACTTCGGAGATCTGGTTGCCGATCGTATGGAGCGGTGACAGCGACGTCATCGGCTCCTGGAAGATCTTGCTGATGCGTGTGCCGCGCAAAGCACGGATTTCCTCACCTTCGCGTTCCAGCGAAATCAGATCGATCGGCTTACCCTTGACATCGGGATCGTTGAAAAGGATCTGCCCGCCGACCCGCGCGACATTCGGAAGAATGCCCATGACAGCCTGGCTGATGGCCGACTTTCCGGACCCGGACTCGCCAACGAGAGCGGTCACCTTTCCTGGCAAGATTCTGAAATTCGCTTCCTTGACGGCTTCAACTTTGCCGCCGAGCACCGAGAATGTGATCCGCAGACCTTCAACTCGAAGCAGGTCCGCCCCTGATGTCATCGCAGCACGCTTCCCTCATCGCCCGTGTATCCGTCGCCTCTAAAAAAGACTATCGCAGCTTCAGGAGGCTGTCCAGCTTAGGCCTTGCAACCACAGCATAGTTCACGGTCGCGTCGCAATCATCAGGGAAAGGGGCAAGCCTCTTTGGCCAGCACGTCGGCGCAGTTCGGCGAGCGACGGAAATCGTCGTAATAGAGCGTCCAGTCCGTCACGTCGGCCGCACGATACGGACCGAACTTGAAATACTGGTTATGGCCGAGCCCCTTGTCGTCATGCCCGACATGGCCCTTGACGGTGATGATCGGCTTACCATTGGCATAGAGTTCGATATGGCCGGCGCCATCGGCGCCGGGCTTCGTGTAGATCGCGAAATCGATCCAGCCCGATTTCGGATCCGGCAGCGGATTGCCGTGGTTCGTCACGGCGATGGCGTCGGTGCAGGCATTGAACAGTTTGCCGTCGTCCGGCCTCCACGCAGGATCTGTCGCCACGAGCATGCGCATCTGGTTGATGCCCGGGCGCCCCCAGACCGGCACTTGACCCGGTCTGCAGGCGGCAGCAACGCCGTCCGGCCCCGAAGATGCCGGCGCGATGTAGTTGGTCTCCACCGTTGCAAACAGCTTGCCGAAATTCATGCGCAATGCCAGGAACGGACTGAAATCGCCTTCCGCGCCCGGTTCGATTTCGCGCTTCCATTGCGCCACGAGGTAGCGGTGGTCGCCGGATGGGATCGGATCGGCGAACTTCACCGAGAAGCCGTACCAGATACCTTGGTCATAGGGCACCCGAAGCTCCGTCTTCTCCCAGATCTCCGCTCTCTCGCTGCAGCCATCAAGTGAATCCGGGCAGACCGGCACGACACTCAGCTTAAGACCGCCATTGCCGCTGCGTTTGACGGCGCTCTGAAACTCGACCGTGCCCGCGCTCTGTTCGAAATTTTCCCGGTAGTAAAGCCCGCCATCCGGCGAGAACTCCTTTCCCTCGAAACCGTCGTAAAGTTTGGTTTCCCACGGTTGCGCAGCCGCAACGCCAGTGATGAAGAAGCTCGCGATGATAAGGGCTGTTCGGAACATTGCGGTCCTTACTGAAGCATCTTGTCGATGAGGCCGCGCGGCGGCTGCAACGGACGGGTGTTGCGATGAAGCAGCATGACATGTTCGGCCTCCGAAAGTCCATCCTGCAAAACATCGTCGAGGCGCTCGTCCGTCTTCGGCAAAAGTGCTGCCTCGTTCGGGTAGAGAATGGTGAACTTCTGGCGCACGCCCCGCAGTTTTTCTTGGCCCAGCGCCGTCCAGTCGCCGCCGCAATAATTGACGAAAGCCTCACTGGCGACGATGCTATGGGCGTATTTCTTCGTGAGGTTCTGCAGCCGCTGCACCTCGTTGACCGCCGACCCGAAGGCCGAAAACGTCAACCGGTCGCGAAGACCGACATTGCCGAACATCACATTGCCGACATGCAGGCCGACGCCGTAACCGATCGGATCGCGCCCCTGCTTGCGCCGCTCGGAGTTGAGCAGTTCCATACGGGCCGTTGCGGCGCGCACCGCGCCGAACGCTTCGCGGGCCGCAAACTCGGACGGCTCCTTGTGCCGGCCACAGGGATACACCGCAAGGAAGCCGTCGCCGACAAAGCTCAGAATGTGGCCACCATTGCGGTTGAACGGTGCGGCAATCGCATCGAAGTAGCCGTTCAGCGTTTCGATATAGGACTGGCGCCCCTCCTTTTCCGCAAGCATGGTCGAGCGGCGCATGTCGGCCATCACAAGGATGGCTCGCACCGTCTCGCCGTCGCCGCGCCTGACCTGCCCGCTCATCACCCGACGGCCGGCACTCGACCCGAGATAGGTTGTCAACATGTTGTCGGCGAGCTTGCCGAGAACGGCCATCTTGGCCGCAACCGCCAGATGGTTCTGCAGCCGCAGCAACGCTCCGATCACATCATCGGTGAAGCCGCCATGCTGGTCCGTCGTCCAGGAGCCGACCATCCCGTGGCCGGAATCAGCACCGAGCGACTGCATGAAGGCGATATAGTCGGTCGCCCCCTGCTCCTTCAGTTCGTCGAAGATCGGGAACTCGGACGGCGTATCCTTGTAGAGGCGCCGCCGCACATGCTCGAGATTGTTGTTGAGCAGGTAATAGTAGGGGCTGCGCAGGAACCGCTCGGGGTTGAGCGCAAGCTCCTCATGTCGAAGGCCGCTGACCTCGACGCCCTTGCCCCGCACCCAGGTGAAACCGAGCGCGTCGTAAAGCGGATGCAGCATCGAAAATGACAGGTGAACGCGCATCAAGGGCAGGCCGGCCGCAGCCAGCCGCTCGCAAAAGCCCTTGACGATCGTCTCCAGCGACTCGTCGCTGAGCGACGTCCGCATGAGCCAGTCCGCGACCTTGTCGATCAGAATTTCGGATACGTTGTCGTTTACCGCGCCCATTTCGCGTCCTCACCGTGACAGACAGTCCAGCACCATCCCTTTGCGATGGTCGAACGGCCCGACGATGTGTCGGCGTTCGCTCGCGGCGGGTGATGATGATACGTGCCCGTTAAGAAAATGCTCCAGCCGATTCCAGCGTCGATGACGTGCAGGCACCCGGAATGCGGCGGTTATATGCTGCAGATATTGATGGCCCTCTGCAATTTCCAGAGGTGTGACAAGTTTTATTCGTTCACCCGCCCACACGAAGATTTGATAGCTGGCTCACCAGGCGCGGTCACAGCCGGGACGAGGTGCCGCGCTTGACTTGCGGCCTGTTTCTATCCAACAAACCACGGCATGTCGCCAACTTGGCGCTTCCCATTCACGAGAGCTGGAACCAAACTTTGACCTCCCCCCACAACGAAAGGCTGCTGGCGTCGATTTCGGCCCGCGCCGCCCATGTCGGCGTCATCGGACTTGGTTATGTCGGCTTGCCGCTGGCGATCGCAGCGGCGCGCGCGGGCTTTTCCGTCACCGGATTCGACATCGACCCGGCAAAGATCACGACACTTGATGCGCACAAATCCTATATTGCTGCCGTCCCGGACACGGTACTTGCCGAGCAAGCGACGGCCGGACGGTTTCGCTCGACAACGGATTTCGAAAGGCTTGGCGGCTGCGACGTCATTGTCATCTGCGTGCCGACGCCGCTGACGAAACACCGCGACCCCGACCTTTCCTTCGTCGAAAAGACGGCGCGCGCGATCGCTGCGACGTTGAGGGCCGGTCAACTCATCGTGCTCGAGTCGACGACGTATCCGGGAACGACCGATGGCGTCGTGCGCACCATTCTCGAAGAAACAGGCCTGAAATCCGGCCTCGACTTCTTTGTCGGCTTTTCGCCCGAACGCGAAGACCCGGGCAATCCGGTCTACGAGACCACAAGCATCCCGAAGGTCGTGGCCGGCGACGGGCCGCTCGCGGCAAGCCTGATGGAGGCGTTCTATGGTGCCGTCGTCAAGACGGTCGTTCCGGTATCGTCCAATGCCACCGCCGAAGCGGTCAAGTTGACGGAGAACATCTTCCGCTCGGTCAACATCGCCCTCGTCAACGAATTGAAGATCGTCTACGAGGCCATGGGCATCGATGTGTGGGAAGTGATCGAAGCGGCCAAGACCAAGCCGTTCGGCTACATGCCCTTCTATCCAGGCCCCGGTCTCGGCGGCCACTGCATCCCGATCGATCCGTTCTACCTCACCTGGAAGTCGCGCGAATACGAGTTGCCCACCCGGTTCATAGAACTGGCCGGCGAGATCAATTCGGCCATGCCGCGGCACGTGGTCAGCCGGCTCGCCGAGGCGCTCGATCGCCACCAGGGCAAGGCCCTCAGCCGATCGACAGTCCTCGTCATCGGCCTCGCCTATAAGAAGAACGTGCCGGACATTCGCGAAAGCCCGTCATTGAAATTGATCGAACTGATCGAGGAACGCGGCGGTCATTGCGAATACCACGATCCCTATGTCGCTGAGATTCCGTCGACGCGCGAATACAGCGCCCTGAAGGGCAGGCGATCCGTGGCACTCGACGAACAATCGATACGCCAGTTCGATGCTGTGCTGGTGGCGACCGACCACGACCAGGTCGACTACGCCGCGCTTGCCGCTGCCTCGCCGCTCATCGTCGATACCCGCAACGTGTTTCACCGCCAGGGGCTAATCGGCACGCACATCGTCAAGGCCTAGCCAAGGCCGCCTTCAACTTGGCAGCGGCAACGGCATAGCCGCCAGAGGCTCCGTCGACGAAATGCATATGGTCCCGGCTCATCGGCGTCGGCACGATGCAGGTCATCAGCGCGGAATGCTGCTGATGCAGACCGTAGCGGCTGACACCGTCCGCTGCGGCCCGGCGCAATCGAGCCTCGATCAGGGCGAGGCGCGCGGCACTGATATCAATGGTCATCTTGAGACCGTCGTCGAACTTGCGAAAGTCGGTGTTGTTGGCGAGATCCCGTCGATAGCGATTGGTATCGAACGTGCCCAGATTCCAGCCCATGCGAAGGCAGACGAACAGCGCCAATGTTTGCAGCGTGATCCAAACGCGCGACAGAAGCCGCCCTCCTCGCGGTGACCGCGCGCGCGATTCGGCTTCGATGCCCTGGATGGAGAACCGCGGTTCAGGTCCAAGTTCGGGTACGGGATGCGCGTGTCGTTCCTCTGCGTCGGCGAGGGCGACAATATCGGCGATCAACGCCTGAAACTCGGGTCCACTGCCTTTGTCTCCAGGCACCGCGATGATGGACGCGATCGAACCGTGACGCGATTGGATCGGGTTCCAACGGCAGGAAAGCCCCGTGAGATCCGGCCGTGTGCCAGGTGGCGCGGCCTCCACCTGGTATCGACCCGCCTTCATGGCCGCTTCCGCCCAGCTTGCTCCGCCACCGGCAAACATCGCATAGGAAACGTCCTCGCTCGCCTTGAAGCGCGCGACGCGCATGTCGAGGCCTGCGGCCCTGACATCGCTGACCGGAACCACTGCGGCACGCAGTTCCAGACCGAGTTCTTCGAGCACCCAGGTCTTGACGGCAGAAAGCGTATCCTTCGCGCGCCCGGACATCGATGCCGGCAGGACCGCCAATGCGCCGTCGCCGCCAAAAACGAACGGCATCGACTTCACGTCGAACGCGTTCATCAGCGCCGAGATAACGCTCGCGCCAGCCATGTTCACGGATTTGTATCGACCTTCGGCGATCGCCCCGGTGGAATTGACGATGTCGGCAAGGGCCAGCACCCAGTCATCAGGCAAGGGCCGATAATTCGCCTCGTCTGCCACGCCATCGAAGACATCGAAGAGCGGCACGCTATCGTAAAATCCCGTTTCACCTGCCTGTGCCATGGGTGCTCCGACCTGCTGACCGTCGGCTATGTCGATAGATGTTCCACGCGAGACCGCAAGAAAAAGTTTCATGCGGCTTGTCCGCTACGGCGCGGCAACGCAGGCGGTGAACGGACCGAGGTATCGCCAGACCGGCCAAGTCTGCCACTTATCGCAGCGCTCCACAGTGCCGCTGTTACCTCGGGCACAGCGGCGCATGTGTGAGCATCGATAAGGTTAATGTCTAAACAATAACCCATGGCATTGCAGGGGGGTGGTCATATGTGCTTGTCTATTGGGCAAGCGCAGGCAACCAGGTCTGCGCGGGCAGCGTAAAGCCGAAACAGGAATGCAAGAAGACAACTTTCGAGTGCGGTTCTGGGGCGTAAGAGGGAGTTTGCCGGTCTCCGGCGAGCAGTTCCTGCGCTATGGGGGAAATACATCCTGCATCGAAGTCCGGTGCGGCAAGGAAGTCTTGCTCTTTGATGCCGGATCCGGATTGCGGGAAGCCGGTGCTTCGCTGATCGCCGAAGGCGTCGACAACTACGACCTGTTCTTCACCCACAGCCATTACGATCACATCATCGGCCTGCCCTATTTCAAGCCGATCTACAAATGCCAGTCGTCGGTGCGGTTCTGGTCAGGGCATCTACACGGCCTGATGACCACAAAGGAAATGATCCGCGACTTCATGCGGCCCCCGTGGTTCCCGGTCGATCCGGACATCTGTCAGGCGAGCCTCGAAGGCATAGACTTCAAGCCGGGTGACGTTCTGACGCCGCGCGACGGCGTGACGATCCGCACGACGAGCCTCACCCATCCCGGCGGATGTGTCGGCTATCGCGTCGAATGGAACGGCCGCGCCGTTGCACTCGTCTACGACACGGAGCACGAACCCGGCATCCTCGATCCTGCGGTGCTGGAGTTGATCGCCGGCGCCGATATGATGATCTACGACTGCACCTATCTCGAAAGCGAGATGACGTACTATCGTGGCTTTGGGCATTCGACCGGGGACCACGGCGCTCGCCTTGCCATGGCCGCCGGCGTCAAGCGCCTGGCGATGTTCCATCACGACCCCGCGCGAACGGATGCGCAACTGGACGCGATGGAAGTCGACGTGCAGTCCCTCTTCGCCGGAGCATTTGCCGCCCGCGACGGCCAGACTATCGATCTGTAAGATCTCTTGTCCGGCGCCAACGGCACGCGGGATGGCCTGATGTGGCGGCGAAGAGTTTTTCAAGAAAATCCCATACGGCTGCATCGTGCACGAGGTGATGGGTCAAAAGCCCGAGCGTGCCGCCCGACTGATCCTCCCTGCCCTCCACGTCGCCGCAGACCTGCCGTATGCGCTCGATGATATCGGCAATGATCAACGTGTGGTCCCTGCATCCGCGCGTGCCGCGCCAATCCATGACGTCGACGTGGGTATTGACGAGCGGGAACGGCGATGGCTTCTCCGGGCCGAAAACCGAAAGCACGGAAAACCCGATCTCGGGCAACCGTGGCGATAGAGCCGCATCGATCCGGTTCCATGGCGGCACGAGCATCGGGACGAAGTGTTCGGGAAAAAGCATCCGCAGGCGCTCGGCGCCGCGTCGCAGTTCATCGAGGATCACCGCCGGGGGGCGATGCGCACCGAGTTCCTGCTTCTTCTCCTCTCTCGGCGCATGGTTCCAGTGCGCCCAGCCATGCGCCGCCACACCGATATCTCCACGGCCGGAGAGATGCCGCGCCAGCGCTTCTGTCGCCGGCGCAGGCGGCACGGCAAGTGTCAAGGGTACGGCATGGCTTGCCGCAAGCGACAGAAGTCGATCGAGTGGCGCGGTCGGCTCAACGGCGTCGTCGTCCCTCAACCAGAAGTCGATCTGGCGTTCCCGCGCATGAACGCGATCGAGTTCATCGACGAGTAAGTTCCAGTCCGCGTCAACGGTCACAAAGTCTTCTCCAGGAATTTGCCGAAAATCTCGTCCAACCGTCTTGCCGCAGCGCAAAAGGACCGCTCGTCGTGGACGAAGCGGCGGGCGTTTTCGCCGAACTGTCGACGGGTCTCCGGCTGATCAATCATGTGGCGGATCGCGGCTGCATAGGAATTGATGTCGCCCTCCGGCGTCAGCAATCCGGTCACGCCGTCCCTGACCACCTCCGGCACTCCAGCCGTCCTTTGCGCGATAACCGGGAGCCCCGCCGCCTGCGCCTCGAGGTAGGCCAATCCATAGGCTTCGCCGCAGCCGGGCCAGAGATAAAGCGCACTTTCGCCGAGGATGCCCGGGATCTCGCTCGCGTCTTTCTCGCCGAGCCATGCCAGCCGACCCGCCGGCAATGCGGCAAAAGCATCGTGGACATCCAGCCGGCATGGCCCATCGCCGACAATGGTCATGGTCCAAGGGCGATCGGCAACCATGGAAAGGGAACGGGCAAGCATCTGATAGCTGTGCATTTTGTCGCCGCTACGCATCATCGCCACGGTGACGAGACGGCAGTCGTCGACGGCACCAGGCGATACCGATTGGAACCGCGTCGTATCGATAAAGGGGGCCAGCATCGCATGCCGACACGCGGGCGCTGCCTCGAGTAGGCCATCACGGTCCCGCTGCGTCAGGCAGATATTGACCGCAGCCTGCTCGATGGCGGCAAGCACATGGCGTTGCGCGACTGCGCGGATGCCTTCGTTTCGGCGCAACGAGTAGGAGGCTTCGGCAGTCAGGTAGGGGATGGAAAACTCGGCTGCAAGCCCCGGCCCGATTAGGTCAGGCGCCTTGTAATAGGGGTGGTAGCAAAACCAGGCATCGGGCGGCGTTCCTGCCAGCCAAAGCTTGCGAAGACGTTCTGTTTCGCCCGCTGCCGCTGCCATCGTCAGCGCAAACTGCGTGTCGGAACCATCGGCCATGAAGCTGCGAAGTTCGCTTGCGATCGACACTTCGTGCCCGGCTCGTCCCAGCGCATCGATCAACATGCGCGCCATCAGCCGGTCGCCGGACGGAACAGGGTGGCTGGGCGATTTCAGCGGTGCGTAGAAGGCGATTTTCATGCAGGCTGAGCTATCTCGTCTTCCTGGTATGGTGTCAACGGCGCCGGGGCGTGCAAGTGCAGCCTTTGCCCGGATCAATTGACCGGGATGTCGAAGTAGTCCCTTCGAACGAGCTTGAGCGATCGGTCGGGCTGGATGATGTAGCTCTCTTTGACGAAGCTGCTTCCGCTCATGAAAGTGTGCGGCACGATGCTGCCGACCGGTGCTTTCGTCAACTTGGTGCGCGGCTGCCCACCATAGGTGATGCTGCCCGGTATCGGCTCCAGATCTGGCGTCGTACAGCCGGCAAGGGCAAGGCACAGCGCAGCGAGCAAGACCAATGACTTGCCGGAAGGGGACGCCCGTCCAAATACAACCATCACCAATACCTCCTTAGGCCGGAACGAAACGAAGTCCGAAAGCATGGCACGCGAAGAATTGCAGCGTTTTGCCACCACGACATGCGTAAAAACAATAGACTAAAGCGCTGTCAACGAATCTCAAGGACCGCGACGCGCTTTGGCGGTCGGTGTTGGCGCACCGCAAACGGGATGCGCAACGATCGCCGGACATTCCAGACGGACCATATGATGCTTGCCGCCGGTCGCGGTTGAAGCATTATTGCTCAAGACTTCTGCCGCGGCGCGACCGCCCTCACCTTCAGATTGCGGCCGTCAGCGACAACGCTGAAGCGCTCCAACGGACCGACTGCGAACTACTGTGCGCTGGCGTCGGCCGCAGCCGGCGATTTGGCCGCAGACGTTTCCTTGGCGTGTTCTGCCAAGAGTTCGTAGGCGACATAGTACTTGTAGATATTGCTGACATATTGGACCGTCTCGCGCCCGACGATCTCGGCGGCAGCATTCTCGACGTTGCCGAACCACAGGTCAGGATCAAGCCCCATCTCTTTTGCCTTCGCCCGGAACTTGCGCAGGTCCCGGTCCGGCGTTATAGGCCGCAAATGCGAACAGGAGCTGGTTGTGCGGCGTGATCTGCGGGTCGTTGATATAGACATCGACAAGATGTCTTAGATATTTCGATCCTGCCTCGACGTTGCGATCCTGATCCTTGTCGATCCCCTTGATACCGACGGACTTGTCGGCCGCGGTCGATGGCAGCAGTTGCATGACGCCAACGGCGCCGCGCGGGCTTCGCCTGGACTGATCGAGCTGCGACTCCTGATAACCTTGCGCCATCAGCATGAGATAGTCGAAGGAGTATGTGCCGCCATGCTTGCGGAAGATCTCTACCAGCTTCTGGAAGCGCTCCACGTCTGCCGGCGCATAGGCGCGCTTCAGCATCTTGTCGCTCTTGTAGTAGGTGTTCCTCAGGATGTTGCCGAATGTCGTGCCGACGCGGTGCGTCTTGACGAAGGCATCGAGCGTCGCTTTCAGCCTGGGGCTGTCCTTGCGGATCGCCCAGGCGATCTGTCCGTGGTCCGACAGCAGGATGTCTTCCCGCGCCTTGATATCCTCAAAGACCGTCGCCCAGATGTCGGCCTTGTACTTATCGACAACCGTCCACGGCAGCAGGCCGGCGTTGACCATCTCGAGCACGTCTTCGTCCTCGAGGTTTTCATCCATGTCCTTGATCGATATAGGCGCTCGGCCGGCTTTGACGAAGGCTTCACTCAAGGCAGCCAGATGTTCGTAGTAGCTGCTTGACTTCCGGACGCGGACCTCCTGCCCACTGAGTTCGTCCAGGCTGGCAATCGCCGGCGCCGATGGCCCCGTTACCAGCACTTCCTTGGCCTCGTTGAACAAGGGGTCGGTGAAATCGACCTTGGCGAGCCGTGCCTCGGTTACCGTCAGATTGCCCATCACGATATCGCCGTGCCCGTCTTCCAGCGCCGTCAGGAGATGCGCTCGCGGTACCGGCACGAAGGCGATGCGAATCTTCTCGATCTCCTTCTTCCGGGCCGCATTGAGCTCCTTCTCCAGTGCCGTCCCGAACTCCACGGCCGTGCCGAACTGCCGGCCGCGATCGATGAAGTAGATGGTCTTGCTGAACGGAACGAGAATGCGAATGAGGCGTCGCTTCTCCATGACATCGAGATCGCCCAGATGTGGGGCGGTGATCGCCTGGAATGTACTTTCGTTCGATTGTGCCCATGAATGTCCGATCCCCGCCATCGCGAAGAGCAGAACAAGCAATGCCAGCCGTCTCATCTTGGCCTCCCCAGCCCGAGAAACCCTATTCCGGCGGCGCGCCCTCGCCGAGTGCTACCGCGGCATTCTTCTTGGCGATCGCATCGCGCGTTGCCGCAGCCGCGGCTCCGTGCTGTTCGTCGCCAGCCACTTGTACTGTCGGCGAGGCAAAGGAGATGCCGTTCTCGTCGAACGCTTCCTTGATCATCGCCTGCGCCCGGCGACGGACTTGCGTCTGGTGCCCGGGCTTCGTCGTCATTGCAAAGCTCAAACTGATGCCATAGTCGCCGAAGGCCTCCACACCCTTCATCTTCACGGTCTCTATGATCATCGGACCCAACTCGGGATCCTCGAGAAGTGCGGCACCGATGCCCTTCACCACCTTCTTCACCTTGGCGATGTTGGCGTCGTAGGACACGTTGATCAGGAACTTGTCGATGACCCAGTCGCGGCTCATGTTCTGAACGGCTCCAAGGGAGCCGAATGGCACGGTGAAGACCGGTCCGCGGTGATGCCTGAGTCTCACCGAGCGGATGCTGAAGGATTCGACAGTGCCCTTGTAGCTGCCGCTCTGAATGTACTCCCCGATACGGAAGGCGTCATCCGTCATGTAGAAGATGCCGCTGATCACATCCTTGACCAGGGTCTGAGAACCAAAGCCGATGGCGACGCCAAAAACGCCAGCGCCAGCGATGAGCGGACCAATCTGCACGCCAAGACCCGAAAGGACCATCAACACCGCCACCACCAGGATGAAGGCGGCGAGGAAGTTGCGCAGGATGGGCATCAGCGTCAGCAGACGGGTGTTGCGGGCACGTTGTGCCGGATCCATAGTTTCGCAGGCCGCATGCTTGACACGCAGGCTGATCAGGCTCTTCGTCAGCTGCCAGATCAGATCAGCCGCCAGCAGTATGACGATACCGGCAAGGACACCACGGAAAATCCGGTTGAAGGCGTCGTCCTGGATCATCATCGATGCGTTGACGCGGAAGACAAGCGCAAGCCAACCCGCCGCCAGGGCAATGATCACAAGTCTGGCGCCGCGTTCGATCAACACGTTGCGCATCACGCGTATGTCGTCGTCGGCAGACGTGTCCAGCATCGTCTTGGCAAAGGCGCTGGTGAAACGCAGAAGCGGCGGCAGGCCGATGACGTAGAGGCCGATCCAGAACAGAACCCGCATGTCCGCCACCCACAGCAGCCACAACAGCACGAGAAATGCGACCATCATGATATTGCCGACCACACGGCGCGAGCCCGTGGTGGCGCCCGCAGGTCGCCGCAGCACGGTAAGGATCGCAAGCGCAAGCACGACAAGACCGAGAATGGCAGCAATAAAATCGCGAACGTCCGGGGAGACCGAAAGGGCGGTCATGGCGTCGCCGATGCCCCATATGCCGGCAGCAATACAAATTATCGCCGCTGACGAGCGATACCAGAACCGTGCATCCTCAGCCGTCAGCGAAAAATAGCCGGTTCGGCCGGACGGATCCGTCACATCGACCGGTCCGCCGGACAGTACGGCGGATGCAATGGTGATCAACAGGCGGGCCCCGATCCAGGCAACAAGGAGCGGCGCGATGGTCTTCTCGAGCCGCAAGGGCCAGTCGGCCACCGCGAGCACGGTCGTCGTGGCAATCGCGAACACCAGCAGCGGCAGCACCTTGACGAGCATCGTACGCGCGGGCCCAGTCAATTGGGCAGAACTCAATGTCCGTCTCAACAGAAAGCGCAGCAGATATTCGGCGCCGTAACCAATCACCAGGATGAAGAAGAAACCTTTGATGATCGGCGACGAGCCGTGGTTTTCCATTTCCCCCGCCAGGCGCGCGCGCGCCGCGTGGAATTCGGGAGCGATGCGCGGAAACGCGTTCCTAATGCCGGTCATGTGGCGACGGAGCTCGGCAGTCCAGCGCGCCGCAAACCCGCTCGCCGGTGCCGCATCGGCTTCGGCTGACGCCGCCGCCTCAGGCGTCGCAGCGGCTGATGTCGCTGGCCGTTTGGTGGCCAGCCACTGGCGCACTTCGGGATCATCGAGCAATTCGATCAGTTGCTGCACTTTTGCCGGTTCGGCGGCGGGTGCAGCGCCTTGCGTCTGGGCATGGCCTACGGACAGGAGCCCAAGGAATATCGTCAAAAAAGCGAGCATACGGGGCGTCAGCCCCCGAACGCCATGCGACCACCTGATACCGATCATCCTGAACATTCCCCCAGCGATCGGCGGAGTGCCGATCGATTCCTGCCCTCATCCGCACAAACGCTAACACAATCCCCGACGTTTATGCCAACTTCCGCTTCCGGTGCGCCTTTTCGGATCAACGACGACGGAAACCTCCGCCGCCACCGCCATGAAATCCGCCGCCGCCTCCGTGAAAACCACCACCGCCGGAGAACCCGCCTCCACCAAATCCGCCGCCACCACCGCCGCCAAATCCGCCGCCACCGCCAAATCCGCCCGGGCGATCGAACCCGCCCCCTCCGAAACCGCCACCGGTTGGGGCATTCAATGGACGCTGGTTGAATGACTGGTACTCGAATGAGCGCTGATTGCCGACCTGGCGCCCGGCGCGGTCGATCGCCAGATGGTCGGGCGCTCGATTGCGGGCCGCAGTTCCGCCGCCAGTGGTGCGGCGATTGTCGATCCGCTTGTTCAGGTTTTGCGCCGCGTCCGGGTGCTGGGTCGCAAACTGCTGCCCGGACTTCTTCGCGCCCTGAATCGATGGCTTTTGAACCGGCTGCCAGCCGTCCGGCGTGTGCTTCTGCCATTGACCATTGTCGCGGCGGTAGACATTGCCGTCGCGCCCGGCATAGACGTCACCGCCCTTGCCCCCAGCGACGAAACCATGATTGCCGTCGGACGTGCGCCAACGGGCGCCAGCGGCTCCTCCAGCGGTCGAACCGCCGCTGATGCGGGCGAAATCCGACCCACGCTTGACCGCGGCCGTCCCCCAGTTGCCGTAAACGTTGCTGCCGCCGCGTGCGATCGCCGCGTTGCCCGTCCGGGGATTGTAGGCCGCGACGAAACCGCGCTCACCCGCAGGACCGTAGGCTGCCGCACCGCGAATGTAGGTGCCAGTCCGCGGGTTGTAGGCGGCACCTGCCACGATGCCGCGATAGGGGCCGTAGGCGTAGCCGTAGCGCCCAAAGGTTCCGACAGCCGGATTATAGAAGGCACCTACGCCATAGGTGATGGGCCGCGGATAATAGGGCCAATAGCCGCCCCCGGCCCAGCCATAGTCCCAGTAGTCGTCATAGTACCAGCCGGTGCCGTAGACAAATGTGTCCCACGCGAGATACGCCCCCAGATAGCCCATGGTGTAGCCGAACCAGACCGCGTCCGGCTCGGTTTCATAGATTCGCACATAGGTGGCATTGTAGACCGGCGACGACGGCGGGATCGTGTAGACTTCGTCCGGAACGGCCTTCGCCACGGTGAACGGCCCGGTCGGGGTATCGCCGACAAACCAGACACCATCCTTCAGCACGAAATACTTATCGGCAACCTTGATCACCGTCTCGTTGGTGTTGACGGCGTAGGTGAGCGACGTTCCGTCGATCTTCTCGAATTTCGGGTCGCCGCTATAGGCGACATCAACCGTGACGGAGCCGTCCAGAGAGACGCGCGCTTTCTCGGGGATGCTTGCCTTCAGCCTGGCTTCGGCATTCTCCGAGGTGCCGGGAACCGATGAGCGGACGGTATAATAGGAAGCGTCCTCGGGAATATTCAGGAAATCCTGCGGTAGGTCGGGCGTAGCGAAGGTCCAGGGCCCCTCAAGCGACGCGGCTGCGAACCAGCGGCCCGAGACCAGCACGTACCAGTTCGAATCCGCATCTAGATAGAAGACGTCGCTTTCGGTGTTCGTTGCAACCTTCAGCGCGGTTTCCGGCACCGGTTCGAGCTTCGGTTCACCGTTGAAGACGAGCAACTCCGACGGCTTGTCGGAATAGACGACCTTCGGCGCCGTGCCCTTCCCGGCAACCAGAGGGATCGCCGCCTTCGCATCCTTCCAGTCGTCGCCGTCGGGCAACTTGGCGAAGAGATCGGGCAGCGCGGTTGCCGGCTGCCAGCCATTCGACAGGTCCTTCGACTGAAGCCATGCCTTTTCGTTGCGAAGGTAGTATGTGCTGTCCGCGTCGAGCTTGAACAGATCCCAATTGGTGTTGACGGCGAAGGAAAGGCCCTCAACACCCTTGACCGGCGCGAACACGGCCTTGCCGTCCGTCTGGACAAGCAGCGCCGGCTCCTTGCTGACATAGATCGGCGGCGGATCGGCTTTCAGTCCCTCGACGTTGCCGAGCCGTTCATAGTCGGCAAGGCTCGCCGTCAGCTTGTCCTCCGATAGCGTTATGGTGCCAACAGGCATCAACTTGCCGACGTCCAGTGCCAGGTCGGCAAGCTCCTGCCGATCGAGCACCGAGAAATTGATTTCGTCGACCTTGATGTCGGAGACGATCACCTCGTTGGAGCCGCTATCCGTCACGGTCTTGCCCGTCACCCCGATGACACCGAAGATCGGCTTGGCATCGTCGGACTGCTTGTACTCGGCAGCAATCAGGGCGTCGAGATCGGTAAAATCCTTCCAGGCGTTCACCTGCGGTTGGTAAAGCGTGATCGTCGCCCCCTTGTCGGTCTTGTAGGCGCGTGGCCATCCGAGGCCTTTCGGATCTGCATCGCTCAGGTATTTGCCGCTGACGAAGCCATCCTTTCCCTCGAAGCTGACGGCGCACCAGGTGCCGGCATCATCACATTCCTTGACGTCGACCTGCGCGCCCTCGTCTATCGCTCCCATGCTGTCGAAGCCCGTGCCCGGACCGGCGCGAAAGTTGACCGACGCCGTCGTCGTGGCGGGGCCTGCCCACGCTGGAGCGGTAGCAATGGCGAGCAGGGTCAGGGTGAAGCTTATTCCGCGCATCTCGCATCTCCGACGTGGTCGAAACTGTCTTATAGCCCGCGGGTTTATGCGCGGGTCGGGCCCACATTCTTCAACACCATCGCTCCGGCCAGATCCGGCGCAAGTACGTAACAGTAACAACGGCCGTAATTTCGGGCTTGCCTCGGCGCGCAGCGGCGCCTTCCCGAGCAATTATCCGTGTATTGGCGCCTAGTGATTGCATCGAGTCATTTATTCGAGCAAACTCATATGTATGATTTGGTGACGCCCACATGCGGAGGAAACACACGTGAACACAAAAGCACCCAGCCAGATTGATGTCTTTGTCGGTTCCCGCGTCAGGATGCGTCGGTTGATGGCCGGGTTGAGCCAGGAAAAACTGGCGGACGGACTCGGAATCACCTTCCAGCAGGTCCAGAAATACGAAAAAGGCACGAATCGCATCGGTGCCAGCCGGCTACAGGCCATCGCCGACGTTCTCGGCGTTCACCCAAGCTTCTTCTTCCAGGAAGGCGAAGAGGGCGCAACCCCGCGCGCGGGCCTTGGCGATGTGCGCGAACCCAACGAGATCTCGTCCTTCGTGTCGTCGAAAGAGGGCATTGCGCTCAACCGGGCCTTCCTGAAGATCACCGACCCGGTGCTGCGCAAGAAGATCATCTCGCTGGTCGCGGCCGTCGCACAGACGCCCGAGGCAGAAGCTGTCGCTGCCCATGGCAGTGCGACGCACGCCCCTGACCTCCACGGATAGGCCCAACCGGTTGCCGATGAGATAGCCAGATGAAATTTCGTTTGCAGACCCTCGGACGGTTACGTCTCGTCGATGAAGACGAGTGCGACGTCGCCTTCCCCGAAAAGGGTCTGCTCATTCTCGCTCAGGCGATCGCCGGCGGCCATCGCGAGCAATCGCGCAACGACGTCGCCAAGCTCTTGTGGAACGAAGTCGTTCCGAGCCAGGCCCTTGTCAATCTGCGCAAGACGATATCCCGCGTCACCTCGCGGCAGGAGGAACTCGGCCACACGTTCCTCAGTTTTTCGCCATCGACCGTCCGGATGGAGCCGGAAGCGATTGCGAGCGACCTCGACGACATCGTCGGAAACGACGATCAGGATGCGTTATCGCGTTTCCGGTGGGCCGCAGAAAAATTCCGCGACGACTTCCTCAAGGATCTGAAATCGCAGGGCCAGGCGCTGCGCGACTGGATCGCCCAGCAACGCTCCGATCATGCCGCTCTCCTGCGCGAGAGCCTGATCAACGCGGCCGACAATGCGACCGGTCCGGATCGAAGGCTCGTCAGATCGACTGCCGTCAAGCTTCTGGAGAGAAACCCCGAAGACGACGAGGTTCGCAAGATCCTCGATACTGCCCTGGCATTGGAGGGGCGGCAATTCGATGCGCGCCTGCTGCCAAGAGGTGGCTCGCTACCCGTGCCTGCCAAAGCGGCGCCATTGCCAGCCACCGCCATTGAACCGCTGCTGGAGGCCATGGGCGAGATGCGCCCGCCGCGCGTAGTGCTGCTGCCGCCAGGCGCCGGCAACGCCGACGCGACGGCAACATTGTTTGCTCATTCCTTGATCGAGGACGTCACCATCGGCCTTTGCGCACTTCGCTCGGTCTCGGTGATCGCACCCTACACTGCCGCCCAGATCAGCCTGCAGGCAGACAAGGCCAGCACTTACGAACAACACGCCATCAGCTACATCCTCGATACCCGCCTGACCAATGAGGGCAGCCGCCAGACGTTGTTTACGCAGCTCATCTTCTTTGCGAACGATGAAGTGATCTGGGCCGACCGCTTCACGCTCGATGACCGCGGGTTGATGAAGTCGCGACAGGAGATCGCGCGACAGATCGCATTCGCCATCGCCAGCCAGGTCGAGCGCAACGAGACGATGCGCAAGACCTACGAAGGCAATGGTGGCTCCTATCGCAGTTACCTGCTTGGCCAGCGCTACCTCAAGCAGCTCAACCTGCCGGAGGTGCGGCGCGCCCGGAAGAGTTTCCGCGAGGCGCTCAACCAGAATGCCGACCTGGCTCCAGCCATGAGCGGGCTTGCGCGCAGTTATTTCGTCGAGTGGCTTTTGACAGCCCGCGGCGACAGCGAACTCCTGGCTCTTGCCGAACAGCACGCCCGAGAGGCGATCGCCATCGACGATACCCTTGCGGCCGGTTACCGCGAACTGGGCGTCGTCAAACTTTACAGCCGACAATTCGACGAGAGCATCGAGTTTCATGAGCGAGCCGAAGCGCTCAGCCCGCAGCACGCCAACGTGATTGCCAGCTACGCCGATACGCTCGTGCAGGCCTCGCGGCCGGATGGTGGCCTGCAAAAGATCGAAGCGGCGATCAATCTCAATCCGATCGCTCCGGACGAGTATTTCTGGACCGCCGCCGGCGCCTGCTATTCGCTTGGTCAATACGATCAGGCTCTCGCCTATATCGAGCGAATGCGCGATCCCACGCCCGCCGATCGGCTCGCTGCAGCGAGCTGGGGCATGCTCGGCAATCGCAAAAAGGCAGGCCAGTACGTGCGCAAGACGTTTGAAGTTCATCCGGACTTCAACCTGGAAAAATGGATGGCGATCGTCCCGTTCCGGGAGGAATGGCAGAAAACCCATTACGGCGAAGGCCTGCGCAAGGCTGGCTTCTAAACTGGAGCATTCCGCGTTCAAGTGGCTTCACTCGAGGCGGATAAAATGCTCTAGAATCAAAGCGCACGGGGCGTTCTCCGTGCGTCCTTACGCACGGTGCTCTCGCGCAATCACATGAGGGATAAGGGGAAATTCGATGACGGCACAAACGACACAGGTAGTTGTATTTGGCGTTGAGGGTGACGATGGCCTGTGGCTTGCCGATCTCGCGGCGGGAACTGTCACACGCATCGTAGATCCGCTCACCGGCGCCTTGGCTTCGGCAAACGAGCACAGAAATGCCGGCGCCACTGTGGTCAAGGGCGTGAACTTCGCCGTCAGGGCCAATTCGGCCGGCTCCGTCTCCGGCGGGTTCATGGACGGCTAAGCCTCGGCGCGCCCGCGCATGACGATAGCCATCAATACGGATCGGGCGAACGAAAATCGCCCGATCTCAGCAAATTCCGACAATGCTGACAGATACTCCGACCGCGTCTGTGCGCCCGAAGAAACCTTCGCGCGCATCGCTTTGCTGTTGCCCGCTTTCGGCATCAGCAGACTGGCACGCCTGACCGGGCTCGACCGCATCGGCATCCCCGTCTGGAACGCGGTCTCTCCCAACGCAAAATCGATCGTCATCAATCAGGGGAAAGGCATCACTGATATCGACGCCAAGGTATCGGCGGCGATGGAAGCTCTGGAGCGTGCGGTCGCCTGCAACCCGTCGGCGCAAGTGCTAAACGCAACGCGACAGTCCCTTCTGGAAAGCGGAGAAAGGGCGCTCAACCTGCCCGGCCTTGTCGCGGCAGGCGAGAGCGATCTCGGTGATGATGAACCGGCGACATGGTTGCGCGGTTTCGATCTCATCGGTCAACAGACGACTTTCGTGCCGTTTCATGCCGCACTGCTCGACCGCACGCTCGAGCGGTGCCGCTACTGGCAGTCGTCGGACGGACTTGCCTCCGGCAACACCGAAGACGAAGCAATCCTGCACGGCCTGCTGGAACGGATCGAGCGCGATGCCGAAACGTTGTGGCGGCTGCTGCCTTTAACGGCGCGTCTGCGCACGTGCATCGACGCCGGCTCGTTCAAAGACCCCATTCTCAATGACATGACAGGACGGATTGCCGCGGCCGGTCTCACGTTCCGCCTCTTCGATATGACCAGCGACATTGGCATCCCGTGTCTGACGGCGGTCATCGCGGATACCGGCATCCTCGAGGCGAAAGAACCGCGCTACCATGACGTGACCATCGGGCATGGCGCCCATCCCGATCCGCGACGCGCCGCCATCCGGGCCGTCACCGAGGCCGCGCAGTCCCGCCTCACCTATATCAGCGGCGCACGTGACGATGTCTTTCCGGAGACTTTCACCCGCAGGCTGCCGCGCGAGACCCAGCAACTGTTTGAGGCATTACCGCGCGCAGAAAACCCGGTCGCCGCGGTTGCCGGCAGCACAGCAAACTCGCTGATCGAATATGTGCTCGATGCCTTGAAGCGCGCCGGCATCGGCACCGCCGTGGCCGTTCCGCTGCTCGCCGAACCGTTGCCGTTTTCCGTGATCAAGGTCTTTGTGCCGGAACTCGAAAATCCGGATGGAGCACGCAAGCGCCGTTTCGGCGCGCGGGCACTGTCGCGCGCCCTGGAGATCGCATGAAGATCCTCTTTTGCGGCCCCACCTTGCCCGAAGCGCAGGCACTGATCGGCACGGACATCGTGCTGCGCCCGCCAGCCGTGCAAGGCGACATCCTGCGCGCCACGCAGGACGGCGCAACGGTCATCGGACTCGTCGACGGCCATTTCGAACAGGTCGCGCCGGTCTGGCACAAGGAGATCCTGTTTGCGCTTTCTCAAGGGGTACGCGTTTACGGCGCAGCCAGCATGGGCGCACTTCGTGCCGCCGAATGTGCGGCCTTCGGCATGGTCGGCGTTGGCAAGATCTACCAACAATACGCCGCAGGCGAACTCGAAGATGATGCCGATGTTGCCCTGCTGCATGGGCCGGCGGAGCTGGGCTACATGCCATTGACCCTGCCCTTGGTGAACGTCGTGGCGACGCTTGAGGATTTGTGCGCACGGCAAAAGATCGATCCTGCGCCTGCCGCGCAACTTCGGTTGGCGGCCGCCGAGATCTTCTACAAGCACCGCAGCTGGCGCGCGATCGTGGCGCGTGCCGACCTTCCAACCGGCACGGATCTGAAACGCATCGAAGCGTGCCTGTCGACCGGAACGATAAATCAGAAGCGCCTCGACGCGCTGCAACTGATCGACATCCTGCGCTCTGCCCCCGCCCTAAGGTCGACAGCGCCGGAAGGGTGGACATTCAATTCCACAAGTCTTTGGAAGCGCTTGCTCAATCAACTTGTCGCTTCATCTTAAGCACGCGGTTTTCCCATGCAACGTGTGTCACGCTCGTGTCACGCGCATCAATGAAAAGTCACGCTATGATTTGCCATGTTGAAGCGGATCGGGCTGATCCGCAGGGAACCGGGGAAAATCATGCAATCTTCGATCGCCATGTCCTTTGAACCTGAAGACAAGGAGAAGGAGCTGCTGGCGCTGGCCCGCCTTGTCACCTACGCGCGCGATTCGTCGCGCACTCTGAATGTCGAAGGCGTTCAATATTGCCTCGAGCTCGCGCTCGCAGCGCTGCTCAAGGAAGTCGAGGAATGCGGCGACAAGACCGCACTGCTGACCAACGAACTCATGAGCCGCGCCAGCCTCGGAAACTGCTGAGCAGTCGGGGTCGACGTCAATTTCGCTGGTGGCATAGAAAAAAGCCCTGCTTCGCGCTCCCGCAAAGCAGGGCTTTCCATTTTAAAGCGCTTCGCGATCTTTCAGATTCGCTTGACGCGCTTTAAGTTCTTGTTTTTGCGCATGTCGTTATCGCAAAACCGCGGCACACTTTTGCGTGACATGCTTTAGTCAGCCTGGCAATCCCACCAGAAACGCGAGAAGTTCAGGTCCCAGCTCTGCATCGGGATATAGGCATAGCCCTGGAGGCATTTGCTTGCGGCGTAGCGCTGCGACTCCACCGTCAGGAACACGTCGGCCTGCGCATCGGTGACCTTGCGCTGTATCTGCTTATAGAGATCGTTCTGCGCGGCCGGATCGAGCGTCTCGCGCGACTTGTCGATCAAGGCGTCGACTTCCGGATCCTGCAACCATTCCATCGAGGCCCAGGTGCCTTTCGCCTTGGAGTGATACTGCACATAGAAGACGCTGTCAGGCGACGGATAGGTCGGGCCATAGAAGACCTGGGTGGTCGCCGGCGTCGTCTCCACCTTGGCGGCCAGTTCGGTGATGCGGTTCCAGGGCTCCGGCTTGATGTCGAGCTCGATACCGATCTGCTCGAGATTGGCCTGCATCAACAGCGCGATGTCCTCTTCGAAGGCCAGGCCCGTGACATAGGTATGGCTGAGCTTGATTGGCCCCTTGCCGGCATATTTCGACTTGGCAAGCTCTTCCTTCGCCTTTTCCAGGTTGTATTCCGGGGCGGACAAATCGTTGAGATAGGCATCCTTGAACACGGACGCCAATGGCCCGTTCATAGGTTCGCCGGGATGGATGACATTGCGCACCGTTTCGTAGTCGGTCGCAAGCGCAATCGCGCGCCGGACGTGGATATCGTCGGTCGGCGGGACCTGGGTGTTCATCTTGATGTAGAAGCCGGTCGCCGTCGTGCCGCGCAGGATCTTGTAGCCCGGCATCTTCTCGATTGCCTCGAAGGTCTCGTTTGCCTGGGCGCGCGCCGACATGCCGAGTTCGCCCTTTGCCGCAAGCGCCTTCACCGTCGCTTCGTCATGGGTGATGACAAAACGGATTTCGTCGATCGGCGTCCCCTTGCTCCAGCCGCCGTGATAGCCCTCGAAACGATTGACGACCATCTGCGAGGCACGTTGCCAGGATGACAGCATGTAAGGTCCAGCACCCGCCGGATGATCTGTCAGGTAGTCCGTCCCCCACTCCTCCTTGCTGTTCTCCCGGATCAGTTTTTCATTGAGAACAAGGATCAGCGGCGTGTTGCTGATGAACGGCGCATAGACCTTCTTCAGACCGATCTCCACGGTCCGATCATCGACGGCCTTCAACTTGGCGGGATCGACGATATCGGTGAAAAGGTAGGACGGACCTTCGTTGATCGCGAGCAGGCGCTTGACCGTGTAGACGACATCTGAAGCCTTGACTGGCGTGCCATCCTGGAATTTTGCGCCGTCCTTCAGCTTGAAGGTGTAGGTCTTGTCGTCATCGGAGACGCTCCAGCTTTCGGCGAGTTCCGGCACCACAGAGCCATCGGGGTTGACCGTCGTCAGACCTGAATAGAGGTTCACGGCAGCCATATACTCGGTGTAGTCGTTGATCTTGCCGGGATCGATGGTGCCGAACTCCTGCGTCGCGTTGACGACGATCGACACCTTCTCCTGAGCCGCGGCCGGGGCGGTGAGTGCCGTCGTCTGCACCAACCCCAGAAGCAGCCCTGTGATGAGTGTTCTCTTCATGTCTGAGTTCCCTTTTTGTTGATTGTCGTTGTTTCGGTCCGGCCGCCCTCAGGCGGCCGGGTTGAGCGCCTCGACCGGCTCGTAGGCATGGTCGTAACCAAAGTAGCCGGGGCCTGCGAGTTCGAGCCCCTTGGCCGTCCGCCACTGGCGATCACAGGGAAGCCCGGTGAATTCGACCGTCAGGCCGTAACGCAACTGCTCCGTCGTGACCGGCAGCCCGCCATCGGCGTCGAGTGCGCAGATGAGATCCGGCGTCGAGGCGATGACCTGTCCGCCATCGCCGCGCGCGACCAGGAACTCGTTCTGGAAGGCGACTTCGAAAGTGCGGCCGGAAAAACCGTCGATGCCCTTGAGCACGGCCCTGCCCCGCGCGAAACCGCCTGTCGTCACCCGGTCGACATCGACGACGCGGCCGGTAAACAGGTGTCGGCCGTCGAACTGCTCGCGAAGCGCGATGCCGGGATGACGCTTCGCCCTGCGCTCGGCGGCAATCGTCTCGCCGATGCCCTTGATGAGACTGAGCGTGCCGCGCAGGATTCCAGCCTTCATCTGGGCCCCGGTCATCGGATAGGCGGCAACAAGGCTGGCGCCACCCATCTGGATCGCCTGGACGCGGGCGAGCCGTTCGGTCCACAGGTTCGAGACTGCATTGATGATCGCGCTGTTGCCCTTGTCGTCGGCATGAACCAGTGGCGTTGCGCTGATGTCATGCATGGTGAAGCTCACCATCTGCAGCTCGGGAAAGGCCCGACCCATGCCGTCTCCGTCGATCAGCGGCAGGCCCGTTGCGGCGGCCACGGCAAAGGGGATGGTCGAGTTCAATCCGCCGGCCTCCACGCAGATCAGCGCATCGGCCTTGCGTCCGAGGAACCGTTCGAGCTGGCCCAGCGCCTCCAGCGCTTCGTCGCCACGCGGCAGCTTCTCCACCATCACGGTCGGTGCGCCCATCATGAAGACGGGAACACAGAGCGCGTCATCGGCGACGGTTTCCGGCTGGACCACCCGAACAGGGCCGTTCGCCTCGATCGCCGTTCGCGCCATCAGCTTGCCGATATAGGGATCCCCGCCGCCGCCGGTGCCGAGATAGGCACCGCCGATGGCGATCGCCTCCATGTCGGCAGCCGTAATCAGCTGCTCGGTCATGGCTGCATCCCCTCGATCGGCCGGAAGGTCAAATCGTCGAAGCCGAAGGCTTTCGGGCCGACAACCTCCAGCGCCGCGGCGGAGCGCAGCAGGGAGTGGCAGGGCAACGCCACGATCGCGACGCGCTGGCCGTAGCGCAGCATTTCGGTGGTGATCGCGTTGCCGCTGTCGACATCGAGCACGATGATCAGGTCCGGGACCGACACTTCGACTTCGCCATTGCGGCTGAAGACGAGGTTTTCGTTCTGGATCATCACCGAGGCGCTGTCGCCGTTGAAGGCATCGATGCCGGCAAGCTTGGCTTCACCGATGACGAAGCCGCCACGCAGGTGACGTTCGAGATCGACGATCTTGCCGGAAAAGACCTGGCGCCCGTTTTCCTGGGCGCAGATGGCCGCGACCGGATCGGCATGATCGCGCCGCGCTTTCAGCACCGCCCGCCCGAGCGAGACCGCCTGGGTGTAGGAATGCGGGATCGAGTACTTCTTGAGAAACGCACCCGTCATCGGCGCCGAGGCAAGCGTCGAGGCCCCGCCTTGCGAGACCACGCAGGCGCGCGCCATGCGTTCGTGCCAGAGTTCGGATGCCGCATGCTGGAACAAGACGACGTTGCCGTGCAGGTCGCACATGACGCTCGGGGTCGAGCGATGACCGTAGATCGAGAAGGTGGTCATCTGCATTTCCGGGAAAGCACGCCCCATGCCATCGCAATCGACGACCGGAAGCCCGGCAAAGGCGGCCGCGATCAGCGGCTCCATCGAATTGGCGCCACCGATTTCCTCGCAGACGATGGCGTCGATCGCGATCCCGAGATGCTCTTCAAGCGCGCGAACGCACCGCAGCCCTTCGCGTCCCTCCTTCAGCCGCTCATAGGCGACGACCGGCGCGCCGATGCCACCGAGCGAGATGCAGCGCGCATCGTCGGCCAGCCGGTCGAGCGGCAGGATCGACAGGTTGTAGCCGCTGCGCATCGCCAGCCGCGCCCGCAGCTTGCCGATATAGGGGTTGCCGCCGCCGCCGGTGCCGAGAATGCCGGCGCCGATTTCCAGCGCCTCCAGATCCTCTTCGTCGAGCACCCAGAGATCGGACGGATCGTAGTTCAGAGCCTTCAATGCACGCTCAGCCATGGAAGCCTCCCATTTCGCCGACGACCTTGACGTGGATGCGGGTGGCATTGCCCGGCAGATAGGCAAGCGGCACGTCTTCCCGCTCGATGACCTGGATGGTTTCGGCAATCGCGCCGGCCGAAAGCGCGCGTTCCGTTGCTTCCTGCTCCGCCTGCTTCAGGCAGATTTCGCGCGTCAAACCCTTCTCGAGCGCAAAGACGCGATCAACTTCGCCGCTGATCTGGGCGATGGCGGCGCCGACGGCGTTGGCGACGGCAAAATTCTCCGGGCGGATGACGTCCAGATCCCCAAGCCTGTCTGGCATCAGGATCGAGCCGCCGCCGACGGCGATGACCGGGATCGGGTCGGCCGAAACGCGGCTGCGTTCGACCGAGTTTTCAAGCATCTGCACGATCCGAGCATGGGCCTTTTCGGCGAGCGCCCGATCGAGATGCGCGACCTTGGACGCATGGCCGACATCGGCCTTGCCGAGTGCGACAGCGATGTCCGTCGTCGTCAGCGTCTGGCCACCGAAGACCAAGGCATCCCTGGCGATGCGATAGCCGACGGACTGCGGACCGACAGTCACGTCACCATTGGCGAGTTCGCGCACAAGCGAGCCGCCGCCGAGACCGATCGAAAACACATCGGGCATGCGGAAATTGGTGCGCACGCCGCCGACGTCGACGATGGTCGCCGCCTGGCGGGGAAAGCCGTGATGCAGGGCGCCGACGTCGGAGGTGGTACCACCGATATCGACGACGATCGCTTCCTTGCGGCCGGTGAGGAAGGCAGCACCACGCATCGAATTGGTCGGGCCCGACGCGAAGGTCAGAACAGGGAAGCTTCTGACTGTCGCAGCGGCCATCAGCGTGCCGTCGTTCTGGGTGATGAAGAACGGGCAGGACAGTCCGGCATCCTTCAGCGCCTTGGCGAAGGCGTCGACCGTCTTGGCGGCCAGCGACAACAGGCTGGCGTTCATGATGGCAGCACTTTCGCGCTCCAGCAGGCCGATGCGACCGATATCGCCGGAGACGACGATCGGAAGGCCCGGGCAATGCTTCTCGATGACAGCCTTGGCACGCTGTTCCATCTCGGCGTTGATGGGGCTGAAGACGCAGGTGATTGCCGCCGCCTTGACGTTCTTGAGGCGGATATCGGCCGCGATCCGGATCAGCTCTTCTTCATCGAGCGGGGCAATGGCGCGGCCGTCGAATTCGTAGCCGCCGCGCACCAGGTAGGTGTGATGACCGACGGCTTCGGCGAGATCGTTCGGCCAGTCGACCATCGGTGGCAGGCAGGCGGTCGCCGGAAGGCCGAGGCGAATGGCGGCGACATGGTTGATATGCTTGCGCTCGATCACAGCATTGGTGAAATGCGTCGTGCCGATCATCACGGTGCTGATCCTGGACCGGTCGATGCCGGCCTTGGCAATCGCCCCCTCCAGCGCCTCGATGACGCCCGTCGTCACGTCTTCCGTCGTCGACGCCTTGACGCCCGACAGAACGTGCCGCCCCTCCATGATCACGGCGTCGGTGTTCGTACCCCCGACATCTATTCCCAATCGATACACGGACAGTCTCCTTGTTGATGGGCCTTCGGCCCTGTTTCCTCGTTCGGCCTCTAGGCCGTTGATCTCACTAGGAAGCGCGCTCTCTCCTCGACGCTTACCGTTGGTTTCAATGCTTCCTCCTCGTCGCTCATCACCGGGATCGCCGAGATGAGCGCGCGGGTGTAGGGGTGCCGGGGATCGGCAAAGACATCCGCCGTCCTCCCCTCCTCGATGATCTCGCCCTTCAGCATGATGGCGATGCGGCTGCAGAAATTTCGCATCAGCGAAAGGTCGTGGGAGATGAAGAAATAAGTCAGCCCAAGCTCGTCCCTGAGGCGCTGCAGCAAGGCGATGACCTGCTTCTGTACGGAGACGTCGAGGGCCGACGTCGGTTCGTCGAGCACGATGATCTTCGGTTCGGCCGCAAGCGCCCGGGCAATCGCCACGCGCTGCTTCTGCCCGCCCGAAAGCTCGTGCGGATATTTGGAAAGATAGGCGGACGGCAGGTTGACCAGCGTCATCAGCTCTTCCATCCGCAATGTCGCCGCCTTGCCGTGCAGGCCAACATGGCTGAGCGGAACCGCCAGGGTCTGCGCCGCCGTGCGTTTGGGGTTCAGCGAGGTGCCGGGATTCTGATAGACGATCTGGGTCAGCCGCTGAGACGCACTTGCCTGCGCGGGCGAGCCGACGCGGATCGTGCCGGAACTCGGCGCAATCAGGCCCATCACCATGCGCGCAATCGTCGTCTTGCCGGAGCCGGACTCGCCCGCAAGGCCGAAGATCTCGCCTTCAGGCACCGACAGCGTCACCGGCTTGACCGCCTCGTGGCGCTTCATGCGGCCGAGGAAGGGTTTTTCGACATAGACTTTGCCGGCCCCTTCAAGCGTGATGATCGGGGCATTCGAGGAAATCGGCTGATTGACCACCTTCGGACCGTAAAGCGGCGGGATCGCATCGATCAGATCGATCGTGTAGGGCTGCCGCGGCGTCTGGAAGATCTGGCGCAGATTGCCGCTCTCGACAATCTCGCCGTGACGCATGACGAAGACGCGGTCGGCCGTCTGCCGGACCACGCCAAGATTGTGCGTGATCATCAGCAGGGAAAGTCCCTCGCTGTCGACCAGCCGGTTGATCAGCTTCAGGATCTCGTCCTGGGTGGTCACGTCGAGCGCGGTGCCGGGTTCGTCGGCGATCAGCAGTTGCGGCTGGTGCAGAAGCGCAAGGCCGATCAGCACGCGCTGTCGCATGCCGCCGGAAAGCTGCGATGGATAGGCATCGAAGATCCGCTCCGGATCCTGAAGCTGCACGCGGCGCAGGACATCGAAGATGCGCTGCTTTCGGTCTTTCGCCGAAGTTCTGACACCGTCGCGCCGGTCGGCATAGAACATCACGTCGTCGAGGTGCCGGCCGATCCGGAAGACCGGATTGAACGAAGACAACGGGTCCTGCATGATGATCGAGAACGCCGTGCCTTTCAGCGCCTCACGCTCGCGGCCAGGCATATCGAGCACCCGCCTGCCGTTATATTCGATGCTGCCGCTCTCGATGCGGGCGTTGTCGGGAAGCGTGCCGAGGATCGCCTTCGAGGTGACCGATTTGCCCGAGCCGGTCTCGCCGATCAGCGCCACACGCTCGCCCCTGCCGATCTCGAAGGAGACATCCTTCAGGATATGCTGGCGGCGGCCGTAGGTGGTGAAGGCGATATTGAGGTCTTCGACCTTGAGGAGAGGAATGCTCATCGTCTCAGGCCTCCACATCGAACATGTCGCGCAGCCCGTCGCCGAGCAGGTTGAAGCCGAGCGTGGCGTAGAAGATGGCAAAGCCGGGTGCCAGAACCTCCCACCACTTCTCCGGCAGGAACTGCCGGCCGTCGGCGACCATCGAGCCGAGGTCGGGTGTCGGCGGCTTCACGCCGAGGCCGAGGAAGGAGAGCGTCGCGCCGAAGAGGATGACGAAGGCGGCATCGAGCGTCGTCTTGACCGAGATGACCGAGATGCAGTTCGGCAGGATCTCCTTGGCGAGAATGTGCAGGTGGCTGGCGCCGGCGAGCCGCGCTGCCTCGATATAGTCTTCCGCCGCGATCGATTTTGTCACGCGATAGACGAGGCGCGCATGCCAGGTCCACCAGAGCAGCGTGATCGCCAGCATGGCATTGACCAGATTGGGCTCGAGCACGTTACCGATGGCAAGCGCCATCACCAGCGGTGGGATCGCCAGCATGATGTCGGTGAAACCGGTCAGGAGCCGCTCGGTCAGGCCGCCGGCATAACCGGCGATCATGCCCAGCGCCGAGCCGATCGGGACAGCCACGCCAAGCACGCCGATGACAAGCAACAGCGAGACGCGGAAACCGAAGACCGTGCGCGAGAAGATATCACGGCCGGCCTTGTCGGTGCCGAACCAGTTGTCGACATCCGGCGGCATATGGCGGTTGCGGAAGTCGACGACGGCGCCGACATGTTCGGGAAAGCGTGCGATCAACGGCGCGAAGATGGCCATGACGATGACCGAAAGCACGATCAGCGCGCCGATGACGGCGGCCGGGTTCCGGCTGAATCGGTACCAGGTCATGTAGCCGGCGGACAGGCGGGTTGCATCCTGCATCAGCGGGCCTCCTTGAAGCGAAGCCGCGGGTCAAGGATGCTGATGATCAGGTCAATGACGAGATTGGCGGCGATGAAGAAAATGCCCGAGACGAGGACCACGGCCATGACGGCGTTGAGGTCCTTCTGCAGGATGGCGTCGAGGCCGTAGGAGGCGAAGCCGCCCCAGGAGAACACCATTTCGACGACGAAGGCGTTGCCGATCAGCGAGGCGAATTCGAGCCCCATGATCGTCAATGGCGCGATCGAAGACAGCTTCAGCAGATAGCGAAACACGATAACGCGGTCCGGCACACCGAAGGATTTCAGCGTCAACACATGATCGCGGCGCTGATGGTCGATCATTGCCGAGCGGGTGATGCGGGTGATCTGGCCGATGCCGGCCATTGCCAGCGCCAGCGCCGGAAAGGCGAGATGCTGGAGGGCGCTCAGAAACACGTCCGGGCGGCCAGCAAGCAGGCTGTCGACCAGCAGGAAACCCGTGGGGCCAGCGGGTGCGCCGAGCTGGAAATCGACCCGGCCGAGCGTCGGCCATGAGGGAAAATGATCCGCCGCGAGAATCTGAAGAGTCACCGCGAAGAGAAAGCTCGGAATGGTGACGCCGATGAGCGAGAAGAAACGGCCGCTATTGTCGATCCAGCTGTTCCTGTAGCGCGCCGTCAAAACGCCGAGTGGCACGGCCACCGCGAAAATGATGACGATGGTGACGATCACAAGCTCCAGCGTCGCCGGCAGGAAGGTGGCGATGTCGGCGCTGACCTCCCGATCGGACACGATCGAACGTCCGAGGTCGCCGGTCACCGCATGGCTAACATAGCTGACATACTGGGTGATCAGCGGCTCATCGAGGCCCATGCGCTGGCGAAGCTGGTCGACCTGCGCTTGCGTTGCGCTCGGACCGAGGGCCATGCGTGCCGGGTCGCCCGGAACGATGCGGGCGAGCACGAAAATCATCAGCGACAACACGAACAGCACCATCAGGAAGCCGACCGCGCGCCGCGCAAACAAGGCGACGTAATAATTGCCCATTGGCAACCCTTTCCCCTCAGCCGGTTATCGTCCGGCCTGTCTGCCGCTTTTTGCGGTCGAGGGCAGTTTCAAGCCGAAAGGGTCGTTTGCACAACGGCTAGAAAGGATAGGTTTTTACAAGAAAGGTATAGGTTCTTGTATCGGCCGAACGAGCGAACGGCGTATATCGCGCGGACTGCAACCTGATCAGGAAATGACGCCGAGCGCCTTTGCAGCGATGATCGCTTCCCGTCGGCGGCTGCAACCGAGCTTGCGATAGAGATTGCCGAGGTGGAATTTCACCGTGGCCTCGCTCAAGCCCAGGGCATGGGCGATGAACTTGTTCGACGCCCCCTCAGCAATCATCAGCAGCAGGCGGGTTTCGCGCCGGGTCAGGCCGTTCTTTTCGCCGAGCGGAGTGTTGGGCAGGCCGGTGTCGCGCAGCCGGCGCAGGATCTGCTGGGACGTCGGCGTGGTCTGCAGGAAGTCGCTGATGCGCCGGTCGCCGGTCAGTTCCCGCAGGAATTGCCGCTCTTCCGACAGCGGCGCAATGGTGCCAAGCCGCGCCGCATTCTCGAACGTTTTCTGCAGGATGGCGCGCGCGCTCGTGAGGTTGTGCCGGCGACGGGCGACATAGGCCTGCCAGACCTCGATGCACAATCGCTGACGGCCCGTCAGGTTGAGGTTGCTCGCCAGCGCCGTAAGCTGACGGTCCAGATGCACGCGCCCCGGCATTTCGAAGACGATATGGCGCAGCCAGACGACTGCCAGGGCGATCTCGTCGCGGTCCTGCAGGCGGGTCAGTTCGTCAACCGCCGCCTCCACCCAGGTTCTGTTGATCCGCGCCTGCACTGCCGCAAGCTTTTCTGCCGCTTCCTGCCAGCGGTTGCCGTTCTGCAGGATAACGGCGTCGCGGACCTCGATCATCAGGCGGAACTGTCTGTTGTAAACCTGATAGGCGCGCCAGCGATCGAGGAAGCCGCGTGCGGCGATCATCGAAAAATGCTCGCTCAGCGCCTGGCTGCCATATTGCAAGGCGAACTCGATCAGGCTCGGCCAGATTTCACCATGCGAAAAGTCATCCATTTCGGAGGTCAGGAAGCGCGCCAGTGGCTCCGGCTTGCCGTCCTCGTACTCAACGCATGCCTGTAGCAAAGCGAGCAGTCGCGCATCCATCGGGCTTTCGAACGGCACGCGCGACAATTGCTCGGCAGCGTCGACCGCGTTCCTGCGGGCACGCACCGCATCGCCGCTCATCAGGTGCATCATCGCCTGATGCAGGTTGATGTAGAAGCACAGAAGCGGCACGCCCGCGCGCTCGTAATGGAAGAGCGCCCGATCGGCGATGTCCTGTGCGACGGCGAACCGGCGGCGGCGAATGTAGAATTCCAGGATCGAATTGTAGATGCTGCCGCGCTCAAGATCGGCGTCCAGCGGGAACTCCGACAGGAGCGTCGTCGCTTGCTCCAGAAGATCATCGCCGAGCACGACGTCTTCGTAGATCAGCATCACCAGGCGGAAGGAGCGGAATGCGGCTGAGAATGCGGCACGATCACTCAGTACCTTCAGCACATTGTTGGCGCGCGAGCCGTAACAATCAGCAAGCAGCCGTTGCGCGCGCAGCACCTCGCCGCGCTTCAGCGCCTGCATCGCAAGTGCGGTGACGATTCCCTCATTCTGCGCCGCCAACTCGGCCGGGAACCCGGCGAGTACCCGGTCGAACGCTTCCGAGCCGTGGAAGAAGATGTAGTACCGGCCGAAGTTCGCGATGAAGGCGCGAACCGCCAGTTCGTGAAGCCCCGCGCGCTGCAGCACGGCGATCGCCTCTGTCTGCATGCCGTGCGCCGCATAGGCAGTTGATATCGCCGGGACACGCGTGCCGTCTTCGAGACGCTCAGCCAGCACCATGTCAACCGCTGTGGCGAGCGGACCGGCAATGCCACTTGCCTGCAGATAGGCCGGCACAGCTTCTTTGGCCTTGGCAGCCGGCTTTGCCGCCTGCTGGGCGAGCCTGAGCTGGACGAGTTCGAAATCGGCCGTTTCACTCAGGACATCGTCTGCCAGAAAGCGGGTGACAGCTGCCTCTTCCCGCGAGGCGCGCGAGAACAGCCCAACCAGAAACGGCCACCCTCCAGTCTCCGCCAACAGCGGCCCGACCGCCGCCCTGCCGCAGGTTGCCTCGAGTTCGCCACGTGAGAAGCAGAGATCCTGAGCACCAAGGCAGAGTGCCTTGCGGTAGGCAATCGCCCGATCGAGACCGAGGAGGCGGGTATACGGCCGCTTCGCGATCACGACGCGTCGTCCCTCATCGCGCCAGATTGCGGGAATCTCGGCTTCCAGCGTGTCCGGCGGCAGATCCCAGAGCAGCACGCCATCGCAAAAATCGTCCTCGCCGGGAGAACGCGCCGATCGCCATATGCGACATTGAAGATGGGACGCCAGTTGCGACAAAAGCGTCGACTTTCCCATGCCCGCAACGGCGTCCAGAACCACGATCGGTTCTGCCGCCATCACGATGCGTCGCAGAAGACCGTCTCGCCGGATGTCGATCGTTTTGTGGGGCGTATCAGCCATTCATTCTCTGCCCATCGGGCGAAGCGCGGTTGTCGGCGAAACCTAGACAAGGACGCTCGGGTTGGCAAAGGCGGAATAGACTGGCCGGCCAACATCGGCCCCAATTATTCGCTGCGCTGCTAGAAATCGCGAAAACGATCGACCAGGGCGTCGACCGCAACGCGCACGCGCGGGGTCGTGCCGAGCCGATGCGGCCAAAGGGCAAAGATGGGCAGCGGCACGGGCGCAAAGGCCTCGAGAACGGGAACGAGCCGACCGTCTGCGACCGCATCGTCGACAATCCAGGTCGGCAACTGCACGAGCCCATGCCCACGGCAGGCTGCGTCCGCCATCAAGGCGTGGTCGGCAATGCAAAGCGCGCTGCGAACGTCGATGTGCTTCGTCTGCCCGGATTCAGTAAACCTCCAGGTCTCTGCTGCGCGCCCACGCGATTGCGTCACGCCGTGATGCGCAGCAAGCTCCGCCGGGCGCAACGGCATCCCGTGCTTCGCCAGATAATCCGGCGCACCGCAAAGCGTCAGGCGCTGCACACCGAGTTTTCTGACCATCAGGTCGCCACCGCCGGCAAGTTCCCCGACACGCACGCAGAGGTCGATGTTCTCTTCGACCAGATCAACAAGCCGATTGGTGAAGGCAATATCGAGTTCGAGTTTCGGATGGTCGGCGGCCAAGCCGATCAGGCATGGCCCGGCAATCCGCCTGCCGAGCAATTCCGGAAAACTCACGTTGAGGCGGCCGGCGGGTTCATCCATGCGCGAGGCAAGCGCGGACTCGACCGCGGCCAGTTCCGCCACGGCGCGTTCGCAACCATCGAGGAACACTCTGCCTTCCTCGGTAAGTGCGAGATGACGTGTGCTGCGCTGAAACAGACGCACGCCCAGCTGGCTCTCAAGCCGGGCAACAGCCTTGCCCACCGTCGATGTGGAAAGGCCAAGCCGCTCGGCAGCTTCGGAAAAACTGGAAGACCGCGAGGCCTGCATGAAGGCTCGGATCGCACTGAGATGATCGCCGGGAAGCATGACACACTCCAGAACTCCATTCGCAGTTACTGCGAAAACTGTTCTCATAAGCGATTTTTGTTCGCGGATATAGTGCGCCCATTCATTGACATCCTAGGGATCCAACAGAATGAGAAAGCAGAGAGTAGCAATCATCGGCGGCAGCTCCGGCATCGGCCTGCGCGTTGCCGAGCGCGCGATCGACCTTGGCGCGGACGTGGTTATCGGCGGGCGCAACGCGGAAAAGCTGCAGCGTGCGGCAAGCAAGCTCGGTCCGGCCAGCCGCGCGCTGACGGTCGACAATGTCGATCAGGACTCCTTGCGCCGCTTCTTCGAGCAGGCAGGTCCGATCAACCACCTGTTCACGCCAGGCGCATCCTACTCGCGCGGACGGATCGACAAGGCGTCCGACGAGGTCGCCGAAAGCTCCTTCCGATCGAAGTTCTGGGGGCAGTATTATGCGGTGAAGCATGCGTTGCCGTACCTGGATAACAACGGCTCCATTACCCTGATGGCGGGCGCCTACAGCGTCAGGCCGGCGGCAGAAGGTGCCGCCTATGGCGCCTGCAATGCCGCGATCGAAGGCCTCGGGCGAGCGCTCGCCGTCGAACTAGCGCCGATCCGCGTGAACGTCATTTCGCCCGGCACGATCGACAGCGACCTGTGGCGCCGTCAGCCGGACGCCGTCCGGGAGGCTTCCTTCTCCAGCTATGGCGAGGCTGCGCTGCTCAAGCGGGTCGGCACCACCGATGAGGTGGCGCACACTGTCATCTACCTCATGGAGAACGGCTTCATGAACGGCTCGACGCTTTACCCCGACGGGGGCTTTGCCTTGCGTTGAGCCCAACCGCGGTGATTGACCGCTCCCATCACGTCAACACCATTCCCGTCGTATCGGGAATGGGCAAGGCCGCGGCGCCGTATCGCTCGATCAAGAGCGGCTGCTTTCCGTTGCTTTTGTGGGTCCGAGACACCTGAAGTCAGCCGCTCAATGTCTGTCGCTTGCAACGCGTTGTTGTCCAGCGCCGGCGGCAAATCTCTCGGCAAAACCCCAAAGGTTGAAAATTCTCGCAGCTCAATCGTTGTCCGGACGGCTCTTGCGCCAACGTCGCGATATTTAGTCTATAATTTCAATAGAGAATATTGAAAGGTCGCCAACAACAGGTAGGCTTCTCATACCATTTGCGGCCAGCCACAACAGCAGTGTGCAGACACACCCAGATGAAGACGGCAGCGCCGCAGCACAGACAGTGAAGGAGCCTTCCATTGACCAACGCCAACTCATCCCTTCCGATTCTCGATTTGCAACGCTTTGCGGCGGGCCATCCCGAGCGGGCGGCGGCGCTTGACGAATTGCGCAGCGTCGCCCGCTCGGTGGGCTTCTTCTATCTGGAGGGGCACGGGATTGCGCTAGAGCAGATCGATGGCGTTCTCGATCTCTCGCGTTGCTTCTTCGCTCTGCCGGAACAGGACAAGCTGGCGATCGAAATGCGCAAGTCGTCGCACTTTCGCGGCTACAATCGCGCCGGCCTCGAATACACCCGGGGCACGCAGGATTGGCGCGAACAGGTCGATTTCGGGCCCGAGCGCGAACGCATCGAGCTCAACGCTGGCGATGCGCCGTGGAAACGGTTGGTCGGTCCCAACCAGTTTCCTGACGCCCTGCCCGACCTGAAGCCGGCGATCCTCGCCTGGATCGAGGCAGTCACCCGCCTTGGCATCCGCCTGATCGAGGTTTTCGCCGAGGCGCTCGGTCAGCGCGCCGACGTATTCGAGCCGATTTACCGCGACGGGCCCAATCAGTTGTTGAAGATCATCCGCTATCCTGGCCGAGACAAGACGGAAAGCGACCAGGGGGTCGGCGCCCACAAGGACGGCGGTTTCGTCACCATCCTGCTTCAGGATGAAGTCGGCGGCCTGCAAGTCGACGACGGCAAGGGCGGCTGGATCGATGCGCCGCCGAAGCGCGGCACCTTCGTCATCAATGTCGGCGAGCTTCTGGAGCTGGCATCGAACGGCTACCTGCTTGCCAATGTTCATCGCGTGGTCACGCCGCCCGCCGGTGGTGATCGCCGCTCGGTCGCCTTCTTCCTCGGCGCCAACCTCGCTTCCACCATTCCAGTTCTCGATCTGCCACCCGAGCTTGGCGCAGAAGTTCGCGGTGTGACGCAGGACCCGCTCAACCCTCTGTTCCACGAAGTCGGGCGCAACGTCCTGAAATCACGCCTGAGATCACACCCCGACGTCGCTGCTGCCCACCACGCCGATCTGGTCGAACAGCTGAAGGTGCCGGTGCCAGCCTGAACAATGCAACTGCAACCGCTCAACCGCTGAAGGAAGCAATCCATGACGATCCATCAAAAGCCTGAGGAACCTGCAGTCGAAGTCAAGGCGCCGAACGGCCTGCGCGATACGTCGCGGCCTCTTCAGCCCGAAACACTGGCGCTTCATGGCGGCAGCTATCGTTTCGATCCGGTCACCGGCGCGGTCGCCGTGCCGATCTATCAGACGACCTCCTACCAGTTGCCGGGGACAGACGGCGCCGACAAACTGTTTGCCCTCGAGGCCGCTGGCCATCTCTACACCCGCGTCTCCAACCCGACGCAGGACGCATTCGAGCAGCGCCTTGCCGAAATCGAAGGCGGTGCGGCGGCACTGGCGCTCGGGTCCGGCCAAGCGGCGTCGGCCTACGCCGTCCTCAACCTTGCCAGATCAGGAGACAACATCGTTAGCGCCGCCGGCCTCTATGGCGGCACCTGGGCGCTCTTCGCCTCGACGCTACAAAGTTTCGGCATCGAAGTACGCTTCGTCGACGCGTCCGATCCCGAGGCGTTTGCCACGGCGACCGATGACAAGACGCGGGCCTACTACGCGGAATCCCTTCCCAATCCGAGCCTCGAGGTCTTCCCGATCGGCGAGGTCGCCGAGATCGGCCGCCGGTTCGGTATTCCGCTTGTCATCGATAACACGGCAGCACCGTTGACCATTCGGCCGTTCGATCATGGTGCTGCGATCGTCGTCTATTCCACCACGAAGTATATCGGCGGACACGGCACCTCGATTGGCGGCGCCATCATCGATAGCGGCACCTTTCCCTGGCACGACCATGCCGCGCGCCATCCCAATCTGCACGAACCGGACGCGAGCTATCAGGGAAAGACCTGGCTTGAGAAGGCCGCCACGATCGACTTTCATCCCTATATCCTGCGCGCCCGTGCCGTGCTGCTGCGCGACCTTGGTGCTGCCATCAGCCCGCAGAATGTCTTCCAGTTCATCCAGGGGCTGGAAACCTTGCCGCTACGCATCCGCCAGCACAGCGAAAACGCCATCAAGGTCGCCGACTTCCTGCGCTCGCATCCCAAGGTGGCGCGGGTCATTTTTCCGAAGTTTCAGGAAGGCGTCGCCAAGGCGCGGGGCGAAAGATACCTGCGCAATGGCCACTTCGGCGCGTTGGTCGGTTTCGAGCTGAAAGACGGACGCGAGGCTGGCCGTCGCTTTATCGACGGGCTGCAGCTGCTCTACCATGTCGCCAATATCGGTGACGCGCGGTCGCTCGCGATCCATCCGGCAACGACGACCCACTCGCAGCTCTCCGAGGCAGACCAACTGAGAACCGGCGTCACGCCTGGCTATGTCAGGCTGTCGATCGGCATCGAGCATCCCGATGACATCATCGCCGACCTGAAACAGGCCATTGACGCCGCCTGAGCCGGCGACGTCCACAATCTGCTCTTTGGCCCAACCGTCAGCAACGGTTGGGCCTTTGGCATGCTGGGTGACCGCCTCAGTACTTGCGCAGATCGAGGATGCGCCCGAGGGTCAGAAGTCGCGGCTTGCCGTCTTGCGCAGCGCCCGCGAAGGTAGGCCCGAACAGAAACATCATACCTGCTGCGCTGCCACGGTCGGGCTGCGCCAGTGGTGGAAGGAAACGCCATGACGTCCGAAAATACCCAGGTCCTTCTTGCTTCCCGCCCAGACGGCAAGCCAAAAGCGGATGATTTCGAGATCGGCCATTCCGCGATACCGGAACCTGCCGCAGGCCAGATCCTGCTGAAGATCCTCTATCTATCGCTCGACCCCTATATGCGCGGGCGTATGAATGCCGGAAAATCCTACGCAAAGCCCGTCGAGATCGGCAGCGTCATGGAAGGCGGAACGGTGGCCCGCGTCGTACGGTCACGCCATCCGGATTTCGCCGAGGGCGATTTCGTGCTGTCCCATTCCGGTTGGCAAAGCTACGCGCTCTCCGATGGTGTGGGCCTGCGCAAACTCGACCCGCAGGCAGCACCCCTTACAACCGCGCTCGGCGTCTTGGGCATGCCGGGCTTTACCGCCTATTCCGGCCTTTTGACGATCGGCAAGCCGAAGGCGGGCGAAACGGTGGTGGTTGCCGCAGCAAGCGGCGCCGTGGGATCGGCCGTTGGCCAGATTGCCCGCATCAAGGGCGCGCGTGCCGTCGGGATTGCCGGAGGTGCTTCGAAGTGTGCGTTCGTTCGCGACGAACTCGGCTTTGACGCGGTCATCGATCACCGCGCAGCCGATTTCGCCGAGCAACTGGCAACAGCCTGCCCCGGCGGCATCGACGTCTATTTCGAGAATGTCGGCGGGCATGTCTGGGATGCGGTGTTTCCGCTGCTCAACGATTTCGCCCGCGTTCCCGTCTGCGGCTTGATCGCGCAGTACAACAGCCGCCCCGGCGAACAGACGGGTGGCGACCGCCTTCCCGCCGTCATGCGCGACGTTCTGAGCAAGAGCCTGTCGATACGCGGCTTCATCCAAAGGGAGTTCGTCGACCAGCGCCCCGACTTCTATCGCGAAATGGCCGCATGGATTTCCGCGGGCAAGGTTCGCTATCAGGAAGATATTGTCGACGGTCTTGAAAACGCGCCGACCGCTTTCATCGGCCTGCTGGAAGGCCGCAACTTCGGCAAGCTCGTCATCCGCGTTGCCGACGAGGCGTGAAAGCCGGAGCGGCGGCACGCGGTGCCGCCGCCCGACGCCTAAGGATTTCCGACAATTCCGAGGCTGGCCTTGCCGAGGCCGTCTTCAATAGACGCGGCCAGTTCCGGTGCATAACTCCTCATAGCCGGCTCAGCCGTCAGCGAGATTTGCTGCGGACCTTCCGCCGAACGCATTTCGTCAAGAGCGCTGGTCGCCTCCTGCGTCAATCCAAGCTGACCGGCGACAGCCAGTCGCAGCAGATTGACGGCCCGGTCCGACGAGTTTGCAAGCTGGCGCACGCGAAGCAGGGCCTCTTCGTAACGGCGCCCTCGATAGGCATCGAGGGCCAGCGTCAAAGCCGCGTCGTGATGCGTATACTCTCCATTTTCCTCTGCCAGTCGCGCCAGCCTCAGGCCTTCGGACCAATGGCCGGAGATGTACTGCAACAGACCCATTCTGGCTGGGATAGCCTCATCCAGCGGATTGAGTGCGCTGGCGCGCTGTCCCGACAGAAAGGCAGCTTCCCGGTCACCGGCCGCAAAACGCGCCATCATCTGCGCCACGTAGCTCTGGCTCGCCTGGGGAGCAAGCGCGACAGCTCTGTCGGCAAGCTTCAGTGCTCTGTTGCCAACGGTCGGCGAGGCGCCTGCCTCACCCGTCGCCACCAGGACCATGGCCAGGCTGGCCGATACATCGGGATCATTTGCCTTGTAGGCGAGCGAGCGCTCCAGGCAAGCGAGCGCATTCGCGAAATTTTCAGCATCAGCCCGCGCCAGCGCCAGATCGGCCTGCAACACGCAACCATATCCCAGCGACGGCGCTGCTATCTGGCGTGCCGTCTCCAGACTGGTGACCACACCGTCTTCACCCGCAAGCGCGCGCGCAAGTCGCACCAGAAGGGCTTGCTGGACTTCCTCGACGTTCCCGCCATCTTCGAGCGTCAGTTTCGAGGCGCCGGAGCGCAAGGCCTCGTTGCTCTGCGGGTCTACCACCTGCCAGGCAAGCTCGTGAGCATCGTTTGCCATGTTGTAGCTGATCGACAGTTTATACTCCTTGCTGCCGGCAAGGCGGACAACGGATCTGGGCGCAACCCAGCCAGTCACCGATGCGACGTCGATGCCCTCAGGCGGCTCCTGCGCCAGCGTCCGCACCGACGAGAACTGCGACAGCGCGTGGACCAGATAGCCCCCGACCCTGCGCCGCTCTTCGCTGCCTTTCAATTTTTGCGGTTCAACATCGACGATGATGGTCGGTTTTTCCGACAGGATCGGCTTCCAGGGAAATTGATCGGCCGTCGAAGCATAAAAGGCAAAAGCAAGCGCCATAACCCCTGCGCCGGCAAGGGCAACGTTCGCCATGGATAGACGACGACCAGCAACAGCCGTCAAAGACAATTGCTCGGGCGGCTCCGGCACATAAGAGGATATCGGCGGCGGAGCGAGCAGAACCTGCGACGGCTTGCCATCAGACCGGACAAAGAGCGGCACGTAGTTGCCCTTAGGCAGCTCGATACGCAGCGTGGCTTCATCGCCAAGCGCTTCATAGTATTGTGCCAATGCAGCGCGAAGTCGCGACGCCTCGACCCGAACGATGGGGTCCGTTGCCGGATCGAACGAACTCGGCCGGGCAAAGACGTCGATCGCGATCGTATAGGCCTTCACCGACGCTGACCGCCCGGCGAAGAACTCTTCAACCAGGTATCGCAACAGTTTGCGGTGGCGCTCGGTGCCGTGAAAGCGCGGATCGCTTAGCATGCGATCGAGTTCGGCTCTGGCCGAGCGTTCGGCAACAGGGCAATAAGCCGCTCGGTCCGCGTCTTCTCCTGTTTTCATACCGCGCCCCCATCTACCTACAACCCGAAAGAGAGTGCCAATGCGAGGTGAACTCTAGATCACACACCGGGCAGCGGGAAGTGAAATATTGACCCGTCACAAAACATTTTCAAAGAAACGCCGCAGGTTCAAAATGAAACAGTGTCCGGACTTGAAAACCACTGAGTTCTCAGGGGAAAACCGATAGAACAGGGCGATGCCATACGAATGAATAACTAATCACATTGGATTAGATTTGTTATCTGCATTGGCAAGACAGATGGAAATCACTTCCTCTTCGATCTCCAGGCAGATCAGTTCGTACTCCGACACCATCGAAGTATCCTGCGGATCACGCCGGCGCTGGCGATCAAGCATGGCGTCCGCCTCGTCATAGGCCTCGCAAAGACTGGCGAGCGGCATGTTCTTGGCAGTCAGAAGCTGCAACTGGCCGCGCAGCGCCGGAAGCTTGAGCATCAGCTTCAAAAGTCCCCGTTGTTTGGCTTCGTTGGGCATTGTGCTCTACCCGATTGAACGATGATCGATGCTTCATGCCACACCTACGCGCGAAGACCTCCTTCACGCGCATCTTGCACAGATCGAGCGGTGTCACCGCCACTCTGATTGCCAGCGTCTCGTTGAGATTTGCCTATCTGACGGATACAGTCTCGGGACAGGCAGATGACCAACTTCCGCCTGCACCTCTCTCCTGCGCTGCAGATTTGCAGGAACCTGGTCCGTGCGGAAGTACGTAACAGTTACATTGGTGCCGACCGCTTGACGCAGGCTGCATAAAGGCGCGGAACCACGCCGCTGGCACGCATCGGATCATGCATCGCTGACCGGGCCAGCGGATTTTCGCCGCGGCCGCTTTTTCATGAACCGCCAACGCGCGACAGACCGCAGCCGGTGCTGCTTGCCCGGCTTGGGCGATGCGCTACAGTTGTCGTTGCCAGGCGTTACGCTTGGGCTGCTGCGATCTTCGGCCTTCAATCGCTGCCGATTGTAACTGTTACGTACTTCAACGCGGAATGCTGCTTCGCTTAGAATACCTGCGGCGACATCCGGCGACGGACCCTATCGCGTGTTGAGCACAACGGAGAGAATTCCATGCGATCCTTGGACAAGATTTCTCGTGACCGACGTATTGTGACGTCCCTTTCCGCCGGGATTGCCGCGACCGTTATGACGCTGTTGAGCACAGAGCTTGCGGCAAGCGACGACAAATTGAGCGGCCTGCCGTCGCTTGTCCTTGGCGGACAGACGGCGACAGCGCAGACGTTCCAATTCGAGACCCCGTTCAACAATCTCGTCAATGCGGGGCCACTCTCAATTGTGCTCGAAAAGACAACTCTCGACGAAGTCAAGACCGCGTTCGGAGGCAACATTCGCAGCCGCTCTGTGGAGGGCCTGTCGATCGGCTGGCTGTGCTACGAGCTTGCGACCGGTAACCTGCCTCGGCGCATCTGGTTCGTCGCAAACGGCCGAGACGCCGCAACGCCCGCCGAAAAGCCGGTGACGTTCATCTCCACCGAGGAAGTGGCCGGCGACACCGATAAATGCGACACCCCAACCGTGGAGCTCGCCCCCCTGCTTCTACCGGTTCCGACCTTGAAGGACGGCACCGAAGCCTTGGAAAAACGCTTCGGCGCAGCGCCGCAGCAAGGGATGGCGCGCTACGCCCACGAACACCAAGGTGAACAGAACACCACGGTTATGCAGTCGCTCGTTTACAGACTGAAAGACGGCCATATCGATGGCATCGCCTTCACACAGGTTACATCGAAATAGCAGGCATATCGGCATCACTCGCCGCTATATCGGCGGCGAGTGATGTGGCCGCGACGTTGCCTATTTCTCGAAGGCGTAGATCCTGTTCCAGTCGTCCTTCATGTCGACGAGCAGCCACTTTCGCTGCTCGGCCTCGGTCATCGCCTTGTCGAGCTTGCCGATATGCGACTGGCGATCATAGGCCCACTCGCGCTCGCCGTCGGTGTGATGCACGATCATCCCGAAGCTTGGCCCGGAACCAGAGGTAACCCACCGCAGCATTTCGTAGTCGCCGTCCGAGTTCCCGGCAGCGAAGATCGGCCGCTTGCCGATGAACTTGTTGATCCCCACGGGCTTGCCGGGACCGTCGTCAACGAAGTCCACCTTCGGCTCACGCATCAGCACGGGTGTGTCGCCCTGCAGTTCGTACTTGGTGGTAATGGTGCTGCCGATGACCTGCTCCGGAGGAATCCCATACATCTGCTCGGTCATCGTGCGCATGAACTCGACGCCGCCGCCGGAGACGATATAGGTCTTGAAGTCGTTCGCCCTGAGATACTCCAGCAGCTCATTCATCGGCAGGAAGGTAATCTCGTTGTAGGGCCGGTCGAAGCGCGGATGCTTCGCGCTCGCAAACCAATCCTTGACGATCTTCGCGAACTCGTCGGAGGTCATGCCCGCATGCGTCGCCATCGCGAGTTCGACAATGCCCTTCTCGCCCGACGCAACGACACCAGCCATATCGCCCTTGAGCAGCGATGCGAACGGCTCCTTGTCCTTCCATTCCGGATGGTCCGGGGCCATGGCCTTGACACGGTCATTGATGAACATGCCCTGGAAGTACATCGGCTGCTCGCTCCAGAGCGTGCCGTCATTGTCGAAGACTGCGATGCGGTCCGCCTTGGCGACAAAATCCGGACCACCTTCGCTCGTCACCCGCGTCACGAAGTCAATGATGGCCGATTTCGCCTCGCCGTCTTTCCAGGAGGGAAGGTCGGCCGGAGGCGCATCGGCGGCCAGGGCAAGCGCAGGCGCCGCCAGCATCAGGGCGAGCGAAGCGGCCGCAGCCATAAAGGTCCGTCGCCGCCAGCCTTTCGCTCGTGAATTCCCTGCAATCGGCGCGCGCCGTCCTGCTATCATGGTCATCGGGTACCCTCCTCAGCTGAAACAAGACTGCCTTGGCAAAGACGCTCAGACGCGCCGGATGCAGCGGAAGCCGATATGGGTCGTTGCCGCATTCTCTTCGTGTGCATGGCGAGCTGCCGGGCGGTAGCGACGGCAATAGTTTGGCGCGCAGAGGTGGGACCCGCCCTTTACCACCCGCCGCGCGATCAGGATTTCCGGCTGCCTCGGATCGAAGCTCGCCTCGAGTCCGCCACCGCGCGGATTGGAGGGGATGCAACAGCTTTTTTGCGCAGGTGCCGGATGATTGGTCGACCAGTAGTCGCTCGTCCATTCCCAGACATTGCCGATCATGTCGTAGAGGCCATAGCCGTTAGGAGGAAAGCTGGCGACCGGAGAGGTACGCTCGAAACCATCAGGACGCAAATTCTCCGTCGGGAACGTGCCGTGCCAGGTGTTGGCCATGAAGCGGCCATCCGGCACGAGTTCATCGCCCCAGGCAAATTCCGCCCCCTCCAGGCCTCCCTTGGCGGCAAATTCCCACTCGGCCTCCGTCGGCAGATCCTTGCCTGCCCACGTGGCATAGGCCATGGCGTCGACATAGGAGATGTGCACGACGGGATGGTCGAGCTTGCCGCGGATATTGCTTTGCCGGCCGTAGGGCCGTCGCCAATCGGCGCCGAACTTGAAGTCCCACCATTGCGAGGAATCCCGGCTGACGACCCGTTTGGGTGGATCGAAAATGACCGAACCCGCCCGCATCATTTCCGGTTTGGCACCTGGATAGTCCTTGGGATCGGGCGCCTTCTCGGCAACCGTGACATAGCCGGTTGCGTCCACGAAGGCCGCGAATTGCCGGTTGGTGACCGGCGTTACATCGATCCAGAAACCGTCGACCTTGACCGGATGGGCCGGCGCCTCTTCGGGGTAGTGATTGTCAGATCCCATGATGAAGGTGCCACCCTCGATCCAGATGGGCTCGCGCGCGCTGATCGCCATCGGCGTTTCGTCAGGGACCTGCCTTGCCGATAAGACTTGCATAGGGCCAAATACTCCCTTCGAGGTGTCCCGATTATCCTAGTCGCCTCAAGCCTAAACGCAAATCTTGCGCATCCAAAGTACGTAACAGTTACGACGAAACAGAAAATGTGGGCCGAAGCGTTTCTCCTCGGCCACGCAGGGCGCAACGCCGCAATCGTCTCCTTCGTTACTGTTACATTCTTTCCATTGGGCCACATGTAACCTTAATCTGCGTTGGCAGTTCACAGGGGCCGGCGGGAAGGGCTAGATCTCATGGGTACACGTGACGACATCGAACTTCTCGGCAAGCGCATCGGCCAAGCCATTGTCGGCCAGGAGGGCATGATCGAGCGCCTGCTGCTCGGTCTCCTGAGCAATGGCCATCTGCTCGTCGAGGGCCTGCCGGGGCTTGCCAAGACGCGGGCGATCAAGAGCATGGCGAAAAACCTCGATGCGCAACTGTCCCGCATCCAGTTCACGCCGGATCTTCTCCCCTCCGACATCACCGGCTCGGAAGTTTATTTCACCGAAGGCGGCAAGGGCGAATTCCGCTTTCAGCAGGGACCGGTCTTTGCCAACCTCATCCTGGCCGACGAGGTAAACCGCGCGCCGGCGAAAGTGCAGTCCGCCCTGTTGGAGGCGATGGAGGAGCGGCAAGTCACGGTCGGCGGTGCCAGCCACGAACTGCCCGGCCTCTTCATGGTCATGGCGACACAGAACCCGATCGAGCAGGAAGGCACGTATCCCCTGCCTGAGGCGCAGCTCGATCGTTTCCTGATGCACATCCAGGTCGATTATCCCGACGCCAAGTCGGAGGCCGAGATCATGCGGCTGGTGCGATCGGAAGAAACGGCCGTCACCTCGAAAGCGAGGTCGGACGAAAAGCTGGCTCAGGATGCGGTGTTTTCGGCGCGCAAGGAGATCTCAGCGATAACCGTTTCGAGTGCGATCGAGGATTACATCGTCGCTCTCGTCATGGCGACGCGCTACCCGGACAAGCTCGACAAGGATCTCTCCAAATGGATCCAGGTGGGCATCAGCCCGCGTGGCGTCATCGGCCTCGACAAGGTCTCGCGCGCCCATGCATGGCTGAAGGGCCGAGATTTCGTCACGCCGGATGACGTGCAGGCAACCGTGCACGATGTTTTTCGCCATCGCCTTGTCCTTTCCTATGAAGCCCACGCCGGCGGCACGACAGCCAACCAGGTCATCGACCGGATAGTGCAGCAGGTTGCTGTCGCCTGAGAGATGGAGAAGGTTCGATGGCAATATCCCTTTCCGCATTCGCAAGGTCGAAGGGCATCTCCCGTCCCGGGAAGGCGGAGGCATCAGGCGCCTACACCTCCGTCGACGAACTGGTCGCGCTTGAGGCAATCGCCTGCGACCTGACCTTCCTTCGCAAGGCGCCGGTGCGACGATTGATGGCCGGACGTCATGAATCGCGCATGCGTGGCCGTGGGCTATCCTTCGAGGAACTTCGGGAATACTTGCCCGGCGACGACGTTCGCACCATCGACTGGCGGGTGACGGCACGGACAGGAAAGCCGGTCGTGCGGGTCTATGACGAGGAGAAGGATCGACCGGCACTGGTGATCGTCGACCAGCGCATGAACATGTTCTTCGGCAGCCGGCGTGCGATGAAGTCGGTGGCGGCAGCGGAAGTGGCGGCACTCTGCGCCTGGCGCATCACGGCGCTCGGCGACCGGGTCGGCGGCTTCGTGTTCGGTGACGAGAGCGTCGATGAGGTCCGCCCCCACCGCAGCCGCGAAGCCGTCATCCGTTTTGCCGACGTCATCGTGCGCCACAACACCGCACTTACCGCCGCCTCCCAGGTTGCAAGGGGCGACGAGCAATTGGATCTGGTGCTTTCAACCGTCGCCAATATTGCCAAACACGATCATCTGATCATCGTCATCAGCGATTTCGACGGGCACGGCCTGGAAACGCGCGACATGCTGCTGAAGCTGTCTGCTCATAACGACGTGATCGCCATCCTGATCTACGATCCCTTCATGCTCGAGCTGCCGCGCAAGGGCGACATCGTCGTCAGCGGCGGTGCTCAGCAGGCCGAACTTCAGTTCGGCCGTGGAAACGTCCGCGAAGCGATCGACAGCTTTGCCCGCAAGCGCGGACGGGCGCTGAAGGCATGGCAGGAGGATTTGGGCCTGCCGATGCTGCCCATCTCCTCGGCGGAAGAGATTGCACCGCAATTGCGCACGATGCTCGGCCAGCTCGCCTGGCGTCAGCGGAGGCGGTAGCGATGGAAGGCACCACGCCAGCGGTCGATCCCGGGCTTGCTGCCGCGCTCCGCGGCCTCGCCGACATCGCCTTGCCGCCTGATGTCTCGATGCTGCCGCAGACCTGGGCGTGGGCCGTACTAGCCGTTCTCGCTCTCTTGGCGATCGCCTTTGCGCTCTGGCGCTGGTACCGCTACCGTCAGCTCAATCGTTACCGTCGCGAGGCGCTTGGCGCGCTGCGCGAGATCGAAGGGCGTATCGGCGCTGCTCAAACACGGGGACATGCGCTCGCTGCACTGCCCGCCCTTCTCAAGCGCACGGCGCTCGCCGTCTGGCCGCGTGAGACGGTTGCCAATCTGAGCGGCAGCGGCTGGATCGGCTTCCTCGACGCCCATTCCGGTGGCCCGGTCTTTCCGGCAGCGGCAGCGCATTTCTTCGAAGAGGCGGAGTACCGCGGGCCGGCAGCGTTGGCATCTGTCCCGGAAGCCGAAGCGAAGGCCCACATCGCGGCGGCACGCCATTGGATCGAGGCGCATCATGTACGTCCTTGATCATCCGTGGCTGCTCGTGCTGCTGCCGCTTCCCGTCGTCATCTGGTGGCTGCTGCCTGCCTATCGCGAACAATCGTCGGCGATCCGCTTTCCCTTCTTCAAGGACATCACCGCGGCAGCCGGCATCGGGGCGACCGAGGGCTCGGTGGTGCCGAAGACCAATCTCGGGCAAAAGCTGATTGCGCCGACCTGCTGGATCCTGGTCGTCCTGGCGCTGGCCCGGCCGCAATACATCGAGCCGCCGATCGAAAAGACCGAACCGCAGCGCGACCTGATGCTGGCGATCGACCTCTCGCAATCGATGGACACCCGCGACTTTCACGATCCAGCCGGCAATCTCCAGGCCCGCGTCGACGCCGTACACAAGGTCGTTGCCGATTTCATCGACAAGCGCCCGGAGGACCGCCTCGGCCTCATCGCCTTTGGCGATGCGCCCTACCCCCTCGTGCCGTTTACACTCGACCACAAGACGGTCCAGGCGATGCTTGCCGATAGCCTGCCGGGCATGGCCGGCCCGCGCACTGCGATCGGCGATGCGATCGGCCTCGCCATCAAGATGTTCGACCAGAGCACGGCGCCGGATAAGGTCATGATCCTTCTGACCGACGGCAACGACACGGCAAGCAAGATGCCGCCTGACAAGGCCGCCGGCATCGCTGCCGATAAGCATATCGTCATCCACACGGTGGGTATCGGCGATCCCAATGCACAAGGAGAGCAGAAACTCGACACGTCGGTGCTGCAGCAGATCGCAACAGCGACGAACGGTCGATATTTCTTCGGCCAGGATCAGGCGTCGCTCGAGAAGATCTACGTGCTTCTCGACCAGCTGACGCCGGCCAACCAGAAGACCCTGTCCTGGCGTCCGCGTATCGAACTTTTCCACTATCCACTCGGTGCGGCGCTGATTGTCCTCCTCCTCTATCACTCCGCGATGTGGCTCCTCTCGGCGCGGACGGCCCGGCAGCGCGAGCGGGAGGCGGACGCATGATCGCCGATTTCCATTTCCTGCGCCCCCTCTGGTTGCTCGCACTGCTGGCTGCGCCCCTGCTTGTGGTCCTGATCGGCCGGCGCACCGACGTGCGCTCGCAATGGAAGGGCATGATCGCGCCGCATCTTCTCGACCATCTGCTGATCGAGAAGGGTGGGAAGCACCGGTTCCACCCCGTCCACTTGACTGCAGCCCTGATCGCGATTGCAGCGATCGCTGCCGCCGGACCGACATGGCAGCGTGAGAAACCGCCCTTTGTCGAAGACACTGCACCGCTGGCGATCGCCATCGATCTCACCGAAACGATGAACGCCACCGATATCTCGCCAACCCGGCTTGAGCGCGCCAAGCTCAAGGTGCAGGACATCCTTTCAATGCGAAAGGGCGCACACACCGCGCTCTTTGCCTATGCCGGCACGGCCCACATGGTCTTGCCGCTCACCGACGATGCCAATCTGATCCGGACCTATCTCGCCGCCCTGTCGCCCGGCATCATGCCGGTTTCCGGCCGGGACACCGGCAAGGCGCTGCAAGTGGTGGAAGCCGCGCTTTCCAGCGAGGCCGTTCCAGGCACGATCCTGTTCATGACGGATGGCGTCGAGCGCACGGCGTTCGACGCCTTTGCGCAGTACAAAGGGCGCAATGACCTGATGGTGCTCGGCATCGGCACCGCCGACGGCGGCCCGGTGAAGACGGCCGGCGGCCAGTTTCTGACGGATGCGACGGGCGCGCGGGTTCGCGCCAAACTCGACGTCGATGCGCTGAAAGCCTTGCAATCGGCTTCGAAGACGCAGGTGGCAACCGTCACGCCCGACGATAGCGACGTACGCTGGATCGTCAGGCGGATCCAGACCAGCTTTGCACAGAAGACGGCGGAGGGTCTGACACGCTGGTACGATGCCGGCTGGTGGCTGACCATTCCAATCACGTTCCTGGCCGCGCTCTGGTTCCGTCGCGGTTGGACGGTACGCTGGGCGGTCTATCTGGTTGCCATCGGCACGGTGCTTTCGGGAGCAAAAGCCGAAGCGGCCGATCGCAGCTTTGCCGATCTCTGGTTCACCCCGGATCAGCAGGGACAACGCGCCATCGCGCGCGGCGATTTCCAGGGTGCAGCCGGCGATTTTGCCGATCCGGCCTGGCAGGGCGTGGCGCTCTACCGCACCGGTCGTTACCAGGACGCCATCGATGCCTTCGCGCAAGCCGATACGGCCGAAAGCTACTACAATCAGGGCAACGCCCTGATGCACCTCGACAAGGCCGAAGAGGCGATTGCCGCCTACCAGCAGGCGCTGAAACGCCGCCCGGACTGGGCCGAAGCCAAACAGAATCTGACGGTCGCCGAAAAACGCAAGGCCGACAAGGACAAGCAGGATCAGGACGCCCAACAGGAGGCCGCCGGCCTCGACCCGGACCAGGTCCAGTTCGACGACAAGGGCAAGAAGGGCAAGGAAGGAACCGTCGCGGGCGCGCCACAGACCGCCGAGATGTGGATGCGCAACATCCAGGTTTCGCCAGCCGACCTGCTCGCGCGGAAATTCGCGATCGAAGCGAAGGATGCGCAACCATGACCCTTTGCATCTGGCGCCCGCTTCTCTGGCTCGTCGCCCTCTGGCTATCACTCGCCAACGTCGCCTTGGCCGCCGACCCCTTCGCGCGTGCCACGCTCGCCACCAAGGGAACGATTTATACCGGCCAGCAAATCGAAGTCGACGTCGACGTCTTCGCTCCCAATTACTTTCTGTCGCCGCCGCAGTTTCCGCTGTTCGACCTGCCCGGCACTGTTGTCACGATGCCCGACGATCGAGGCCTGAACCTCAACGAGACCATCAACGGCGTTGCCTTTTCCGGGATCCGCAAAACCTACATCATTACCCCGCAGGCAGCCGGCGACTACGTATTGCCGCCGGTCGATATCCCATTCGGCTACGCCGCCGTTCCGGGCGAAACAGCACAAGGCCAGGTGAAAATGCCGATGCTGCGGTTCACCGTCACGGTCGTACCGGGAGGTGCTGACGGTCGGTTGACTGTCACCTCCGCCAAGGTGACCATGACCCAGACCTTCGATCGCGACCCGGCAAGCCTCAACGCCGGTGATGCCCTGGTCCGCACCATCATCGTCAACGCGCAAGGGCTCGCAGCGATGATGATCCCGGAGCCGTCCTTCGATGCGCCTGAAGGCGCGCAGGTCTATGTCCACAATCCCGTTCTTTCCGAGGACAGATCCGACCGGGGCGAGTTCCGCGGCGGCATTCGCAAGGATACGGCCACCTATGTTTTTGCGAAAGCCGGTGAGTACACGATCCCTGCCATCCCCTTGCAGTGGTTTGATCCGGCAGTCGGCAAAGCCCAATCGGTCGACGCGCCTGCGGCCAAGGTGTCGGTTGCGGCAGCGCCCGCCAACGCGACAGGTCTTGCCCCACCATCTCCATCGCCGGAGGAAGCGCCCTTCGACTGGTTGTGGTGGATTGCCGCTGGCCTTGCCGTGGCGACATTTGCGCTCGTGATCCAAATTGCCGCCGTTTTGGCCGGTCGCGTCCAGGCATGGTTAGACGAAGTCCAGGCGGACCGAGCGCAGTCCGAACCCACGGCCTTCCGCCGCGTCGACGAGGGATGCCGTAGCGGCGACGCCCAACGTTTTGAAGCGGCGATCGACGCATGGTCGCGCAAGACGGGGAATGTGCCGTTGACGGAGTGGCTCGAACGCTTCGCCGACCCCGGGACGAACGCAGCCTTCGCCGACCACCAGCAGTCGCTTTATCGCTCCACGCAAGCGGCTCAGAAGCCCGATCTCCTGCCACTCAGAGCCGGTCTCACCAAGGCGAGGCGTCGCTGGCTCGAGCAAACCTCCGACATCGAGCCGGCGTCAGACAATGGCCTGCCCGATCTCAATCCGGTGTTCGAAACAGACGTGCTGAACACGCGCTAACGCTTGGCCACCGGGACGTTACGGCCCGATGCAGGCTTTCGTAACCGTTACGTACTTGCCGGTTGCACGCCGTTCAACCCACAGTTCAGCGGTACGATCCAAGACTTTGCCTGCCAGACCCAACGCAATCCGTCGTGGCCTCAGGGAGACATGAGATGCCCATTGATTTGAAGAGTGCCTTCGGCCTGCTGGCTGCTTCGGCGGTCCACAGGTCCATCAAGCCGAAAGCGCTTGCGCTTGCCGGCACCGTGCTGATGACGACGATCTCGGCGTCGTCCCTGCCGGCCTTCGCCCAGGATACAGCCAAGCCCAATATTCTCGTTATTTTCGGGGACGACATCGGCCAGACCAACATCAGCGCCTATTCCTTCGGCGTGATGGGCTACAAGACCCCGAACATCGACCGCCTCGCTAGCGAAGGCGTGCTGTTCACCGACTATTACGCCGAGAACAGCTGCACGGCGGGCCGCTCCACCTTCATCACCGGCCAGTCGGTACTGCGCACCGGCATGTCAAAGGTCGGTGTTCCCGGCGCGCCCGTCGGAATTCAGGATCGCGATGTCACGATTGCCCAGGCGTTGAAGCCGCTTGGCTACGCGACCGGACAGTTCGGCAAGAACCACCTTGGCGACAAGGACGAGTACCTGCCGACCGCCCACGGCTTCGACGAATTCTTCGGTAATCTTTACCATCTGAACGCGGAGGAAGAGCCGGAGCGGCCCTATTGGCCGAAGGATCCGAACGATCCCTTCGTCAAGGCGGCCACTCCGCGCGGTGTGCTGCATTCATTTGCCGATGGTAAGATCGAAGACACCGGTGCGCTCAACACGAAGCGCATGGAAACGATCGACGACGAAACCACGGCGGCGGCCATTGGCTTCATGGAAAAGCAGGTCAAGGAAGGCAAACCCTTCTTCACCTGGATGAACACGACACGCATGCACCTGTTTACGCACATACGGCCTGAATACCAGGGTCAGAGCGGCATGCCCGGCAACGACTATGCGGACGGCATGGTCGAACATGACAACGACGTCGGCAAACTCCTGAAAGCCATCGACGACCTGAAGATCGCCGACAACACCATCGTCGTCTACGCCACGGACAACGGCCCCAATCAGTTCTCGTGGCCGGACGCGGCAACCACGCCGTTCCGCAGTGAGAAAGATACCAACTGGGAAGGCGCTTTCCGCGTTCCCGCCATGATCCGCTGGCCGGGCAAGATCAAGCCTGGCGTCTCCAATGAGATGGTCTCCGGCCTCGACTGGTTCCCGACGCTGCTCGCAGCTGCCGGCGACAAAGACATCAAGGACCGGTTGCTGAAAGGCACGAAGCTCGGCGACAAGGACTTCAAGGTCCATCTCGACGGCTACAACCAGCTTCCCTACCTCACCGGCGAGCAACCGAAGGGATCCCGCAACGAGTTCTACTACTTCAATGACGACGCCAAGCTTGTTGCGATGCGCTTTGACAACTGGAAAGCCGTCTTCTGCGAAATGCGCAAGCCTGGCGGCTTCGATGTCTGGCAAGATCCGTTCACCTGCCTGCGCGTGCCGAAGATATTCAACCTGCGCATGGATCCCTACGAGCGCGCAGACATCGTCTCCGATCAATACAACGACTGGAGGACAAAGAACGTTTATCTTGCCGGGATTGCGACCATGAAGGCAGCTACTTTCCTGGAGACCTTCATCGAGTATCCGCCGAGCCAGAAGCCGGCAAGCTTCTCGGTCGATCAGGTCGAGGAGGGCGTGCATGCCAAAATCGACGAGATCATGAAAAAGGTCCCGGCGGCCCAGTAAGCTGATAAGGGCGGCGCGTCTCGGACGCGCCGCCTATTCCTTTTCCGCATTCAGCATCTATGGTGAGCCGGATTGACCGTAAAGAGTTCCGCACCCGTGTGCCCGGTCGATGTCGACGGGTCCAACGAGAGACAGAGTATGCAGCACCGGGCCTATGCCTTCAGCCCCGCCATGGCCGGCTTCATGCTCTTTTTGTCCGGTGCGGCCGCGCTGATCTTTCAGGTTCTCTGGATCAAGCAGCTCTCGCTCGTCACCGGTGTCGACATCCATGCGGTGAGCGCCGGCGTCAGCGCCTTCTTTCTCGGCCTTGCCCTTGGCAGCTTTATTCTCGGACGTTTCGGTGATCGCGCCACCCGTCCCTTGCGCGTCTATGCCCTGCTTGAAATCGGCGTCGCCCTGCTCGGCGTTGGGGTTACTTTTGGGCTTTCGCGGATCGCCCCACTCTTCGTCTCGATCGAGACGAACCTGCCCGTTGTCGCGTGGACAATGCTGATCCTGATTGTTGCCGCACCGGCTTTTCTGATGGGCGGAACGCTTCCCGTCCTCCTTCGCGCCCTCGAAACAGCGCCCGGCGGGGTTGGAGCCAAGGGTGGGCGTCTCTACGCGGCCAACACACTTGGCGCCATCACCGGCTGCCTTGCGGTCTCCTTCGTTATCGTTCCAGCGCTCGGGGTGCAGGCAACCGGCCTTGCCGCGGCCGCTCTCGGGCTTTCCGCCGCAGCGCTCGCGCTCTCTCGCAGCGCGGTGTCCGCGATCGCTGCACCGGCGGCATTGCCGGCATCCTCCACTGGCGAGGGCGGCTCGCGCCTCGCCCTTGCTCTCTACGCGCTCGCCGGCGGCGTGGCGCTCGGCTACGAGGTCGCCTGGTCGCAGGCAATCGTGCAATTCATCTCGACCCGCTCCTTCGCCTTCTCGGTCGTGCTTGCCACCTATCTGGCCGGCCTCGCGCTCGGTGCAGCGCTGTTTGCACGCCGAACCGATCGGCTTGCCGATCCCTGGACCACATTCGGCCTGCTCATTACCGCGGCGGGCCTCGTCGCACTTTTTGAGTTGGCCGTGCTCGGCACGTGGCTCACGGTTTGGCAGACAAACGCCGAAGCGGCGGTTGCAGCCGTCACAGGCAGCATATTTGCCGGCATGAGCGTCCGCTTCGTCGTGGCCGCACTTGCCATCGTTTTCGTGCCGACACTGATCCTCGGCGCCGCTTTTCCGGTGGCGTTGCGCCTTTCCGTCAACCCTGCCCATATCGGGCGCGATACCGGCCGTGTGCTCGCCTTCAATACGCTCGGCGGTATCGCCGGAACGCTTGCCACCGGTTTTCTGCTGATCCCGACGCTCGGTATCATCCGCAGCTTTGCCATCCTGGCGGTCATTGCCGCGGCGATCGGCCTTGTTGCGATTAGCAGAGGTAAGAGCAGCCTGCGTGCCGGCCCTCGACTTGCCGTGCCGGTGCTCGGTGCCCTCACTCTCTTGCTCGCCATCTTCGTGCCGCCGGACAGGCTCGCCGCTCTGCTGACGAAATCACGCAGCGACGGCACGATCGTTTCCTACGAAGAAGGCCTCGGCGCCACCGTCGCGGTCATCGAGCAGGGGCAAGCCGACCGCCGCTTCCGGCGGCTCTATATCCAGGGTGTCTCCAATACCGGCGATGCCATGCCGTCGCTGCGCTACATGCGGCTACAGGCCTTGTTGCCGCTCCTGATCCACAAGGGCGAACCGAAGTCGGCGCTGGTAATCGGTCTTGGAACCGGCATCACCGCCGGGTCGCTGCTGGCCTATCCCGGGCTGGAACGCCGCGTGGCAGCGGAACTCTTGCCTTCGGTCGCCCGCGCGTCTGCTCTGTTTGCGGGCAACCTTGGCGCTGCCGGAGATACGCGGCTGGAGATCCGCCTGCGCGACGGACGGCGCGAACTGCTGCGCAGCGAGGAGCGCTACGACCTCATCACTTTGGAGCCGCCGCCGCCGTCCGCAGCCGGCGTCGTCAATCTCTATTCGTCCGACTTCTACCGTCTGGCGCGCGCGCGTCTGGCCGAGAACGGCATGGTGGCGCAATGGCTACCTATCGCCACCCAGAATGACGAGGACACCCGCTCCCTCGTCAGAAGCTTCCTCGACACTTTCCCTGAAGTCACGCTCTGGTCGACCGAGCTACACGAGATGCTGCTGGTCGGGTCGCTCCAGCCGCAGGAACTCGATGCCACGCGAATCGCTGACCGGATGAAGGAGCGCCCGATTGCCTCGGCACTTGGCGAGGTCGGCATTTCCAGCCCGGCCGATCTGCTGGCGACCTGGATGATGGATCGCTCGGGACTGGAACGCTACGCAGGCAGCGCACTTCCGGTGACGGACGATCAGCCGCGCATCGAATACGCAAGCTGGGTGCGGCCCGACGAGTTGCAGCGCACGCTTCCGTCGCTGCTCTCTCTCAGGACCGAGCTTCCGCTCCTTGCGGCCGAGCCCGCAACGAAAACGGCGATTGCCGAAGCGCACAACAGGCTTCTGCTTTTCTATCAGGCCTCTCTCAATGCCTATGCCGGCTACCGCGCGGAATGGGCGCGCGACATGGAGGTGCTGATGCGGGTCGAACCGGCCGACCCGTATTACAGGTGGTTCGTTCCAAGCAGTCCGCGGTAACGGAGTTGATTGCTGTCGTTGACGTCCCGCTCTGTCTTCCGAGCGGCCTGCTCAAGCCGCGCGGACAACCGCAGCCGACCAAGAATAATTCCGCCGTAAAGGCAGCCTGGCGCGAAATATTTGCGCAACGGCCCTTATGAATGGCACCTGATTGCAACCCGGCATCCACGATCACGGTGTATCCTGTCGCCATTCAATCCAACCATCTGTTGGGCAGGGAGGCAGGAAATCTCATGACGGACCAGGACAATTCAGCAGCCGCCGCGACATCGCGGGCGGCGATGGAAGGTGAGCTGGGCATTCTGGCGCGGCGGCGCATAGAGGCCGGCATCATTGCACCGATCTATGAGGCGATGCGCGAAGAGATCGGCGAGGAACGCGCCCAGGCGATCCTCGACAAGGCTGTCAGCCGCGCCGCCATCGAGGCCGGCAAGGCGTTTGCGGCCAAGACCCCCGGCGGCACCAATCTACGGACGTTCCAGGAGCTGCAGGATCTCTGGACGCAGGACGATGCGTTGACGATCGAGGTGACGAAGGCGACCGACGACGAGTTCCACTACAACGTCAAGCGCTGTCGATACGCGGAGACCTATCGCGAGATGGGGCTCGGCCATATCGGACACTTGCTTTCCTGCAACCGTGACGGCGTTTTTTGCACCGGCTACGATCCGCGCATCACGCTGGAGCGCACGCAGACAGTGATGCAAGGCGCGTCCCATTGCGACTTCCGCTACCGCCTGAATGCTGAAGCGGCGGGAGAAGCGAAATGACCGCCACGGGGCAAGCGCGCAAACCCCTGGCTACCGGAACCAACATGCCTGCGATCAACGGCGACCGGCTATGGGCCGATATCGTTGCCACGGCGGGCTTCGGCGGCACCGACAAGGGCGGCGTGACCCGGCTGACACTGACGGAGGAAGACCGGCAAGTCCGCGACTGGTTCATCGCCGAATGCCGCTCGCTTGGCTGCACGATCGAAGTCGACCGGATCGGCAATATCTTCGCTACCTATCCCGGCGAAGACCCGTCACTGCCGCCGATCGCGGTCGGAAGTCACCTTGATACCCAGCCGCAGGGCGGCAGGTTCGACGGGATCCTCGGCGTGCTCGCGGGGGTGGAACTGATCCGCACGCTGAAGGAGACAGCGACTGTGCTGCGGCACGGCCTGACCGTCGTCAACTGGACGAACGAGGAAGGTTCGCGCTTCTCGCCGGCGATGATGGGTTCCGGCGTCTTTTCCGGCGCATCGCGCCTGGAAGCAATCGAGGCTTTGATCGACCGGGACGGAAAGACGGTGTTGGCGGCGCTCGAAACCATCGGCTATCGCGGCGAAACCGCTGTCGGTCATGTCGGCTTTGCCGCCTATGTCGAGCTCCACATCGAGCAAGGCCCGCTGCTGGAGGCGACAGCGACCGAGATCGGCATCGTCACCGGCGTCCAGGGCGTGCGCTGGTTCGATGTGACGATCACGGGGACGGAAGCCCATGCCGGCAGCACCCCGATGGCGCAGCGTGACGACGCGCTGGTCGCAGCCTCCGAGATCGTGCTTGCCGTGCGCGATATCGCGCGCCGTCACGCACCCGGCGTCGGCACCACAGGGTCTGCCGCAGTCGGCCCCAATTCGCGCAATGTCGTGCCGGGCTCGGTGCAGTTGCAGATCGACATGCGCCACCCCTTCGAAGCAGGGCTAGACCAGATGCAGGCCGCGCTTGAGCAGGCGATCGGGGCGATCGACGCCAGGGTCGCCCTCAGTCACATCTGGTCGAAGCAGCCGGTCGTGTTCGATCCCGGCATTGTCGATGCCGTGCGTGCCAGCGCAGCCACACTCGGTTACTCCGCAACCGAGGTCGTCTCCGGCGCCGGTCACGATGCCGCCCATATCGCCGGCAGGTGCCCGACCGCCATGATCTTCGTGCCATCGAAGGACGGGCTGTCGCACAACGAAGCGGAGTATTCCTCGCCAGAGGAATGCGCCCGCGGTGCCGACGTGCTGCTGCAGACGGTGCTACAGATCGATCTGAAATAGCGAAAAGCGTCGCCGGCGGTATGTTCCGCCGGCGACGTTGGTTTCAATGCTCGTTTCCGCGCTCTCAGCGCTTGGTGTTACGCAGGCCGCTAGAGCGTTTCCGATTTAGACGGAAACACAGAAACGCTCTATGTCTCTGTTTTTACGCATTTCCTGACGGAAAACCGCTCCGCATTTTTCCTGGAAATGCTTTATCCCATAGCCACCACGCTTTGCGCCACATGCCGGCTCAGCCGCGGGCCGAGTCCAGTTGCTCGTTATCTTTCTCGACTTGCTGCGCCTTCAGATAGCTTTCGATCAGCAGCTGATATTCCGGGAAGATCTTGGTGTAGATCTCGGCCCATTGCTGCGCGTCGTCGCGGTGCCAGGTGCGCTGCAGTTCGGAGGCGACAGCAGCCGTGTCCATCGGGATAACACCCGCCTGGACGACGCGGGCAAGGGTGATCTCTTGTGCCATCTTCGAATAGGTGCCCGACGCATCGACGACGGCGAAAACCTTGTAGCCCTCGTGCGCGGCGCTGATCGCCGGGAACGCCATGCAGACGCTGGTGATCGTGCCGGCAATGATCAGCGTCTTGCGGGCGGTCGCCTTGACGGCCGCAACGAAGTCCGGGTTGTCCCAGGCGTTGATCTCGCCGCGACGGGCGACATATCTCGCATGCGGCGCATTGGCGTGGATTTCCGGGATCAGCGGGCCGTTCGGGCCTTGCGGCACCGACGCCGTGGTGATCACAGGCATTTTCGCCAGCGTCGCCATGCTGGCGAGCGCTGCCGCGTGAGCGCGAAGCTTCGGCATCGGCATGTCGTTGACGGTCTGGAACAGGCCGCTCTGATGGTCGATCAGAAGCATGACCGCATCGTCCGGGTCGATGACCGGGCGGGCGCCGTTGAAGTTTGCGACATTCGTCATGGGCTTTTCTCCTAGGGTGGCCCGCGGTTAGCGGGAAGCCTTGGTGGTGGTGTAGCTGTTGATCAGGTTGCGGTAGTCGGGGATATGGTTCGAGAACAGCGTTCCAAGCCCCTCGACGTCGTTGCGCCAATCGCGGTGCAGTTCGCAGGCGACACCGAACCAGGTCATCAGCTGGGCGCCGGCCTGCGACATGCGATCCCAGGCAGAATGGCGGGTGATGTCGTTGAACGTGCCGGAGGCATCGGTCACGACGAAGACATCGAAGCCTTCCTCGATGGCGGACAGCGCAGGGAATGCGACGCAAACCTCGGTGACGACGCCGGCAATGATCAGTTGCTTCTTGCCAGTGGCCCTGATCGCCTTGACGAAGTCTTCATTGTCCCAGGCATTGATTTGGCCGGGGCGCGGAATGAAGGGAGCATCGGGAAACATTTCCTTCAGCTCCGGCACGATCGGACCGTTCGGCCCGTCCTCGAAACTGGTCGTCAGAATCGTCGGCAGCTTGAAGTATTTCGCGAGATCGGCGAGCGCCAGAACATTGTTCTTGAACTTATCCGGGTCGATATCCCTGACCAGCGAGAGCAGGCCCGCCTGGTGGTCAACAAGCAGGACCGCAGCCTGATCCTTGTCGAGACGCTTGTATGTTTTTGCCATGGTGAAGGCTCCTTCATCTTTCGTCATGTCCGCGTGCTCGGGCCGTCGATCGGCCGTCATGCGCTCGGCGCGGGGTTCCGAGCACCCGAGAGCTCAAAGTGCCGGTTCGGGGACGGCGCCGAAGCGGCCGTTCTGGAAGTCGGCGAAGGCCTGGCGGATTTCGTCGGCGGTGTTCATCACGAACGGCCCATGCATGACCACCGGCTCGTCAATCGGCTCAGCACTCAGGACAAGCACCGTCGCATCGGAGCTCGCGTCGAGTGTGATGGCGCCGCCTTCACGGCTCATGAGGCCGAACTGGGCTTCGCCGATCAGGTCGCTGCCGTTGACGAGCACGGTTCCGCGCAACACCGCCAGCCCGACCGAATGGCCTTGAGGCAGCTCAAGGGCCAGCGAACCGCCCTGATTGAGGCGAAGATCCCAGAGATTGATCGGCGTAAACGTCTGCGCCGGTCCGTCGCGACCGTCGAACGTACCGGCGATCACCCTGAGCGTGCCGGCACGTTCCGGCAGCGTCACTGCGGGAATGTCACCGTTGAGCAGGGTTTGGTATCGCGGCCTTACGGACTTGGCCCGCGCCGGCAGGTTGACCCAGAGCTGGACCATTTCCAGCGTGCCGCCCTGCCTGGTGAAAGCGTCGGAGTGGTATTCCTCATGCATGATACCGCCAGCGGCTGTCATCCATTGCACGTCGCCCGGGCCGATATGGCCACCATTGCCGGCAGAGTCGCGGTGATCCACTTCGCCACGGTAGACGACGGTCACCGTTTCGAAGCCTCGATGCGGGTGCACGCCGACACCGCGACGGTGCGTTGCCGGCGCAAACTCCGCCGGGCCTGCATAGTCAATCAGCAGGAACGGGCTTGCATGCTCGCCGACGCTGTCATGGGACAAAAGCGAGCGCACCGGAAAGCCATCGCCGACCCAGTGCGATCGGGCGTTTCCGAAGATGCCGAGTATCTTGCGCATGTCTGTTTCTCCTTGTGCATCGTGTGACAAGCGATGGCGTTGGGAGGAACATATTCTTGTGACAAATCTGGCGGTAGGTAGCTAAAACGGGCTACAGTGTCCTAAAGACAGGACAATAATTCACCATGCAGGACTTGAACGATCTTAAACTTTTCGTCGATGTCGTCGAGCAGAACGGCTTTGCGGCGGCAGCCCGCAAGCTCGATATGCCGCGCTCGCGGCTCAGCCGTCGCATCGGACTGCTGGAAGAGCGGCTCGGCGTCCGTCTCGTCCAGCGCTCGACGCGCCACTTCGTCGTTACGGATATCGGCAAGGAATACTACCGCCATTGCGTCGCCATGCTGGTGGAAGCCGAAGCGGCGCAAGAGGTGATCGACCGCACGCGTTCCGAGCCCCAGGGCGTCGTGCATGTCAGTTGCCCCTCCTCAGTGCTCTATTTCCAGGTCGGCGAAATGATCGCCCGCTTCATGGCCGGCTGCCCGAAGGTCGAGGTGGTGCTGGAGAGCACCAACAGGCAGGTGGATGTGCTGCGGGAAGGCATAGACATTGCCATCCGCGTCCGCTTCCCGCCGCTGGAAGAGAGCGATCTGGTGATCAAGCGACTGGCCGAGAGCGCGCAGCGCCTGGTCGCCAGCCCCCGGCTGCTCCGTCCCGACGCACGGCCCTTGACGCCCGCCGATCTCGCCACCCTTCCGAGCCTGGCATGGAATTCAAACCGGCAGGAGCATGAGTGGTGCCTGGACGGACCCGATGGCGCCAGCGCCATCGTGCGCCACAACCCGCGGCTTGTCACCGAAGACATGGTGGCCCTGCGCCTCGCCGCACTGAAAGGCGTCGGTGTCACACAATTGCCGACCATGGTCGTCAGGCAGGATCTGAAGGATGGAGCGCTGGTCGACGTGCTGCCGCAGTGGGCGCCCCGGGCCGGCATCATTCATGCCGCCTTTCCGTCCCGGCGTGGGCTGCTCCCCTCGGTCAGGGCCCTGCTCGACTTTCTTGCCGTCGAATATGCCGAGCTTGCGCGTCTGGACGAACCCAGAACGTGATGCCGCCGCAGTCCTGTGTCAGGAAGCGTCGACCGTGCGCGTCTTCAGGATCGCCGAAAAGCGCGGATCGAAGGTACGGCTGATCGGCTCGGCGGCAGCGCCGATGGCGACTGCCCAGGGATCAGTGAATCCGACTTGCAGCCGTGGCAGTCGGCGGTCGCGACGATCGGCGAGCGAGGGAAGCAGTGGTTGCATTGCATTGGTGATCAACTGCGCCAAGCTCGGCGGCAGCCCGCCGCACAGGATCACGGTCTGTGGATCGAAGATGGTTTCCAGCGCCTGCACCGCCGCGCGCAATTCGTAGACGGCCGCATCCAGCCAACCTGGCAACCGGATATCCCCGCCTGCGACTGCCGCATCGATGCGGGCATAGAGCTCCGGGTCGGCGGGATCGAACTCGAGCAGCTTGCAGAGAGACGCAATCGAGGCGCGGTATTCGAGCGGTGTGCGCTCATGCTCGGCAGCCCCCCGCGGCCGGCTGAGGATCATGCCGATCTCGCCGCCGTTGCCGTTGGCGCCCCGATAAAGCTCGCCGTTGAGGATCAGCCCGGCGCCAAGACCGTAGCCGAGATAGATACAGATGGCGTGATCGACACCGTGCGCTGCGCCGACCAGACGCTCGGCCGTGGCGGCCGCCGCCGAATCGTTCTGCAAGGCAACATCGAGGCCGGTGCCGGCGGCAAGCGTTTCAAGCAGCGGGTAATTCTGCCAGGCCGCCATCATCCAGGGATCGTCGCCGTCCGCCTCAACCCCGAACGGACCCGGCATCGCCGCACCAAGTCCGACAAGGCGTTGCTCCGATTGCGGCGCGATCGACGCCAGATCACGCCGGGTCTTTTCGATGAGATCGAGAATGGTCTTGACACCGGTCGCCGGCCCGCCCGCCGGAAGGTTGGCCTCTGCGCGCGCCAGAACGGTACCCTCGAGATCCACCGCGATGGTGCGCGTGACGTGCCGGTCGATCTGCAGGCCGATGGCAAAGGCGCCCTCGGCAACCAGGCGATAGGGCGTCGACGGCTGTCCCCGGCCATTGCGGACCGCTGTCAGCGACTGCACCAGCCCGTCGCATTCCAGATCCTCGATGATGTTGGAAACCGTCTGCTTCGTCAGCGCGGTCGCACGGGCAAGGTCGGCGCGGGACAGTTGCCCGTTCAGCCGCAATGCGTCGATCATGACGCGCCGGTTGTGGGCGCTCGTCCCTTCCTGGTTGGTGCCGCTCTTTGCCCGGATCGGCCGCAAATCATTCATCCCGAAAACCCCACTTGACACCGTTAGAATATTGAACAAGAAATAAGTCAAGACAATTGACTTAATTGGGAGCCGCAAAGAGCTCCGGGGGAACGAAGGCTACGACCAGAGGTCGTCACCAGCGCTCCGATAGATATGTCGACGGCCGCCCGCAAGCGGGCGGATTTCTCATATCCGGCTCACCGGAAAGGTGTGCCGGCAAACTGAAACGCTCAGTTATTGGAGGCAGGAATGTTGAAATCCATTAAAACCACATTGCTCAGCGCAACCTTGCTCGGCTTGTCCTTTGCCGGCCACGCCTATGCCGAAACCACGCTCAATGCACTGTTCATGGCGCAGGCGGCCTATAGCGAAGCCGACGTGCGCGCCATGACCGAGGCCTTCACCAAGGCCAATCCGGATGTGAAGGTCAATCTTGAATTCGCCCCCTACGAGGGCCTGCACGACAAGACCGTGCTGGCGCAGGGCTCTGGCGGCGGCTATGACGTCGTGCTCTTCGACGTAATCTGGCCGGCCGAATACGCCTCCAACAAGGTGCTGGTCGATGTCTCCGACCGCATCACCGACGAGATGAAATCCGGCGTCCTGCCGGGCGCCTGGACGACGGTCGAATATGACGCCAAGCGCTACGGCATGCCGTGGATCCTCGACACCAAATACCTGTTCTACAACAAGGAAATCCTTGAGAAGGCCGGCATCAAGGCGCCGCCGAAGACCTGGGACGAACTGACCGAACAGGCCAAGATCATCAAGGACAAGGGACTGGCCGCAACGCCGATCGCTTGGAGCTGGTCGCAGGCCGAGGCAGCGATCTGCGACTACACCACGCTCGTCAGCGCCTATGGCGGCAAGTTCATCGACGGCGGCAAACCTGCCTTCACGTCGGGCGGCGGTCTCGACGCGCTCAACTACATGGTAACGAGCTATTCTTCGGGGCTCACCAATCCGAACTCGAAGGAGTTCCTGGAAGAAGACGTTCGCAAGGTCTTCCAGAACGGTGAAGCCGCCTTCGCGCTCAACTGGACCTACATGTACAACCTCGCCAACGACCCCAAGGAAAGCAAGGTCGCCGGCAAGGTCGGCGTCGTGCCGGCACCGGGTGTCGCGGGCAAGAGCGAGGTTTCGGCCGTCAACGGCTCGATGGGCCTTGGCATCACCTCGACCAGCAAGCATCCGGACGAAGCGTGGAAGTACATCGTCCATATGACCTCGCAGCCGACGCAGAATGCCTATGCCAAGCTGAGCCTGCCGATCTGGGCGTCCTCCTATGAAGACGCCAACGTCACCAAGGGCCAGGAAGAGCTGATCGCCGCTGCGAAGCTCGGCCTTGCCGCCATGTATCCGCGCCCGACGACGCCGAAGTACCAGGAGCTTTCGACAGCCCTGCAACAGGCGATCCAGGAAGCGCTGCTTGGCCAGGCCTCCGCCGAGGATGCGCTGAAGACCGCCGCCGAAAACAGCGGCCTCTGACCCCTTCGGTCCTCGACTTCCCGGGTGGCTCTGCCGCCCGGGACTTGCCGGGACGATTTGTTCGGCAATAGCATCATGGCCAAGATGGCCGAAAAGGTTTCCAACCCATGTCCGGTACCTGGATAACGACGCGCGCGTGGCTTTTAATGCTGCCGCTGCTCATAGTCATGATCGCTGTCATCGGCTGGCCGCTGCTCGACACTGTCAGGCTTTCGTTCACCGATGCGAAGCTCGTCGGCACCGAAGGCACATTCGTCGGCATCGACAACTATGCCAAGGTGCTCGGCGGCTCAAATTTCCAGCGCGCCCTGGTCACCACAACCTGGTTCGCGGTGATCTCGGTAACGGCCGAAATGGTGATCGGCGTGCTGGCGGCTCTCTTGCTCAATCAGCAATTTCGCGGCCGCACGGCGCTGCGCGCCTTGATGATCCTGCCCTGGGCGCTGCCGACCGTCGTCAATGCCACTCTGTGGCGGCTGATCTACAATCCGGAATATGGTGCATTGAACGCCGCCCTGACCCAGATCGGACTGATCGACAGCTATCGTTCCTGGCTCGGCGAGCCCGGGTCGGCGCTGACCGCGCTCATCGTCGCCGATTGCTGGAAGAACTTTCCGCTTGTCGCCCTGATCGCGCTTGCCGCCCTTCAGGGCGTGCCGCGCGACATCACGGCCGCCTCGCTCGTCGATGGCGCCGGGCCGATAAACCGCTTCCGCTATGTCATCATGCCCTATCTCGCAGGTCCGCTGCTGGTGGCACTGGTGCTGCGCACGATCGAGGCCTTCAAGGTGTTCGACCTTGTCTGGGTGATGACGCGCGGCGGTCCGGCCAATAGCACGCGCACGCTGTCGATCCTCGTCTATCAGGAAGCCTTCTCGTTTCAGCGCGCGGGATCCGGCGCCTCCCTCGCACTGATCGTCACCCTCCTGGTCACGGTGCTCGCGGTCGCTTATGCCGCCCTCGTGCGCAAAGCTGCAGGAGCCACCTGATGGAACGCCAGGCCCCGCTCTTTACCGCCTTCATCTACGCCTCGGCCCTTTTGCTGGCGGCCGTCATCCTTGCGCCCGTCCTGTGGCTCTTCATCATGAGCATCTCGTCTGCCGCCGACCTTTCGGCAAAGCCGCTCAACTGGTGGCCCGATGAGATCGACCTGTCGCGCTACGGCGTGCTGCTGAGCACGCTCGAAAACAGCGCGGGTGCGGCCTTCGTCGCCTCGCTCCTCAACAGCCTGAAGGTTGCCGGCATGGCGACGCTTGCCGCCATTGCCGTTGCCATTCCCTCGGCCTGGGCCGTGTCGCGGACGCCTGCGGTCTCCTGGTCGCTCTACGCGGTGATCGCCACCTACATGCTGCCGCCGGTGGCGCTGGCCGTGCCGCTCTATATGGGGCTTGCCACTCTCGGCCTTTTGAACTCGGTCTTCGGTCTGGCGCTCGTCTATCTCACCATCCTTGCACCGTTTACCACCTGGCTGCTGAAATCCGGCTTCGATGCCATCCCGAAGGAAATCGAGAGCGCTGCGATGATCGACGGCGCACGGCTCGACCAGATCCTGAGGATCATCACCCTGCCGCTCGCAGCCCCCGTCATGGCAACCTCGGCGCTCTTTGCCTTCCTGCTTGCCTGGGACGAATTCTTCTACGCGCTGCTGTTCACATCGGACCTGCGCGCCAAGACGCTCACGGTCGCCATCGCCGATCTCGCCGGCGGCCGTGTTTCCGACTACGGACTGATCGCAACAGCCGGCGTGCTTGCCGCCCTGCCCCCGGTGCTGATCGGTCTCGTCATGCAGAAAGCCTTGATCTCAGGGCTCACCAGCGGCGGCGTCAAGGGATGACCATGAGCGATACAACCAACCGCCCGGCCGGGCTCATTGCAATCGATCTTGAAATGGCACGCCAGGCCGCTGACGCGGTCGCATCGTTCCATGCCGCCGAGGCGCTTGCCGGCAGGATCGCCGCATCGCTCAAATCGACCGGCAAGCTGTTGTTGCTCGGCATGGGCGGCTCGCATGCCGTCGGCCGCGCGCTCGAACCGCTCTACCGTGCGCACGGCATTGATGCGATCGCACTGCCGTTGTCCGAGCAATTGGGACAGCCGCTGGCGATTGAGGGCAAGACGATCCTCGTCACCTCGCAGTCGGGGGAAAGTGCGGAGGTATTGCGCTGGTTTGCGGAAACGAACGGAGCCACGAGCGACACCTTCGGCCTGACCCTTGAAGGCAGCTCGTTCCTGGCCCGCAGCGCGCCCTCCCTGGTCGGCGTCGGCGGCACGGAAAAGGCATTCGCTGCGACACGCAGCCTGACGATCAGCTTTGCTTTGCACCTTTCAGTCCTGGCCGCCCTCGGCGACGACGCTGCCGCAGCCTTGCAGGCAATCGAAGCGCCGCAAGCGCCCGACGCGGCAGCGGCGCTCGCAGCCCTTGCCGGCGTCCGCGCCGTCGTGACGTCAGGCCGCCAACTTCAGGGATTGGCCGAAGCAATCGGCCTCGGCCTGACCGAGTTGTCGCGACTGCCCTGCTTCTCGCTCGAAGGCGGGCAACTGCGGCACGGGCCGATGGAGATGCTCGGCCCGTCGGTCGGCGTCGTCCTGTTTCGCGCCGCAGATGCAACCGCCGGCCTCGTCAGCGCCATGGCGGTTTCGGCAGCAGAAGCCGGCGCGCCGGTCATCGTCTTCGATGCCTCCGGCGAGACACCGATCCCCGGCGTGACCACGCTTTCCTTCGAAAAGGCCGCCGGCATGGCAGCGATCTTTGCGATGCTGCCGGTGGCGCAATCCTTCATGATCGCCTTTGCGCAGGCACGCGTCACTGACGCCGGAACGCCGGTGCGGTCGACCAAGATTACCCGGAGTGAATGAAGCATGCGTCCTCTTGTCGTCATCGGCAACGTCAACGTCGATCTCATCCTCGGGCCGGCCGCTCCCTGGCCGAAGGCGGGTACAGAAATCATCGTCGACCATGACGAACTGCGCGTCGGCGGCTGTGCCGGCAACAGCGCGCTTGCTTGGGATTCGCTCGGCGTCGACTATGCGATTGCCGCAAACATCGGCAACGACCAGTTCGGCACCTGGCTGAAGGACGCCTTTGCCGAGCGCGCCAGCGGCTGGCCAGTCAAAAACGTCGGCACGACCCTGTCGGTCGGCATCACCCATCCGGACGGCGAACGCACCTTTTTCACCACCCGCGGGCACCTGCCGCTCTTCAGTTTCGACGAAGTCCGCGCCATGCTCGATGGCGAGCGCCTGCGTGGCGGCCTTGCGCTGCTTGCCGGTTCGTTCCTGACCGATGCGCTGACCGCTGCCTATGACGATGTCTTCGACTGGGCCGAGGCGCACGATATCGCCGTCGCGCTCGACACCGGCTGGCCGCTCGACGGCTGGACGGACACAAACTGTGCCGCGACGATCGGCTGGCTGAAACGCTGCCGGCTTGCGCTCTTCAACGAGGTCGAGACGACGACGCTGACCGGCCTTGCCGATCCAGCGGACGCCGCCCGCGCACTGAAGACACATATGCCCGAAGACGCGATCGTCGTCGTCAAGCGCGGGCCAAACGGGGCATTGGCCCTTGGCTCGACCGGAGACATCGTCTCCGTCGCCGCGCCCTCGGTCAAAGTGATCGACACGATCGGCGCCGGCGACGTGTTCAACGCCGGCTTTCTTGCAGCCCTTGCAGCCGGTATGCCGCTCAAGGACTGCCTTCGCACCGGCGTCACCATAGCTTCCGAGGCGATCTCGACGCTGCCGCGCGCTTATGGAAACCCCTTATCCGCCTTTCTTCAGGAGACGACCGCATGAGCGCGCTTGAGATCCGCAACATTCACAAGCGCTACGGCGAAGTCGAGACGCTGAAAGGCATCGACATCGCGCTGGAAAGCGGCGAATTCCTAGTGCTGCTCGGCTCGTCGGGCTGCGGCAAGTCGACCCTGCTCAACATCATCGCCGGCCTTGCCGAACCGAGCGGTGGCGACATCCGTATCGGCACCCGCTCGATCGTCGGGGTACACCCCAAGGATCGCGACATCGCCATGGTGTTCCAATCCTATGCGCTCTACCCGAACATGAGCGTCGCCCGCAACATCGGCTTCGGCCTCGAAATGCGCAAAGTTCCGGCGCCCGATCGGGAGAGGGCCGTCGCTGAGACCGCAAAACTGCTGCAGATCGAAAACCTGCTTCAGCGCAAGCCAAGCCAGCTCTCCGGCGGTCAGCGCCAACGCGTCGCCATCGGTCGGGCGCTGGTGCGCAATCCGCAGGTGTTCCTTTTCGACGAACCGCTGTCTAACCTCGACGCCAAGCTGCGCATGGAGATGCGCACGGAGCTGAAGCGACTGCACCAGTTGCTGAAGACGACCGTGGTCTATGTGACCCACGACCAGATCGAGGCGATGACACTGGCCACCCGCATCGCCGTCATGCGCGACGGCCGCATCGAACAGCTCGGTACGCCGGAAGAGATCTACGACCGCCCGGCAACGCTCTATGTCGCCGGCTTCGTCGGCTCGCCGCCGATGAACATTTTCGAGGCCGCGGTCTCTGACGGCGGCTTGCGAGTGCAGGGCGGCGACGAGCCGATCGCCCTGCCGGCACGCTTCCACGGCAGAGTGCATACTGTCCAACGGGTCAAGGTCGGCATCCGCCCGGAGGCGCTGCGGCTGGCAACCGACGAGGCAAATGCGCTGCGGCTGACCGCCCGCGTGGACGTGGTCGAACTGACCGGCCCGGAACTGGTGGCCACGGCGCGTATCGGCGGCGAGCGGATCACCGCTTGCCTGCCGCCGCGCACGCAGCTTGCAATCGATACCGAGCGGTCCTTTGCCTTCGACGAAGGCGCCTTGCATCTGTTCGACCCGGAAACCGGTCGATCGCTGCTCGCCTCGTAACGCCGAGAGCAACCGTTGCGTGCGGCAGTGACCTGTGCATAGTCCAAGGTCCTGACGTTATGGTGCGAGGATTGCGATGAAGCCGTTGAGCCATTTCTTTTCTGTTATCGACGCCGCGTCCGGCGCGGACGACCAACCCGCGATCGCGGCCGAATTCGCCCGCATTTCCGAGACCACGGGCCGGATTGCAGCATTGGTGGCCGCGTACGAACGCCTGTCAACGAAAGGCGCACATCGAACCTTCCGGGCGACCGGCGAAGTCGGGCCATTACCGGCAGCCTCCCCTGCCAAGACCGGCGCTTAGCAAAAAGGGTGTGGATGCTCGTCGCCGACACGCCCACCGGTTCATGAAGATCAGCCGGGAGGAAATCTCTTGGCGTAAACTATTTCGCGCGTGGCTAGCAGCACGCTCTCGCCGTCCTCCGCCAACCCCTGATCACCTGCATCTCGCCATTTTTTCCCTCCACTTATATTCCATTATAATAGATTTAAATCCTGAATAATGGATTGACGCCTGGAATGCCGACGGTCATAACTTGTCAAGGGCGAATGATGTAGCTTCGTCTTATGTAGCGCCCGACAGAAGGATTTGATGAGCGATGCCCGTGCCGATCGAAACCCCCGCCGTGCTGGTGGATATCGAGATTGCCAAGCGGAACATCCGCACGTTCCAGACCTATGCGGATGCGCACGGCATCCGCGTCCGCCCGCATATCAAGACGCACAAGTTGCCACAGATGGCCGAGCTGCAGCTGGACGCCGGCGCGGTTGGCATCACCTGCCAGAAGGTGACCGAAGCCGAGGCGATGGTGGACGGCAGCGAGCGGATCACCGACGTGCTCATCACCTACAACATCCTGGGCAAGCCCAAGCTCAATCGCCTCGAAGGCCTCAACAATCGCATTGCACTTGCCGTCGTCGCCGACAACGAAACCGTCATCGATGGTCTGTCCTCGCATTTCTCGGCCAAGGACAAGCCGCTCCGGGTGTTTGTCGAATGTAACACCGGCGCTGACCGGTGCGGGGTGCCATCACCGGCCGAGGCCGCCCGTCTGGCAAAGCGGATCAACGATGCCGAGGGCGTAGACTTCGCCGGATTGATGACCTATCCGCCGATTGCGGGCGAAGCGAAAGTCCAGGCCTTCATGAGCGAGGCCAAGCGCCTGATCGAGGCCGACGGCATCGCTGTGCCCTCAATCACATCAGGCGGCACGCCCAGCATGATGCATGCTGCCGGCGCGCCGGTCGCGACCGAATACCGTCCCGGCACCTACATCTACAACGACCGCTCCCTCGTTTCGCGCGGGGTCGCCACCTGGGACGACTGTGCCCTCACCGTGCTCGCCACCGTCGTCTCGGTGCCCTCGGAACACCGCGCGATCATCGATGCCGGCAGCAAGGTGCTCACCGCCGACCTCCTGGGCCTGACGGGCTATGGCCATGTGCTTGGCCGCGACGACATCCGTATCGACCAGCTTTCTGAAGAACACGGCCGGCTGGTAAGCGACGGGCCGATCCGGCTCGCGGTCGGAGAGCAGTTGCGGATCGTCCCGAACCATGCATGCGTCGTCACCAACATGGTCGACGCCGTGCATATTGTCGAAGGCGACGAGCCCAAGGCCGTCTGGCCGATCGTCGCACGCGGCCACGTACTCTAACCGCCTCGCATCAACCGGCGCGCAAACACCGCCCGAATGACATCGGCAACGCTCAAGTCGCGACTTCCGGACCATGTTCGAGCCAGTCGCGTCTTCGAAGCCGCAATTTTGATGCACGCCTGAGAAAACGCCATGCTATCCTCCCGCCGGCTCTCCAAACAGGGAAGATTGGCGGGTCGGATGGGCGCCGGGCAAACTGTTCCTAAAAAATGCTAAATAACGATAGGACATTTCCCCATAGCCACTTCCAGCATCATCAGTTTGCGTTGTTGCAGTCGATTAAATTGATAGTTTTATCTGGTAACCGATGGAGGTCGAGATGGGCTTTGGACGAATTACCGGAATTGTGGGACTGGCAATTGTAGTCGGAGGCCTGCAGCTTGGTGCTGCAAGTGTGGCTTTTGCCGACACGACGATCCTGAACGTGTCCTATGACCCGACACGTGAACTTTATAAGGACTTCAACGTCGCTTTCGCTGAAAAGTGGAAGGCGGACACCGGTGAAACGGTGACGATCCAGACGTCACATGGCGGTTCGGGCAAACAGGCTCGCTCCGTGATCGACGGTCTGCAGGCCGATGTCGTGACCCTCGCACTTGAGGCCGATATCGACGCGATCGCCAAGGAAACCGGAAAGATCCCGGCGGACTGGAAGACCAAGTTCGAAAACAACAGCGCACCCTATACGTCGACAATCGTCTTCCTAGTGCGCAAGGGCAACCCGAAAGGCATCAAGGACTGGGGCGATCTGGTCAAGCCTGACATCCAGGTGATCACGCCGAACCCGAAGACCTCGGGCGGCGCCCGCTGGAACTTCCTGGCGGCCTGGGCCTATGCCCGCGCTGCAAATGGCGGCGACGATGGCAAGGCACAGGAATTCGTCACCGAGCTGTTCAAGCATGTGCCGGTGCTCGACACCGGTGCGCGTGGCTCGACCACGACATTCGTGCAGCGTGGCCTTGGCGACGTTCTGCTCGCCTGGGAAAACGAAGCCTATCTTTCGCTGGAGGAGCTGGGCCCCGATAATTTCGATATCGTCACGCCGTCGATCTCGATCAAGGCCGAGCCGCCGGTGGCACTTGTCGACGGTAACGTCGATGCCAAGGGCACGCGCAAGGTCGCCGAGGCCTATCTCGGTTACCTCTACAGCGATGCCGGCCAGAAGATCGCAGCCAAGCACTACTACCGTCCGTTCAAGCCGGCTGCTGCCGACCCCAAGGACGTCGCGCGGTTCGGTGATCTCAAGCTCGTGACGATCGAGGACTTTGGTGGCTGGAAGGAAGCGCAACCGAAGTACTTCGGCGACGGTGGCGTGTTCGACCAGATCTACAAGCCGGGCCAATAATCGACCCTGTTGAAGCAATGATGCAATCGGCCGGAACATCCGATCCGGCCGATTGTTTTGTCAGGCCCGCATGGGGATTGCGGGTATAATGGGAGCGCCTGGGTTTTCCTGAGGCGCATGGAAGAGGTGAGCTGGATTTGAGAGAGCATGGCCACAAGAGCCG